>JAFDMF010000005.1 GCA_019306065.1 Deltaproteobacteria bacterium
CTTTAATCCGTCCGATTTGGGAAATATCCTTACCTATCAAATAGAAGACGGAAATACCTTAATACAAGATCAAAATTCCGATTTTGCAATAAAAATCGTAGGAGAATTCGAGCTTGCTTACGATGATTTTATATTTTAAGGAAGAGAGATACAAAGTGATAGATGATTATAAAAAACACACCCCTGCAAAAAGCGATTAAAGCCTGCGGAACAGCTTTTAAATACTCCTTATTTTTCAGTCTTATTACAAGCTTCTTAACCCTTGCCACATCATTATACGCTTTACAGATATTTGATAGAGTTTTATCCTCCGGCAGCATGGATACTTTAACGGCTCTTACATTTGTAGTATGCGGGCTTGTAATAATACTCGGATTAATTCAAACCGTTAGATCTTATATATCTGCGGATGTAAGCGTTTTTTTAGACAAAAAATTATCCTCTTTACTGTTATCCGACTCCATAAGCTTATCTGCAATAAATACAAGTATGCAAGGAAGCCTTTTTCAGCGCGATCTTGGGTCTGTTAAAAATTTTTTAACAGGTTCTGCAATCAATTCGCTATTCGATTCTCCGTGGGCGTTTATATACATTATAGTAATATTTTTTATACATCCGGCAATATCGGTTATTGTGATTATCGGAGCGGTTATTCTGCTTTTTCTTGCTTTTTATAACGAAAAACAAACTGCGCCTCTTTTAAAAACCGCAAGCGAATATAGTTTGCAAAGCATAAAAGAGATAGAAATATCTACAAGAAATGCGGAAGTAATAGAGGCTATGGGTATGAAAAGCGACATTATAAAAAACTGGCAGAAAATAAATAAAAAAATACTTAATTTGCAAACCGAAGCAAGCAATAAAGCGAATCTTATAGCAAATATAACAAAAACCGTCAGATTATTCATTTATATATTTACTATGGCGGCGGGCGCTTATTTGGTAGTTCATAATAAAATGAGCCCCGGAGGCATCATTGCCGCTTCAATACTTTCCGGCAAAGCTTTAGCGCCTTTTGACGCTGCAATAACCAATTGGAAAAGCGTATTAACTATGCGAAGAGCTTATGAGCGGCTTAATAAAATGATGTTAAATCCAAACATCAGGGAAAAGGCTATGAAACTTCCGGCGCCGAAAGGAGATTTGAAAATAGAAAAGGTTATATACAAGCCGAAAAAAAGCGCAAAACCGATAATCAAAGGAATAAACATTAAAATTGCGCCCGGAGAATCGGTTTGTATAATCGGACCTTCCGGCGCGGGAAAAACAACTTTGGCAAAGCTTATTGCCGGAATATATAAACCGAACGCCGGAGTAGTTAGGCTTGATAATGCGGATATATATACATGGGATAGAGAGGATATAAAAAATTATGTGGGTTATCTGCCCCAAGATGTGGAATTGTTTAACGGAAAGGTAAAAGATAATATCGCAAGAATGGATAAAGAAGCGGATCCGCAAAAAATTATAAAAGCCGCGCAAGAGGCTTTTGCTCACGAGCTTATATTACAACTGCCCAAAGGATACGAAACCGATATAGGCGTCGCGGGTTCTGCATTGTCTGCCGGACAAAGACAGCGCATAGCGCTTGCAAGAGCATTTTATAACAACCCCAAACTTATAATATTAGACGAGCCGAATTCAAATTTGGATAAAGAAGGGGAGATTGCTTTGGCAAAAGCGATTTTTAATGCAAAACAGAAAAAAACCACATTAATTATTATTTCTCACAGAGAAACAATATTGCAGGTTACAGACAAAATTCTTGTAATAGATCAAGGAGAGGCAAAGCTTTTCGGGCATAAGGATAACGTATTACGTCAGCTTGCCGGAAAAGAGACAGAGATATAGAGGAACAAAGTATAAGGCGTTTCGATAAGGTTGCTTTTTTTTTATGTCTTGTCAACAACCGCGGCAATGAGAAATTTTATAATTGTTAGCCTGTTTATATGATAGACTATGATTAAAAATTTGATATGTAGATACGTTGCATGCAACGTCTTTACTTTGCAACTTTGTATCTTAATTATAAAAAAAGAAAAACAAAAAATGCGGAGTTGGAAAGTTGAAAAAAAATACTGAAAACAGCGCCGATAACGTTGCAAAAAAGCCGATAATGCTTGGACTATGGATAACCGCAGGGTTATTTGTCTTTTTCGGGCTATGGGCAGGATTTGCAAAAATAGAAAGCGCCGCAATAGCTCCGGGACATGTAAAGCCTAACTCCAATAAAAAAACAATTCAACATCTTGAAGGCGGTATCATAGAAAAAATATTAGTTATGGAAGGCGAAAAGGTTAAAGCGGGGCAGCCTTTAATAAAATTAGACCAAACTTCTACAAAGGCAAGCCTTGCCTTGCTTAAAAAAGAGGCGACATCTTTGCAAATAGAAAAAATAAGGCTTGAAGCGGAAAGAGACGGCTTAAAACAGCCGGCATTTGATATAAAATTGGATTATAACCCAAGTTTTGCCGAGATAATAGAAGGGGAAAAAAATTTATTTGCAATACGAAAAAAAAGTTTGGCGGGTAAGATAGGAGCGTTAAATAAAAAAACAATTCAATTGCAACAACAGATAATAGGCTTTAAAGTTCAGGAAAAATCCGCAGCGCAGCAGATAGAACTTATTGAAGATGAAATGGGATCCGTAGAAAAACTTTTTAAAAAAAAGATGATCTCAAAATCCAGATTAATCGCCTTAAAAAAAGAGATCGCGAAATTAAAAGGAGACAGAGGCGAATATATTGCAAATATTGCAAAAACTAAGCAGGGAATAAATGAAATAAAATTAGAGATAATAAATTTAAAAAACCAAAGAGAAAATGAAATAACGGATCAATTACAAGATATTAGAAAAAAAATTGCGGATCTACAAGAAAAAATAACAGCCGCTTTAGACACATTAAACAGAACAACCGTAACCGCTCCGCAAGCCGGAATAGTTACGGGGCTTAATTTTCATACGCAAGGCGGAGTTATATCGCCCGGAGCGGATATAACCGATATTGTTCCCCAAGACGACGAATTAATTATAGAAGCAAAAATTGACCCTAAAGATATAGACGTAGTATATGCAGGGTTAAAAGCAAGAGTTAGGCTTTTGGCGTACAAAACAAAGAATGTTCCGATGTTAAGCGGAACCGTTCAAAACGTATCCGCAGACAGATTTACAGACAAACTAACCGGCGCCGCATATTTTGTGGTAAAGATCAAAGTAGATGAAAAGGAGCTTTTGCGGTTAAAAGAGGTAAAACTTTACCCCGGCATGCCCGGAGAGTGTTATATTGTTTTGGGATCAAGAACCTTTATCCAATACTTTTTAAGCCCGATTGCCGATACAATGAGAAGGGCTTTAAAAGAAAACTAATTTTTTGTTTGTAATATCAACGAGCGAGGCGCATAAAAAATGCTCGGCATCTTGTAACCCCGCCTGTTTTATTTCCAACTTTATATTTTAGAAATCCGCAGATAAAATTTTATAAATTCATTTGACTTTTAATAGAAAAAAAGAGATTGAATTAATAGTTGAAGTGAAAAGTTTTTAAAATTTTCGGGTTATACGTTTTATTGTTACTAATTTGAAAATTTTTATTTTCTGGAAATAAAATCCCCTGCAACTTAGAATCGGAGAAAAAATTTATGGAAATTTCAGAGTATTTTAGATTGGCTATTCAACTTTATATCAAAAAATTAGGTTGGGGGTCACAAAAACGGATTGCGACTGCCATAGGAATTCAGCAGAGTTATTTAAGCGAATTTTTAAATAGAAAAAGAGCTATTTCGGAAAATGCAAGAGTTAGGTTTGCCGAGTATATTAATTTTAATTATGAAGAGCTTATAGCTTTGGGAAGAAAGCTTTCCAGACATTCAGCAGAGCAGTTAAACGAACAAAGCGAAGCTCTTGCAGGGAGATTCAAGCCAGAATTATTGCAGTTAATACGCAAAAAGAATAATGTAGCGATAAAGGATTTTGCAAGAATTCTTTATATTTCGGAAACCGAATATATTTTTAAAGAAGAGGGACTATTGCCTTTTACTTTTATGGAATTGTCAATTTTATTTCAACATATCGGCTTAACTCAGAGTGAATTTAATAAAAGATTAGACAATGATATAAGTTTTAATATAGAATTTTTTAAAAACAGGATTAAATCTTTACGGTCTGAAGAGAAACAGGAACTAAAAAGCAGATTACTCAAAGAACGTTCGGGATTAAAAAAAAAATTTGCTAAAACATATAGGAAATTAAATAAGGCTAAAAAGAATATCGAAATAGTTTAAATTGAACATTATATTATAAAACATGAAAGACAAATTTTTCGACGATAATACACAAAAAGCGGCTTATTTAAAAGAAGACGCCATCTTACGCATAAGGAACGGAAAAAGAGGTATTGTATTACTTATAGCGTTGAATCATATCTGTCATACTTTAGATTATTTTGTCTATCCGGATATGTTTCAAACCTTTTTTAAGATGCGCTGTATTTGGTCTTTTTTACTTATGTCGTTGTTTTTTTTATTATCAAAAAAAGATCTTGCGACAAAATATTATCATATAATCGGTTATATGTGGACTATGTTAATAGCTCTTCCGATATGTATTATGGTTTTTTTAAAAGACGGGTCGGTTTCTCCTTATTATGCAGGACTTAATCTTGCTATAGTCGGAGCATGTCAAGTATTGCCTTATAATCACTTTGAAGCTATGAGATACGGTTTGACGATAGCTTTTTTTTATACGATAGCCGTTCTTTTTCATGAAGAAACCCCTTTTAATTACAGCGTTTTTTATAATAACCTGCTTTTCATTATGCTAACGGTTATAATTAATGTTTATATATGTTATTTTTTTACGGAGATAAGAATTAAAGAGTTCAAACACAGATATAAACTTGAGGAAATGGATAAACTTAAAACCGAGTTTTATGCTAATATTAATCATGAATTGCGAACTCCTTTGACAATGATTATTTCTCCTATAGAAAGAATTTTAAATAATGTGCCGGCTTTGCCGGAAACTGCCCGTAAACTTTTAATATTAGCAAGAAATAATGGATTGCGTTTATTAAGTTTGATTAACGACCTTCTTGAAATATTACGGTTAGACGAATTAAAAAAGCAGATCGAATTGGTTCCGATCAAAATTTCTTTATTAGTATCCGGAATAGTTAATTCCGTCAAATATATGTTTTCAGAACAGAATCAGCGGATTGATTTTATTAATAATTGCGGGGATACCGTTATACTGGGGGACATCTCGAGTTTGGAAAAAGTTTTGATAAATATATTAAGCAACGCGGCTAAATTTACGCCGACTGACGGAATGGTTGCCGTGTCTATGCACGCGAATGAAGATAACCTTATAATAAAAATATGCGATACGGGAATAGGTATTTCGGAAGAAGAAATGCCTTTTATTTTTGAACGATTCAGGCAGGTAGATGGCTCGTCAACAAGAAATTATCGCGGAATTGGGTTAGGGCTTGCCATTACAAAAGAATTACTCGAAGAACAGAACGGAAGTATAAAAGTTGCAAGCCGTAAAGGAATGGGAACCACTTTTACTATTACCCTTCCCTTGTATAAAGGAGATTTGGAACTTTTTGTTTCGTCTTCTTCTAATTATGATATATTTGCAGATACTTTTAGGAAGGCGGATTTGGCTAAAATACATATCTGGCATCATATAGAAAGACTGAATTTGGATAAGGAAAGTAGAAAATATAAAATTATGATTATTGACGACGAACCGGATATGTGCCAATTTCTTATGTCATTATTTGAAGAAAAGTATATAACCGTTCAATCTCATGACGGGATTAGAGGTATAGAAAAAGCGTTGGAAGTAATTCCGGACGTAATTATTCTGGATGTAATGCTGCCGGGAATGGACGGCATTAAAATATGCAAAAGTTTGCGGAGTTATCCCGAATTGGAATATACTAAAATTATTCTTTTGACTGCAAGAACATATGAAGGTATAAAGATAAAAGGTTTAAAATCAGGAGCTGACGATTTCCTTACTAAACCTTTCAGCAGCACCGAAGTCATTACCAGAGTAGAAAACGTACTTAGGACATCAATTCAACAAAAGCAGATAAAAGAAGCTATGAATAAGCTAAAAGAGGTTGAATCTCAGCTTATCCAGAGCGAGAAACTTAATTCGCTTGGCGTGTTATCTGCCGGGATTATTCACGAAATAAATAATCCTTTAAATTTTATGAGCGGATATGTAGGAGGTTTAAGAAGAAAAAGAAAAGATTCCGACCCTGAAATAAAAGAGGCTGTAGATAATATTTATAAGGGGATAGAACGCATAACGCGTATTACTTCAAGCCTTAAAAAGTTTGCTTCCGGCGCAAAACGTTATGAACAACCTTTTTATATAAACGATTCTTTAAGAAGCGCTCTTACGCTTACAAGAGCAAAAATCAAAGAGATAAAAATAACCGATCTGCTTAATAGAGAAAAATACAAGGTAATAGGTTTGCCTGATGAAATAGCGCAGGTTTTTATAAATCTGCTTATCAATGCGGCGGACGCTTTTAAAAATATAGACAGAACGCCCGAAATAACTATAAGTTCGTTCAAAGAACAGGACAGATTATTTATAAAATTTAAGGATAATGGCTGCGGTATAGAAAACTCAAAGCTTTCTCATATCTTTGACCCGTTCTTTACTACAAAAGAAACAGGCGAAGGCATGGGACTCGGTTTGAGTATCTGTTATAAAATTGTTAAAAATCATGGCGGAAATCTTAATGTAAATAGTAAATTGGACGAATTTACAGACTTTATTTTCGACTTGCCTATAATAGAAGATAAGGAGCAAAATAATGTATGATTTTAAAAAATATTTGATACTCGTTGTAGATGACGAAGAACGAGCCCTTAATTCTTTCCGATATTCGTTCGGAGATGATTTCAATATTGTATTTGCAAAAAGCGCCACTGATGCTGAAAAAATATTAAGCGACAGATCTTCGGAAATAAGCGTTATATTAAGCGATCATAAAATGCCTAATGGAATTTCGGGTTTAGACTTTTTAAAAAAATACGCGATTACTCATCCTGATATTGTAAAAATTCTTACTACCGCTTATTCGAATCATGATCTTGCCATAGATGCCGTTAATTCCGGAGCTATTTATCAATATATAGTAAAACCATGGGAAATGGAAACCCTTTTTCAAATTCTGTTAAGAGGTTATGAACTTTTCATACTTCATAAAGAGAAAAAAATTTGGGAAATCGAAAGAATAAATATGCTCGAAAAGCTTATTTTTACGGATCGTCTTAGAAATCTTGCGACATTATCTGAAATTCTTCCTTTAAACAACTCTATTTCCGCTTTAAAAAAATTTATAAAAATTCTCCCTCCGAATCTTTTATCAGACAAACAGGATACTATCGAATCTTTAAAAAATCTTATGAATAGCGCAAAGCAGAGAAACCGCCACTTTTTAGAGATTATAAGAGACATAAAAAAAATCATAGTAAAAGAACAGGATAATTTTATCAATTATTCGCTTGAAAATATGCTTCAAGAGGAAAAATCTAAAATTGTAAGCGAAACAGATATTGATATTAAAATCGAAATTGATAAAAAACTTCCGGAGTTAGAAGGCGAAATAAACATAATGCGCAGTCTTATAAGAATTCTTTTTAAACATTTGCGCGACGTTAATCAAAAGCCTTTAATAATAACCGCTGATCTGGTATTGATAAATGAAGCTATTAAAGGGGTGACTCTTTATTTTTCTTATGATTTCATTAAGAAAAAAGAAAAGCTTTGGAATTTGCTTCCGATCTTTTTTGCGATTTATCATCACAGCGGCGAAATAAATGTTACAAAAACTCAAATCGAAATATTTCTGCCCGTATCTCCTGATAGTATAGTAACGGACGAAACCGAAGATACGGAGCTTTTAAACGGTTTTTTCGATCAATTTGAAGTTATAAAGCATTATGAGGCATGGCTTTCGGTTATATAGCTTTTTATCCGAAATATTACAATATGAGGAGGATAAAAAGATGTCTTATATTACAAGCGTAGAAAAAATCGGTATGGAAAAAGGGTATTACTTATTAGAATCTAATATAAAATTATAAAATCAATAATATTTATTTAATATCAACTTATTTTGACGAAAGGAGGTTCCTTGTGGATTTTGATCTTACTAAAGAACAGGAAATGATTCGCAAAGAGGTCCGAAAGTTTGCCAAAGAGGAGATAGTCCCTGTAGCCGCCGAATTGGATGAAAAAGAGGAGTTTTCGGCGAAACTTACAAAAAAAATGGGGGAAATAGGACTGTTCGGGGTAATAGTTCCGGAAGAATACGGAGGACAAAACCTTGATTACCTGTCTTATATTATTGCCGTAGAAGAGGTTGCAAGAATAGACGGCTCGCAAGCCGCCACCATTGCCGCCGGTAATTCTTTGGGAATATCTCCGCTATTATATTTCGGCACCGAAGAACAAAAAAAAAAATATCTGCCGAAACTTTGCAGCGGAGAAGGTTTATGGGGATTCGGACTTACCGAACCGGAAGCCGGATCCGATGCCGGAGGCACCCAAACCGAGGCAGTATTAGACGGAAACGAATGGGTTATTAACGGAACCAAAGTTTTTATAACAAACGCAGCATGCGAGCTATCAATCGGAGTTACGGTTCAGGCAATTACAGGCAAAAGGGATAACGGCAAGCCGGAATATACCTGTTTTCTTGTAGAACACGGCACAAAAGGATTTGAGGCAAAGCCTATGCATGGCAAAATGGTTTGGAGAGCTTCCAACACCTCCGAACTTTTCTTTAAAGATGTCCGAGTACCCAAAGAAAATATTCTTGGAAAAAGAGGAGACGGATTTCGTCAAATGTTGAAAACATTAGACGGAGGCAGACTGTCCATAGGATCTATGGGGTTGGGAGGAGCGCAGGGAGCTTATGATCTTGCTTTAAAGTATGCCAACCAACGAAAACAATTCGGGCAGCCCATAAGCAAATTTCAAGCAATAGCCTTTAAACTTGCGGATTGCGCAATAGAATTGGAATGCGCAAGAAACATCCTATATAAAGCATGCTGGCTTGCAGACAAAAAAAGAGCTTACGGCAAAGAGGCGGCAATGGCAAAAGTTTATTGCTCCGAGCTCATGGGAAGAGCGGCAAACCATGCAGTTCAGATACACGGCGGATACGGACTTATGAAAGAATACAACGTTGAAAGATTCTACAGAGATCAAAAACTGCTTGATATAGGCGAGGGGACATCCGAAGTTCAGCGAATTGTAATTTCAAGACATATAGGCTGTTAGCAAAACGGAGGTTATAAAATGAGTGAAAATATACTTATACTTGAAGAAAAAAACAAAATTGCGACAATAACCCTTAACAGACCGCAAGTTATGAATTCGTTAAATTTTGATCTTCTTTTTGCTTTAAAAGAAAAAATAGAATCAATACGTTTTGCGCCGAATATAAGAGTTGTTATAATTACGGGAGCCGGCGAAAAGGCTTTTTGCTCGGGCGCGGATCTTAAAGAGCGGGCGACTCTTCCGCCAATAAAAGTAAAAGAGTATATATATACCATCAGAGGATTATTTTCGTTAATAGAAAATTTAAATAAGCCGGTAATAGCAGGGGTCAACGGCATTGCTTTGGGAGGAGGAACAGAGCTTGCTTTGGCATCCGATATAAGAATAGTATCTTCAAATGCTTTAATGGGTTTAACGGAAACCAGACTTGCCATAATACCGGGAGCAGGAGGAACCCAAAGACTGCCGAGACTTGTAGGAAAAGGAAAGGCAAAAGAGCTTATATTTACAGGACGCAAAGTAACCGCTGCGGAGGCTTTGGATATAGGATTGGCAAATCAAATATGCGAGCGGAAAGAACTTCTTGATAAATGCATGGAAATGGCGTCTATGATATGCAAAGCAGGTCCCATAGCTATAGAGCAGGCTAAATATGCTATCAACTACGGACTTGAAACCGATATAAATACAGGACTTGGAATCGAATCAAACGCTTATATGGTTACAATCCCGACTCAAGACAGATTGGAAGGATTAAAAGCTTTTAAAGAAAAAAGAGAACCCATTTATAAAGGAGAATAAAACATGAGAACAGAGTATGATTTATGGAAAATATTTCCGAGAATGCCTAAAAAAGTAACAATAGGCGATATTACCATAAGAGACGGTTTCCAGCACGAAGAAAAATTCATATCTACGCAGGCAAAAAAATTCTATCTTGAAGAATTAATCTTTGCGGGCTGCAGATACATAGAGGTTACCAATCTCGGCAATCCGTATATTATGCCCCAGTTTTCGGATGCCGAGGAGCTTCTTGCCCACCTTAGAAGCGATAAATTTAAAAAAAAATGCGAAAGAAAAAAGATAAACTATGACGATATATGTTTAACCGCTATAACCATAAGAGAATCCGCTGTTGATAGGGCAGTGGAATTAAGAAAAAAAGGAATAGGACCAGATAGGCTTCTTATGATGGTATCTACGGAAGAGGAACACCATTTTGCAAATTCCGGAACCACGCTTCCGGATTACTGGAAAGAAGCCGAACGAGCTATAAAAAAATGCAATAATGCAGGTATGAAAATGTGCGGCACGGTAAGCACAATTTGGGGAAGCCCGATAGGAGGCTCTACCGAGTTAAAAGATGCCGTAGAGTTTTCAAAAAGATGGCTTGAAATAGGCGCTCATGATATAGAGCATGCAGATCATGACGGCAGCGCATCGGCGGCTCATGTATATAGATATTTTTCTATGGTATTAGACGAAATGCCGAACCCGAAACTTCATATAGCTCATTTTCACGAAACAAAAAGAGTCGCTTCAGCATCCATATTAGCGGCTTTACAGGCTGGAATTGCAAATTTCGAGGCAACACTCGGAGGGCTTGGAGGACAGCCTGCTAACTTTTTAGGAGATACCCCTGTAAAAGGAACAGGCGACTACTATTATGACGACCCGAGATATGTAGGACTCGTATGCCTTGAAGATACTCTTGTTCAGATAGATGAAATGGGTATTGAGCATGGATATGATGTTGACCGCGTTTTATGGCTCGGCAGACAAATGGAAAAGACCATAGACAGAAGACTCCGTTCCGAAGCAATAATAAACGGCAGAACTTTAAAAGACGGACACATGCATTATGCAAGACCCGGGCTTGCGAAACGAAAAGAAAAATTCGGAGAAAAACCGAAACAGGCATTTCCGAATACATGGAGCGAAAAGGCTGTTTTACCGGAACAATACAGAAAATAGAAACAAGGAGGAATAATGAGCAATACGCCTCATATAAATGTTGATTATTTTGAAAGCCTCACCGGAAAAATTTCAACGCAGGCACAAGCAAACGTAGAACAGATAGGCGATAGAATAAAATCTATAAGAAACGAGAAGAAACTCCTGTTATTCGATGTTGCGAAATTAACTGGATTTGACGAAAAATTTCTTGAAGATATAGAGAATAACTCAATAAAGCCTCAGCTAGGAACAATAATAAAATTATCCAAAGCATTAGACAGCGCCTTTTCAACACTAATTTCAGGAAAAGGGGATAAGTTATATTCCATTATAAGAAGCGCCGAACAAAAAACCGTAACCCGTTCCGCTTCAAAAGGCGATAAAGAAGTTTACGTTTATAAAAGTCTTGCGCCGGAAGTTAAAGGAAGGCATATGGAAGCTTTCAAGATTCAGCTTTATAAACCTTCCGACTTTGAAATGAAAGTTCATTCCGGCGAAGAGTTTATCTATGTTTTAGAAGGAACCGTAGAACTTAGAATAGATGATAAGATATTGGAATTAAACCCGGGAGACAGCGCATATTATCCTTCTACTATGCCGCACCTTATCGGCGCAAAAGAGGATAAAGCTTTAATAATAGCGGTTATGTATGGCGGATAAAAATTTCGGCGGATAACAAATAGAGACGTTGCATGCAACGTCTCTACCGTTAATCGGATAAATTAAAGTTTAGACAATTATGAAATTTCTCCTCGCTGCATTCGTTGACATTACAAGCAAAAAAAATTGCTTTCTGTCTTGTTGACCGAAGGGAGCAATCCCTTTATTATTTCCTTATTTAGTCAATAGGATTTATCATTCTTTTTAAAAGAGAATCATAAAGTAGGGTTGTAATCTTTCCCGGAACCCCCTCTCCGATCTTATTGCCATTTACAAAAACTACCGGCATTACCTCTGTAATACTTCCTGTTAAAAAAACCTCGTCTGCATTCATAAGCTTTTCGGCAGCGTAAAAATTTTCGGTTAAAGTTAGTTCTTTTTTCTTAATTATACTTATAATCTCAGAACGGGTAACCCCTCCTAAAATATTAAAAGTTTCAGGATGAGTAAAAATTGCCTCGTCTTTTACAATAAAGATATTTGCGCTTGAAGCCTCTCGAACAATACCTTCGTCTGAAATAAAAATAGCGTCGTTTACTCCTGTATCTAAAGCGGTCTGTTTTGCCAAAGAATTTGCAAGAAGCTGAACAGTTTTAATATCGCAGCGTCCCCATCTTGCGTCATTTACCGTAATGACAGATATTCCCTTTTTTCTTTTTTCTGCGGTTTCGGCATCTTTTTTCAATATATCTCTTATAGTCATTACAAACTGAATTTTTGCCTCGTCTATATTCGGCAGACAATGATTCCGCTTATATACTCCTCTTGAAATTTGTATATAAACCGCCGCTCTTTTTAATTTTGCTTTGCTAAAAAAAAGATTCAATTCGTCATAAAGATATTTTTTCGAAACATTCGGAAATTTTAATTCTTTCAAAGAATATATCATTCTTTTTATATGCTCTTCGGCTTTAAACATCCTGCCGTTATGACTCGGTATAACCTCGTAAACTGCGTCTCCGAATTGATACCCTCTGTCTTCAATCGAAACAAAAGCATCCTCTATAGCCGAAATTTTACCGTTTAAATAAGCCAATTCTGGCATTTTATCTCCTTATAATTAGAAAAAATATTAAAAAATGAAACATCTATAACTAAAATAATAAAATCAGCCTATATAATTACCGAAATTTAAAGTCAAACAACTTATTAAAAACAAACTATTGATTTAAACCGTTAGAACCGGCGTAGGTAAAATAAAATTCTTGCAAGCATATATTAAATAATATAATCAATATAATATATCAAATATTACTTTTTAATCTATGCGGTTTTTATTAAAACTGAGACAGAGTAAACATTCAGATTATATTATAGACACAAAAAAGAATGATTAAAAATAATAAAGGGATTTCTCGCTTCGCTCGCAATAGCAGGGTGGAAGTTGTTTGTTTGTCATTTCGACGAGCGTAAGCGAGGAGAAATCTTTTAATTAAAATGTAAACAGAGGAAAAAATGTTAAATTCTCTGATAATTCGTAATTTCCGTATATTTAAAGAATTAAAAATAAACAGGGTAAACAGGGTAAATCTATTTGTAGGCAAAAACAATTCCGGTAAAAGCTGCCTGCTTGAAGCCTTGCAAATATACGCTTCCAAAGGAAATCGCGCTGATTTATATAAGATAGTTTTATCAAGAGATGAAAATTGGGAAAGTTTGCTTGCTCGCAAACGTAAAGATTCGATCCGAAAAATTTCCGCGCTGTTAGGTTATCTTTTTAACGGATATGTTTTGCCGGATATTAACGGAAAAGCTATAGAAATAGGACCAGGCAATAGCGAAGCCGATCTTCTTAAAATACGCCATAGAGCCTTTCATATAACCGAAGATGAAGAAGGAAGAAGAATTCGAACTCCGGTAGAGCAAGAATCCACAGAAGATGATTTTATAGATATTCAAACCGCATTGGAGGTTACGCAGGGAGAAAAGAGGCTTTATTATATTCCATTAGAATATAATAGATATATTTCTTCTATGAGGAGAATAGTAGAATTTAATAATACCAATTTTCAAGTGGCGCCTGCGCGGCAGATCAACGATTCAGATATCTCGGCTTTATGGGATAATATAAACTGAACCGATTTGGCACAGGAGATAGTTTCCGCTTTAAAAATTATTGATCCTAATATATCGGCGGTCGCTCTTATTGGAGATATTTCCAACGATAGATTCAGCAGTGGAAAAAACAAACGAATTCCTATTATCCGTTATAAAGGCATAAAAGAAAGAATACCTTTAAAAACAATGGGAGACGGTTTGCTCCGTCTTTTTCATGTTATTTTGGCTCTTGTAAATGCGAAAGACGGACTTTTATTAATAGATGAATTTGAAAACGGACTCTATTGGGCGCTTCATCCGAAATTATGGGATATTATATTAAGATTATCTCATCAATTAAATGTTCAGGTTATAGCTACCACTCATAGCCGAGACTGTATAAAAGGCTTTTATGAAGTTTGGAAAAATAAAAAAGAGGACGCCTCTTTTTACAGGTTAGAAGCAGACGCCGAAACCGGAGCAAAAGTTATTAATTACACGTATGATATGCTTTCTGATGCAATTGAAACCGATATTGAGGTTCGATAATGGCTGATATTTGTAAGAAGCAAGGCAAAAAAATTTATTAAATGAATCGAAAACCTATTTTATTAAAATGATACGCGAACATTGCGGAATATTTGGCATTGCGGAAAATCCGAATGCCGCAAATAATACATATCTCGGATTATACGCTCTTCAGCACAGAGGCGAAGAAAGCGCCGGAATTGCTGTCGCGCATAATGGCGAAATAAAATTATATAAAGGATTAGGGCTTGTAGCAGACGTTTTTAACATAAAAAAAACGGATAAAATATCCGGCGCAAGCGCAATAGGACATGTTCGATATTCTACCGCAGGAAACACAACCCTTTCAAACGCCCAACCGATTATAGCTCATTACAAAAATCAAACATTTGCCATAGCCCATAACGGCAATATAGTAAATGCCCATATATTAAAAAAACAGCTTATAAGGCAAGGAATTAAGTTTGAAACAACATCGGATAGCGAAGTTTTTTTAAAACTTCTTATAAAAAATTTAAAATACGGTTTTGAAGAGGCGGTAAAAAAAAGCGCGGAAATCATAAAAGGGGCTTTTTCGATAATAATACTTACAAACAAAGGAGAAATAGCGGCAATAAAGGATCCTAACGGCTTTAGACCTCTTTGTTTGGGAAAAATAGAAAAAAATTATATTCTTGCCTCCGAAACCTGCGCATTAGATATAAACGGCGCCGAATTTATAAAAGAACTTGATCCAGGCGAAATAGTTATTATCCGTAATGATAAAATAAAAAGCATAAAAAATAAAAAAGATAAAAGAAGCTTTTGTATATTTGAATATATATATTTTGCCAGACCGGACAGCATAATGTTCAATAAAACCGTTTATAAAGTCCGAAAAAATTTTGGTAAAAAACTTGCTGCAGAATCTTCTGCAAAAGCCGATATGGTTATTCCTTTACCGGATTCCGGAAATTATGCCGCATTAGGTTATTCTCAAGCAACAGGCATACCTTTTGAACTCGGCATAATTAAAAATCAATACATAGGCAGAACCTTTATACAGCCGGAGCAGATAATCCGAGAAATCGGAGTAAAAATAAAATTAAATCCCGTTAAAGAAATATTAAAAAACAAAAATATAGTAATAGTTGACGATTCTATTGTTCGAGGTTCTACTATAAAGATGATAGCAAAAATTTTAAGAAAAACCGGCATTCAAAAAATTCATTTAAAGATAGCAAGCCCCGCTCATAAATATCCATGCCCTTACGGAATAGATTTTTCGGATAAAAAGGAACTTTTTGCCGCAGATAAAACCGTTGAAGAGATGAAGGATATTTTTAAAGTCGATTCGCTTTCTTATCTAAGTATTTCGGGGTTATTGGAAGCTACGGGTATAAGGAAGCCGGAAATTTTTTTTTGCAAGGCATGTTTTGACGGCGTATATCCGGTAGATTTCGATATTAATGCAGATAAAAACTTTTGCGTTTAAATTGCCCGAATTATGATTTGTCTGATTAAAGGAGCGTATATATATTGGAATATGTAAAAGGCGGTAGATAGGTTGCAATGCAATAATATTAGGTTTATAATCAACCAATTTTAAAAAACATTTGAAAGGATGGGGCGCAATGCAAGGAAAATTGACTCGTTTTCGTATAGAAGGATTGCATAATATCCGCACTATAGATATGTCGATTACTGATAATAAATTGGTATTGGTTGGAGAAAACGGCATAGGGAAAAGCACGGTAGCCAATTTTATTTATTTTTTCTTAACTATGCAATGGTCAAGAATGCTTGATTATAAATTTAAAAGCGTTTCGGCGGAGATAGACTCAATAAATTATAATTTAAGCAGAGACGACGTAAATAAGCTTGCGAGAAAACAAAATTTTATTAATGAAAGATATGGACGTCGCTTGCCTATATCAATATATAACAAAGTTAAAGAATTAGTTGAAAGAAAATATAATGATAATAAGATAATGGGGCTAATTTCGGACGAATTCGGCGTTCCTCGCACCATATTAAGACGAGAGATTGAAAATATAAGATTTAGCAACTCGATTTCCAAAGAATTAAAAAAAGATATAGAATCGGTCAAAACTAAAATAGGAAATAAGGTAATATATCTTCCTACTTATAGAAGAATTGAACAGGATTTGGAGATTATTTTGCCGAAATTAGAGATAGGAATAAGAGATTTTGAAGAATACCCAAAAAGGCGTAAAAATACGGGATATACCGAGCTGGTGGAATTCGGGATGGAAGATGTTGAAGAGACTATACATCGTAAAATGATAGAGATAAAAGAGACAATACGAAAAGATTTGAGCGCGTTAACAGGGGATTATCTTAGAGATGTTATTAAGGGGGCTTATCAATCTATAGATATTGCTAAATTTAACGAGGTTAACGAATTCTTAATTGCAGATATATTCAAAAGAATCCCGGAAGATATTCTACCGCAAGAGGATCAGGAACTTTTAAATAAAATTATTTCCGAAATAAATGAATCAAAAACAATTAACGACAATAATAAAGTTATAGCTCACTTTCTTACGAAATTGGCAAAGCTCTATCAAAAGCAACAAAATGATGAGCGCGATATACGAGAATTCATAGAAATTTGTAATAAAGGGTATTTGTCCGACAAACGTTTTATATATGATGATCAGAATTTTAATATTGTAATTCGAGATATTCTTATAAAATCAGGCGTTTTGGAACTGCCTCTTAAAGCGTTATCTTCAGGCGAAAAGCAGATTGTATCTTTATTTTCTCATCTTTATTTATCTGGCAAATCCGGCTTTTTTCTTATTATTGACGAGCCGGAATTATCGCTTTCCGTGCCTTGGCAGAAACAATTTTTACCGGATATTCTAAAAAGATGTAACGGATTAATAGCGGTTACTCACTCGCCGTTTATTTATGATAATGAATTGCGACCTTATGCGCATTCGTTGGAAGAGTTTATTAAACCTTACGAATATGACCCTGATTTAGAAGAATGGGATGAAACTGCTATAATTTAGGAGGCGTTTTTATGTCATATATAAATACTCTAAACAGAGCGGCTAAAAGTCCCACAACCGATTTTCATCTTTTAATAACTCAACATCCGTTCCAACGGAATAAATATTATGATTTTTTTACAGATGAGGCTGTTTCGGATATTCTTTTAAAAATGGAGCGGCTTGACGATCAGAATTCAAACCTTGAAAAAAAATATACGAATAATTGGGAAAAATCTGTTAGCATACTCCCCGAAGAAGAGATGGATCATAAACAATGGAGTGAAAATAATTATTTATGGTCAAAATATCATGAAGATTATTATAAAAAGTTAGAGAAAGTTAAGCTTACCCTTGTAGATAATGTGGGAATATCGGGAACAAAAAAGTTGGCAATGGAACAAGAGCCTATTGAACAAGAGTTTGTTAAGGAAAATTCGGCTGATAAACCTTCTGAAAAAAACGGAATAAATTTTCTTATGTCAATAGCGGGAATGTTTGATTCCGGCGATAAAAATGGCTCGAAAAATATTAAATCCGTCGTATCTGAATCCATCTTAAAAAAGTATGGAAAAAAATAAAAATGGCTTTTATAATTGATACCGGATTCCTATATGCCGCGCTTGATAAAAAAGATAAAAATCATAAAAATGTTATCAAATTATTACCGATTTTGCCGAAAAGCGATTTAATACTGCCTACTCTTGTATTGGTAGAAATTACGTATCTTTTACAAAAAAGATTAGGGCATAAAAAAATGCGACAATTTATATCTACGCTTGACAACTCCCCTATCAAATTTGAAAATATTACTCAAGACGATATTCATAGAATATATGAACTGTTAAATCAATATTCGAATATAAAATTGGATTTTGTAGATGCATCTATTACGGCTATAGCGGAACGTTTGAATATCAAACAAATTTTAACGGTAGATAAAAGGGATTTCAATATAATTTGTCCTATCCACTGCAAGCATTTTGAAATACTTCCGCAATAAAAAATTTCTATTAAGCAAATTATTTTTGAATATCTTCAAAAATCCATTCTCTTACTTCATTATAACCGGAGAAAAAAATGAAAAAAACAGTATCATTTTCAAAAAAGGCTTCTAATATATTTTTTCATATATTAACAGACTGCAATCTTAAATGCGCTCATTGTTATATAAATAAAAAGGAACACGGTCAAGGAAAATTACCCGTAGAAACAATAAAATTATGGCTTAGTGTTTTTGCAAAAAGAAATCCAAAAAAAAAGAATCTTATATTTTTGGGAGGAGAACCCACCTTACATCCCGACCTTTCCGAAGCAGTAAAAGAGGCAAAAAGATTAAATTACGAATCCATAACCGTAGATACAAACGGTTATCTTTTTTTTGATATACTTTCAAAAGTAACGCCGGAACAGGTAGATTATTTCAGTTTCAGCATAGACGGCTCAAATACGAAATTAAACGATAAAATAAGAGGCAAAGGCTCTTATGAAAAGGTTATCGAAGGCATAAAAAAAGCAAAGGCAAAAGGTTTTAAAACAAGTATGATATATACGGTATCTTCTTATAATATAGAAGATATTAAAAATATGCCTGATATTTTAAAAGATATAATGCCGGATAAATTTTTTATTCAAATCATAGGAATAAGAGGCAAACCCGCGGCAAGCGCGAATAACTTTCAGGTAAATAACAGTCAATGGTTTTGCGCTATTCCGAATACCGCAAAAAAGATAGCAGAACTCGGAATAAGCGTAATATATCCGAAAGTATATCTTAAAAAAGAGGAGCCTTTTGAATGCGCCGGATTATTGGCGGATAATTATTTTATATTTCCTAACGGAAGGGTTTACAAATGCCCTTTATGCGAAGACTTTGCTATAAACGGACTTTATTTTAATAAAAACAACAAGCTGGTAAAAAACGGTAAAATAAACGAAGACGACCTTTTTAATCTGTCAATACCGGAAGGCTGCGTAATCAATAAGATCGTTCAGTCGGATAATATAGAGTATAATAAAGACGGCAAGCCATTATATAAAATTGCGTGTTGTATGCTAAAGGAAGAAATATCATAGTTCCCGTAGAAATGAGCCTTTTTTTACTTGATTTCGGCGGTAGATAAATATAAAAAATTTTAAATATCATCGAAGGATTTCTTCCGGCTAAAGTTAGGGGGCTTGTGGAAGGATGGGCTTACAATATTTGTAATACCCGCTTTAATGGGGTTGTTTGTGAAAAAAGGAGAAATAAATGTTTCGTAATTTTAAAGTTGTTCCGCAAATAATATTCGGAAAAGGCTCTTTTGCTCAATTAGACGATATATTAAGCAATAGGCGTAAGCATCAAAAATCGTTTATGGTATTTTTAATAGATCATGCTTTTGAAAATACAAATTTTAAATCCCGCGTTCCTTTAAAAAAAGATGATATGTTAATATGGATAAATACCGATACCGAACCTAAAACCTATTATATAGACCGGCTTGTAGAAGAAATAAAAAAACATAAAAATATTCTTCCCGATGGAATAATAGGAATAGGGGGCGGGGCTACAATGGATATTTCAAAAGCCGTATCTTTAATGCTTACAAATCCTGGAAGTTCAGCGGATTATCAGGGCTGGGATCTTATAAAAAATTCCGCGGTATATCATGTAGGAATACCAACCCTTTCCGGAACCGGAGCGGAAGCCTCAAGAACCGCAATATTAACCGGACCCGAAAAAAAATTGGGGATAAACTCCGATTATACCGTATTTGATCAAATAGTATTAGATCCGGAACTTACCGAAGGCGCGCCTGCAGATCAGCGTTTTTATACGGGAATGGATTGTTACATCCATTGCGTAGAAGCATTAACAGGAACATATTTAAACACATTTTCCAAAGCCTACGGCGAAAAAGCAATGGAGCTTTGCCAAAACGTATTTTTAAACAATGCAAAAAATGCCGCAGACGAACTTATGATAGCCTCATATTTCGGAGGAATGAGCATAGCATATTCGCAAGTAGGGGTATGCCATGCTTTATCTTACGGACTTTCTTTCGGGCTTGGAATAAGACACGGCATAGGAAACTGCATAGCCTTTGATTATCTTGAAGAGTTTTATCCCGAAGGTGTTGCGGAATTTAGAAAAATGCAAGAAATTGCAAAAATAGAACTTCCTCGCGGCATTACAAAAAATATAGATAATAATATACTTGCAAAAATGATAACCGTTGCTTTAGGGTTAGAGCCGTTATGGGAAAATGCTTTGGGAAAAGATTGGAAAAAGATAATGCCGAAAGAAAGAATAAAAGAATTATATCTTAAGATGTAATATTTTGCCGTAGAAAAAGCGTTTTTTTATAAAATCGGAAATTGCAAAACCTGTTTTTCTTGACGTTACAATACTTCCATTGATAGTTATTTATAAATACAATAAGTTTTTATTATGGTTATTTAGAGATAAAAAAAATGCATGAAGAATATACCCGAATTCAATTAGTAAAAGAATTAAAAAAAGCTTTTTATTTTTTTCCTTTTATATCTAGAATAAAAAGCCTTGGCAGACCTATCGTAAGTCCAATGCATAAATTAATTGCCGCTATTCCGGAAAAAAAAAGGATTTTGGATATAGGCTGTGGTACAGGGGCATTATTACATTTAGCTTTAAAATATAGAAAAGCAAGATATGCTTATGGATATGATATTTCCGAAAAAGTCGTTGATTATTCATTAAATAAATTATGGACAAAAAAGCGATGTTTAATCGAATATAATAAAGAACTACCCGAATTAAAAGGATTTGATGTCGTAACAATGACTGACGTAATACATCATATTCCTATAAGCCATCAGAATATTTTTCTTAAATCGGTTGCAGACAAATTAGACTATAATGGACTTTTTATTATTATGGATATTGATCCTTCCAATCTTATAGGATGCTATGCAAATTATCTGCATGATTTAATAATCTCAAATCAATGGGTTCATCATAGAAAGCCGGCAGATATTATAGCTTTATTAACAGATTACGGTTTAAAAGTTCTTAATGTGAACATAACTAGGTCGTTATGGTATTATCATTATTTAATTGTCGCTAAAAAATCTTTATAAATTTAATGTTCCTATACTCGACATCGCCGAAAAAAGATATAAAAATGTTTGATTGTTCAAAAACAGGTAGAGAAAAAATTTTAATTTTTCCTATTATACAAAGAGGTTAAAAGTATGGTTTCCGATAAAGAATATAAAATGTATATTAATGGCAAATGGGTTAATAACGGCAATACATTTGAAGATTATAACCCCGCAACAGGCGCTGTATGGGCAAATATTCCGGACGGGGATAAAAAAGTCGCTATAAATGCCATTGATGCTGCGGTATCAGCTCAGGCTAAATGGGCTACAATGCCTCATACGGAAAGAGCGGGTATATTGCTAAAGGTTGCAGATATTTTGGAAAAACGTAATGCGGATTTTGTAAGTGTATTAGTAGATGAAAGCGGATCATGGATTGGAAAGGCAATGTTTGAGGCGGGTTATGTCCCGAATATTTTTAGAGCGGCAGCCGCCTCGGTTTATCAGATGACAGGAGAAATTTTGCCTTCCAATCATGGTAAAGTCAATATGCTTGTTCGCAAACCTCTTGGGGTTGTATCTGTGATCTCACCGTGGAACTTTCCGTTACTGCTCTCTGCACGCGGACTATCATTTGCTCTTGCCGTGGGAAATACGGTAGTTTTAAAGCCGTCGGAAGAAACGCCTGTGAGCGGCGGTTTGCTTATAGCCGAACTTTTTGAGGAAGCGGGAGCGCCGGATGGAGTTTTTAATGTGGTAACCTGTTCTCTTAAAAACGTAGAAAAGGTAGGCAGCGAATTAATCTCGAATCCGCATATAAAAGGTATTAGTTTTACAGGCTCAAGCGAGATAGGGCGTCAAGTTGCATCCAAAGCCGGATATTTACTAAAAAAAGCTACTCTGGAATTGGGCGGTAAAAATTCGCTTATTATTCTAAAAGATGCGGATATGGAACTTGCGCTCAATGCCGTCAATTTCGGCGTTTTTCTGCATCAGGGACAGATTTGTATGTCCGTTGAAAAAATTATTATTGACGAGGCTATTGCAGATGAGTTTACCAAACGTTTTATCGAAAAAATTAAGACTTTTAAGGTAGGCGAGCCCAGCGGGAAGAGCAATGTAATAGGGCCTATTATCAATAAAAAGCAATTAAATAAGATTAACGAGCTGATTACGGAAGCTGTTCAAAAAGGGGCGAAACTGCTTATAGGCGGTAAATATGAAAGCGCTTTTTATAACCCTACGATATTAACAGATATTAAACCGAATATGCGGATTTATTATGAAGAAACCTTTGGTCCGGTTGCCTCTATTTTTATGGTTAAAAATATAGATGAAGCAGTTGCCATAGCAAACGATTCCAAATATGGACTGTCTGCAGGTATTATCACTGGTGATGAAAAAAAAGGAATGGAGATAGCCGAGCGTCTTCAAACAGGTATGGTCCATATAAACGATTCCTCTGTATATGACGAACCGCATATTCCTTTCGGCGGCATTAAAAACAGCGGCAGAGCGTCTGTAGAGGCTTTTACAGAATTGCAATGGCTGACTTTGGAACGTGGCGGTCAGCATTATCCGCCTCCATTCATCATTGCGCATTAATTTTTAAAAATGCTGGCGTTCTCCGATAAATATAAAAAAACAAATTATATTATGTATTTTTGCATCAGTATATAAAACCAAAAAAGCGAGAAAAAAATGTGCGGAATAGCCGGAATAATACCGTTTAAAAAAATAAAAAATAAAAAATTAAATATAAATAAATTAAACGATTATATTGATAGAATTAAAGAGACGGTTGAAGATTTGTCCGTAACCCGGCCGAATATAACAAATTATTTGGGAGGCAAAAAACTACTTAATTCCTTTTTAATAAAAACCGGAGAATTGAAACTTCAAAACCAATTTTACGCTCTTTATACAGACGGCGCAGAGATAAAAAAAATAGAAAAAATCGCAGAACAACTTGATAACATAATAACATCTCAAACAAATTTTTTTTTAAAAAAAGATTTCGGCTTTGCAAAAAAAGATGCGGAAAAAATATATTCGGCTCTTTTTAAATTAAAAGATATTAGATGGGCTTTAACATCGGAACTTATAGATAATATAAATAAAGTAAAAAAGCTTATAACCTATAATAATAATCCGACTTCAATACAGGTTGCCGCATTTAAAAATATCAACACGGTTTTAAACTCAATAGACAGGCTTGAAGTCCGAGGCAGAGATTCTGCCGGAATATCCGTTATATTTACATACAATAAAAAAAAGTTTAAAAAATTTCAACTTCTTTTAACCTCGGAAGAAAAAAAACAATTAAATAAACGAACCGAAACAAAACAGCTTTTAAACGGCTCAATAAACGCAAATACCTCTTCCGATAATAAGACCTCCATAACATTTACCTACAAAATAGCCGCGGAAGTAGGAAAACTCGGAGACAACGTAAAATTTTTGCGCAAAGAGATAATCAAAGATAATATATTACAAAAAGCTGGCGCGGTTCAATATCTGTACAACAGTATAATATCCCATACAAGATGGGCGTCTGTAGGCGGCATAAACGAATTCAACTGCCATCCTATAGACTTATACCTTACCGATACAAAAAATAAAAATCAAAATATTAACGTATGCTTAAACGGCGATATAGACAACTATATCCGATTAAAAACCGAGTTTGAAAACAACGGCGAAAAAATAGACTCCGATACAAAAATAATACCCCTTTTAATAAAAAAATATCTTAAAAAAACATCCGATATAAAAGAGGCTTTTCGGCTTGCGGTAAATAATTTTAAAGGCTCTCATGCAATAGCAATGCACACCGATCTTGCCCCCGGAAAAATATTTTTGGCTCAAAAAGGCAGCGGACAGGCTCTTTTTATAGGCATAGCGGACGAGCATTACATACCTGCATCCGAAGTTTACGGCTTTGTGGAGGATACCCGGTATTTTATAAAAATAAACTGCGAACAGAGTCAAAAAATAAAAAACAAAGAGATAGAAGGGCAGATATTTATACTTGATTCTGACAAAGGAGGAAAATTAAACGGTATAACGGCATCATATTATGACGGAGAAAAAATAAAGCTTAATGAAAAATTTATAAAACAGACCGAAATAACCTCAAGAGATATAGACAGAAGAGATTATGCCCATTACTTTTTAAAAGAAATATCCGAATCTCCGGCATCCGTAGAAAAAACCCTGTTAAACCGATTAAAAACGGATAAACAACAAAAACGAGTAACTTTGGATAAAAAAGCCTTTCCGCAGACTTTGAAAAAAGCCTTTTTAAAAAATAAAATAAAAAAAATATATTTTGTAGGGCAGGGAACGGCAGGAGTGGCAGCAGTATGCGGAGCAAACATACTTCGATATTATCTAAGCAAAGCCTCAATACAAATAAGGGCGGTAAAAGCTTCGGAACTCTCTGGCTTTATACTGTTTGAAAACGACGATAAAGAAAGCTTAAAAGACACATTAGTAGTTGCGGTAACCCAGTCCGGCACAACAACAGATACAAACAAAACCGTTGATATGGCAAAAGAAAGAGGCGGGTGGACAATTGCCATAGTAAATAGAAGAGATTCCGATATTACCTTTAAAACAGACGGGGTTTTATATACAAGCAGCGGCAGAGATATAGAAATGTCCGTAGCATCTACAAAAGCTTTTTATTCGCAGGTTGCCGCCGCCGCTTTACTAGGGCTTTGCATAACATCTGCAGTTGGCATAAGAGAAGAAAAGTTTATCCGAAAAGAGATAAAAAGACTTATAGAAATACCAAATTCTATGCGTAAAATACTGGCGACAAAAGATAAAATAAAAAAATCCGCAGAAAAATTCGCGCTTTTTAAAACCTACTGGGCTGTTGTGGGAAGCGGTGCAAACAAGCCGGCGGCAGACGAAATAAGAATAAAACTTTCGGAATTATGCTATAAAACAATATCTTCCGATTACATAGAGGATAAAAAACATATAGACCTTTCCGCCGAACCGCTAATAATAGTATGCGCTGCAAGTGCGAGAGAAAACGTAATACAAGATATAGTAAAAGATACCGCAATATTTAAAGCTCATAAAGCCACTCCTATAGTAATAACGGATGAAAAAGAACATAGATTCGACGCATATGCGGAAGATGTTTTTTACATACCTACGGTAAGCCAGCACTTTGCGCCCATATTAAATACCCTTGCCGGGCATTTGTGGGGTTATTTTGCCGCCCTTGCAATAAACGGCGTATCCGAATATCTGTATCAATTTAAAGAGGATATAAAAAATACAGTAGATAATTTTGTAAAACAAGGGTTAGACATATACGAAATTGTGCAAAAAGAGGAATTCAAAGAAAAAATCACGCTTTTTTCAATAGATTTCAAACAAAAAAAAGCGGACAAACAATTCCCTTCCATAATAGGATTTAAAACAGCATCCGATCTTACCCTCCTTTTAAAATATCTGTCCGGCAAGTTAGACGTATCAGATTTTACCTTTGATTTCGATATAGAATACAGCGCGTTAAATATGCTTCAACTTCTACTTAAAAGATTAAACGGCGCTATAAACAGATTATCCAGACCAATAGATGCGATAAGACATCAGGCTAAAACCGTCACCGTGGGCACAAGCAGAATCAGTGATAAAATAGAAGGCGTAATATTTGAAGAAATAGAAAAACTCGGTATAAAACTATATGGAATTACAGCTAAAAACATACTTGTATTAAAAAACCTGCAAAAAATCATATCCGGCATAAGAGGCTACATACTTTATAAAATAGACGGGTTAAACATAAACGGCAAACCTTGCGACGCTTCTACCATAACCGTTTTGGAAAAAGGCGGAGCGCTTTTTATGCTGCCTTCCCGCGTAGAAAAAGACAGCAGATTACGAGGAACCAAAAAAACCATAGTGGAGCGGGAAAACGTTTATATAGCAAAAGCAAGATTAGACGGCAGAAACATAATAATAATACCGATAATATCTACAAATCCTCAAATTCCGAATAAAATAGAATATCTGCTTTTATTCAACATTACATTTAAAGAAGAGGTTCCGTTAGAGGTAAAAATAAAAGCATTAGGTCCGAAATTTCAGTTTATAAAAAACATAGTTCAAGAAAGCGTAAATGATTGGAAAGACGAATATATCAATATGGTTCCTATGTATGACCTATTCGGAAAAACAGCCGAAAAAACAGGGGAGCTTATTATATCAATCATTTCTATGATGAAATAGTTTTCGTAGAAACAAGCCCTCTTTTACTTGATTTCGGCGTTGAAAAACACTTTGTTATAAAACAGGATTTTATTGAAATATAAACAGAGGAAATAACATATATAATGTTAATAATAAAACTACTCTTCAACAATGTTGAATTACGCCCCTCGCAAATACACAAATTACGCGGATACATAGACAGACTCTTTATAGATTACGACCTTATACACAACCATGATCTTAAAACCGGAAAACCGATCTACAGAGATACCCCTTAATACAATTCAAGCTATCCGAAAATACCCCGATGGTTCTTGCCGTAACCCAAAAAGCGGTCTGATAAAACGGTTTTTATTACGGGAGACAGAGATTTTTATAATTTGGCAGCTTATTTGCAAATACAAAACAAAATAAAGAACGTTATTCATCGTTATTAAGAAAATTTGAAAGGTTTTATATATCGGATTTGAGAAAAAAATATGTGATTTTTTTTTTTAGGTTTAACAATCGGTTTAGCAAGCCTTCAAGTCTCTCTTTGTTATTTTGTTACTCTTATCTTCAATATCCATAACTCTTTGAGAAATCCCCAAAAGTAGCCTTCCTAAAATATCGGCTCCCGTAATAATCTTTTTTTTATCTCCCCAAAGAAGAATAATATCTTTATCTATTACGTCATCATCTTTATCGTCAGAATCTATTTTTAATCTTTTTATAACCTCTCCGAGTTTTATAGAAGAATCTGTTACTATTATAGGATGATGAGAAAATTTTGCAGGATCAACATATTCTTTGTCAAAAATAGTGCTTCTTAAAAAGCCGTTTGAATTAAGAGCCATTTTAGGAATATTATTTTGGTCTGTAATTATCACCCATTTTTTTCTGGATTTATCCAATTTTTTTAAAAAAGGATCTTCGGGGCTTTTTTTGTATTTCGAAAAAATAGGTTTTTCATTATCAAACGGCAGAGAGATTATACTGTTTTTATCTATTATTTCTCCTTCCTGATCTAGAAAAAGATCATCTATGGAAAGAAAATTAATAGCGCCTGTTCCTTCTACATGATCTATATCATGCGTATGTTCTATATGTTTTTTTATAAGACACTTCAAACTTTTTTCTTTAAAATACTCCACATTCTCTTTTCCGAGCAGCTTATCTAACATCATTGCGGAAGGCTTTGCCACAGGATATAGTATTATCTGATACAATTTTAATATTGGTAAAAAGAATGCTGTGGTTTTAATAGCGTTTCTGGAAAAATATGCCTGAGGAACTATTTCGCCTATGTATGTGATTAAAAACGTAGAGAAAATAAAGGCAATTATTCCGGACATTATCGAATTTGAAAGAAGAGCTAATAAAACGTTAATGCCAACGTTGCCGAAAAGAATAGTTGTTAATAAAAAGTTGGAATCTTTTCTTGCTTCCAGAATTTTTTTTGCAGTTTGGTTATGAGAGGCTTCAACCTCAAGTTTAAGTCTGTTAATGCTGAAAAAGGCGAGATTAAGACCGGACAACATAGCGGATTGAGATATACACAAAATAATTCCGATCCAAATAAAAAAAATCGTATCAAAAGGTAGCATTTTTTATAAGTTAATTCTTTTTTTAATAGTTATATTACAAACTGGGTTGCTCAATTTATAACAATGCCCGAGTAAATACTTATAATACGGCTATTTTTACTCAGGCATTGTTGATTTGATTATTTGTTAATATCTTCTCTGATTATAAGATGATCTGCCGCCGCCGCCGCCGCCTTGTCTGCCCGCATTGGGTTTGGATTCGTTAACTCTTATATTGCGTCCTTTTAGATTACTTCCGTTTAAAGCGTTAATTGCCGCTTCGCCTTCGGATTCGTCTGACATCTCTACAAAACCGAAACCTTTTGATTTGCCGGAAAACCTGTCGCTTATTATTTTACTGCTTTCAACAGCTCCGAATTCTCCAAACAGTTCTTTTAATTCATCTTCTTTAATATCGTAAGACAGGTTGCCTACATAAATATTCATAAAAAATCCTTTCAATTATACTATACGCGCCGTTATTTTAAAACTCCGAATACTCAATTAACTGCGCGTAAAAATATTGAGAAACCGGCATATCGTAATTTTTTAAGTTACGATATAAAACTAATACAGCTATAGTTAATCTTTATTTTAATAAATTGCAAATACTATTTTTATAAAAGTTAATTTTTTTGTATCAACATCTCATCCTGTCCTGTCGAGCGAAGCGAAAAATTCCTTTATTATTTTTTTTTAAAAGCTGTCTCCGTATTATAATTATTTTGCAAGCATAGCCCTTATCATATCTCCGGCATTTTCGGCATGATCTGCTATTGAGCCTATAATTTCAGCAAGTCGGACAACATGGAATGATGAGGTTGAATCTATATCCATGTTAAAAAGTTCTCTTTTCAAATTATCCTCTTCTTTATCTGCATTGCTCTCTTTTGCACGAATATCTCTTATTATATTCTTTACAATATCTCTTTGTCCGTCCGAAAAGTTTTTAAAATATTTTTTTGTTTCCAAAACCATTATCGGCAGTTTTTCTATAGTTTCGATTACGGCTTCCACTAATATAACAACTTGTTTTTTAATATCTTCCGGAATATTGTTTGTGTTTCTGTAAGATATCCATTCCAAAGATTCGTCTATTGCGTCTATTGTATTATCCTGCTCTTTTAAAAATAAAAAAAGCTGAAATTTATCTATAGGCATAATAGTCCCTTTAGGAAGATGCTCTCTTATTCCTCTTTTAATTTTATCTGCCTCTTTTTCCAGAGTATCAATCTCTTCTTTTAAAATTTCAAACTGTTCGCATTCAAGCGAAATGTAGCATTCTATTGCTTTTTTAAATACCAATGTGCATTCTTTAACCTTTTCGGAATGTTGTATCAGTCCTTCAAAAGGGGATGTTAAAAATACGGATAATAATGCGCTTTTCATTTTTTTTACTCCTTTATATAAAAATTTTTAGTATCTTAAATATCATTATGCAGGTAATGGCTGATGCTGGGACGGTTAACACCCAATATAATATAATCTTTAAAATCAAATAGAAATTTACGGCTCCTATTCCTCTTGCAAGCCCTACGCCCAAAACTCCGCCTACCGTAGCGTGAGTGGTAGATACGGGAAGCCCCAGTTTCGAGGCTATTAAAACCGTAGTTGCCGCTGCAAAGTCAACCGAAAACCCGCGGGAGTTATTTAATGTGGTAATTTTGGTTGACAAAGTTTCCATTACTCTTCTTCCGGCCATAGCAATCCCCGCGGCTATTCCGACGCCTCCGAATAAAAGAAGAAATACCGGAACCGGAATTGTTGAGTCTACGCTGCCGGTTTTAACAATAAAATATATAACCGCAAGAGGTCCTATAGCGTTTGCCACGTCATTTGCCCCATGAGCCAAAGATACATAACAGGATGTTCCTATCTGAATTTTTCTAAAAACAGATTCCGGTCCGTCTTCCCCTTTTTTAACAAAGCGTTTTATAACCTTTCCCAATATAATTCCTAATAATAAAGATAAACAAAAAGCAATTAACGAAGCCTGAACTATGTTTAAATGAAGGTTTTTACCCAAAGGGGTTTTATATATAAAAGACATAACAACTATAAATATTGTAGCGCCTATAAAAAACGGAGACAGTTTAATTGCAAGACTAAATCTGTTCTTTTTGCTTAGAATCACGGCAACAATAACTTTAAATATAGTAAAGGATATTATCATTGCAAATACCGGCGATATTATCCAGCTTGCCACAACCGCGATCAGTTTACTCCATTGAATTACCGAAAATCCGCCAGCTGCTATACCGAAGCCTATCATTGCTCCTACAATCGAATGGGTTGTCGATACGGGCAAAGATTTTATAGTTGCAAAACTTACCCATAAGGCTGCAGCCAAAAGAGCCGATAAGGCGCCTAACATAGCCGTATGCGGATCGCTTAAAACATCGGTAGATATAATTCCCTTTCTTATTGTATTAGTTACATGAGTTCCTAAAAATATGGCGCCTACTATATTTAATATGCCTGCTATAAAAACGGCCTGACAAAGCGTAATAGCTTTTGCGCCTACGGCGGAAGCCATAGAATTTGCCACGTCGTTTGCGCCGATATTCCAAGCCATATAAAAGCCGAATATATACCCTAATATAAGAACAATGTATTGAGTTTCCACTATCTTATTCCTTGTTTTTAAATTAAAAAGTTTGTTTGTTTGCATAAACTGCCAGACAAACTCGCCTGCGTTATACAAAACTGAGTTTGAGAGTCAAGGCATTAATCGGATACGCTGACGGATAAAAATTATTCAAATAAAATATTATAAAAATATTTGCTTTTATTTAATTTTAAATTGAGATATTAAGAGAGTTTTTTACGGAAATTTCAACAGGGGAAAGAAGAGAGAATATATAATGTCAAAAATAGACCAACTTATAAAAAAAGGGGTAAAAATAGCAGCGCCTTGCTCCATAGAAATAGGAGACGAGGTAAATATTGATGACATATCAGGCGAAGGGGTAACCTTATATGCGGGAGTAAAAATTTTCGGAGAGTCTACCGTTATTTTAAAAAACTGCTCCATAGGCTACGAAGCTCCCGTTACCATAGATAACTGCCAGATCGGAGTTAATGTAAAACTTGCAGGAGGCTATTTTAACAATGCGGTTTTTTTAAAAAAAGCAAGCGCTGGATCCTGCGCTCATGTAAGAGAGGCAACAATATTGGAAGAGGAAGCAAGCATAGCCCATACAGTAGGGCTTAAACATACCATACTTTTTCCTTATGTAGCCCTCGGAAGCCTTATAAATTTTTGCGACTGTCTTATGACTGGCGGCGCAAGCATAAAAAATCATAGCGAAGTTGGGAGTTCATTTATACATTTTAATTATACTCCAGCTCAGGATAAAGCTACCCCTTCGATATTCGGAGATGTTTTTAATGGAGTGATGCTTAATAAAAATCCTATATTTCTCGGGGGGCAAGGCGGAGTTGTAGGACCCTGCCGATTGGCTTTCGGAACCGTTACTCCCGCCGGAACAATATGCAGAAAAGACGAATATGTAGAAAACAGACTCGTTATAAATGTAGGAGCCGAAAAAACGGTTTCAATACCATACAAGAAAAAAATATTCGGAGACGTTAAAAGAATTATTACAAATAATGTTAATTATTTGGCAAATTTAACTGCTCTTTACGTCTGGTATAAAAACATCAGGGCAAACTTTATATCTCAAGAATTTACAAAGCAAATATTATCTGGGCTGCTTCAAAAAACGGACATGGCAATATCCGAGCGAATCAAAAGATTTAAAGAATTTTTGAATAATGCAAATTTTTTTTATGATATTGCAGAATTAGAAGATATAATATCAGAAAAAAAAAAGACTGCGGCAGATATAAAATATTACGAGCCTTTTTTGAAAACAATAGAACAAAACATTACAGCTTACGGAAAAGATTATATAAAGGTAATAAAAAATTTAAACGAAGAGCAGCGTCAAGCCGGAATCTTATGGCTTAATAGAGTAATTCGGGATATATTGTAGAGACGCCGTATTCAGCATCTCTACTGGAACTAACTAATATGAATAATTAATCTCGGCTTACGCCGAAAATTCTAAGAAACATAATAAAAAGATTAATAAAATCCAAATATAATTTTAACGCGCCCAAAATAGCCCCTTTTCGTATAACATCCGCTTCAAGACCCGCTGGCTGGGCAAGCGCCATCTTTTTTAGTTCCTGAGTATCGTAAGCCGTAAGTCCTACAAAAACCAACACTCCGATATAGCTTATTATCATACTCATACCGGAACTTTGTAAAAAAATATTTACTACGGAAGCAATTAAAATTCCGAACAAGCCCATCATTGCAAAACCGCCTAACGAGGTAAGATCGCGTTTTGTAACCATACCGTAAATACTGCATCCCGCAAAAGTTCCCGAACATATAAAAAATACCGAAGCTATGGAAGAATGCGTATAAGCAAGAAAAATCCAAGAAATCGTTATTCCGTTTAAAACCGCGTAAAGCATAAAATAAGAGGTTGCTTTTAAAGCGGAAATTTTATCAATCTTTCTTGAAATAGATACTACCAAAAGCAGCTCGCAAATAATAATTCCGAAAAAAACAAGCATGTTGCCATATATAAGCTGCATTATAGCCTCATTATTAGACACATAATATGCTATAAGCCCCGTAAGCCCAAGTCCTATAGCCATCCAGTTATAAACCGATTTAATAAATTCATTAATTCGGACTTTATCTTGCACCGCAGCGGCTGTAATAAAGTTATTTGTCATCTTATTTATCTCCTTTAAATTATTTATATTGGCTATGAGATGTCCAAGACACAAAAAATTTCGGACATCTTTTTTCTAATAATTCCTTCTTGTATCTATAACATAATCGTAGTCTATCACATAAATTATAGTTAAGCACAGTTTGGACAAAAGGCTTTATCAAAATTAATTAATAAATCTGCGGTCAATTATAATGATAATATATAAAATTTCAACTTAAAAATTGCTTCCTGTCCTGTCGAGCAAAGCGAGAAATCTCTTTATTATTTCCTTTTAACCTGTCTCCGTTTTATAATCATCCCTTTTTGCGTCTATAATATTTCCTCTGTTTTCTGTTTGATATCCAAGTTGTTTTGCTCCGCTTCTTACTTATTGCTTCGGATTTTCGGCTGCATTTTGCTAAAAATATAAAAACTCAAGCTACGCTCTTAAACAGTTCATATTTGCCTATAATTCTATTGAATCCCGTTGTCCAACAAAATACGAAGTTCTGCGAGGGTATTTATAAAGTTTTATTACTTGTAATATCATATATTTTTTTATAGAGATATAACATTTATTTATTTGAGTTTGCGGCGGATAAAAAATTTTATCCAACCCTTAAAACCCGATAAAATAAGGCGTTTTTATACAGAAATCAAATAAGGATAAAATTATTTTTACATTTTTTTATAAAGGAGCGCTATGCAAGATATACTTTTCGAACCCATCGTAATTAACAAACTTGAAATAAAAAACAGAATTTACATGCCCGCTATGCATCTTAATATGGCGGAAAATTTTCATGTTACAGACAGATTAATCAATTTTTATAAAAAAAGAGCCGAAGGAGAAACCGGAGCTATAAGCGTAGGGTTTGCTACGGTTAATGATTTGGCCGGTTTTTATAAAAACATAGGAGCCCATAAAGACGAATTTATACCGGGGTTAAAACGTTTGGCGGACGCAATAAAAAACGGAGGCGCAAAATCGGTTGTTCAACTTAATCATTCCGGACGCTACAATTTTTCTCTTTTAATGGGCGGGAAAAAGCCTGTCGCCCCTTCCGCTATAGCGTCAAATCTTACAAAAGAGATTCCGAAAGAGCTTGCCATTGACGAAATTAAAAAAACAATAAAAGATTTCGGAGACGCCGCTTTAAGAGTGAAAAAGGCTGGTTTTGATGCTGTGGAAATTTTAAGCGGCACAGGATATTTAATAAGCGAATTTATGTCCGCTTTAACCAATAAAAGAGAGGATGAATATGGCGGAAATTTTGAAAACAGAATCCGTTTCGGATTGGAAGTTATACAACAGATAAGAGAAAAAGTAGGAGAAAATTTTCCTATAATCGTCAGAATGAACGGAAACGATTTTATGCCGAAAGGACAAGGAAGAGAGGAATTATTAAAATATGCTCAAAAAATATCCGTCAAAGGATATGCGGACGCTCTTTGCATCAACGTAGGATGGCACGAAGCAAGAGTTCCTCAAATAATAGCCTCTGTTCCTGCGGGAGTATTCTCCTATTTATCCGCCGGAGTTAAAATGGCTACGGATATTCCCATAATAGCAAGCCACAGAATAAATACCCCCCAAACCGCTCGCAGACTTTTAAACGACGGCGAAGCCGATATGGTAGCAATAGGCAGGGGATTAATTGCAGATCCGTATTTTACTATTAAAGCTAAAACAGGCAGAGAAAAAGAGATAACCCATTGCATAGGCTGCTCTCAGGGATGTTTTGATCATATATTTAAACTCGCGGCGGTAGGATGTTTATGCAATCCTTTGGCGGGATACGAAGAAACCAAACCGATAATTAAAGCGGAAAATAAAAAAAACATACTGATAATAGGCGGAGGAGTCGCCGGAATGACAGCCGCTCTTACTGCGCATAAAAGAGGACATAAAGTTGTTTTATACGAAAAAAATCGTTTGGGAGGGCAAATTTTTATTGCATCTGCTCCCTACGGCAGACAAGAGTTTGCAAGACTTGCCGAGGATTTAATTTTTAAAATAAATTCAAGCGATATTAAAGTTATTTTTAATAATGTGGATGAAAAAATTATCGAACAGGGTAATTTTGACGAAATAATAATAGCTACGGGCGCGGCTCCGGCAATCCCGAATATTGAGGGTATAAACCTTAAAAACGTCGTTTCGGCATGGGATATTTTACAAAACAGAGCATACGCCGGCAAAAAAGTAGTAATAATCGGAGGCGGAGCCGTAGGAGTTGAGACGGCTTTATTTTTATCCGAAAAAGGGTGTTTAACCGGCGAAGCTTTGAAATTTTTATTTGTAAACAGAGCCGAATCTTATGATGATTTATATCAGTTGGCTACGCGCGGAACCAAAGAGATTGCCATAGTAGAAATGATAAACAAAGTAGGAAAAGATATAGGCAAATCTACAAGATGGGCTATGATGCAAGACCTTGCTATAAAAGGGATAAAAGTTTTTACCCAAAGAAAAGCCCTTAAAATAACAGAGAGTTATCTGCTTACCGAATATAACGGCAAACAGGAGAAACTTTTTTGCGATACCGTAGTTATAGCCGCTGGTTCTGTTCCTTATAATCCGTTAGAAGCCTTTATTAAAGAAAAAAGAATACATTATTATGTAATCGGAGATGCCGAAAAGGTAGGTTTGGCTTATAACGCGGTTCATAAAGGATTTGAAATAGGAAGAAAAATTTAATCTTAAACTTCTCTTGACTGCGATTTAACAATAGAATAAAAGGTATCATAATGATACCTTTTATTGAGAATATATTATAGAACAAAAGAGTTATCTTTTAACAAATACTTCGAGGCAAACTGCTCATAATATAGGATTTAGTCAAACTGAAATTATCGATACAATTAGTGGATTAGAGGCAAAAGATTTTTATAAATCAACAACGGAATTTTATAAACAAAATATTTGGCAAGATGTTTATAAACCTACGGCAAAGGGATATTTCCTGTATGTTAAATTTAAAATTACAAAGGATAAAATACGCCTAATTATAACCTCTTTTAAAAGAGCGGAGGAAGATTTTTATTTACATAAGGAGAAACGCTATGAATGTATATAATAAAATGTTATGCTCTGTATGCGAATCAGGACAAATTGAATCTTGCATACAGGATTTGCCGTTTGAATATAAAGGGAAAAAAACCGTTTTGCCCGATCAAATTATATTTAAATGCCCCGAGTGCGCCGAAACATTTATCTCTCCGGAAAATGAACGCAATATTGATAAATATTTAATAGACGAACGCCGAAAAATCGATGGATTATTAACTTCGGACGAAATTAAGGCAATTAGAAAACAATACGGTATGACGCAAACGGCATTTGCAAAAATGCTTAGAGTCGCCGCAAAAACCTTTGCTCGTTATGAAAACGGGCAGGTAGCGCAAAGCTATGCAATGGATAATCTGCTTCGTATCCTGAGGAAATTTCCAGATGCTATTTCCGCCATTTCTAATATTGAAACAAAAATAAAAAACGCCGCGACCGCGTTATCCGCATAGAGATAAACCTGCCTGTAAGCATGCGGGTTTAAAAAAGGTTTCTCGCTTTGCTCGAAATGACAGGCTTCTTATTTTTGCCGGCGTTTTTGCCATATAATGTCAACGAGCGCAGCAAGGAGAAATTATATAATTATAACCATATAAAATAGATAAATAAAACACTATTATGAAATACAATAGAAAAATCTCGGTAATAGGACTCGGATATGTAGGACTGCCTGTAGCTGTAGCTTTTGGGAAACTCGGTTTAACAATAGGATATGATATAAATTCAAAAAGAATCGAAGCCTTAAAAAAAGGATTTGACGCTACCGGCGAAATAACGCCGGAACAGCTTAAAAATTCCGACATACTATTTACCGATAACATATACAATTTAAAATCCGCCGATTTTCATATAATAGCCGTGCCTACGCCTATAGACCAAGCAAAAAAGCCGGATCTAACCCCCCTGTTTAAAGCGTCCGAGAGCATAGGAAAAATATTAAAAAAAGGGGATATTGTAGTATATGAGTCTACCGTTTATCCCGGAGCCACCCAAGAAGACTGCGTTCCGATATTGGAAAAACATTCAAACCTTAAAAACGGCGCAGACTTTACCGTAGGCTACAGCCCCGAACGCATAAACCCCGGAGATAAAGAGCATACATTCGATAAAATAAAAAAAATAGTATCCGGTCAAGATAGTAAAACCCTTGAAATAATAGCCAAAGTATATCAAAGCGTAGTAACTGCAGGGATATATTGCGCGCCTTCTATTAAAATAGCCGAAGCCGCAAAAATAATAGAAAACACCCAGCGGGATATAAACATAGCTTTAATGAATGAACTTGCTTTAATATTTGATAAAATAGGTATAAATACCAATCAAGTATTAGAAGCTTCAAAAACAAAGTGGAACTTTTTACCCTTTAAACCGGGGCTTGTAGGCGGACACTGCATAGGAGTAGATCCTTATTATCTAACACATAAAGCGGAAAAACTCGGCTATACTCCACAAGTAATACTTGCCGGCAGAAGATTAAACGACGACATGGGCAAATTTATAGCAAAACAGGCAATAAAAAAGATAATTGCCGCCGGGCACAACATATTAAAAAGTTCCGTTACCGTTCTTGGCGTAACATTTAAAGAAAACTGCCCCGACATACGAAACTCCAAAGTAATAGATATAATACAAGAGTTAGAGGAATTCGGCATAAAGGTAACGCCCCATGACCCTTATGCTGATTACGAAGAATGTAAAAAAGAATACGGCATCGGTTTATCCGATTTCAACGAATTAACTCCGGCATCCTGCGTTATTATAGCCGTAGAACACGATCAATATAAAAAACTGCCCACAAAAACCTTATTTGCTCTTTTAAAAAAAAACGGCGTTATAATAGACGTAAAAGGAATATTTAATTCCGATAAAATCATAAAAGCCGGTTATACTTATTGGAGTTTATAATTAAAACTCAAAACCGTTATATAATAAAGGATAATTATAAAGTAATAAAGATACAGAGTAATATCAGACAAAAAAAATGATAAAAGTCGGCAGGATAACAAAGTGCAAATTACAAAGTTAGACGGTAAACTTTAAACAAAGAAAGTTAAACCAAATGCAATTTATAGATTTAAAAACCCAATATAAACAGCTTCAAGAAAAAATAGATAAAAACATAAAAAAAGTATTAGATCACAGCCAATTTATAATGGGGGCCGAGGTAAAAATACTCGAAGAAAAACTTGCCGAATACATAGAAGTAAAACACTGCATTACAGTGTCCAGCGGAACAGACGCTTTGCTTGCCGCGCTTATGGCGCTTAACATTAAAAAAGGCGACCAAGTAATTACAACCCCGTTCAGCTTCATCGCAACTGCAGAAAGCATAATTCTAACAGGAGCGGAACCTGTTTTTACAGATATAAATCCGCTTACCTACAACATAGAGCCAAATCTGATAGAAAAAGCAATAACTTCCGAAACAAAAGCGCTAATGCCCGTATCGTTATACGGACAATGCGCGGATATGGACGCCATCAACAACATAGCGGCAAAGTACAACATCCCCATAATAGAAGATGCCGCCCAAAGCTTCGGAGCGGAATATAAAAATAAAAAATCATGCGGATTAACTCTTATCGGCTGCACAAGCTTCTTCCCTTCAAAACCGCTTGGATGCTACGGAGACGGAGGAGCATGCTTTACAAATGACGATACAATTGCCAAGAAACTAAAAGAAATAAGAGATCACGGGCAAAACGGACGTTATAATCACATACGAATAGGAATAAACGGAAGATTAGACACATTACAAGCGGCAATACTTCTTGCAAAATTGGAAACATTTGATACGGAAGTAAAAGCAAGAGAACAAATCGGCGCAAGATATACCAGACTTTTAAACAATATAAAAGCAATTACCGCCCCGCATATCCAACCCCACAATAAAAGCGTATATGCTCAATATACAATACAGATTGATAACAGAGACAGTTTTGCGGAAAAACTCAAACAAAAAAATATTCCTACTGCGGTTCATTATCCCATCCCCCTTAACATGCAGCCCGCAATAGATCAGACAAATAAAAAATTTCCTATTGCAGAAACCGTAGCAAAACGAGTAATAAGTTTGCCAATGCATCCGTTTTTAAGCAAAAAGGAACAGGATATAATAGTAAATGCGATTATAGAGGCTATCAGTTAAAAAATAGAGAAATAAAAAAGTATTATAAAAGAGGTTAAAAATGTCAAAACATTATCCCATCATAATCGAACAAGACACAGACGGTTTTTTTATAGTTACCTGTCCTTTTTTTAAAGGATGCCGAAGTTACGGCAAAACAATTGACGAGGCGATGGATAATATAAAAGAGGCTGTTGAGTTATGCGCCGAAGAGTAGGATGTCGATTTTTATATACAGCCGTCTTTTATAGGTATCAGAGATATTGAGATAGCTGCCGTATGACGCGATATCCGATTATATCTTTCAACAACTTGATTGCCGTAGCAAAAAAACTTGGTTTTCAACAAACACGGCAAAAAGGTTCTCATATTCGTTTTATTCATCAAGACGGAAGAAAAATTACCATTCCTGATCATAGTAATAAAGATGTGCCTAAAGGTTTACTCTTTAAAATCATTAAATATGATCTTGAGTTAACTGCCGATGATTTTTTCAAACTTATCCGATAACATTTAAAAAATTAATATCAGACAATTATAACTAACTTAAAAAAATGAAAAACAAAGCAAGACAATATAAATCCTCTACAATTAAAAGACTTCATACGTTATCTGGCAATCAATGCGCGGCGCCGGATTGCGAATGAAAAAGGACCCAGATTTAATCCGAATATGATAGATGAAGAAAGAAGACATTTTAATAACCTCATCCTGCTCTGCGACGAATGTCATGAAATTATAGATAATAAAGCAAATGAAAAAAATATCCTGTAGAGCTTTTAAGAGAGTGGAAAAAAAATCATGAAGGTAAACACAGTTAAATCGTTTAAATTCAAACCCTTCATTATTGAAACTTACTATAAAGGCGATAATAGACGCTGATCTTGAAAATAACGAATATAAAAACGAGGAAACTTATGCGCCTTTTAAGAAAGAAAGCCTGCTAAGATACATAAAAATATTATATAATAAATCAAAAGGGAAATATATTGAAAATTATGATAATCGAATCGAAGCAATCAAAACTAACGCCGATAATATAATAGAGGATATTGAAAACAACCTTCTTGAATCAATTAAAAAAAATAGTAAAATATATAAGCTTTCGCAATACCCATAATAATGGTTGACGCTTTTATGAGATGTAAAATATTAGAGGAGCCCATAAAAAAATGATAATAGCAAAAGATATACATCCCGAAAAAAAAATATATTATCTCGGAGTTTCGGTTTTAAAAGAATTGAAAAATTCCGATGAAAAAAAACTTGATTTTTTAAATATATACCGCGAACTAAATAAAAACAAAAAAATACCCATGCAGCTATTTATATTAACTTTGGATTGGTTATTTCTTTTAGGAGCAATAGAGAGCGAAAAAGGTTACATAAAAAAATGTTTTTAAAAAGCCTTATAATAGAAAACAACAAAACAATAATAAGAGAAATCCTTTTTAATAAAGGAATAAATCTTATCGTAGATGAAACCCCTACAAAAGACAGAACAAAATCCGGAAATAATGTCGGTAAAACCACAGTATTAAGGCTTATAGATTACTGTTTGGGAGGCGCCGGGAAAAATATATATCAATATCCCGAATTTAAAAACAGCTCCAACACCCGAATAGAAAAACTTTTTAAAATAGAATAACAAATAAAAAAACAAAATTAAAATGAATAACCAACTTAAAACAAACATAAAAAAAATCATAACAAACCAACTCGGAAACAAAGTTAAAATATTTCTTTTCGGTTCGAGAGCAGATAATACGCATACAAAACAATCCGATTATGATATAGGAATAATATCCAATACGCCGATTCCTTTTGATACAATGCAGCGCATCAAAGAAAATATAGACAAACTTCCTATATTACAGCAAATTGATATAATAGATTTCAAAAGAGTAAACGCCGATTTTTACAATAAAGTTTTATCAAGTGAAAACTCCGTTATTAAAGAATTGGTTTAAATTTTTTTTATTGGACAATATAAAAAGCGGTAGAGACGTTGCATGCAACGTCTCTACATAATGCCAAATTTTTAGCCAACTATGATTAAATTTTTTTTTCAACGCAGAAAACGGGTAAAATACAAAGTTAGACAGCGGAATTTAAATAGGGAAACAATATTATAAATGGATATAGAGCAAAAACTTCAATACCTTTTAAACAGTTTCGATAAAGCTTGCAGGCAACTTGAAAAAGCTTTGGCTTTGCCCAAAGATGAATTCATTCGAGATTCCGCAATACAACGTTTTGAATTTACATTTGAATTATTTTGGAAAACCCTTAAAACATATTGCAACATACTCGGATTCAAAGCGGATTCTCCGAGAGCAAGCATAAAACAATCCTTTAAAGCAGGAATAATCAAAGACAACCCAATCTATCTTGCTATGCTGCAAGTCAGAAACTTAACCGCCCATACTTACGAAGAAAAGCTTGCCGAAGAAATATATACAAAACTGCCTTCTTATTCAAAGGCAATGCAGGAGGCAATTGCAAACATTCGTAAAGATTTTTATGATTAAGCAGTCATTCAAAAAATAAAAAAGGTTAAAAATGACAAAACATTATCCCATTATAATCGAACAAGACACAAACGGCTTTTTTATAGTTACCTGTCCTTTTTTTAAAGAATGCCGAAGTTATGGCAAAGCCATTGACGAGGCGACGGATAATATAAAAGAGGCTATTGAATTATGCGCGGCGGAATTCTCGAATTAACTGCCGATAATTTTTTTAAACTTATCTAACTAATCATAATGAGATTACGGGAGACACAAACTGCAATGTTTGACGACAAAACAATATTAATAACCGGAGGCACAGGCTCCTTCGGAAGAAAATGCACCCAAACAATCCTAAAACGCTACAAACCGAAAAAACTAATCATATTCAGCCGAGACGAACTAAAACAATTTGAAATGGCTCAAACATTTTCCGCCGATAAATATTCCTGCATAAGATACTTCATAGGAGACGTTCGAGACAAAGAACGCCTTTACCGAGCATTCTATAACGTAGACTACGTAATCCACGCGGCGGCATTAAAACAAGTTCCGGCAGCGGAATACAACCCCTTTGAAGCCGTAAAAACAAACATAATAGGCGCTCAAAACATAATAAACGTAGCAATAGATCAAAAAGTAAAAAAAGTTATAGCCCTAAGCACAGACAAAGCGGTTAATCCGATAAATCTATACGGGGCTACAAAATTATGCTCCGACAAACTATTTGTAAGCGCAAACGTTTATGTAGGAAAAGAACATACGATATTTTCGGTAGTCCGATACGGAAACGTAGTAGGAAGCAGAGGCAGCGTCATACCTTTTTTTATAAAGAAAAAAAATACTGGAACACTTCCCATTACAGATCCTCGTATGACACGCTTTTGGATTACGTTAAAACAAGGAGTGAATTTTGTTATCGAACGCTTCGAGCGAATGGTAGGCGGCGAAATATTCGTTCCGAAAATACCCAGTATGAACATAATGGATCTGGCAAAAGCAATATCTCCGGAAGCAAAAACCGAAATAACAGGCATAAGACCCGGAGAAAAACTTGATGAAGTAATGATTTCAAAAGACGATTCCAGACACACCGTAGAATTTGACGACTACTACATAATAATGCCCGTTTTTCATTTTTTTGAAAAAAGATTCAACAACAAAAACAACAACTGCAAACCTGTTGAAGAAGGCTTCGAATACAACTCCGGCACAAACAAACAATGGCTTACGGTAGAACAACTACAAGAAATGATAAAACAAATATGATCCCTTACGGAAAACAAAACATCTGCAAACAGGATATAGAAAAAGTTATCCAAATCCTCAATTCTAACAACCTTACCCAAGGTCCTACCGTGTTAAAATTCGAACAGGCTTTGGCAAAACATTGCAAAGCAAAATATGCGGTTGCGGTTTCAAGCGGAACCGCCGCCTTACATCTTGCTTATCTTGCCGCCGGCATCGGCAAAAACGATGCAATATGGACAACTCCCAATACATTTGCGGCAACGGCAAACGCCGCGCTTTACTGCGGGGCAAAACCCAATTTTATAGATATAAATCCCAACACCTACAACATATCCGTTGAAAAATTAGAAGAAAAACTTATACAAGCGGCAAAAAATAACAGCCTGCCACAAGCGGTTATCCCCGTTCATTTTGCAGGGCAGGCATGCGAAATGAAAAAAATAGCTCGGCTATCCCGCAAATACGGCTTTACAATAATAGAAGACGCCTCGCATGCCATAGGAACAAAATATAACGACGGCAAATATATAGGAGACTGCAAATATTCGAATATTACTACATTTTCTTTCCATCCCGTAAAAACAATAACCACCGGAGAAGGCGGAGCCGCGCTTACAAACAATAAAAAAATATATAAAAAACTTCTAACGCTGCGCTCTCATGGAATTGTAAAAAACAGCAAAATGGCGGAAAAATACGGGCTATGGTATTATCAAATGCAACATCTCGGTTTCAATTACAGAATAACCGACATACAAGCAGCATTAGGGATTTCCCAGTTAAACAAATTAAACAATTTTGTAGAAAAAAGAAAAAAAATCGTCCGGCAATACAACAACGCCTTCAAAAACATACCACACCTTACAATCCCCTACGAAAAAGAAAAAAAAAACACATCTTTTCATCTATATGTATTACAAATAGATTTTAAAAAAATAAAAAAAAGCCGAAAAACAGTAATGGAAAAACTATCTGCCCGAAACATAGCAACCCAAGTTCATTACATCCCCGTTTATAGGCATCCTTATTATAAAAAAAAGTTCGGATACAACTATAAAAACTATCCCGCAACCGAAAACTATTATAAAAAAGCGTTAAGCATACCCTTATATCCGGCAATGACAAACTCGCAAGTAGAGTATGTAATAGAAAAAATAACCGCTTTGTTTTAAATAGTTGCTATCTTAATCTATACATTAACGAATTTTTAATCCGCTTTATATATTTGGCGCAGATTTTGAATTTTTCATTGCTCTTTTATTTCTGTTTTTGTAATAGTTATACTATTACAACGGCTTATAACAGAGCAAAAAAAAGGAGCAAAACAGAATGAAATCCGTTGAAGAAATTAAAAATATTATTAGCTCGCAAAAACCGCTGTTAATTAAAAAGCATAAAATAAAAGAAATCGGAATATTCGGCTCGTATGTAAAGGGAGAGCAAAATAATAACAGCGATATAGATATTCTTGTAAGCTTTGAAGAATTTCCCGGACTTATTCAATTTATAAGCCTACAAGATGAATTAAGCCAATATCTGGACGCGAAAGTGGATTTGGTAACAAAAAGCGGTCTTAAACCGGAAATAGGCAAACATATTATAAATGAGGCGGTTTATCTGTGATACGAGAATGTATTGATTTTATAAAAGATATAATTAAGTCTATTGAAGATGTTCAAATCTTTGTAACTGGCTTTAACTTTAATCGTTTCGGTCAAGACATAAAAACGGTTTATGCGGTAATCAGAGCTATCGAAATAATGGGCGAGGCTGTTAAACACATTCCTAATACAATCAAAAAAGAGCATTCTGATATTCCTTGGAAGCAGATCGCCGGAATGCGCGATAAATTAATTCACGAATATTTCGGCATAGATATGATGATTGTGTGGAAAACCGCAACTAAAGAGATTCCGAAACTTAAACCTCTGTTTTTACAGATACAGGATATGGAAATAACAAAAAAAAATCGGTTAAAAAAAATAAACATACTTCAAGAATAAGGAGGCAATTATGCAAAGAGAATTTAAAACAAGATAAAAACCTTGTATTTGTTTTTAATGCCTTTTAAAGATTCCAATATGAAAAAATTGCATAATAAAGAAACGGAGTTGGAAACCGTTAAAAGAAAATTAGAAGATTATAATAAAAATCATAAGAAAGCCGAGGCGGATTATAACAAAGCAACGGAAATAAATCCGAATCTATTTAAATAACGAAAGATTAAGGGCTAAATTAAATAAAAAAACCGCTGCGCAGATTGAAAACAATCGATAAATTTCAATAACCTTTAATTACAAAACTGCGCCTATAGGTTTTAAAACCGTCAACCGCTTCAAACCCAAAACAAACCGTCTCAAACCTGCGAAGAACCATTTTAAGCTTGCAATAAGCAATCTCCCGCTTGCAACGATTTATTTCAATCTTGCGGCGTTACATTTAAGGTAAAATTATAATTGAAAGGAGAAAACAATGAGTAAAAAAGTGCCTAGAAAAGAGGCGGAGCTTGTAGCTTTGGTAGAGGTTATGATAGGCGGATTAAAGGTAGACCCAAAAATATTTACAGACCCGCCTTTAACCTTCGAGCAGCTAACCAATGCCATAAACAAAATAAACCTTTCCGTAGACAAAGTGGCTCAAAAAAAATCGGATTATCATAAAGCGATTAAAGAGAAAAACGCAAACCTTAACGCCTTATACAATAATGCCCGCGAAATTGCGGAATATTGTTATAGAATCTCTAAAAATAATCAAGTTATTCTTGCAAAAGTCGGTTTAACCCCGCGAGCCGTAAAACAATCCGTAGAGTCGCCAGGACAATGCCGCAGTTTTACCGTAGTAAAACAGGAAATTGACAGCGCAACATTTAAATGGAAAGAGCCTATAGCAGGCGGGAAAATAAGAGCATACATAATACAGCGCAAAGAATCCGAAGCCCAGTCAGACACATGGATAAATCTATGGACGGAAATCGGCAAAGAAGCGGAAATAAAAGAACAGTCTACAGACAAAACCTTCGATTATAGAGTGCGCGCTCTTAATAGATCCGGAATAGGGGAGCAGAGCAATACGGTTACTTTAAAATTTTAAAATAAAAAAATACCGTAAAAAGCAACATTATAAATTTGAAACAACAATATTGTAGAGACGTTGCATGCAACGTCTCTACCGCAATTAATAACTTGCAATCTTCCCCTTTCTTCCTTTCCTCTCCATTTTCCCCTTGTAAACTCATCATAATTTTATTATTATCGTAGAAAAATAACCCATTTTACAGGTAAAAAATGAAAAAGCAAAAGAGTAAAAAAACAGCGACAAATATCATCTTAATAATTATAATCTTCTTATTTTGCGGTTTTTATTTAAAAAAAGCATGCGAGGCATCGGATGCAATAAATCCGGAAAAAACAAAAGGCTTTGTTTATTACAAACAAAATGTCGCTCCCATATTAGCAAAAACATGTTCTTCAAAGGATGAAAACGGGGTTTATGTATGTCATGGAAAAAGCGGAGCGGAAGCGGAAAAAGAGGAATACGCAAAGTTTCATAATGCTCCTTATCAAAATTCTCAGTATTGCCAAACCTGTCATACTCAAAAAAAGGGGAAATTTTCTTTTATACTTGATTCCCAAGGTAAAATATCAACTTCGGCTCAATACATACTATCTTATATAGAAGCGAAAAAAAAGGCGGTTCATAATAAAATACCGTTTGCAAAGATATTAAGAATGCCTCTTGTGGGGCAAGCCGGCGGATTCGGACTTTATCATAAGGGCGGAGAAATATTTAACGGCACATCGGACCCGCAATACAAAAAACTTGCGGAATGGGTAAGATTGGAAAACGAAGATATAAAAAAGGTTCTTGCTCAAAACAAAACCGAACAATTTTTTGCAAAAAAAGTTTTGCCTGCATATGCAAGAAACTCATGCTTTAATCCGTCCTGTCATATATTTAATCACAGCTCCTTTTTGCCGGATGCGGGAATGGAAACCGAAGATTTAAATACCAAAATAGAAAACAGATTTTCTTTAGAGCAAATCCGGTTCAACCGAATGACTTCAAAAGGTTTGATACAGCATAATGTTTATTTGACCGGAGATGTCGAACAAAGCAGAATTTTAAAAAAAAACATACCTATTAATCAAGGCGGAGTTCTTCACAGAGGCGGAAACGATCAGTTTTTTACCGGACCGGACGATCCCGATTATAAAATATTAAAAGAATGGCTTATGATGGAGCGCGAAGATGCCGTATCAAAACTTAAAACAAACGGCAAAAAAATCAAGCCTTCTATGGTAGGCAAGCTTCAAGGGATAGTATTTGTCCGAACAAAAACAAAAAATTACAGAAAATATCTTGACGTAGGAAAATATATGCCAGGCGCGGATTTATATCTGTTAAAATTAAAAGAAGGGGAGACGCTACAAAATACTACAAGCAAGCCTATAAACCTTACCGCCCGTTTTCGTAAAGGCAAAGAGGCGGATATAAGAGAGCCGGATATAAGATACGACGGACAAGCAATTTTATTTGTAATGAGAATAGGCGAAGCCGATAATCTCAATATATATGAACTTACGGCAGATTCAAACCTTGATTTTTCAAAAGGAACATTAAGAAAGCTTACTTACGGACACAAATATATAAACGGAATAAAGATTCATTATACGGATCCTACTTATGTTCCCGATCCTGCGGACAAAAATGCGGCGGCAGGGGGATATAACCTTGATAAAGCGGATATAGTATTTGCTTCCAATATAAGCGGATATATGGTTCAAAGCGAAGAACGCGGCATAGTAGGGGAGGCGGATGCGGGAGATACAACAACCATAATAGATTTTGACAGACCCGAAACGGATAATACATTTGTAGGAAAAAGAATCTATATAGTTGACGGAACAAACAAAGGAGAACGGAGAACAATAATAGATTTTAAAAATCGGCTTTTTACTCAAGAAAAACGCTCTTACATAACCGTAGATCGCCCCTTTGCAAAACCTATCGATAATTCTACTATATATGTAATAGAGCGGGATAAAAACAGCCAACCCGGATTTCTGCCTTCATATTCGGTATATGGCATAAAATATCCCGAGCCATTACAAGAAAAAGAGAATTATAATCAAACCCTGTCCCGAATCACCTACGGAATAGCCCAAGAACTCGATATTAGCGTCCGAACCACCGGCGAAGTTTTTTTTACGGGGCAGCGCTCATTTACGGATAAATACGACAGACCTATCTTTCATCTTACAAGCTGCAGAAGACATCTTGATACAAGATTTAGTTTTCCCACACATCAGGGAAACAGATCGGAAGTTATAATATATGCGGATAACTACGAAATGCCAAGCGGAATAGATATACACGTAGGTATGGAACCTCGCAATTTATGGGAAGGAGGCAATTTAAACGTATCGGATCATCAGATGGGTCCAGGGCTTGAAGCAAGAAACCCTAATGATTTTTCCACCGGATATTTTGACGAAAACAAAATGCCCGTAACCGAAAATGTCAAAATATCCAATACAAGATACAATTTCAAAAATAAAAAACAGCCCTCTCATACAAGATTCATATTTAAAAAAATATCCCTTTTCCCTTTAAGAGGACCCAATGCGGTATCTCGAACAGGATATTCTCCAGGCGGAGTATTTAAAGATTCTACGCCGCTTCCAAACGGAGACATTCTGGTTTCACATTCCGATAAACCAATAAATAATCTCAATCCGAAAGCAAACCCGGATTTTGATCTATACATTATAAAGCCGGATCCAAGCTTTCATTCCGAAGGCGGAAAAACAAACCCGAAAGTTAAAAAAGTAAAAATAGCCGCGGCATCAAAAGCCGGAACAAGCGAAGTTCAGGCATATCCGCTTTATATAAGACTAAAACCGAAAATAAATGCGGCAAAAAGACCAAAGAAAGAACATCTTATAGGACCCGCTGGAAAACCGGAAGACAGCCGTCCGGCAGTATATCTTGAAAGAAACTACCTTTTAATAGATGCAATAATGGATAATCCGTCTCCGGTAGGCAAAAATACCGCATATCCTGCAAATCCGATGACGGGCGCAAAAATCGCTCCCATAGATGAAGTTAAATATGTAAGAATGATAGAAGTTATGCCAACAAAGCCCGATCTTGCCAAAAAAGTGGATACAAATAAAATAAAAAACAAAGATCCGCAAAGCACGCAGTTTGCGAAGCCCCCCTTGAAAGCGACGGCTCAATATACATAAAAGTTCCTTCTAAAATATCTATGGTAATACAAAGCCTTAATGCGGATAAAATGGCTTTGCGGCAGTCTGCCAGACTTTATTTCTTTGCTCCTAACGAACTATTTACAATATCTCCGTCAAAAAGCGAAACCTTCCAAACCTGCGGAGCATGTATGGGAGCTATGTCCGGAGACCCAAAAAAACTATTCGGACCCATAAACAAATTTACAGGGCAGACAAAAGTAAAGGCAATAGCAAATGCAAACGGAAACCCAAAAGAATACGGAATAAAACCGGAACAAAGAATTGCAATGGATTTTGTAAAAGATATTCAGCCCATATTAAATAAAAACTGCGTTGCCTGCCACAACGGAAACAACGCCCCTACAGGCTTATCCTTTGGCGACAAAAAAACCTATTATTACAACGAGGCTTATGAAAACCTAATGCAACTTCAAAATCCGCAAAGCGGATGGTATTCTCATAAAAAATATATAGAAGAAAGAGGCGCCCTTGCAATAAAAAGTTATTTAATAGAAAAGGTTTACGGCAAAGAACTTAAAGCGCCGCGTAAACTTTCCGGAGATACTCCGCATCCGAGTATGGAGCTTATAAAAAAATACAACTTAAACATAACTCCGCTTAACCAAAAAGAAAAACTTACTCTGGTAAGATGGGTAGATATGGGCGCGGCGTTTATGGGCGGAGAGTAAAGGAAGCGAGATACAAAAGACGAAATATTAAAATCTAATTATAAACAACGGAATTATAACGATGATAAAAAAAATAAAACCTCAAAAAACAATTTACATAACAATGATAATAGCTGCCGTATTAATTTTAAGCTGTATTCCGCAAAATAAATCCGGCGGCAAAGATAACGAAAAGTTTTTAAAAAATTCCGAATCCGTATCATATCCTTCGATATACGGAATTTTAACAAGCGATAGATGGGCTTATTCGGCTCAATACAAAAAAGCCGATTTAACCCCCGTAAAAAATAATAATCCGTATCCGGAACCTCAGCCTCATCGCGATCATCCTCAAAGTCTGGCGCTATCTGCAGACGGAGTAAAACTATACATAACCCTTACGGGAAACGAAGCCGAACCCGGAAACCAAATTGCGGTTTTTGATATTACATTAAAAAAAGTAATAAAAAAAATAAAAGTAGGTTTAAGTCCATATTATCTTGCTCTTCATCCTAACGGAAAGTTTTTGGTAGTTATAAACCGATTTTCCAATTACGCCTCTGTTATCAATACAAAAACCGATACGGTAACAAACGAAATACCTCTTGATTTTTACTGCCAAGAAATCCTGTTTAATAAAAAAGGAACAAAAGCTTACGTTAGTAACAGATACTTAAATCAAATATTTGTGTTAAACATAAAAGCCAAAAAAAATCTACTTAAAGCAAAAATACAATTGCTCGGCGGATTTGACGAAACAAGCTTCAAACAAAAAATCTATCCGATTTTAAACAAAACCTGCGGAGTTTCAAACTGTCACGCGGCAAATACGGGAGGTTTTTATGCAGGCAAAAATTATCTTGAAACCTTCTTTTCCGCAATCGAAAACTCGACTGCCGGAGACGCGAATAACAGCATCTTATTAAAAGCGATTATATCAACCGAAGAGGGTGGATTTGCAGATGATTTAAGCGGAAACAACTTTCACGCTGCAGGAACGGTAGTATTTAAAAAGGATAATGCCGAATATAAAAGGATAGAAAACTGGATAAATACCGCAAAACAGGGACCCGGTATTCCCGTAGGAAATTTCGGTTCCAAACCTGCAAGCCTCTATCTAAGTAAAAATGAAAAATATCTGTATGCGGGCAACATGGGAACCCAAGATATATCCGTAATAGATGCCGATAAAAACGAAGAGGTTACGGGAATATACATGCAAAACATAATATTAGATATTTGCGGATATTACGATAAAAAAATCGAAAAAGAATTCTTAATAGCAGGCTCAATGGGAATAGGGTTTGGCGCGGCAAAAGAAAGAGACTTCTTTGGAGGAGAAACCGAAAGCCCAAACAATCCCGCAGCTCAATATTCGGTTTTACGAGATATAGAAACTACCGAACCCCTGCCTATAAATCAGCAAAAAATACTCGGAAAATTCGACGCCATAGACGGAACTGCAGCATATAAAATGACAGACATTCAAAACGATATAACCTTAATTGACGCCAAAACCCTCAACATACCCAAAACCGTAAAAAACCGAAACTATTTACAATATGCTCTTCTCGCCAATCGTTACGAAGCCCATAAAAACTGGGTAAGATATACCTCCGATTCCGCGGAAATCCTTCCTCATGAGATAAGCGGAGACATACCTCCGGAACTTCAAAGAGTTATAGGCGCATATCCGGTTTGCGTAAAAACAAATCAAAACAGGTTATATACATTAATGATGGGAACATACCAGCTTGTAGAATGGAAAATAAACCCGAATGCAGAAGAATCTTCCGAATATCTTATACCCATAAAAATGTATAAAACCGGAATAATGCCAAAAGACATAGCAATAGGCAAAAAAGGAACAATTGCCGAAAATCTGCTTTTTGTAAGCAATTTTTTAGGGGAAACCATAAGCGTTATAAATAAAAAAACAGGCATTTCAAAAGAATATATAGTAGGCGATCTAACCCGTCCTTTTCCGGATACAAACGCGGAACGCGGAGAAGTATTTGTAAATACGGCAGTATTTTCGGTTGATAAAGATACGTCTTGCACATCCTGCCACATAAATCATACAAACGACGCGAGAGGCTGGGGAGCAGGGCAGGCAATAGCTCAAATGAAAGACGGAAAATTTGTAAACGGCGGACTTTTGGGAATTCCGCAAATAAAAAACCTATTTGCAACTCAGCCTTTTTATTTTGAAGGAACCCATACATGCTTTGACGCTCAATTTGACGACGCAAGAGAACATGTAGCGCTTCAAGGATTTTTGGAAAAAAGTCCAAATGGTGATTTTACAAATATTAATCATCCAATTCCCGCAAACCAAAGAAAAAAAGAGCATGAAGAGATACAAGATAAAATGTCAACAGATTCATTCGGAGAAATCTATGCGGATTTAAACGAACGCCGAGATGAAATGATAAGACAACTTAGTATGAAATATTTCGGCAAAGCTTATAATTTTCGAGATTTTCAGAGATTTATAGGCGAATTTCAGGCTGCGGAAACAAGACTTAATCCAAACCCTTACGATCAAAAGAATCCATCGGTTATAAGAGGAAAAAAACTGTTTAACAGATTAGATACAAGCTGCATTGTTTGCCATTCCGCACCGGAATTTACAAATAAAAGCGAAAAACTTTTTAACAACAACGAGAGAACCCTTCCTGCTGTAGTAAGTTTTACAAAAAGAGAAAAAGCATTTACATTGGTAGGACCGCATTGGATGGATAAGGCAAACAATTATAAAAGAGATCTGGAATACTGGGAAGAAGGACGAGTAGAAAGAAAACAAGGAAACGTTACCGTATTTCAATTAAGAGGACTTTTCGACAGACCCTTTGCATTTTTACACAATGGAAGAGCCGTATCCGTAAGAGAAGCAATAGCGGCTCCGGATCATTACTCTTTAAGAAAATTTAAATACCCCGTATTAAGAGGCGGAGAAAACGTCCGAAAAAACCGCGCGGAACGCGGATTTAATGAATTAAGCTTTATAGAGGAAAAAACTTACATGATGGATACTCATGGCGGAACTTCCCATCTTAATACCATTCAAATCGGAGATTTGGAAAATTTTTTGCTTTCGATAGAGTAAAATTAAAAAATTTAGAAGTTTAAAAAATTAAAAAAGGTAAAGATATGAAATGTCCTCATTGTAATATAGGAATAAGAGAAGTATGGCAGAAAGATACCGATTTCGTAAAACTTGTAGAAACAGATTCGGTTTATCTCCATAATGTGAATAATACTTTAAAGTTTACATAAGACCTCTTATCAGACCTTGTATAAATAATTATTTTAATACAAACTTGTAAGGCTTTTAAATATTTGTAAATTGTTAATCGGCTTAATAGAAATTTTCGCTCTGTTGACTTTAAAATAATAAAATGCTAATCGACAAACCAATACTTTCATAACCTACGCAACCTACAAAATTAAAAATAAAATGCAAATTTTAAAACAACTTATCAACAGCGCCTCGAATAAGCTTTATACGGTATCTGAACTTAATACAGGCATAAAAAAACTTCTTGAAGAAAAATTTCCTCTAATTTGGATATGCGGAGAAATATCCAATTTTAAAACCCCTTCTTCAAATCATTATTACTTTACATTAAAAGATAATAAATCTCAAATGTCGGCGGTAATCTTTGCAAATCAGAATATGTATCTTAAATTTATGCCGGAAAACGGCATGAAAATAAAAGGTATAGGCAGAATAAGCCTATATGAACCAAGAGGCGCGTATCAGATTATATTTGAACATATAGAGCCTTACGGATTAGGAGAATTGCAGGCGGCGTTTGAGCATTTAAAAGTAAAGCTTGAAAAAGAAGGATTATTTGACCAATCCTTTAAAAAACCGATATCCTTTTTGCCCAAAAAAATAAGCGTTGTATCTTCGCCTACAGGAGCGGTTATTCACGATATACAAACTGTTATAAAAAGACGCTACCCTAACATCCATATTGAAATAGTTCCCGTAAAGGTGCAGGGAGAAAACGCCGAACAAGAGATAACCGAAAGCATAAATTTGCTAAACAGGCTTAATAATACAGATATTATAATACTGGCAAGAGGCGGTGGATCGTTAGAAGATCTTGCCGCTTTTAATACCGAAATTGTTGCAAGAGCAATATTTGCCTGTAAAATTCCTATTATATCTGCGATAGGGCATCAAACCGATTTTACCATAGCAGATTTTACGGCAGATTTAAGAGCCCCTACCCCATCTGCAGCGGCAGAGCTTGCCGTTCCGGTAAAAGCGGAACTTGAGCATAAAATTTTTCTACTTTATAACAGAGCCTATTCCCTGCTTTTAAATAGTTTGGAAAAAGAGAAAAAGCAGATAGATCATCTTACGGTAAGAATAGTTAATCCGAGAAAAAAAATAGACGATTTACGCTTAAAAATAGATGACTTATGCTTAAAAATGTCAAGAGTGATTCGAAATAAGCTGCAAATTTATAATGAAAGGCTTAAATGGAAAAAAAGCGGACTTAATATAAAAGAATTGGAAAAAAGAATATACGAACTTAAATCAAAACTTTATACTTTAAATAACAACATATTGATAAATTTAAATATTGACTATAGAAAACAACAGCTTGAAAGAGCCTTTTTACGAATAAAAATTTTAAAGCCGGAACATATATTAAAACTCGGATACGGCATAATACGAAAAACAGAGGATAATAAACTGATTAAAAGTATAAAAGATATTAAAACAGGCGATAATCTTGAAATAAAAATATCCGACGGTTATATAGAATGCAATATAAAACGCTTGAAGGGAATTTAAAAAATGAATAAAAAAGAGCAGGATTTTGAAACCGCTATAAAAAAGCTTGAAGATATAGTTTTGAAAATGGAAACAGGCGAATTATCTTTAGATGAATCTTTAAAAAAATTTGAAGAAGGAATAAAATTATCAAAATTTTGTTCGGACAAACTTAATGAAGCCGAAGAAAAAATCAGCATGCTGGCAAAAGAGCATAAATTAAATTTGAAAGGAAAAGATGGAATTTTCTCTTAAAGATTATCTACGTAAAAAAGAAAAAATTATAAACGACAAACTTAATTCCATAATGACGCGGCTTTCGAATAACAGCTTAATGCGCGAAACTATGACTTATTCTCTTATGGCTGGCGGAAAACGTCTCCGCCCTATTCTATGTTTGGCTGGCGCAGAAATAGTAAAATCGGATTATAAAAAGGCGGTTACTACGGCATGCGCTATTGAAATGATTCATACATATTCTTTAATACACGATGATCTTCCGGCTATGGACAACGATGAACTAAGGCGAGGCATGCCTACGCTGCATATTAAATACAAAAAATATAGAGGGGAAGCCATAGCAATTCTTGCAGGAGACGGACTTTTGACTTTGGCTTTTGAGATAATGCTTTCAGACGCCGCAAAAGCTAAAAATCCGCTTCCTTTAATAAAAGCTGCAAATCTTATAGCAGATGCCGCAGGTTATAATAACATAATTGCAGGTCAAACCGAAGATATATTATCCGAAGGCAAAAAACGGACTCTATCAAAGATTGAAAAAATAGATTCTTTAAAAACAGGCGCATTAATCAACGCTTCCGTATTATCAGGAGCAATTATAGGAGGCGCAGATTTGAAGCGGCAAAAATCGCTTGAAATTTACGCAAAAAATATCGGATTTGCTTTTCAGATTACAGACGACATACTAAACGTAGTCGGAGATCAGAAAACTATGGGAAAAGCTGTTGGAACAGATAAAACAAATCTTAAAAACACATTCCCTGATATTATGGGGCTTGACAAATCGAAAAAATATGCCGAAAACCTTATAAAAAATGCGTTAAAAGCGCTTGATAAGTTTGACGATAAACTTGCGGAACCGTTAAAGGCGGTAGCCCTCTATGTTATAGAGCGCAATAAGTAGAAATAGCGTTGTATAACTTCTTATTTTACCCGTTTTCTGCGTTGAAAATTTTTTCTCCTTATAGCTATTGTTTTTTTTGCTTGTCATTTCGACGAGCGCGGCGAGGAAAAATCTCATAATTGATTTTAGACAAGAGAGGATTATAAGGGATATAAATATAAACTTATGAAAGATATAAACAGATGAAGATATTAGACAGGATAAATTATCCTAATGATTTAAAGAAACTTACAAAATCGGAACTTGAAATACTTGCAAAAGAGATACGGGAATATATAGTAAAAGTAATATCAAAAAACGGAGGACATCTTGCTTCAAGTCTTGGAGTTGTAGAACTTACCATAGCCCTTCATTATGTTTTTGATACTCCTTCGGATAAAATTATATGGGACGTAGGGCATCAGTCTTATGCTCATAAAATTCTTACGGGCAGGAAAAAAGAATTTCAAAATATACGCAAATTCGGAGGGATATCAGGTTTTACCCGCATAAGCGAAAGCATTTACGATTCTTTTACAACCGGGCATAGCAGCACCTCAATATCTGCAGGGCTCGGAATTATATCTGCAAAACGGCTCAAACATGATAATTCCAAAGTTATATCGGTTATAGGAGACGGCTCTATGACAGCAGGAGTCGCTTTTGAAGGAATGAATCAAACGGGCGATCTGCACAAAGACCTTATAGTAATATTAAACGATAATGAAATGTCAATTTCGCCTAATGTAGGCGCCCTATCCTCTTTACTCAGCCGCACGTTTTCTATCAAATCTATTCAGAATTTAAAAAGAAATTTCGGCGATTTTTTAAAATCTCTGCCTAAAATAGGAGACAACGCATATCAGTTTGTAAAAAAAGTAGAAGATTCCTTTAAAACCTTTATAACCCCCGGCATGCTTTTTGAAGCTTTTAATTTCGATTATTTTGGACCTATAGACGGGCATAATCTTAACAGGCTTATAACAATTTTAAATAATATAAAGATAAATCGGGAACCTGTTCTTCTTCACGTAATAACAAAAAAAGGTAAGGGATACGCGCCGGCAGAAAAAAATCCGGTATATTTTCACGGCGTAGGAAGCTTTGAACTTGAAACGGGAAAAACCTTTAAAAAAGAGAATGCTCCGCCCTCATATACCCAAGTTTTCGGCTCTACGATGATTAAGCTTGCGGAAAAAAATGATAAAATTATAGCTATTACAGCGGCGATGCCGGAAGGCACAGGTTTAACTGAATTTGCAAAACTTTTTCCAAAACGCTTTTTTGACGTAGGAATTGCAGAACAGCACGGAGCCCTTTTTGCCGCGGCAATTGCCGCCGAAGGATTTAAACCGGTAGTGGCAATTTATTCAACCTTTTTACAAAGAGCTTACGACCAAATTTTACACGACGTATGTATAGAATCGCTTCCGGTAATATTTGCCATAGACAGAAGCGGAATAGTAGGAGAAGACGGACCTACTCATCACGGACTTTTTGATCTTTCTTATTTAAGAAGCCTGCCTAATATGGTTCTGATGTCTCCTAAAAATGAAAATGAACTTGCAAATATGCTTGAAGCAGCAACATTATATAAATGTCCTATAGCCGTTCGATACCCAAGAGGAGCCGGAACAGGCGCTCCCGTTAAAAAAGAGGATATACCGATAGGAAAAGCGGAGATATTATCATCAGGAGAAGATATAACCTTATTGGCGGTAGGGCAGCCCGTATCCGAAGCGGTTATTGCGGCGGAAGAATTGAAAAAATTCAATATTTCGGCATCCGTAATAAACGCCAGATTTATAAAGCCGTTAGATACCGAATTAATTATATCCACAGTTAAAAAAAATCCGAATATAATAACCGTAGAAGACAACATCCTTGCAGGAGGCTTTGGAAGCGCGGTAATAGAGGCTCTTTCGGATCAAAACATTAATTTTAAAATCAAAAGATTGGGCATAAAAGATCAATTCGTAGAACACGGCTCCCAAAAAGAATTAAGGGCAAAGTATGGAATAGATTCTGCCGCAATAGTAGAAGCTGCAAAAAAATTATTAAAGCCGGTTTTATAACTTTATTCCGTTAGTGAGAAATGGAGAAGTTTATGCTCGGTAATTTGTTTAGAAAACACAAAAAGTATTTTCTCTATGCGTTAAAAAAAACATGGAGATTTTTTTTTAACGAACACCAAAAAAAAATAATTATTGGTATATGTATATATGCTTTGGGGTCTATTATATACTATCTTATTAAAAAAGAAAAAGATCCCATTTTTGAAGAAATACTCATACAATTTTGTTATTACGTTGCTCCAGTGACGGTATTATTCTCAGTTGTATTAATTTGGAATTGGATAAAAGCAGATTTAAATCTGAAACTAGAGAATACAAATACAAAAATAGCAAATAATATAGATAGTAATAATAAATATTATGAATATGTTGGCAGTTTATGGGATTTGTTACAACAATATGATTATACAACAAAATCATACTATTATGTTGTAGATTTGCTGGGTCCGTCGTATGATTATTATAGTAGCTCTTATAAAGAATTAAATAGTTTTGCTACGAGTTTATTTGCCCAACCATCTTATCAAAAGTTGATTAGAGATTTTTTATCAAATTTTATTTATCTTAATATTGCTCCTTTTATTCTCGAAATCTATCGTGTAAAACCAAAGTTCAAAACAAAAAAAGAGTTTGATAAAAAGAAAAAAAATATTTTTAATACCATAAACGAAATTAACAATATTTTTAATTCTCTATAATATAAAAAATAAATAATAAAAAGATTAGATAAATAAAACTTTTTATAGATAAGGAATTTTATAAAATTATGAAAAAGAAAATAATAGTATTAGGCGCTGGGATGGTAGGCAGCGCAATAGCCGTTGATTTGAGTGAAAAATACTCGGTAACATCGGCGGACATTAATGAAAATAATCTTCAAAAAATAAAAGGAGATAATATAAATACAATTTGCGCGAATTTAACGGACGCAAAAACAATTACTAAAATAATCTCCGATTTTGATCTGATTATAGGAGCGCTGCCCGGAACCATCGGTTTTAAAACTATGGAAACCGTCATTAAAGCAAAAAAAGATATAGTAGATATATCATTTTTTAACGAAGATCCTTTTTTACTCGACACTCTTGCAAAACAAAACAATGTTACCGCTATAACAGACTGCGGAGTAGCCCCGGGAATGCCGAATATTTTTCTCGGCCATCATAATCTTTTAATGAAGGTTGAAAATTTTAAATTTTATGTAGGCGGACTTCCTATTGCCCGAAAAATGCCGTATCAGTATAAGGCGCCCTTTTCTCCTATAGATGTTATATCCGAATATACCAGAGAAGTAAAAATGGTAGAACAAGGCAGAATAGTAAAAAAAGAGGCGCTTTCCGAAATAGAAACTATGGAATTTGACCAAGTAGGAACTTTGGAGGCGTTTAATACGGACGGATTAAGAAGCTTAATAAAAACAATGCCGAATATTCCCGAAATGTCCGAAAAAACTTTGCGTTATCCGGGGCATGCGGCTCTTATGAAAATATTGCGCGATACCGGTTTTTTTAATGAAGAGCCTGTATATATTAACGAAACCCCAATAAAACCTATAGATTTAACCTCAAAGCTTATATTTCCTATATGGAAACTAAAAGAAGACGAAGAAGAATTTACTATAATGCGGATTATAATTAAAGGAACCGAAAACGGCGCTTTTAAAAAATACGCTTATGATCTTTTTGATAAATTCGATAAAAAAACCGGGACATCTTCTATGGCACGCTCTACCGGTTATACATGCGCGGCTGCTGCAAATCTGGTATTAGACGGCTTATACAATAGAAAAGGAATTTCGCCGCCGGAATATATTGGAGCGGAAAGCAAAGCTTTTGAAGCTGTTATAAATTATTTGAAAAAAAGAAATATTAAATATAAACAAAGCGTTTCGGTTACAAAAAAATGAAACTTATATTATAGATAATATAAAATGGGGCTTATATTATATAAACCCCGTTTTGTAATAAATATTTTATGCTACCCAAAGCAGATTTAACTCTTCTAATTTTTTCAGCGTAGGAATACCATCTGTTTTATTCCATCCCATAGCTTCATAATAACTATCCAAAGCCACTTCAAGATTCACTACTTCCCCCTTCCCTACTCCGTCCGGCGCGGGTTCAGTAAGCAGACGCTTTGGCAGTTTATCATCTTTGCGGTCAAAACCGAATTTTTTATTAATAATGCGTTCCAAATTTATTACTCTTTCGCCGGCTTTTAGCAAATCCTTTACAGTCCGTTTTTCGCCTGTAACCGCGTTAAGCATATCCGACCATGTAATAGGTTTTACAGCCAAACAGATTGATGCAAATAAACAGGCTCCCATAATATTGGTTGTCATAGAAAGCTCCTGCAAAGGTTTGATCCATTTTTTATTATCATCTTCTACCGGATTCTTCTTTTCGTTAATTCCGAGTTCTTCTTCAATATAACCGAAAGCATCTATAACCGAAGCATAAGGACGCAGATGATCCGCTCCTCTTGGAGATACTGCATGCGCTACAGCTTCGCCTTTGCTTGCGCGGACTCCGCATGAAGCCATTTCAAGACCTTTTACTTGAAAGGCATAATCTATAGCATCGCCTCCCAGCTTTTCCGCAGCCTTTTTTGAGCCTTCTGCCAATAAATCTCCGAAGCCGTCTCTATAAGCTATCTTTTCGATAAGTTTTAAAACCGCATTCGCATTCCCCCATTCCAATTTCAGCCCGTCCGCTTTTTTATCGTCTATAATGCCCCGCTCATACCATTCCATAGCCGTAGCTATAACCTGCCCTGCGCTTATAGTATCAAGCCCGAGTTCATTACAAAGATACCCTGCTTTTGCCACAGTATTTAAATCGTTAATAAGGCATTTGCTTCCGAACGCTCCTAAAGTTTCATATTCGGGACCTCCTCCGCTTTCTCCTGCATAATGACCGCTTTTAATCGTAGTTTTTCGACCGCAGGAGATAGCGCACTGAGCGCATGCATAAGGTTTGACATCCAAAGTATTATGATATGCTTCATGCCCTAATACTTCATGAGACTCCGGATAAGTTGTTCTTTGCCAGTTTTTATTAGGAAGAGTTCCTGTTCCGCTTATAGAGGTATAAAAACCGGGAGTGCCGAACGGAGATAAAAGACCGGAAGTAAAAGGTTCTGCTTTAAGTTGCTTGATTACCTTTTTAGAAGTCTCTTTTAGTTTATTCGGATCTGCTACAGATATGGAAATACTGCCAGCTGCAGCTATGGCTTTTAAATTTTTAGAACCGATTACGGCGCCTCCTCCGCCTCTGCCTGCGGCGCGGTGCGAATCTGTCATAATAGATGAAAATAAAATCAAATTTTCTCCCGCAGGACCAATCGAAAGAATTTCGGCATTTTTATCTTTCATCCGCTCTTTAATATAGTTTTCTGTAAAATCTATTTTTTCTCCCCAAATATTCGATGCATCTTCTATTGTAATCTTTTTATCAGTTATTTTTAACCAAACCTTTTTATCTGCCTTGCCTTTTATCAATAAAAGATCATACCCGGCTTTTTTTAAGGCTGGCGCAAAATGACCGCCGACATTTGTAAGTCCTATACCTCCTGTAGCAGGCGAACGAAATATAACAGACAAACGCCCTCCCATAGGGGCTTTTGTTCCATTTAAAGGACCTGTGGCAAAAATTATCGGAGATTCGGCATCAAGCGGATCTAACAAAGGATTAATATAATCGTAAAATAGCCTAACCCCTATTCCTTCGCCGCCTATAAAATCGCGTTTCCATTCTTCAGGCAGTTTTTGAATTTCGGTCTGTTTTGTATTAAGATCTACTATTAAAATTTTACCGGTATAACCCTTCATACTTCCTCCTTTTTTTTAATATTTACAATGTTAATTATAAAAATAATAAAGGAATTTTTCGCTTTGCTTGACAGAACAGGAAGCAATTTTTTGCTTGTTAATCGTCTCGACGCACGCTTAACAACGGAACAGGACATTTTCTAAACATCTTTTCGGCAGTCGTTCCCAAAATAGCGCCTACAATATTGCTTCTGCCTTTTGTTCCCATAACCGCTAAGTCGGCTTTTTCCTCTTTTATTGCGTTTATCAATTCAACAAAAGGAACGCCTACTTTAATAATTTTTCTATATTTATTAGTTTTATCTTTAAGCAGCTTATCCATTATTTCAATTCTATCTTTTTCCTGCCCTTTAATATAATCCTCTATGGTCATATCATTCATATACTGTTTTGTTAACTTGTAGACAATATCTACGTCTCTTTGATTCAAAACATTTACAATTACAAGTTCCGCTTTTAAATCATCCGATAGTTTGCAAGCATACTCAAGCGCTTTTTCCGAGTAATCGGACATATCAAATGCCGAAACAATTTTTTTAATTTTGGACATAATATATTCTCCTTATAATTAAATAAACAAAAAATTTTTAATAAAGGGATTTCTCCTCGCTTCGTTTTTCGAAATGATAGGCAAAAATAAGAAGCCTGTACTGTTAAGGTAATGTCCTGTTGAGCGAAGCGAGAAATCCCTTTATTATTTTCATAATCATCCTTTTTTGTGATTAACTATTTTTAATAATGGGCGTTTCCGTAAATTCTTTTTTATAAAAGCAAATTTTATTACGGACTCTATTATAAAACAAGGAGAATTTTATTTTGATATTATAAATCTTTTAAAGCAGCAATTCCGCCTAATTTTCTTATCTGTTTTTTAATCCATACTCTTCTTTTATTCATATAAGCGGTAGGTTTTTGAACGTTGAATTTTTTGGGATTCGGAAGAGCGGCTGCGAGAAGAGCCGCATTGTTTTCGGTAAGCTTATTTGCGGATTTGCCCAAAAGTATATTAGACGCCGCGGATACCCCGTATATATTATTTCCGAATTCGGCTATATTAAGATATACTTCAAGTATCCTTTTTTTGCTCCATAAAAGTTCCAAAAGAGTTGTAAAGTATGCTTCAAAAGCTTTTCTCATGTAGCTTTTTTTCTTCCATAAAAAAAGGTTTTTTGCAACCTGTTGGGTAATAGAGCTTGCTCCTTTTAATCGGCTTTTATTATTATTATTATCTTCAATAGCCTTTAAGATTGCCTGAACGTCAAAGCCGTAATGATAAAAAAATTTCTGATCTTCCGCCGCTATAACCGCAAGAGGCATATAAGGAGCGATGTCTTCCCAATCCGCCCATTTAAAGCGGACAGGATGTTCTTTATCTTTATTAATAATATGCTGGGTAATCATAACCGAGCTTGTGATAGGGTTTATCCATTTTAAAGATAAGATTATAATTATGGAAAAGATTATAAAGCAAAGAAGAAGGCGAGCTATTGTTTTTATAATCTTCTGGATTATACGCAGGTTTTGCTTTTCTTTTTTTTTATTGAAAGTCATAAAACGGATAGTTAAATCGAAAGAATAAAATCGGAAATGCCGGACATTAACATTTGAACCGAAATTACTACAAGAAGCATTCCCATTAGGCGTTTTGTGGCAAGAAGCGCTTTTTTACCGAAAAACTTTGCCAAAAAACCGGACATTAAAATAATTAACCCGGAAAAAAACCATGCGATCAGCAAAGCGATAAGCCAGTCCGCCCATCTTGCAGGCTCTTTATTCATAATAAAAAGTATGGAAGCCATTGCCGAAGGACCCGCCATATAAGGAACTGCAAGAGGAAATATAAAAGGCTCGCCTGTTAAATCTTCGGCAACCCTTTTATTAGACGGAAATATCATTTTAACCGCAATTAAAAAAAGAAGAATTCCTCCGGAAACCGTTAAAGCAGGCTCGGAAATATGTAATGCTTTTAAGATATGCTCGCCGGAAAATAAAAAAAGCAGCAATACCGCAAGAGCTATAAGAAGTTCTCTTACAATAATAAAGTTATGTCTTGATTTGTCTACAGCGCTTAATGCGGTAATAAAAAACGGGATATTACCGAAAGGGTCTATTACAAGAAATAACAAAAGAGCCGCTGAAAAAATCGTCATTCAACCGTTACTCCGTTAAAAATTTTAGCTTTTCATAAGAATTTAAACAATAAATAATATTTTCCCATTCTACAAGCTTTAATTTTTCGTCTATATTTGTAAATACCCAATCCGGAGATAACGCGGATAATACGGAACCTAGCGCCGCTTTTTGCGGAAATCTTTTTTTATTTAAATAAGATACCTCTTTTATACTACTAATATAATTTTCCGCCTCCGTTACTATTTTATTATCCTCTCCGCCTCTTTTTGCTAAACAATCCAATAAAAAGGTTTCCAATGCTCCTTGGCTATCGGAAGGCAAAGCTAATCCGAAAAGATTTATTGAAAATTTATTTGCATTAGAACCTGCAAGAGTGATAAAAGCTTTAAACCAATTATCAAGTGTCGCTTTATCTTCTTCATATTCACAATTAGCGGCTTTCAGCCATTTACAAAATAATTCTTTGCAGTCCGCCTTTTCTCTTGTGTCCGCATCAAAATATGTCGCTATTTTTTTAAATCTTAATTTTTCTCTTTTTTCTTTCCGATTTCTTTCCGATATTTCACATTGCGATAGCCGGTTTGGAGTCTTTTTTTGTCGAATACCAGTTAATAATCTGATTTTTGTCTTTTACGGGCAGTTTTACAGGCGGATCGTTTTGAGTAAATCGGACGCCGTATTTTTTATTTAAAAAATAGCTTATTAATATGGCGTCTGTTCTCCCCTCGCAAATAATGATTGATAACGCCATTTATCTAAAATCCAGACCGAATTTCGAACGCATTTCAAAAGCCTCTTTTCCGGTATGTTTCCAAACTTCAAGTTTGTCGTTTTTGTCTTTTGCCAAAGTAAAAATTCTAATCGGATCCTCGCCCTCTTTTATTAATTCGTTATTTTTATCTTTATATAAAGAGGATAAAAAAGCGTCTGCAAATTCCAAACTATGAGAGGTAAGCATAATCTGATTATTATACTCTTTTGAATATTTTAAAAGCAAAGGCGCAAGCTTATGTTGAGATTTCGGATGAAATGTGGAATCTATCTCTTCAATACAATGAATAGCGTTTTGAAAAGTTATCATGTTGCCGAGAATATAATACCATCTTCTTAATCCGTCTCCGAAGGCATAAAGAGGTAGTATTTTATTTTCATTTGTAATGACCGAAATAGGCGCTTTGTTACTATCAGAGTAAGGTATGTAATCTATATCTTTTATTATAGGAAAAGCCTCTTTTATTTCTTTGACAAATTCTTTTAAAATACCATATTTTTTTAAATGAGAAAAAATTATTACGTCTGTTTCCGGAAATCTATGAGTTAATATATCGTGTAAAACGGCAGAATAATATTGGGTTTGTTTTCCCTTAATAGAAGTTCTCGGAAACTTATACTCAATTTTTATTTCTTTAGAATGATCTTGTATTTCAAATGAACCGATAAACTTATTATTGATTTCATTTGCCAATATCCCGAATAATCTTGTTAGTTGATTTAATTCGCCGTCGGTATCCGAAGTATATGAACTGGAAAATGAAGGGTCAAAATATCCTTCGCTTCTCGGATCAAACATAGACAAAAGTTCCGGCGAGGGTTCAAAATTGTAATTGATAGAATGATAACCTTTGTTATCAACTTCAGCCGAAATAGAAAATTTATAAGGAGGCGATTCGGTAGAATAAAATAAGGTTCTTATCTGATTTCCTGCGTCATAAGCGCCGGTTGGCGGATTAAAACGCCTGCCGTTAATAACTTTTTTATTAAAATTATTAAAATTCAAACCGCAAGCATGGGTATAAAAAGCCTCTAATATGCTTGATTTGCCTGTATTATTTGGACCCAAAAAAAGGTTTACGGCTCCGAGGTCGTCAATTTCAAAATTGTCGAACTGCCTAAAACCTTCAATTTTTATGGATTTATACATATTTTTTTTCTTATTGATTAAAAATCCGTCAATTTATTAAGAAACCGGTCAATTGCTTCTTAATTTTTGGATTTTATCTTTTTTTTAGCTTAGAATGAATTTTTTATACCCATTTTTTAGATTGATCTACTGTTTTTACTTTCCATCCTGCTTCAAGCCATAATTGCGTACAAGGATGTTTGCCGTCGGATGTTTTATGATTTGACCACCATGAATGATGCTTATATGCGCTTGACGGCAATTTATTATTAATAATTTCATCTATCTCATCAAATGTTAAAAATTTTTCGGAAACATCCGAAGGTATTTTTGTAAGATAATCGTATAGCGGGTCATATTTACTCATAGAAGATATTCCTTATTAAAGATGGTTAAACACAAAAAGGAAACTTTGAAAATAATGAAGAGCCTGACAATCAGACTCTTCATTATTTACGTTTAATGCTTTAATAAAAAATATAATTACACTTCAAGCCACGAATCCGAATAAAGACTATTTCCGAGAATTACGTTTACGGTTTTGGCATATCTTGCCAACTCATCCGAAAGGCTTGAAATATCCGGTTGGTTTCCGTCCATTATTCCATAAATCAGATCAACTATATCCTGACGTTTTCCTTTTGCGATAGCTATAAGTCCGTCGTCAAGAGGATCCGCTATTACGGAAACCATACCATATTTTTCAAGCATGACCATATAGGTTTGGTTTAAAATCGGACGCAGATGTTCAGGCGGTCCATTAGAGATATTGGAAAGCCCGCAGGCGCTTTTTGCGCCGGGAGCCATATCCTGAATCATTCCCTGAAATTCCATAAGGCTTATTAATTGAGGCTGCTGGATATTTACAGGAGTTACGATGCCGTCAACCCATATTTTTTCGTTGGGAATTCCTGCTTCGTTGGCAAAATATAAAAGCTCTACGCAAAGAGCGGCTCGCTCGTTTTCGTCTCTTGGCAGCCCTTCGGGTCCCCACATTAACGCTACAAAATCAGCGTCATATTCCGCTGCAAGAGGAACCATTTTTTCATATCTTGCAGGACGGCACATAATCGAGTTTATTATGTGAGACTGCGCCGGATTATAACCGATCTCTTTTATTTTTTTTAAAGAGGCTTCGATAGCGCCAATGTTGGAAGTATCCAGAGCCAAAGGCATATCAGGAACCACTTCAAAAACTTTTTCTACAACCCAAGGCATTAATTCATGCCCGTCTTTTTTAGCCGGACCAAGATTAATATCTATGTAGTCCATCCCTTTTGATTTTTGAAAAAGCGCTTCTTCCTGAATAGGTTTAGGGTCGCGTTCTTTATAAGCTCTGCCTATTTTTGTTGAAATAACATTTAAACTTTCGCCAATTAACAACATAAAATACCTCTCTATTTTGATTTAAGAAACGCGGGAAGATGAGCGGCTTCTCTAGGACCTACTATAATTTTCCAATCCGGAAGCTCCTCTTCAACTTCGCCCGCTATTGCCGCGGCATAACCGGGGATAATAAGCTCTTTATTCTTTATTTTATCGGTTATGCCGGATTTTTTAACGAATACTCCTACCTCATCTCCGGCGAACTTGCCGGCAGCCCATGCCGTCATAACAGAGAGGCCTTCGGAATCTTTTATTAAAAGCCAAGCTGGAACTCTGCTTGCCTCTATCTCGCCGGAAACTATAAAATATGTTAACGCAAAGTTTGTAGTTACCATAATCGGAGAATTTTCATCCGGATTACCTATAGGATATATTCCTTCGGTAACTGTCATTGGCCTTTGCGGGTCTGTAAAAACATTTAATCTTTCCAAAAGAAGCGGGAATAAACTAGGCGGCTCAAAGTCGGACATTACGACTATGCCAGCGTATTTTGCGACATGCATTGCGGCAATAAGAGCTTCCATATCAATAGTAGAAGACATTTCACACGGGAAAGTAATAGTTGGAAATCCTAAATCTTTATTGCTGTCTTTTAATGCAGAGCGCCTTATTGCTACCATATCTTCAAGAGATTGTTTAATTTCTCTTGAACCCGGATCCATTACAATATCTTTTAAACCCATACCCGTAAGCCTCTTTGTTAAAGACATAAGCCCTTCAACGGAAGAAGCATAAACTGCCAACGGCAAATTGTTATCTTTTGCAAGTTTTCCATATTCGTCTATATTTTTTTCCGTAGCTGCATAAATAAGAGGACGTTTAAACCCCGAAGTTTCTATTCCAGCCTTTATTACATTGGCATTATCAGAAATAAGGATAAGGTTAAATTCCGAATTTTTAGCTACTGTTCCGCAGGTATCCGCAAAAGCTTTCTTATCGCCGTTGATATCTTTTATTGCAATTATTTCGGGACATAAGTTTAATCCTACTCTTTCATATTGAAAAGCATTCCAGATTTTAAGCTTTGTTTCAATCTTTTTTTGATCCGAATCCGCAAGAAGCATAGCCGCAAAAGCAGTTTTATTATAAAAGGTTTTTTCATGCCTGTATAAAACGGTCTCGCCTCCAGTCGTAAACTTTCTAACTCCTTTTCCTATGGCAACTGGGCGAATCGGAGGAGCCGAAGCTTCTGCAAGCTGCTCTTTTGCCTCGTCGGAAACATAGGGGCAACTATCAAGTTCAGCTTTTCCGGAAGCCAAATTCATTGCAAAAGCAAGACAGGTAGGTACGCCGCATTCTTTACAGTTTGTTTTAGGCAGCATTTTGAATATTTGCATTCCTGTTAATGCCATTTTTATCTCCTTTGAACATATAGATAAAGGACTACCGTTTATAAAACGGTAGTCCTTTATTAATTTTAATTTCTCATCCTGCTATAATCGAATCCATAGATAAAGCGGGATGCCCTTTTTTCTTGAGGAACTCAAGTACCTCTTCTTCGGTAATTCCTACTGTTTCGTCGGCAATCATATCGTAAAAATTAGGGTAGCCGAATTCTTCGCCTCGTTTTATCAATCTTTCTTTTATTTCTTCTTTTAAAATTTTAGGCATCCATACCATACGGAGAAGTCCGCCGTCTCCTTTAACAAATTTACCCTGAGTTATATTAAACTTGGAATGCCCTATAAATCCCGGCGAAGAAGCGCCGCCGCCCATAACTCCCGCAAGAGTCGTGAATTTCATACCGCAGGGAGTCTCGCCGCTATAATCTCTGTTTACGGTCATAATACCGTTACATAAGGGTAAAGTAGCCGCGATACATTCGCAACATCCGCAGGTTGTCATAGGATCATGAATTAAAGAATAGAAGTTATAATGAGTTACAGCTCCTCTTGAGGCTTTATATACAAAATCATTTACTCCTTTCCACTGTCCAAGTTTAGGATCAATGCATTCCCCTTTTTCAATCGGCTGATTTGGACCGGTAGGATTGATCTCGAAAGACGCTTTGCAGTCCATCCAGTTGTAAGCTCCGCAAAGTCCTGTTCTTTCAGGGCTTACGCTACATACATGATTGGGAGCAAAAGACTGGCATAATGTGCATGAATAATATGTTTCCACATCTTCATCCCTCATTTTTTCAACGCGCTCGTCTCTTGTTTTATATTCTTTTCTGGCTCGTTTTGTAAGCTCTTCAACATCTTTTTTATTGGTATAAAAAGTTATCTGAACTTTATCCACGATTTTCTGGAAATCCTGATGGAATTTCGCATGAAGCACCGCGCCTATATCTTTTAAGGTAAATCCTTTCTCTCTTGAGGCTTTACCTATACGAATCCAAGAGATATCTCTTTGTCCTATATGCATTACGCCTTGTATATAATTTACAAGATGATGAATTTGTCTTTCTATAATCGGCTCGAAATCGGTCTGAAATTCTCTTCCGGCTATCTGAACATAGATGCCGAGAGGAAATGTCCCGCCTTCTTTTATATCCTCAATATTGGGACCGACGATATTTATTTTGCCGTCTTCTATTTCATTCATATCCGCCATTTTTACGAGCTCTGTACATTGAGTCTTGCCTCCGCCACACTGGCAATGAAGATCCGCGCCTCTGACTCGTTCTCCTTCATAAGCGGGACCGAATGAGCACGGAATATCAATTTCAGATACCGTAACTTTTAGTCCTCTTACTTCTACCGATCTTTGACACATTTCTTCATGAGTAACATTTGCAATTACATGCTCATAGGTGCATATGCCAGTAGGAAGTATTTCAGGAATATCAGTATCCGCCAAAGTCGGAAAACCCCAGTTGACGCATCCTGCGGCAGCTACCGCCCATTCTGTTCCAACGTCGCCGAGAGCATTTACAAAAGCGAATATTCTATCTTTATTATAAAGAAGAATTTTTTTGTAATCTCCGGGCTGCACTCCGCCGAAAGCCATAGCCGCTCTGTTTGCAAATCCGAGCGCAAATACGGCGGATGATATGTCGTAGCCGAAAGGAACTATTCTTGTATTCCAGCCTATCTGAACTCCGGCTTTTATAAGCTGATCTATTAATGTTGTGCCGTTATGGTTTGCCGCGCAGAATATATAAAGGCTTCGTTTTTGATAATCTTCGACTATCATTTTTGCTATTTCCGGATTAGGAGCAGCTCCTACTATAGCGGCAAAACCTGGAGCTGAGCCGTCAACAAACTCGACTCCTCTTTTTCTTAATATAGTATCATCAGCCGGACCTACCCATATTTTACCCGCTTCTATATCAGGATCTTCCTGAGGAAAATAAAAATCCGGATCTATTAAGCTACGAATGGCTTCTTTTACTTCATAAGCAAAGATGGCAGCCATACCCGCATCCAGAAGAGGTCCTAAGTAAGGAAGATGATTTTTACTTTTAATATGCGGGGGTAAAAGCCCCTTGGCAAATTCTATCGGTTTTCTCAAATCTTCCAGCGTCTCGCATTTTATCCCCGTAAGAGAATAGATAACAGGCAGATAATACGCGGTATTCGGAAACCCTATTTTTGTGTCTGCGTTATATGAAGCAAGAGCGTTATTCAATTCTCCTTCTACAGACGAAACAACTTTGTAGCCGCCTTGTATGGCAGCAAATGCTACTAATTTAGACATATTTCCTTTCCTCCTTCGTTGAGGATTTATATTAATAAATTAAGCGTCCAATGCCTGACGCGCGGCCATATCCATAAGAACTCTTTCTCTGGCTTTGTCTATACCGAGATCTTTTCGTTTTTTATCAATATGCGCAATCATTAATTGTGCATGTTTGATCGGATCGGCTTCAACATCCCATTTTCCGCCATATAATTTTTCTATTTCTTTGCTTATATAGTCATGAAATACCGGAGCTCCCGAAGTCGGCAAGTGAAGTCCGAAAACGGTATAAACTCCTGATACAACAAAATAATGCCCTATGCTTATAGCTTTTTCGCTCATCCACTCTGGAGCGCTGCCTGCAGCGGGAAGATCGGATATATCGTTTCCGAGTCCTCCGGCTTTTACTACTTCCGTAGCCGCAAGGAGTATTCTGCTATTATCGACGCATGAACCGAGATGCAGAACAGGCGGAATACCTACTGTTTCGCAGACTTCCGCAAGTCCGGGTCCGCAATAGACCGCCGCGCTTTCGGGAGTTAAAAGACCTTCCATAGCGCAGGCAATGCCGTTGCAGCCTGTAGTAAGAACTATTACGTCATTTTTAATAAGCTCTTTTACTATGGTAATATGAGCTTCGTTATGTCTTGTTCTCGCATTATTGCAACCTACTACGCCGGCTATTCCTCTTATTCTACCGTTTATAATATTATCATTTAACGTATAATAACTTCCTCTATATGTTCCGCCGAGATGATATTCTATTGATTCTACGCCAAAACCTGCCACCTGTAAAGATTTGTGTTTAGGAATCATAACTTCGGTTTTTCTATTTTGGAAGTTATCAATAGCTATTTTAATTATTTTTTCGGCATCCTGTAACGCATAATGTTCATCAAATTCGATATGAATAACGTTATTTTGCTCCATTTTTGCTATCGGATGCGTCGTAATTAATTTAGTGTGAAAACATTTTGCTACATTGGCGACATTTTGGAATATACATTGAATATCTACTACCATAGCGTCGCATGCGCCCGTAATAATAGCGAGTTCTTGCTGTAAGAACGTGCCTACTGTAGGCACTCCGTGACGCTGCAGCATTTCATTCGCGGTACAGCAAATTCCGCCGAGCTGTATTCCTTTTGCTCCTTTGGATTTTGCATATTCTATAATTTCCGGTTTTTGAGACACAGCTACTATCATTTCGGATAAAACAGGCTCATGACCATGAACTATTATATTTACATGATCTTCTTTCATCACCCCGAGATTTGCTTCTGACTGAATCGGCGTAGGAGTTCCGAAAAGAACATCCTGAATATCGGTCGCAAGCATAGAACCGCCCCACCCGTCGGCAATAGCAGATCTTGTACATTGTTTGACAATGTTTTTATAATCCTGATCTACTCCCATGTGGGTTCTATGCATTATTTCAACTATTTCGCGGTCTATATTTCTCGGAAGCACTCCGTTTTTCTTCCATTTTTCATATAGAGGTTTCGGAGCTCGTTTTACAGAATATAGTTCGCCTTCGGGTTTACCCCACTCGTTTATGACTTTTTCGGCGACTTCAAGAGCGATTTCGTCAATTTTTCTATCAACTTGCTTGCCATCGACTTCTACTGTCGTAGCAACGTCAAAATCCGGAGCAATTGCTCTTAATTTAACGGGATCTTTTATTTGATAAGCATCCGTTTCTTTTCTTGCCACAGATAAGAAAACTTCGGCTACGCAACGTCCATGATCCGAATGAGCTGCCGCTCCTCCCGCGACCATTCTTGCAAAGTTACGAGCCGCGATAGTATTCGCGCTTGCTCCGCACAAACCTTTTCGGACTTCTATATCATCTTCTTTAATGCCATCTTTCGGTAAAGGAAGACGACATGGTCCCATTGAGCAGTTTTTGCAGCATGTTCCCTGTATTCCTATAACACAAGGTTTCATATTAACCGCTCTGTCAAAAACAGTCTCGACTCCGAGCTCATGGGCGCGAGCTATCATCTCCTGAGTTGCAGGGTCAATGGAAGCTGCAACCGGATCTGCAAGTTTTACGGCTTTTTCTTTTTTAACATCTGACATTAGAGGTTCCTCCTCATAATTATTTTATTTTTAGTACGATTGTCTTATTTAGTACAAAGGAATTTTTCTATGTAATCTGTTCAGTTTATCCAAAATTTTACCATTCTGATCCAGTTGTATCGAGGCAGGCGTCATAGAAACTTTTCCTGTCTTTTTTTCCACTTTTTGTACCGATTTCTCTTTTTCTTCGGCTCGTTTTAATCTTAATTCATTATCTTCCTGATCTCGTTTTGCTCTCGCGTCTGTTTCCTCTTGCGCTTTGGCTTTGGCTTCTGCCTTTAACTTCGCCTCTGCTTTGGCTTTTGCATTAGCTTTAGCCTCGGCTTCCGCTTTTAATTTAGCCTCTATTTTTGCTTCAGTATCGATTTTTTCTGCGGCAACCGCTTTTACTCCCTCTTTTTTTGGCGCTGCCGCGGGCGCTACTTTTTTAGCCGGAGCTACCGCTTCAGTAGCCGCTTTTACTCCCTCTTTTTTTGGCGCTGCCGCGGGCGCTACTTTTTTAGCCGGAGCTACCGCTTTAGGAGCCGCTTTTTTATCTTCTTCTATTGTAAGATCCAGCGCTGGAGAAAGCGAAATATAATCAATATCAACATCGTCGCATTTTTTTGTAATACCGCTGACTTCTTGCGCGTTGCCGCCAGTCATTGCAAGATTTATAAAAGATTTAACGAGAGTTATGGCTTCGGGGTGTCTCATTATCAAAATATCCGAGCCAGCCATAAGATATGATACAGCGCCTACCGCTTCCATTAATATTGCTCTTCTTTCGGGATCTCCCAAAGAAGGCGCCTCTTCTACGGTCTGTTTTGCCTCTTTGCATTTCCACACTTCGTTACCGAGATTGTTTATCATAGGAAGTTGAAGCTTATCGTCTCCCTGAGACATAGCCGCCATTCTCAAACGTTCCATAACCGAGTATGAATATTCCATTCCGTAACCGAGCCCGCCGGTAGTAGGATCGATTATTACTTTATCCATAGGCATGCCGAGATTTTCAAGCAGGATGTTTACCTGTTTTGCAAGGTTTACGTCTATAGGAGAAGAAGATATTATAGTATGTCCGTAACCCATGGCGCTCGCGCCTATACCTTTATGATTTTTATCTTCTACCGGTCCTATTGTAAGATTTGCTCCCTGACATTCTTCGGCTATTTTTTTAAAAATTTCTTCGTCTTTCTGAGGATTTGCGGTTCCCCATACGATCAAAGGAACATTTATCGCGTCAAGCACTTTTTTTACCGTTGACGTAACATCAGCGGCGCTTGCATCTTTACTATTTGGATCAGCGCTTTTTAATTGAAGAACGATTAACTCTGCGCCGTAAGTATCAACGCATTTTTTTGCCCATGCCGCTGGATCCGAAACTACGTCTTTAAAAGGCGCTAAAGCGGCTTGGGGCCAATCAACCGGCTCCATATCCCAAACTTCCATAGCAATTTTAGGCAAGCAAGGCATTTCTCCTTCGAACAAATAGAAAGGATAACAGCTTTCGCCGCCTACCGTTACAGCCTTATCGCCTTTGCCGAGGGTAATCTTTTTGATCGACCCGGCATATGATTCTTTAAAAAATTCCAGGCTCAATGTTTCCTCCTTAAAGTGATCTAAATAAATGTGTTAAAAATTAAAAACACCTTAACCAAAAGAATTAATACTGCCTCCTTTCCTTATTTTTGAATTTATATTTTTTATCTTAACTTGTAACTAATAATAATTATTTAAATTTTTTTAAAAATTTCATTTTAAAAATATATAACTTATTTTTTATATATTGAAAATTTTTTGTTGTCAATCATAATAATAGATATCTATAAGGCGTATCTCATAGCGTTTTCTATAACCTCTTTTTAAGTGTTATGCTCAAAATTTTAATACTCGAAATGACTGTGTTTAAAATTTTCGTATGTCTTAAAATAAACAAAATTATTTGTTATGCAATAGGATTATTTGAAAAAACGTTATTATCGTCTATCAAGATACGGTTATTTACTTTTAAATATCTTTTTATTATAGCTTGACATACTAATCTTTAAAAATCTTATATTAACTCTTTTTTTACAGATACTATCGGCAAAGAAGAGAACCGCTTGAAGAAAGAATTAAAAAAAATAAGGAGAAAATAGAATGAGTAAAATAGAATGGAATCCGGGTAAAATTATGGAGGTTTCCGGTTTTTATTGGAAAACCTGCGTCCTTCATACAGGAGTAAAATTAGATGTATTTACGGCTATAGGCGACAAAGGGCTGAAAAGCGAAGATGCAGCGGATAAAATAAAAGCGGATAAAGATGCCGTTTACCGTCTTCTTAACGCTTTAACCGCTATGGAACTGCTTGAAAAAAAAAAGGATGCTTTTTTTAATACCGAGGCAAGTAGAAAGTTTCTTTCAAAAGATTCCGATTCTTATTTGGGATTTATGATTTTGCATCATCATTATATATTAGAATCTTGGGAGCGTTTGGATACTTCGGTTTATACCGGAAAACCTGTAAGAGCCGAAGCGTCTTTTGAAGATGAGAAGCAAAGAGAAGCTTTTCTTATGGGTATGTTTTATACCGCTTCCGGAACTGCGCCGGAGATTGTAAAAGAATTTGATCTTTCCGGCTACAATTCTTTTTTAGATTTGGGCGGCGGACCCGGAACTTATGCGATTCATTTTTGCTTAAATAACCCGAAATTAAAAGCTTGGGTTTATGATCTGCCTACTACGAAGCCGTTTGCCGAAAAAACAATCGCTAAATTCGGTTTAACGGATAGAATCTCTTTTCTAAAAGGAGACTTTGTTAATGAAAATATTGAAGGCGAATACGACGTAATTTGGATGTCTCATATCTTGCACGGAGAAGGAGAAGAAACCTGCCGAAATATTATTAAAAAAGCGGTAAATGTATTAAACCCTGGCGGTATTGTAATGATTCATGAGTTTATTCTTAAAAATAATAAAACCGCTCCGTTATTTCCGGCGCTTTTTTCTTTAAATATGCTTGTAGGAACCGAAAATGGACGGGCTTACTCGGAAGCGGAGCTTACGGATATGTTAAAAGAGGCGGGTTTAAAAGATATAAGCTTGTCTTCTTTTTTCAGACCTAATGAGTCAAGGGTGATTATAGGGAAAAAGAGTTAGGCTTAACCTGTGTGAAAATGATAATATAGTATAAATATAAAACGGTCTTCTTTTTTTTATTAAAGTAATTAATAGACTTATCAAAATATTATCAATTAATATCTTGAAGAAAACTATTATGATATAGCAACAAAGCAATTTAAAAAATAATTCGAAATCATAATAAAAAGGTGAATATGAAATATGCAATTGTCCATATAGCAGACATTCATTATCGTAAAGAAGAACTTCAACTGTCATAGATGCATTTATTGAGGATTTGAGAAAACAAAAAGAACTATTAGCAGGATATAAAATATATATAGCTATTACAGGAGATATTGTTTTTGCCGGTAATGATAATGAATCGTATTCTAATTTTGACAGCGAGTTTAATCAGAAGCTGAATGATATTGGTATAACAAAAGATTTTAGGCTGATAGTGCCAGGTAATCACGACATTGATCAAAATATTAAGGTTAGTAAAGATAAAATACATAAAAATATAACATATGAACAGACATTTAATAATTTTATTAGCGACGGGAAATATCAAAATGATTTTTTTGAAAATTATATATTATTCAATTTAGAGTTTGCAAAGTATGGTATTGGTTATTCCCCTGAAGGTAAAGGTTGGGTTATAAATGATAATCTGGGTGTATATTGTCTTAATACTGCCCTATGCTCATTTGGCGGTATAAAAAATAATATAGATGATAAAAATCAATTAGCTATATATACAAGAGGAATAGTTGATTGGTGTAAAAAAAATAAAACAACCCAAAATATATTATTGATGCATCATCCTATTACTCATTTAAATGAATGGAGTAAAAAAGAACTAATACAACTTATTGAAAAGAATTTCTTTTTGTGCCTTTGTGGACACAACCATGAACAAGACATCTATTACAATAAAATTTCACATAAATCATTAATATGTTTAACTCCTCAATTATTTACAAATAAAAAAGACTTGCTTGGCTACGCTATAATTCCTATCGAAAGAGATTCTATCAATAGGATTATATATAGAGAATATGTAAAAGGTAAATTTCTAAAAGGCTCAAGGCTTTCGGAAAATGATGAAGGGACTGTTCATATACAAAATAACTACTCTAATCACCTTAACGTTTTAAAATTGAAATTAAAAAATGCGATAGCGTTTTTTAAAGATCAACCGGAAATTTTTATTAAACCAAAGCTTGCAAAAGATAGAGAGTTTAATAATGAAAAAAATTTGCTTGATCAAATAATAAAGGAACCCAAGCCGACAATTATTGTTGCACAACCTCAGTTTGGCCTCACATGTTTATCTCACTATATGAGATTAGAAGCATTTAAATTAAATAACTTTTGGATATATTTGAATGCAAAGCATATAAAAGCAAGAAACATTCAAAATAAAATTGAAGAACAATTACAAAGCGTTGATAAAAAGCCTGATGATATTAAATGTATCATTATTGATTCATGGAACAGTTCCATTATTGACCATTCCAATATTCCAAAAAATATAAATAATGATTATAAAAATATGCCAATAATTGTAATGTCAAATTATTCTAATATGTACTTTGAGTCAAGTTTCGACCTTTCCAAGTTAAATATAGATTTCAGCATATTACATTTACAAGCTCTTCAAAGAAATAAAGTTAGAGAATTAGTATCCAAATATAACCAGCAAAATAATATTGCGAATGACGATATAGTTGTAACAAAAGTTGTTAAAGATTTAGAAGCATTAAACGTACATAGAACGCCATTCAATTGTTTGACGCTTTTAAAAGTATTTGAAAAAAATTTTAATGAAAATTTAGTAAATAGAACAAAAATGATTAAGGCTGTTTTATTTTTTTTAAAAAAAATTAGATAGTTTTCAACTAATTCTTTAACTGTTTCTTTATCCATTGTCTTAACTCTTTTATTTTACATAACCATGTTTTAGTAAATTTTTCCGAACATGTTTCATAAAACTCGGACTTATAATCGTCGTATCTTGTCCTAATATTAAAGGTTGTAATGGTTATTAACGAATCTTTTTGCTTTTCGCTTAATGGCAATTCTGCTTTTTAGGCAATTCTCAATAAGTTATGAATAAAAGGCGGGGTATGATTAATATTTTTTACATAATAAGCTTTTAATAGTTTTTCGAGAACCAAATGCCACATAAATAAAGACCATGTATAATGTTTTTTTCAAACAGATCTTCCATTGCCGAAAAATCTCTATCGGCGCTATTAACCCAATATGTTATTATATTTTTTCCGATTACAAAAAATTGTCTTTTATAATACTCTAATTAGATAGTAAATCAATATTTCTTTTGAAATACCTTTGCATATCAAAATATGTTTTTTTAAATTTCGCTTGAATTATGAAATGGTTTGAGATATTATTTTTATAAATAAAAAAAGGAGGTTTAAAAATGGGAAATGGAGTAATGGCTATAAAAAATAATCCTTTTTATTCCTTTGATACATTATCCTTTTCAAAAAGATTAATTCAAGTCGGCGTTCCCGATAAACAAGCCGAAGTTTTTGCAGAATTGCATAAAGAATATTTTGATTCAATTAAAGAAACTCTATCTACAAAAGAAGAATTAAATAATAAACTAAAAGAATTAGAATTGAATTTAAAACATGATATTAAAATTTCCGCCTTGCGGTTAAAAAATGATCTGACTATGCGGCTCGGACTTATGATAACCGCCGGAATTGGAATTTTCGCTACATTAATCAAGATATTATAAACCTATTTTCGTATTTACAAACTTTTTAACAGAAACTAACCCCACTTGATTTGAAGTTTTTTGTTATTAACAGCGCAGTCTCGCAGATAAAGATTGATAAGCTGTTGATAAGTAAACCCCATAAGCCTTTTTTTCTTCTTTGTTTGCTTTTCTTGCCGAAATTATTCTGATAAATAAAACGATAGTCTTGTCTTTACTTCCATAAGATATTTTGAAATCAGAAGACCCGCGCCCGTCATTTACTTCTGTACTTACATATGAGACTACAAGTATCCTTATTTTAAAACTTATGCCTAATAAAATGATCGTTCCTTCTTCCAAAGAATGATCAGGATCGTCATATACGACTGCATCTTGGTCATAAAACGCGCTTCTGGCTTCTTCAAAAGATACTTTATGTTTTTTTTGATTCGATTTATTTTTTGCTCGTCCCGAATAAAGTCAATTTTTTCATACATACATTGTATGTAATAAATAATGAATGTCGAAAAGTATAACAACAAATACCTAAAAGTTTTAACTTGTCAATTTTTTTTCTTTTTTTTAAATAGATTCTATATAGTCCCTGTAGAAAATACGTCATTTTGTTTGAGGTTACGGAGGATAACAGGTTTAAAACAAGATGGGCTTATAATTAATAATAGAAATTATTCGAGTTGATCATCGTAAAAAAATTTATAGAGGATTCAAATAAAAATAAATAGTTGTATGATTAAAGTTTAAGTGAAAGGAAGACAACAATGAAAGAAAATTTTGATTCCAAAGTATCGGAGCGTTCCGGTATTGCCGGTATTTTAGAATCAATGTTGAGACGCTTCAGAATAGCGACTTATTTAATTTTATTGATTCCGATATATTTGATTGCAGTTTTAGTAATGAGTATATCCGCCGCCCCCAGCGTCTTTTTTTTTAAATTTATGTTAGAACAAGCCAATAACATGTCGGAGGTTTTTTATTATCTTTTTATTGGTTTCGGATTGGTCGGCGGTTATTTTATTTATGGCATAACATTAATATTTGTAGCTCCTTTATTCAATCTTTTAATTCTGTTTCATATCAAACCGTTTAGGTGTATATTTTATTCTCTGCCTGTAATTCCGTGGTATCTTCACAATGCGCTAACATACATTGTAAGATATACCTTTTTAGAATTTGTTACGCCTACTCCGATTAATCTGTTATTTTATAAGATGATGGGTATGAAAATTGGTAAAGGGTCTCATATCAATACTACTAATATTTCGGATCCTTGTATGATTCAGATCGGCAATAATGTTACTATCGGAGGTTCGGCTCATCTTTTTGCGCATTATAATTCTCATGGATACTTGATTGTAGCGCCTGTTAAAATCGGCAACAGAGTTACCATAGGCTTAAAAGCAACGATAATGGGAGATGTAGAGATCGGAGATGGCGTAATTATTCCGGCTAATGAAGTGGTTTTTCCGAAATCGCGTATTGCTTCCGTAAAAAAGCCGGAATAACCGCCGTAAACTCAAAAACAATAAAATGTTTTTGAACCTATTTAATTAGAAAAAGATTTATCAAGTTTCTTGTCTTTTTATTTTAAATTATAATCGTATTAAGTTTGGGCGGTTCGCAACTCTTTTTTTAATATTTTGCCGGTGCCTGTCATAGGAAGCGATTCGTATATCCGGATAATTCTCGGATATTTATAAGCTGACATCTGAGTTTTGGACCATTGCCTAATCTCTTGTTCCGAAACTTTTGCCCCTTTTTTTAAAACAACGCAGGCTTTTATCTCTTCTCCGTATTTTTGATCCGGAACTCCTATGACTGCAACTAATGATATTTCCGGATGGGTCATCATTACTTCTTCTATTTCTCTGGGATAAACGTTAAATCCGCCGCGTATTATCATATCTTTAAGCCTGTCAACTATGTAAATATATCCTTCCTCGTCCGCTTTAGCCATATCGCCTGTATGAAACCAGCCGTTTTCATCTATTGCTTTTTTTGTAGCTTCCGGCTTTTTGTAGTATCCTTTCATAACATTATGTCCGCGGACAACTATTTCGCCTATTTCGCCGCATGGAACTTTTTTATTATTAATATCAACCACTTTCAGCTCCACTCCTAATATGCCGGTTCCGATGGAGCCGGGTTTTCTTTTTTTATTTAAACTGCCGAAAGTAACTAACGGACTTGTTTCGGATAAGCCGTAACCTTCGATTATCGGTATGCCGTATTTTTTCTCTATTCCTTTTAATATTTCCAAAGGCAAAGATGCGCCTCCGGAAGCTCCGAGCCTGATGGATTCGGCAACTTTTTTTATTATCGAAAATTTTTGATTATCTTCATAATTGAGCAGCGCCCAATACATCGTAGGAACTCCCGCAAATATAGTAGCTTTTTCTTTAACTATTGCTTGAAGAACTGCTTCGGGAGTAAAACGAGGTATTAATACTATTGTAGCTCCTTTTGCTAAACTTGCATTCATTTGAACGGTTTGTCCGTAAGAATGAAAAAGAGGCAGAGCGACTACTTGAATATCATTGAATAATAACTCCAAAATATTTTGGCTTATAAAAGCGTTCATAACCATGTTAAAATGGCTTAATTCCGCCCCTTTAGGATACCCTGTTGTACCGGATGTATAAAGGATTACTGCGGAATCTTCCGATTCGGTTGCTACCGTATCAAAGCGCTCCGACTCCTCTGCAATAAATTCTCCCATAGTTGTTGTATTTTTAAGCGGAGACGGATCTTCGGGCGAGTTTGTTATTGCTATAAAGTTTTTGCATAATTCGGCTTCCTTAAAACCTTTAAAGCCTTCTTCCGCCATTGGCAGCTCCGAAGTTCCTTGAAAGCAGAAATAGGCTTTTGCGTCGCTGTCTTTAAGATGATAAGCTATCTCTTTTGACTTTAATAAAATATTTAGAGGAACTACTATGGCGCCTGTTTTTAGTATGCCGTAATATATAATAGGAAAATAAGGAAGATTAGGGCAGCTTAAAGCCACTTTATCCCCTTTGTTAATTCCTGCTTTAACTAATCCGTTTGCAATTTTGTTTGAAAGCGCATTTATTTGTTTGTAAACAAATTTTTGATCATTGAATATCACCGCTGTTTTATCAGGAAAATTTCTTGCGTTGGATTCTATTATTGTTGAGAGATTTAACATAGCAGCCTCCTTGTGTTTGGTTTTATATGTTTAAATTTCACTGTATAACAAACTACTTTGCCCGTTTGCGGCGTTATGTTCAAATTTTAACCCTCGAAATACTTCATGTATTCCTGCGGTTAAAATTTTCGCAAGCCTTACAAACGAACAAAGTAGTTTGTTATACAACGAAATTTTTTTGTATATTTTTATTATCATTTACTTCCCTTTTTTTGCTGATATACAAATTAATATATCCCCTTTCCAATAGATGTACAAAGGGGGGATAAGCATTTTTTTTTATGTCCTGATTTATTCATAGACGTTTATACTTTCAGCCGTCAATTCTCTTTTTACGCCTTTTATATTCGCATTAGAATTTTTTTTTAATTTTGAAGCGATTATTCCGCTAATATGAGCCGCAGCAAAGCTGGCGCCTGAAAAATTTAATTCCTGCGGCAGTCCAGGGATAGCCCGCGGCATTCCGCAGGCTCCGAATTCTATGGAATTCTTCGGATAATAAGCAATTGTATCTTCGTTGCAATCCGGGTTTTTGCAAACGCCGATTACCGTATTAAAAACTGCCGGAAAGGTAATATCTAAAATGTGTTTTGCCGAAGATACTATGAAGATGTTTTTTTTATAAGCTTTGGCGCAAATCTGTTCTATGGCTTTTTTATATTTTAAAAGTTTTGTGCCAAGACTTAAGTTGACGATTTGCATTCGGTTGTCTATAGCCCAGTTTAATGCGGCTATTAAAACCGAAGCGGAAGCCGTAAGTTTTTGATTAAAGATTTTAACCGCATACAGTTTTGCAAAAGGAGCTTTTTTTTTTATTATTCCCGCAATTGCAGTGCCATGTCCTACTATGTCGGTAAAATCGCCGGATTTCATTATCTGTTTTTTATCGTTTAAATAAAATCCCAATCCTTTTTCTATCCCGTCAACATGGAAATGATCAGGATTTATTCCGCTGTCTATTATAGCGATTTTAACGCTCATAAACCTTTCCTTTCTTGCAAACCAGTATTGTATCGGCATTTTTTATGCTAAGACGATGGTGGCTTACTATTATAATAGTGCGGTTTTTCATTAACTCGCTAACGGTTTTTTTCAAACGCTGTTCCGATTGGGTATCTATAAAAGCGGTTGCTTCGTCTAATATAAGGATTCTCGGTTTTATTAAGACTGCTCTTGCTATGGCAATTCTTTGTTTTTGTCCGCCGGAAAGCATGGCTCCTCTATCGCCTATAACAGTATCGTATCCATTGGGAAGAGATATTATAAAATCGTGGATACAGGCTGCTTTTGCGGCTTGAATAATTTCCGCATCACTTGCGCCTTGTTTTGAAAATCTAATATTTTCGATTATAGAGGTATGAAACAAAAACGCATCCTGAGAAACAAACGCTATCTGTTTTCGCAGCAAATTTATTTCTATATTTCCCAGATTTATATCATCTATGGTTATTATGCCAAAATCCGGAATAAAAAGTCTTGTTATCAGATGACAAATAGTTGTTTTGCCTGCTCCGCTTGCTCCTATTATAGCGGTTGTTTTGCCTGCCGGAATTGAAAAAGAGACATTGGTTAAAACAGGCTCTTTTTTTTTATATGCAAAGGATATGTTTTTAAAAACTATATCTCCGCGCAGGCTCCTTTTTTTAAAAACAGTATTTTCTTCTTTATTGTGTTCTGGCAAAATATCTAATATTTCTTTTACTCTTGCCAAAGATACTTTTGTGTTTTGTATTGATAAAAGTCCGTTTATCAGCCCTTGCAATGGAGTAAAGACGCGTCCTTGATAGATGGAAAAAGCTACAAGCCCGCCGATTGTCAAGCTGCCGTTTATAACCAGAATTCCGCCGTATCCGAAAACTATTATTATATTTATAATAGTAAACATTACCGGTATTACGCCTGTAACCGCCCCCAAAATCTGATATTTAAGAATATATTTTAAGATGCCGGAATGTTTTTCTTCCATTTTTTTTCGCTCGAATTTTTCGGCTCCGAAAGAACGTATTAAGCTTGCGCCGCTTATGGATTCAAAAATAAAATGAGAAAGATCCGCATTTTTTTCCGCTGTTTTTTTCCCTATAATCAAAAGAATGGGACGGATTTTTATAATGATATAAGCGGCTATCGGCATAAATATAAGACTTGCAAGCGCCATTTTCCAATTAAGCCAAAAGAGTATTGCCGTCGTAATAACGCAGGTTAAAAAATCAAACAGATAATTTGGCAAAGTTGTGGTAACAAACCCTTGAACTTCCGCCATATCCGAAGAGATTCTATAATATATATCTCCTATTTTTGTTTTTGAAAAAAAGGTTAAAGGTATTTTATGGAGATGATAAAACATATCTTCTCGCATTTTAAAAAGAAATTTTGCGCTGTAGCGGGTATATATGTAGTTATTTGCTATTCTTATTATAAAACCTACGGTTATGATAAGAATCATAATTATTAATATCGGCATAAGGAGTTTTTTGTTATTTGCAAGCAGGACTCTATCTATTATTATTTTTGCGAAAAGGGGTTGTATCATGCCGATTGCGGCGCTGATTATACTTAGAATAAAGGAGAATATAAGAACTTTTTTATGCTCTTTTATGTAACTGTATAAGTATGTTATTTGCGTAAAGATAGAGTTTTTCATAAGTTTATATTAGTTTCCGTCCCAAAATGACTGTTTTGCCTAAAGTATTCCTACGGTTAAAATTGTTATCCGCTTAACCCGTATCGGTTATAAAGTTGCAAAGAATTTTATCAAAATCTTAATCATAGTCTATCATAATAAATCATAATTCAGACAAGTTAACTTGATTATTTGTCGGAGATATTGCCTGCGCCAAAATAACATACATAACCTGTATCACAATATTTTTCGGTATTTCGCATTTTTTTGGCAAACTCGGCTATCTCTTTGTTTCCGGCTCCGCTTGCCGCTTTGTCTAATACGGTTTTAACCATTTTAAGACTTGTCATTTTTCTATAAAAAGAAGCTTCTCTGCCGACTATTTTTAACGCTGAAATTCCTATATCTTTAAAATTTCCGAACAGGCAGCAAGAACATGGCCCGTTTGGAAATCCGTTTTTCTGATATGAAGAACCGCAGTTGTTTTGGTGCCATAAATAAGAATTAAGCTCTTTTTTAAGGTTTTTTAATTTTCTTTCTTCGGTTTTTTTTTTTGCAAATTCGCTGTTTTCAAGTTGATATTCGGTCATGCAAAAAGCTTCGGGAGTATGAGAGGTTAAACAAAAACCTTCTTCATAATAGCAGCCGTCATTTAGGGCAAATACTTCAAATTCGATTTTTTTGTCTGTATTTTTAACAATCTCTTTTATTTCGTAAAAATTAAGCTGCCGCGGCAATATTATTCTTTTTACCCCAAATTCTTTATAAAAAGCGGCTGTTTCGGAATTAAAACAGTTTCCCAAACTACTGATATGTATATTGATCGGAATTTTTTTTTTAAATAGAGCAATAAGCAAATTAATATCGCTTATTATAACGGAATCTATAGAAATCTCTTTTATAAGTTTTTCGATAAGAGTTAAAAGGTATGAAATTCCCTCGGCGGTATAAAACGGGGAATTAAATGCTACAGATACTAATATATTATTTTTATGAGCGGTTTTAACTATACATAAAAGTTCCAATTCGGAATTGATGCAGGCGCCTTTGGGCTCTCTGCGGTTTATTTTGCAGACGCCGAATTTTTTTTGCCAAGTATCTGTATTAAAACCGCAATAAAGCTCATCTGCGCCGAGTTCTATAAGCATTTCAATCTCTTTTATCGAACTTATCGGAGCGGTAACCTTCATTTTAAAATATATCTCCCTGATACACCATACGAATATTTTTATTTTTTGCTTTTTCAACAAAAGCTTCAAGCATTGAAGCCGGATAAAGATAAAAAACGGTATTTCCTTTTTGAAAAACAGAAAATAAAAAAGAATCGTTTTTTAATTCTAATAATCGGCTGCTACACGGCTTGGCGCATTTATCTGCAATAGCAAGAGCATTCGCTTTATTTTTTTGCAGCAAAGCGGTTAAACATACCCTTCCTGTTGTTATGTATCCGAAAGGAAAATAAAAACTTTGCAGCGTATCCTCTTTTATATGAAATTCGGAAATATTTTGGTATGGAAGTATGTCTTGTTCCAGCCCGGATATGCCGAGGCTTTTTATTAATTTACAAAAATTCGGATTGTCAAAGGTTGAAGAGGTAAAAAATTTATCTTTTTGGGTTTCGGATAAACGGGGGTCTTTAAAAGCTTTATTTAAAAGCCTGCCTGCCGAAATTTTTAATTTCGGATAGTTTTTTTTTATAAAAAGCAAAATTCCCCAATCGTTTACAACTACTTGGGGTTTATTAAATTTTATAAGATGATCAAGCAAATAAGCGCATTTTTTTAAACCTTTATTTGTAAGCGGAGGAGTCAATAGGGTAATTTTTGTATTTTTATCCTCTATTTTTTTTAATTCGTCAGCCGTAGGAAGAAGATGAAGGCAGAATTCATTTCCTATATAAATTCCGCCCTCATATTGAAAAAATGCGTCATAATTATTATAAAGAGACTTGATTTTTTCGCCGTAAAACTTTTTTATATGCTTAAAAAAAAATTTCGGGTTTTTTATTTGCTTAAATTTTTTGAGATGAAAAGCAATCTCCATTTTAATTTTGCCGCTCGTCGGGAGCCTGTTTCGGCAAAACTTTTTCAAAAAACTTCTGCCCTTCTCTTATTTCATGATTATGGCAGTCTTTACACGGCTGGTTTGTAATATTTTTTATTAATTTGCCATGCACGGACGCTTGTTCTATCTGTTTATGATTTTTAGCGGTTTTACATTGAAAACAACGGCTGTTCGGAACCAAACTCCAATAACCCGGCTCTTTCTCCGTATCAAGAAATAAGGGCTCTTCCGGCAGTTTGATCGGCTCTTCCGGATCCCGTTTAAAATGCTCAATCAACTGTCTAACCGCCGATTTATTCATTGCAAGCCATCCTGAAAGGTCATTTGTATAATGGCATCCGGCACAATTGTTATGATTTAAAGCGGTTTCCGATTTTTTCCAGTTTTCTATAGGTTTTTGCATTTCATGACATACTACGCATGTTTTATCCTGAAAATATCTTATTGAAACTTCATGAAAACCCAAAACTAAAAAAAATAAACCTATAATTATTATACAAACTTTTAATCCTGTTTTCTTATTACTTTTTTTTTTCATAATATTTCTTATCTACGAATAAATAAAATTAATTATCTTTTATAAAGTAAGGCGGTGAGCCACTAATCCGTCCGCTTCAAGAGTAATAACTCCAAGAAGTTTTAATGTTTTGGAGTCATATACGCTTATATCGTTTCCCGCAGGTCCTACATATATTTTTTTGCCGTCTGAAGTTAAGCTTATCGCATAATTGGTTCCTCTTTCAAGGGGAACCATTTTGACGGTTTCGCCTGTTTTTAAATCAACTTTTATTAATTCGTCCATAGCCCCGTAAAGATATTTTTTATCGGGGGATATAACCGCCGAATATTCAAAAAAAACATCTTTGCCTTTAACTTCGCTTAGTTTGCCGTCTTTTGTATCTATAAGCAGATAACCCATGCCGGATGCGGTATAATACGGAACGTTAAAAATTCCGTGATCCCCAGGAGTTAAGCTGTTCCATATTGCAAGAGCGTTTTTTACCTCTTTATCTTTTCCGGGATTTAACAGCCCGAAATATTTTTCGATTTTTCCGCTTTCAAGATCAAGCTTATAAAAATCCAGCCCTCCCAAAATTACGCTTTTATTGTCTTTAAGAGCAATAACAGTCATAACCCCGTAAGGTATTTGATAATTTTTTACCACTTTTTTATCCGCTATGTCATATACTACCAATTGAGGAGACAAAACGTTTAATTTTGGGATATTTTGCTTTTTTTTAGTAATAGAGCAGCTTAAATAGAATTTTTTGCTGTCTGCAGATACGGTAAAACCGAGTATATCCACTTTGCTTAATTCGGACGAGAATTTATAAGTATCCGTAAGCTCGTTTGTAGCCGTATTTATTGCATATATGGAATGAAAAGCGTTTAAATAATATCTTTTTTTATTCGGCGAAAAAGCCGCTCCTGTAATGTAATCGTTGTAATTAACGGTTTTGACTATAGTATCCGTATCGCAATCTATAACATGTAACGCATTGCTTACAGGCGCATAGATATAATCTTTTGCTATCGACGCATGCGATACAATAAAGCAGAATATAATAGCTGAAAATAGTATTTTATATAATTTGAATTTCATATTAGTCCTCCTTTAGTCCGCCTCTATTTTTTAATTACAAAATTTAAATTTCTCCAATCTTTTTCAATAGCCCTGCATTGATTTTGAAAATCCGGAAAGTTGGTAATATTATCCGGGGTTTGAGCGGGCCACCAGCATGGACCGGAACAGCTGGTAAAATCTCTGGCGCTTGAAACGCAGTTTCCTATAGGAGTTGTAGATCTTGGATTTGTTTCCCATCCCGTATCAAAAATGGTAGTGCAACCTATAGGCATGCTTGTAATAATATCTTCATCTGCCATACCGAATACCTCTTCTTCGGTTTTTTCGATCTGTTTGGCGCTTTTATTTAACGCTTTTACTCCTTTTATTTTATTTTTTTTATCTGTCATTATTATCCGCCTTTCTTATAATTATTATGAGATTTCTCCTCGCTTTGCTCGTCAAAACGACACGGTAAAAAAAATTGCTTCCTGTCTTGTCGAGCGAAGCGAGAAATCCTTTTATTATTTTGGATAATCATCCTTTTGTGCGTTTAAATCTTTTTAGACATGAATCTTTCCTCTGATTATAATTAAATTGCAAAGCAACAAAGTAGAGACGTTGCATGCAACGTCTCTACAGAAAACAAGAAGCAAAGCAAATACAATCAACTTAAAAATATGCGGTTTATATAATATGTCCGGTTACAGGAGAATGCCCTCTTAACATTGAAAGCTTATTTAGATAATCCGGATTTTTTAAAATAAGTTTCCCGTATATTTTAAGACCGTATTTAATCCATTCTTTAATCCATTCGCAATAATGCAGATTAGCTTTTGTAAGCTTTTTTTCCCGAATTAAAGCTTCATGATAACATCCGCCTGCGCAGATATATCTTACTTCGCATAATCCGCACTCCGGTTTTGCGTTTAGTTCCGCTTTTTTTCTGAATTTTTTAACCGCCTCCGTATCAAAGCCGTCTGATAAATTTCCCATGCAAAAGGCTTTGTTTCCTATAAGACGCTGACAAAGATAAAGTTTTTCCTCTGCAGATACCGCAAAAAGCCCTAACCCGGCTCCGCATGGATAATTTTTTACTTCGCCTTGATGAAGCAAAACAAGAAGATCTATAATATTGGTAAAGCCGTAAAATTTATCCTCATCGGCATACCGTAAAAATTTATCCGAAAGCTCTTTGAATTTATTAAGCATTATTTTCATTTCGTCGGTATTAAGCTGATAAGCCGGATTATCTGTAGTTACTGGTCCAAAGCCTGCTTCCGCAAAACCGAGTTTTAACAGATGTTCTAAAGTCTGGGGCAGATGCGCCGCATTCTTTGCTACGGTTACTCTTGCCACAACAGGCTTTCCGCCTTTTGTTTGAAATTTATTGATAAGATTTTTTATCTTTGGAAGTATTGCCTTATATGAAGAGCCTCCGTCTGCAAATTGTCTGAATTTGTCATGAATTTCTTGGGGACCGTCTATGCTTACGGTAACTCCTATTTTATTTTGATAAAAAAAATCAATAACCTTTTCGGTTAAAAGGGTTCCGTTTGTAGTAATTGCAAATTCCGCTTTTTTTTGAAGCTTTTTCGCTTTTTTTTGAGCATAGCCGGTTATAAAGGTTATTAGATCAAAATTTATAACAGGCTCGCCTCCGAAAAAAACAATCGTAACCTTTTTATTGGCGTCGGAATTATCAAACAGAAAATCAACCGCTTTTTCTGCCGTAGCAAAAGTCATACTATCGGTTTTTTCTATTTTATTATCCTTATTATGATAACAATAAAGGCAGCTAAGATTACATCTGTCCGTTATATTGAAAACAAGCGTTTTTAAAGGGATTTTATTATAAACGCAGGATATATTTTTTTTTTCTATCAAAGGCGTTAATATCCTGCGCTTTATAAGAGTATCTGCAATTTCTTGATAATTTTTAATGCCGGCATCCTTTATTTTTTTAAGAATCTCTTTTTTATTAGATTGTTCGGATTTATTAAAAAGCTTTATAGTTTTTTCGATTTTCGGCTCTATCTCGAAAATAGCGCTTTCGGATACCAAAAAAATAAAAATATGATCCGATTCTTTAAAAATTATATGATCTGCTTGTTTGTATGTTATCATAATATTTTCTTGATAAAAAATGTCCGCCGAATTTTATACAAATCACAGTTCGAATAATTACAAGATTTCTCCTCGCTTCGCTTGTCGAAATGACATGGCAAAAAAACTCAAAGTTTAAGGAATGTTCAAAGTTTTTTTGCGTAGCGGCTATTATCCATGAGGAAACAAACTTAAATATCTCCTTTATAATTATTCTTGTTTGTGTTTAATATTACTTCATCAATAATGGGTTTTTATTTTATATGGGGTATAAAATCAGGAACCGTAACCGCCAATCTCGCCTTTGCTTTAAATTTTTCATATAGAGCGCTAACCCCTATAAGCCCTACTCCTTCTCTGCGCTGGGTTCGTTCTTCTATTGGTCCGTAAGTGGTTACAGGCGTATATAATCCGTTTGTAATCGGAGCCTTAAGATATTTTAAATCATCGTCGTTTTCTCTTGTTACAACCTCTTCAAGAGACCATTTTACATCTACAGGTTCCAAAATAAGATCATCTGCCGTATTAGGCTTTCCGTCTTTGCCGAAATTGATTGCTCGCGCTACAAATTGAACTCCGTGCGGAGGATAAGCAGCTCCGCTGCTTACTCTTGCTCTGCCTATTGCAGGAAAAATTTCAATGCCGTCTATTTTATTAAAAACCGTAATTCCCTCGTTATATTGGGCATCTTTTACTTTAAGGGTTAATATTCTTTTTCCCGTTGCAGTTTTATTGTTTAACCTAAGTTCGCAGACTAATTTTGTATCGTCTATTCTTGCAAGTTTTTTTATTTTAACATTTGCATCCGAAAATGTAATATCGCCGGCTTTTATATTTTTCGGAAAACCGCTTCCTATTAACGTTAAATTTTGAATTAAATCAGCGCTGTTTTTTAACGCCTGCGGATAATGAGCAATAACATTTAATTTGTCTGTAATTTTTACAAACTTTTCATCTCCGTAGCTGTTTGTATCCTGAATAACTGTCCACCATTTTCCCTTAAATTCGTTATTTCTATCATTTAAATCAAAAACCCCTTCTATTCTTCCTGTAAATGCAGACGGAGCAAGCGAGTATCTAATATGATATTCGCCGTAAAGAACAGCCTCGCCTTCGATTTTAAGCGTAATTCCGTTTTCGTATTTAACCTGTTTTGCAATAAGATATTCATCCTCTCCTTTTGCAGAATTCGGTTTAAAGGTATACATTCCTTCGTAATATCCTATTCCGGGCTGATAACCGGTTATTTTCCATTCTCCTGTAAGGTCTTGCTCTTTTCTATTTTTTAACCATGTTTTCCATTCTTCCGAATTAAAGGGAAACAGTTTTGAAAGCGGTTCGGTTAATTGATCGGACTCTTTGGGCCAATCCATCTCCCGCATTTGAGGAACCGTAGTAGGATAATATCCAAGATGCAAATTTCTGTTTTCTTTCCACTGAGATAAGGTCATTCTGTGGGAGGCTATTTTCCCGTAGGTGTGGCATCTGACGCATGCGGTATAGATTCTTTTTTCTTCTTGATTTAAAGGTATTTCTCTATACTGGCTGTTTTCGTCGCTGTTTATATAGCTGATTTTTGCCATCTCCGCAGGAGATAAGCATAAGTATTTACTTAATTCTTTAACAAGAGGATAAAAACCGCTCTCTGTTACCGGAGCGCTGTTTAACCTCATCATTCTAGTTATAACAACCTTCCATTCTTCCGGAGTTTTTCTTGTTTCCTCTATAACTTCAATAGTTCCGTTTGCACTCGCTTTATGACAAGCTCCGCATTGCTGCCTTATTATAGAAGATTTCGGAATTAAGGTTTCGGCATATCCGATTGAAGATATTAAAAAAATGATAAGCAGCGGTATTATATAATAATGTTTTGCAGATATTTTTTGCATATTTCACTCCTTGTTATTTCAATAGAGCCGTTAAAAAAGACGAGATAAAACATAATAATCATCCCGTCTGATAAAAATACAGATGAATTATAATAAAAAAAAATAATTTTACTTGTTACCACCTTTTTGTTTTTATATTCAAGAAAAAAATCAAACCTATATTTTTTCTATTATAAAATATCTTGCGGAAAAGATTTGATATTATATAATATATTTTATTTGTAAAATTAAAAAAGAAGCAATAAATGTCGGATATAGAGCATGCAAAATTTGCAAGCCGTAAATTTAAATTAAAAATAAAATGATTAAAATAAAATGATTAAAATAAAATTATATAAGTAAAATGAAACAGATTAAAATAAAAAGTTCCGCAGGAGATTCGGCTATATTTATAAACGAGAAGATAAAAAACGCCGATAAATATATCTGTGCGGAAAAAAGAATTATTATAACCGATTCTAACGTAAAAAGATATTATGAAGATATCTTTCCGTCTGCCGATATTATTGAAATTAAAAGCGGAGAAGCAAATAAAAATCTTGATACGATACAATATATTTATAATAAATTTATAGAGTTGGATGTAGATCGTTCATCCTTTATTCTATGTATAGGCGGAGGGGTTATAACAGACATTGCCGGATTTGCGGCATCTACTTTTGCAAGAGGCGTTAAATTCGGATTTATACCCACCACCCTGCTGGCTCAAATTGACGCGGCAGTCGGCGGAAAAAACGGCGTTGATTTTAGCGGCTATAAAAACATAATAGGAAATATTAATCAGCCGGAGTTTGTTATTTGCGATTCTTATTTTTTGAAGACGTTACCGAAAAAAGAGGTTTTATGCGGGCTTGCGGAGGCGGTTAAAGCCGGAGCTATAAAAGATGAGTCTTTATTTGCCTTTATAGAAAAAAATTATAAAAAAGCCATAAATCTTGATCCCGATGTTATAGAGCATATTATTTACGAATCTGTTCTTATAAAAGCAAATATTGTAAATGCGGACGCAAAAGAAACGGGAGAGCGGAAACTTCTTAATTTCGGGCATACGTTCGGTCATGCCATAGAATTAATATATAATATAAGACACGGAGAAGCGATAAGCATAGGTATGATAATATCTGCTCTTATCTCTGTAAAAAAAGGCTTGTTATCCGAATCTGATTTTTACAGGATAAAAAATCTGCTTATAAATTTAAATCTTGCGCCGGATAAATCGATTAAGTTTGATATGGAGCAGGCAATAGATTCTTTAAAAAGGGATAAAAAACGAGCCGGAAATAAAATAGATTTCATTCTGCTTAAATCTATAGGCAAAGCCGTAAGAGAGCCTATAGATTTAAATGAATTGGCGCATGCCGCCGAATTTTTGAACGCCTAATTTCTTCAATTTAACGGAATTCCTATTAAACTCTCCAAAAGATCCGCTTTTCGCCTTTGTGTATAAATAAAAAATTCGCTGAAACATTTCTTTATTCCGGATGAGAAATTAAGAATATCCAAAATAGTTCGCCTTGTTTTTTTTATTATTTTCTTTGAATGCCTATAGATTCCTGATGTATTTTGCTAAACAGCTTTAACATAAATTCCTCCGAAAGATTATATTTTTTTCCGGCGGATATTCTGCTTTCCGCTATTGCATTCCATCTTTCAGGCTGAAATATCGAAACCTTTTTTAACTTTTTCTTTTTACCTATAGTTTCAGAAAGTTCTCTTCTTTTAGCAAGAAGATCTATTATTTTGTAATCTACTTTATCTATTTCTTCTCTTACATTTTCTATCTCAAGATAGAATTTTTTATCATTTATATATTCTTTTTTAAACTGTAAGTTATCTAAAAGGGTTTTAAGATCTTTGGGGCGCAGCTGCTGGGCAGAATCGCTTAAAGCTACATCCGGGTTTATATGAGATTCTATCATTAAGCCGTCATATAAAAGATCCATTGCGATTTGAGAAACGGATGAAAGTAATTCTCGGTTTCCGCATATATGGCTCGGATCGCATATAATAGGAATCTGGGGAATTCTTCTTCTAAGTTCTACCACCAATTCCCATTCCGGTACGTTTCTGTATTCGTATTGTTTAAATGAAGAAAATCCTCTGTGAATAGCCGCTATTTTTGTAATTCCTGCCCTATTAAGCCTTTCTATTGCTCCTATCCATAAATCAATATCCGGGTTTACAGGATTTTTAATCATTACAGGAATATCTATTCCTTTTAAAGAATCTGCAATCTCTTGAACAGTAAAAGGATTCACTGTTGTTCTTGCTCCTATCCATAAAATATCTATTTCATTATCAAGCGCCTCTTTTATATGACCGCTGTTTGCAACCTCTACCGTAACAGGTAAATTAAACCTTTTTCCCGCTTCTTTAAGCCAGCCCAAACCGGCTTCGCCTACTCCTTCAAATGAATTAGGTCTTGTGCGGGGTTTCCATATTCCGGCTCTTAATACATTGACGTTAAATTTTGAAAGCTCTTCGGCAGTTTCCATAACCTGCTCGTAAGATTCCGCGCTGCATGGTCCAGCTATTATTAATTTCTCTTTTTTTTTTATTTTCCAGCTGTCTATATTATCTATTATTAAATTTTTCAAAAAGTCTCCTTACCGCAGGCATTATATATATATTTTCCAGATCTACATCCGCCATATAAGCAGATAAAACATCTATTTTATTTTTCAGCTTTTTATGTTTGTCCATTATAAAGATATATTCTCCTTTTATTTTACATAAACCGCTTTTTACCCGTATGCCGGCTGTTTTTAAATTTTTCTCCTTTACCTTAATTCCAATCTGTTCGGCTATATTTATTAAATTGCTATATATTTCTTCGTTATTCATTTTTAATATACAAAACTGCAGTTATTTATATTTTTTACAAAGCTGCAATCGACTTTCGTTGATAATATCAGGCGTAATATAAGTCAAGTTTTTAAGCATATTTTTTGCAAAAAGCTTTGGGCGGATTGGTTGAAGATGCAGAAAAAACGGCAAAGCGTTTTTTTGCTTGTCTTTAAAAATAATGAAAACGTAGAACGTGAGCGCGAGTAAAGCGGGCATTCCTCTCAAACAACTTTTTATGTTTACTGGAACAGATATAAATCGGTTTTTTCGGGGTTGAGCCATAGCAAAATGCGATCATAAAAATGATTCGTCAGGAAAAAGAAAAAGCTAAACCCTGCATATATAATAGTTTCTATCCCATAATCAAAAAACAAGGATATAAGCGCTATAATAAACATCAAACCGCCAAGCAGCTTTCCGAGTAATAGAAAAGGTTTTCTTAACCACATCATTGGATAAAAAAAATATGGATTTTATAACTTTCATTTATTTACTTCCTTTGATCAATATAACGCCGTAAATCACAGACAGTTAAAAATAGCGAGAAGAACAAACGGCGCTTCTTACCGTTCGAGCGCATGTGATTGGTATGCAAAATTAGATAATTTTCTTATTTCAATTATTTTTTTTATCACATACTTTGCTAAATATTTTGTATCGTTATTAGTTCCAGAGTAGCCAAATGACATTGCAATAGTGATTATTGAAGCATTTTGGATTAAACCACTACATTTTTGAAAAAAATGATCTCGTTTTTCTTGAGGCCAAAGTTCTGATTCTAAATACATAACGCTGTTATTAAATATATCAATATCTAAGTCAAAAGCATATTGTTTTGACTTTTTTACAGCACACATATCTTCGATTTTCTGGCGAACATATTGCTTTGTATTGTAACTTTCTAAAAAGTCAGGTAAAAAAGCTATTTCAGTATCTTCTTGGCTACAATAGAAGTGAACCTCATCAAATATTCCCTTGATTATTGCAGGAGCTATAAAACCATCCTGTGAGACATAGTTGTCCCTTACCATGTTAAATAAATCAGTTAATTCAAGCTGCGATATTTTAGATAATGATTTTTCACATTGAAAATCATTTATAGCATCCCAATGATAATCAACATGATATAGGCTCAATGGCGAGCTGATTTTCATCTGATCAATATAGCTAATCCATGCCCAAAAAGCCCATTTGTGATTATCCATGAGCCAAATATTTGGATATATTTCTTTGTAAAACGTATGATTATTAATAATATAATTGTCGAATTTTGTCATAAATATAGCGATCTCATATGTCTAACAGTTGTTAATAGATAGCTGTTTTGTACATCTATTTTTATATTATAATAAAAAAAATGGAAATATTGGCTATATCCCGCCTTTTTTCCAAAAACTTTTATTTTTCCATTTAATACCGTATCATATTTTTTTATACTGATAAGGTATAAGAAGCGCTTTAATATTACCGTAAAGTATTAAACAGAAAATTTTATAGGCAGGTTTCAACCGAATATTTCTAATAAAATTTCAGGTTACCCGCAAAACATTTCGTCCCTACGGGACTTTTGCGTTTTTGCGGTTAAAGACAGAGCGTCCCTTATTAAATCAACATGGAAAGATGAATTATATAAATATATCACAGGTATTATCCAGAATAATAAATATAAATTAATCGCTATAAATGGCATGCCCGATCATATTCATATTTTTATATAATATAAGCCTCATCAACTAATTCCCGATTTATTACAAGATATAAAAGGAGGTTCGTCAGGCTGGATAAATAAAAAAAAACTTACAATAGGTTGTTTTTATTGGCAGAAAGGTTACGGCTGTTTCTTATATTCCCATTCTCAAATTAATAACGTAGTAAAATATATTATGAATCAAGAACAACATCATAAAAAGAAAACCTTTCAAGAAGAATATTTAAAATTATTGGAAAAGTTTAATGTCTCCTATGACGAAAAATATATATTAAAAAACGTTGTATAATATTTCAATTTTTTATAAAGCATCAGGTTGTTAACATAAAAAATTCTATTATTATCAACAAAAGCGCTTATATTGATAATTTGTAGAATAAGATTCGGACAAAATTGAAATTAAAAGAATCTTTTGCAAGCAGACATAAAAAAAGCAATCAAATAAGCGCAATCTAATAATAAAAATCGGGACGCCAGGATAGAAACAAGCTACAAAACAGGAAAGCCGAATGGCTTAATTGGTTAGTCGCCGATATTGAAACAGGAAATATAAAGGCTTATGGATAAAATAATAATAAAAGGCGGAAAATCTTTAAAAGGAGAGGTAAAAATAAGCGGCGCAAAAAATGCAGCGCTGCCTATACTTATATCCTCTCTTTTAACGGACGGAACATGCAAATATAATAATGTTCCGGCTCTTAACGACATTAAAAGCGTAAATTTTCTTTTGGAAAACCTCGGAGCAAAGGTAGTTAAAACCGGCGCTGGAAGCCTGTCTATAAATTCTGAAAATTTTAATAATCATAAAACCTCTTACGAACTTGTACGTAAAATGAGAGCCTCGATTCTGGTATTAGGACCTCTTTTGGCGCGTTTGAAAAAAGCGGAAGTGTCTTTTCCAGGGGGCTGCGCTATAGGAGCAAGACCTGTAGATCTGCATTTAAAAGGTTTGGCGGCGCTTGGAGCGAAGATTGAAATTAAAAACGGTTATATAAAAGCCTTTTGCAGTCAACTGAAAGGAGCGGACATATATTTTGATTTTCCTACCGTTACCGGCGCGGAAAATCTTATGATGGCTGCAAGCTTGGCAAAAGGAACAACCGTGCTTAAAAACTGCGCAAAAGAACCTGAAGTAATAGAACTGGCAGATGTTTTAAATAAAATGGGCGCAAAAATAAAAGGAGCCGGAACCCCGACAATAGAGATTATAGGAGTAAAAGAATTAAAACCTGCAGAGGTTGCGATTATGCCGGACAGAATCGAAGTCGGAACCTTCATAATAGCGGCAGCTCTTACAAACGGAGATATTCTTATCAAAGGATGCGCTCCAAAACATTTGGAAGCGGTTATAAATAAATTGAAAGAAGCCGGAGCAGATATTATAGTGAAAAATAATAATATAAGAGCGATAGGAAATAAAGAGATAAAAAGCGCAGATATAAAAACTCTTCCTTATCCGGGTTTTCCTACAGATATGCAGGCTCAGTTTATGGTTCTTATGTGTTTTGGAAACGGAGTAAGTATGATTGAAGAATCTGTGTTTGAAAACAGACTTATTCATGTAAGCGAATTGAATCGTATGGGAGCAGATATTAAAGTTTCCGGCAATAAGGCTATGGTAAAAGGAGTTAAGTTTTTATCAGGCGCGCCTGTTATGGCAAGCGATTTACGCGCAAGCGCGTCTTTGGTTCTTGCGGGGCTTGCGGCAAAAGGCGTAACCGAAATAAACAGAATCTATCATCTGGACAGAGGCTATGAAAATATAGAGGCAAAATTTTCGGCTTTGGGGGCTGATATAAAAAGAATCTCCGTTTAAAATAAATAAAATGGATGAAATAAAAGGCAGACCTGCCGTTATTATTTTTGCAGGAATTATATTTGGCATTCTTGTAGGAGAAAAATTTTGCGGTTATAAAAATTCCACTTTAATTTGTCTATCTTCTATTTTAATATACTCCGTTATAATTAACAACTTTATAAAACCGTTGTATAACAAAAAATTATGCAACGGTTTTATATTATTAATTGCTATTGCTACACTATCGGGCTACCTTCTTATTCAGCCTTTTGTCTCCCCTATTCTGCCGAAAAATCATATTTATTATTATACTAATTTTAAACAAAAGCAGACTATTGTAGGAGTAGTATCTTCGGAGCCGTCATATATAAAAAAAAAATGCAAATTTGAGATTTCGGTCAATTTTATTGAAAAAAATAATAAAAAAATCCCCGCATCAGGAAAAATTATTGTTACTTGGATAACCGAAAAAGAAAAAAAAATATATCAGGGCGATTTAATAGAATTTAACGCGAAAATCAGATCTATAAGAAATTTTTATAACCCCGGCAGATTTGATTACGAAAGGTACTTGGCTTTTAAAAAAATTTACGCAAGATCGTTTGTATATAAAAACAGGCTTAAAATTATTAAAAAAAAAGCCGAAGAAGAATCAAAATATTCTATCTTGAAATTAAGAGAAAACTTTTGCAACTTAATAGAAAAACTGCCGTATAAAGAAGAAAAAAAGGTATTAAAAGCGCTTTTAACTGGAAAAAGAGATGAAATACCCAAAGAGATAAGGGAGGCTTTTAACAATTCCGGCACAAGTCATATTCTGGCAATATCCGGTCTGCATATAGGAATAGCCGTATTTATATTCTTTTTTATTTTTACAAAACTATTCTCATTATTTAAAAGTTTTACGGAAAAAGGAACGGTTAAAAAAATTTCGGCTTTTCTTACCGTAATAATAGCGCTTATATACGGCTTTTTTGCGGGAATGTCTCCTTCCACTCAACGAGCCGTTATTATGACTGCGGTATTTTTATACTCTTTTATATTTGAAGAGGAGCCGGATACCTTAAACAGCCTTGCCGTATCCGGCATAATAATTTTAATAATTGAGCCGGCGTCTCTTTTTTCCGTATCTTTTACACTCTCTTTTACCGCAGTTTTTGCAATATCTTACGGACTTAAAAAAACCGGCGTAAAAGATAAAAATAGAATCCTTATATTTTTTCTCATATCGGTTTTTGCAACGATAGGAACGCTGCCTATTATACTATACAATTTTAATACGCTTTGCGTAATAGGACCTTTTACCAATTTTATAATTATTCCTATTATAGGTTTTATAGTAGTTCCTATAGGGCTAACTGCGGTGTTTATATATCCTTTAAGCTTAAATATATCCTTTTTTCTTTTAAAAATATCGGCAACAGTTTTATCCGGCGCAATAGAATTTATAAAATTAGTTTCATCCATACCTTATGTATCGGTTAAAACAATTACTCCTAACATAATAGAAATATTATCTTTTTATATACTTATAATTTCGTTGCTTAATATTAAAAAATCAAACTTTGCCAAAAATACGGCTTTATTTGCGGCGCTTATTTTATGCGCGGACAGCGCATATTGGATAAAAGAGAGATTTTTAAGCCAAGAGTTAAGAATTACCGTTATAGACGTAGGGCAGGGAAACTCGGCTCTTATAGAACTTCCAAAAGGGGAATGTATGTTAATAGACGGAGGAGGCTTTTCGGACAAATCCGACTTTGACGCAGGCAAATCTATTGTAGCCCCCTTTTTATGGAAAAAAAAGATAAGAACAATTGAAACAATAGTATTAACTCATCCGGATTCGGATCATATGAACGGATTAACCTATATAGCTGAAAACTTTTTTGTAAAAAACTTGTGGAGCAACAACGAAGCGAAAGATACAAAAGGTTATAAATCTTTTGTAAACGCCGTCCAAAATAATAATATTAAAAATATTAATTTTCAAAAACTTCACGGCAGTAATGCCATGAACGGCGTTAAGTTAGATATACTTTATCCGGTTAAAAATTTTGCCGAACTTAAACAAAAGCAGTTATGGCGGGATACAAATAATAATTCGTTGGTTTTAAAAGTAAAATACGGCAATTTCTCATTTCTTTTTACCGGAGATATTAGAAAAAAAGCGGAAAAGGAGCTTGTAAAAACAGCCGGATCAAAACTTAAAAGTCAAATAATGCTTGCGCCTCATCACGGCAGCAAAACATCCTCTTCGGATATCTTGTTGAATGCGGCATCTCCCGCGCTTGTCGTAATATCCGCAGGTTTTAATAATAGATACGGTTTGCCTCATACTCCGGTTATTAATAATTATAAAAAAAGAGGATATAAAATTTTAAGAACGGATATTAACGGAGCGGTAGAGATAAAAAGCTTCGGCAAAACCTTTAAATATAATACTTATGCCAGCCCGCCTTTTATTAACAAATGCGCAGGTTAGCCTAAACCGCCTCTTCTAAAAAACCGCCCGCATACTTATGAAGAATACTGCCAATTAAGGTTTGATAAGGAATTCCTTCAAAAGCCGCCTTTCTTTGCAGCGCTAAATCAAAAATATCAACGGGTAAGCTTTGTAAGATGCCATCCGTCATTATAGGGGCATCTGTAAACTCTAAGCCGCTCTCCTTCTTCTTTTTTTAATATTACCGCTCTTTTTTCCGCATCTTTTTTTGTTTTATAAAGGGCTTTTCTGCAAATCCCGCATTCTATGCTGGGGGTTTGTCTGTTTTTGGGGGATAAATGCCATAATCCGCAGGTATGGCATCTATAGGGGATAAGATTATTTCCGTATTCAATGTTGGCATAATCCGCTCCCTCCCGCGCATTCTGTTCAAAATTGTATTCCGTAAGCGGTTCGCCTGTTCGGCTAAAGCATGTGGCGCTTTTGAAGTTCATTCTTTTTTTTCTCCGATTTATCAGATTTTTGATATTACAAGCAAACAGCCCCGCTTTTTTACTCTAAAAGCGCATTATATATTTTATGTTCCGCTGCAAAAGGTTTGCTATCAACTCCGATCCTGAGCTAAACTACCCTCACACATAACACACCCACAACAATATGAGCTTTCCAAGTTATATCCAGATCCAGCTATCAGGTCATTGCAGTATCCGCAATGACCATGTTCGTCAAGCAATTCTAAACAATTAAGACATAAATAGGAATCACCAAATGGTATAGCAGTAGGCTCGGCTGAATATTCACAGTTGCTACAATAAGCTCTTAAAGACTCTTCTTTAGGATCTTCATCAGGAGCTAATTCTTGAAGAAGAAAATTAATATCTGAAACAAACCCACACTTTTGACACTCGCCGAGCCCTAAATCTTCAACTTTAATGTCTGTCTCACATTTCGGACAAGCTATAACTAAAAAATTGCTGCGCATATTACATATACGGCATGTGCAAGAAAACAATGGATCATAACTACCATCTACCTTTGCGGCATCAAAATTACAGAAATAGCATTTTTCATATTGAATGCCATTCGTTTTATCATTTAAAATAGCAGGTTTCATTTCTTCGTGTTTTGCGCTTAAATATTTTTTGTGGCGCTGCATTAAATGATTAAGTTTTTCAATTTTCTCTAAGTAATCTTTAAAAATCGGTTGCCATTTACTGATAAGTAGCGAATGAAGATAAAACCATGCCGCATACTGTTCCGGTATAACTTCGTCGAGAGTCGCATTGTCTGGTTTAACTATATATTTTTCATTAAAAAAATGGATAAGTTGGTTTCTATGATTTCTAACAATTTTAAAACATTGTTCCGCTTTATTTTCAATCTTTTCCCCAGAAATATTTTTTAATCTATTGATGGCTTCATCCATACTGACTGAATTAAAATCGCCTGCTTTAAATTTTGAAAGTTGTGCATTCTCAGGCTTTTTAAATATTAAAGACCAATGTTCAACCAGAAGACGAGCTTTAAAAAATAGTTCTATGGCAGAACAAAAATGAATGACTGAATACTTTGGCGAATTATCTAACTCGGTAACAGACTTTTCTAAAAAATCTATAGCATTGCAAGTTAAGCTATCAAAACATTTTTGTAGATTTATCGACATTTTTTTATTCATTCGCAATTTTCCGCTAACAAGTTATTGTGCATGTCTGTATATCTTGAATAATATTAATAATTTTATTGTCAAATATATAACCACATAGGTTAGGTTGCGCGAAGCGACGCCCGACCTACTATTTTATTTCTTTTTACTTTTTCGAATAATCTTCCTTTTGGCTTCGGATATAGAAGCCGGAACATCAACGCCTATTATTTCTTTTACGGCATTAAAGCGTTCCGGGCAGGCTTTAATACAGGTTCCGCATTTTATACATTTTTCCTGATCTATTATGTGTATTAGATTTTTGCCGCCGTCTATTGCATCTACCGGACATTTTTTTATGCAGATATTGCAGGCTTGGCATTTATCAGGGTCAATGTAATATGAAGGGGCGCTATCAATTAACCGTTCTATTTCGTCCGTAGTAAAAAAATCTTTATATTGAGCGGGATCTTTAATAACGGTTTCAAGTTTTTCTTTTTTTGCTATTTTAATATAAGGGATAAGCTTTGAAATCTCTTTAAGTCTACTTTCAAGTATCTTTTGGTCTGTTTTTTCAGCTTTGCCGATTGGTCCTATCTCTTTTATTTTTTTTGTAAAATTATTGACAATTTCGGCAAACAGGATGCCTTCGCCGGAAGACATAAATTCTATTTTTAATCTTTCGGGATTCATCCCTATGTATTCCATTATTTTTTTTAATAAAAGGGCTATGTTTAGGGCATGATAATTTCCATGCGTCGTATAGTTGCATTCGTTAAGACGGCATCCTCCTATAAAGACTCCGTCTATTTTATTTAAGAAGGCTCTTATTATAAATTCCGGATCGACTCTTCCGGAACACATTACGCGGATGAGTCTGATTTCGGTATTATATTGTAATCTGGAAACTCCAGCTAAGTCGGCTGCGCCGTAAGCTCACCAATGGCAAACAAAACCTAATATTTTCGGTTTAAATCTATTTTGAGCGCTCATTTATATTTATATCTCCTTTATTTAAATTTCGGCGCATAACTTCATAGTTTACCCGTTTGCGGCGTTGAAAAAAAATTTTTAATCCTCGAAATACTCCATATATTCCTGCGGTTAAAAATTTTTTTCGCCTTGCAAACGAACAAACTATTTTATTATGCGCCAAAATTCAATCATTCTTCTTTGTGATTAAATTTATTTAATAATGGATGTTTCCAATGACAAGCAAAAACCGCTCTTCTTGTCTTACCATTATGCAGCGGCGTCTATTTGACTTAAAATTTCTTTATCCGTAAAGTGTTTTAAAGATATTGCTCCCGTAGGACATTTTGCGTTACAAAGCCCGTCTCCTTTGCAAAGAACAGGATTAACAAAAGCTTTGCCGCCCTGTTTTGTTTTGCGTAATTCTATAGCGTTGTATGTGCATGCGGATATACAGGCTTCGCATCCTATACATTTTTTTTCCTCCACTTCGCAAACCGAACCGGAAACCGTAACTATGTCGCGAGCAAGCAGGGTTAAGGCTCTGCCTGCGGCTCCGTAAGCCTGACTGATTGTTTCGGATATATGTTTCGGGTAATGGGCTGTTCCGCAAAGATAAACTCCGTCTGTTCCGAATTCTACGGGTTTTAATTTTACATGAGCCTCTTTGAAAAAATTATCGGGTCCTAATGGAACTTTAAATAATAGAGATATTTTTTTGTTGTCTTCGGGAGGAAGAACCGCTGCCGCCAAACTTATTATATCCGCATCTATAGCGATTTTTCTGCCTAATATATAATCGTATATGGCAACTCTTAAAATAGTTTTGCCGCTTTCGTCTATAGCCTTTACTTCAGGTTTTGCTTCCGGCTTGTAGCGGATAAATTTTATATTGTTCTCAGCCGCTTCTCTGTAATAATCCTCTTTAAAACCGTAAGTTCTTATATCTCTAAATAAAATATATATATCGATATCAGGGTTTATTTCTTTTAGTTTAAGTCCGTTTTTGATTGATTCGGAGCAGCATATTCTACTGCAGTAGTTTCTATCTTCATTCCTGCAGCCTACGCACTGTATCATGGCGATATTTTTTGCGCTTATTACGGAGTTGTCTTTTTGAGCAATCAGATTTTCCAATTGAAGATTTGTTACTACTCTTTTATCTTTTCCGTAAAGGTATTCTTTGGGTTTATATTCCCGAGCGCCTATAGCGATAACTGCCGCTCCGTGTTTTATTTTTTCGGTTTGGTTTTTGTATCTTATTTCCGTCTCGAAATTTCCCACATAACCGTAAGCCCCTGTTATTTCAACCTCTGTTCTTACTCGGATTAAAGGATGTTTATAAACTTTGCTTATAAGGTTGTTTAAATGGGCGCTAATATCTAAGTTTTCTAATAAATAACGGATCTTTTTTGCAATGCCTCCGAGATCATTATTTTTTTCTATAAGATATACAGGATGGTTTTGTTCGGCTATGGAAAGAGCGCATGTCATTCCCGCTATTCCGCCGCCTATTATTAAAGCGGTTTTATTTACGGGAAGATCTATTTCTTGTAAAGGCTCAAGATGCGCCGCGCGCGCCGCCGCCATTTTAATTATATCTTTTGCTTTTTGGGTTGCCTCCTCCTTTTCTTTGGAATGCACCCAAGAGTTATGCTCTCTTATGTTAGCCATTTCGCAAAAGTATTGATTGATTCCCGCCTCTTTTAAGGTATCTCTAAACAGCGGTTCAAGGGTTCTCGGAGAGCATGCGGCTATGATTACGCGGTTTAAGCCTTTTTCTTTTATTGCGTCTGTTATCTCTTTTGCGGAATTTGTAGCGCAGGAAAAAAGCTGTTCGCAAGCATAAACAACATTAGGCAGCGTTGAAGCGTATTGAACGGCGGAAGGCACATCTACAACTCTTCCTATGTTTGATCCGCAATGGCATACAAAAACCCCTATTTTCGGCTCTTCGCCGGATTGGTCAATTTCTTGCGGATATATTCTTTCTTTGGTAAGTTTATCTCTTCTGTAATTAAGAAGCTCGCCGCATTGAGAACCAGCGCCGCTTGCGCCAAAAACCGATTCCGGAATATCGGAAGGTCCGCTAAACGCGCCGCTTATAAATATTCCCGGTCTTGTGGTCTGCATTGGATTGGAAGGGTCTGTTTTACAAAATCCATAAGAATTAAGCTTTATTTGAAATTTTTCGGCTATTTTAAGATGATCTGCCGGCGGGTTTAATCCTACGGATAATACTACCATATCAAATTCTTCCTCTTTTACTTGGGAGTCGGAGGTGGCATATCTTATAATTATATTTTTGGTTTTTGGGTCTTGTCTGTCTATTGACGGGTAGCTTCTTATAAATCTAACTCCGGGAAGATTTTCGGCTCTTTGGAAGTATGTTTCAAAATCTTTGCCGTAAGAACGGATGTCATTATGGAATATTACGCATTCTGCATTAGAATCATGTTCTTTTGTTAAAATTACCTGCTTTTGAGCGTAGGCGCAGCATACCGCAGAGCAATACGGGTTATCTCCCGGGGTTACTCTTCTTGAACCTACGCACTGTATCCATGCTATTTTACGAGGATGTTTTTTATCGGATGCGCGCAGTATTTCTCCTTCGTAAGGTCCCGTTGCGCATAAAATTCTTTCAAAGTCAAGGGATGTAACTACATTTTGAAACTCTCCGTAGCCATATCTGCCTTTTATTGTAGGATCAAACGCCTCATACCCCGGACACAAAATAACGGCTCCTATTTTTATTTCTATTTTTTTCGGCTTTTGATAAAAGTCTATGGCGTCGTTTTTACAGACTCCCGCGCAGATAAGACATTTTTTTTCTTTAAGATAAAGGCAGCTTTCATCTATGTATGCAATTAAAGGAATTGCTTGGGCAAAGTATATATGGATCGCTTTGTTTTCAGATATTTCCCGATTGAATTGATCCGGATATTGAACAGGGCAGTATTCCACGCAAACGGTGCAGCCAGTACATTTTTCTTCTATAATGTATCTTGGTTTTTTTATTAAAGTTGCTTTAAAATTTCCCGCTTCTCCTTCTATGTTTTCAACTTGAGTATAAGTTATAACCTCTATGTTAGGATGCCGGCCGACCTCGACCAGTTTTGGCGCCAGTATTCACATTGAGCAGTCGTTGGTAGGATAGGTTTTATCTAACTGAGCCATTTTGCCGCCTATAGCGGCGTTTTTTTCAACAAGATAAACCTTAAAGCCAGCGTCCGCAAGATCCAAAGAGGCTTGTATGCCGCTGATTCCTCCGCCTACGACCATTACGTCTGCGTAATCGCTTTTTTCGGTTTTACAAAGCTTTTGAATTTTTTCTTCTATCAATTGTTTGGTATTCACTTTAATCCGCCTTTATTTAAACTCCGCCGTATAACTTTTTTGTTATTCGACAAAATTTCTTTTTATATTTTTATTAAGAAATTTCTCCTGTTAAATTACTCGTTCAATAATTTCGGCAAGCTCTTTAATTTCTATCTGTTCGCCGCCTTTAACCGTTAATTTGCTATCCTCGAAATTGGCGATACAGTATGGGCAGGCTGTAACTAGCACTTCGGCTCCCGCGTTTATTGCTTGTTGTAATCTGATATCCGAAAATCTTTCCCCTTTTGGAGTCTCCATCCAAATTCTGCCCCCTCCGCCTCCGCAGCAAAGGCTGTTTTCCATTGTTTCTTCCATTTCGATTAACTCAAGCCCATGTATCTGTTTTAAAATTTGTCTCGGCTGGCTGTATATGCCGTTATGACGCCCCAAATAACACGGGTCATGATATGTAACCTTTTTATTGTATTCTTTTTGTAGTTTAAGTTTTTTGCCGTCAAGAAGTTTCCATAAATATTCGGATATATGTATAACTTCAAAATTTCCCATAAGTTCCGGATATTCGTTTTTAAATGTATGATAACAATGCGGAGAGGATACAAGGATTTTTTTTACGCCATTCTCCACAAAGGTATTGATGTTTTGATACGCCAATTTTTTAAATAACTGCTCGTTGCCTGTTTTGCGGATGCTCTCTCCGCAGCAGCTCTCTTTTTGACCCAGTATTCCGAAATTTACTTCGGCTTTTTTAAGAATTTTAACCGTAGCTATAGCGGCTTTTTTTAATCTGGGGTCGTAGCTGAAATAGCAGCCCGTAAAATATAGCAATTCCGTTTCTTCGTCAAATTCTTTTACTCCAAGCTCTTTTGCCCAATCCGCCCTTTTTTTTCGTTCTTCGTTAAAAGGGTTGCCTTCGCCTGTAAGACTTCCGCTTATTCCGCGAATTGGAGCGGCGGAAGCCGGCAATATGTCATATTCGGTTGCAATTTTTCGCAGCGCTATTCCGGATTCTATTTGTTGAACGTCTCTCGGGCAATGCGTCGGGCATTTTCCGCAAGTGGTGCATAGCCATAGCTCTTCGCTTTCTATATCGGTAAAACCGAACGCCGCTTCCCGGACTATTTTGCGCATACTAAAAGAGCGGACTTTATTCCACGGGCATACTATATCGCATAATCCGCATTGAAAGCATCTTTTAAAAGCGTCGCCCCCGCTTGCTTTTATCATATCTGATATTTCTTTATAGTCGGATAGATTTTCCACCTGCTTTTTTCATCCCTTTTTTATCTGTTTATATTTTAAAATACAAAGATACAAAGTTGCAAATTAGAGACGTCGCGTCCAACGTCTCTTTCATTTTTTTGTTCATTGTTTTTGCAAACAACTTTGAACATCTCTACGCATAAAATGAGCAAAATAAGAAATTATGCAACGGAGTTATAGGAGATTCGGGTTACGGTATCTATTACCTGCTCTAATCCGTATTTGTCCGCTAACGCTTTTAATCCTATTTCCAAGTCGTTTTGATCTGGCATTTCTTCGATTTCTTCTTCCTTTTCTTCATAAATAAGGGCGTCTGTTATGCACCATTTAACGCATAAAGGTTCGTCTTCTCCTTCGCACATATCGCATTTTAAAGGAAGTCCGGAATCCGGTTCTTTAAATTCTTCTCTCGACGGGCAGGATGCTCGGCAAAAAGCGCATTCCTCATATTCTTTTCCGTCTATTATGTATTTGTCTCTGCCCGCGCATTCCGCCGGAGTATATTCGCCCGCATAAACGGGAACGTATATGTCCGCCAAAGGATCGCAGATTACTCTAATACGCGCTCTTGCCGGATTGTTGGAACTATATTTGGGCAAAGCGTGAAAAGCCGAACATATTACTTCGCAAGATCTGCAGCCGTTGCATTTATCAACGTCTATTTTTATTGTTTTTATTGTTTTTCTTTTTTTTTCGCTGTCCAAGGTTTCCGTCCTCCGTTTTATTCGGTTGAATTGTTTTGACTTTTTGTATCGGGTAAAATTTTTCTTTTTATAAAGTCTTCGCTAACGTAATTTAAACCGAGTTCATTTAAGGATTCTTCCGTCGGAATGCCGTCGTTATTCCATCCTTTGAGTTTATAATATTCGTCTAACAGTTTTGTTTCAAGTTCCGGAAATCTTTTTTTCCAATGGTTTTTAGGCGGCTTTTCGTCTTTTCTTCTCATTCCTCTTCTTACATTTACGGCTCTTACCAGCGTTCTGTATCTTTTTGCGGCATTAGTCAGTTTTTCTTCGTCCATATCGATTCCGGCTCCGGCAGATATGAATTTGGGATAATTGTGTATATGATAAGGAGGTTTTAACGGAAATGAGGATAAGCCGGCGCACATTCCCAAAGCGTCGTCTATGTAATGCATTCTTTCCTGCCAATCCACTATGTCGCAGGTCATTTCAGCTGTCGGATAATATGGTATGGAGTTTTCTCCGCGCAGTTCCCAGTCCAAAAAATATTGCTTGAATTTTTCGTCCGGAACTTGAAACCAGTCTTTTACAAAAGCTTCTCTGTGTTCTCTTTTCGGGAAGGGCGCTTGCGGAAACTGCCCTTCGATCTGAGTGATATTTATTTTTTCTCCGGTAGAATACATAAGAAAATATATGGGGTTTAGCATTGAAAGTTTAAGAGGCAGCTGCTCATGTTTTTTTATGTTGTTATGAGCGTATTCTTCTGCTCCGGCGCCAATTTTTTTTGCAGCCCAGTATGTTCCGTCCGCTAATATATCCCCTATTCCTTCTCTTTTTACTATTGCGTCAAGAAGCCAGTAGAATCTTCCTTCGTTATCTTCGGGCATACCCGGAAAATCTTCCCGTTTTAATATGCCGTTTTCGTAAAGTTCCAAGGCGAACGCCATAACCTGCGGAGCAGAGAATCCGTCAACTCCGTATTCGGTAGCCTTTTGAGCGATTTTTAAACCGAAATCCAAATCGGACATTGCAGCCATTGTATAGGTAAGTTTGGAAAAGCATTTCATCATGTATGTAGGCATATCCGGAAGAGTAAGGGTGGCTCCGCATTTCATCGGGCAGTTGTAGCAGCTTATAAGCCTTGTTTGGGCGTCTTTCATTGTTTTTGTCCATGAGTTTGCTATATCTTCCGTCCAAAAACCTTTTCGTCTCGTGCGCGAGTTTCCCCACATAAAATTTTCGGTATGCCATTTTTCATCATGTATTTTCATTTCTTGCGGCGAGCCGAGTCCCGCTAATATCGGCATTACTCCGGGTATAGGGTTTTCATTTCGCCATTTTATATATTCGAGAACTTCGCCGCAAAGCTCCATAAATTCAGCGGGCTTTGCAACGTTTATATCTTTTGTGCCGCGAACGGCTATTGCCTTTAAACCTTTATCTCCCATAACAGCGCCCATTCCGCCTCGGCTTGCGCTTGATTTGCCTTGTTCGACGGATGCAAAAAACACTCTGTTTTCTCCTGCCAATCCTATGGACGTTACTTGGGCTTTCGGCTGGTCTAACTCTTTTTTGATTATCCCTGCCGTTTCTATTGCGCCTTTGCCTTTTAAATGAGAGGCGTCTCTTATTTCAACCTTGTCGTTATTTATCCATAAATAAACAAGTTTCGGAGATTTGCCGCGGACTATAACTTTATCGTAACCCGCGTATTTTAACTCGGGAGCCCAAAATCCTCCCATCATCGAAAACGCCATTAATTCGGTTTGCGGCGAGATTGTAGAAACTATGGTTCTATTGCAGCCTATGGCGGGAGTGCCGCATAAAAGCCCGGCGGAAAATATTAACAGATTATCGGGAGAAAAGGGTTTGACTTCCGGCGGGACTCTTTCCCATAATATTTTGGCGTTTGTGCCGAGCCCTCCGAGATAAAGTTCGGTATCGGCAGGATCCGTAGCTACTCTTTCGATGTTTCCTAAGGTTAGATCAATTTCCAGATTAAACCCTGTTTCTGCATATCTCATCTTTTTCCCCTTTATTAATAGAAGGTTATATAAAAAGTAACTATTTTATAGCTATATTGTATTTACGTGTCAATAGTAAAAAGAAAAGATGTAAGGAGAGAAAAATAGCATGATTTATATGATTACAAAATAGGCATGCAATGTCTATACGAGCGGCGGCGGATAAAAGAATTGAAACGAAACCCGATAAACAAAGCAAAGCGCTCTTTTGCTTATGTTTGCCTCCTTATTAATTATAGGGTTAATTAATTTATAATAGCGCATACGTTTTTATCAATCGCGCATACGCAATTGATATTTCGAAAACGTAATCGAGAGTCGTCCGTATCCAATTAGCGTTTTGGAAATGTATAATGCGGAACTTGGATTAATAGTTTATAAAGGCAATAACTTTTCTTTATTTTTAAATTATGATTTGGGATTAAAAGAAGGCTATGTTGCTAATTCGGTTACGGGCGGCTTGAAATTTTATTTTATCCCAGCGCTTTTATCTTTTGTTTTGTTTAACTCTTTTATCTCCGCAAGAAACTATAAACCCGTCTGTTTTTTTGTCCATGTTTATAATGGTCATATTGAGTTTTAATGCTATTTCAACCGCCATTGAAGTTGGGTTTGATAAGCTTATTAATATTGGAATTTTTGCCTGCGCGGTTTTTTGTATTATTTCAAAGCTTATTCTAGAAGATAACGCCGCAAGCCGTATATCCGCCATTTTATTGTTAATGAGCAAAAAGCCTATTGCTTTGTCCATTGCATTATGACGCCCTACGTCTTCTCCTTGCGAGATTATGTTAAGGCGGGAATTAAATAGCGCAACCGCATGGGTTCCTCTGGTTTTGGCATAATATTTTTGGCGGTTAAAAAACTTTTCAAGGATTATGTTAATCTGTTGAGGCGTTATGTTAAATTTATGGTCTGCAATATTAATATTTTGTGTAAGATCATTTATCATTTTTTCCGAAGATATTTCTCCGCTTAATTGATTAATAAACCTTTTTTTTTCTAACCGCTTGCGGATTTCTTTTTTATTTTTATCGGCAAGTTTAACGGTTATGCGGTTTTTATCGGAATTTATGCAAAAATCTATTGAGGCAATATCGCTATGCGATTGTATTATTCCTTCGGAAAGGCATAAACCCGCGGCAAGTTCGGTTTCGTTTCCGGGGGTTCTGATAAGGGTTGAATAGGGCGTATCTTCTATTGTTATAAGAAGCGGTTCTTCTAATACAAAGTCTTGCTTTTCTCTGCTTATGACGTTGTTTTGATAGCGGGTAATATCGTATGTTTTACAGGTTTTGTTGTTGTCCATAAAATAGGTTAATCTCTATTCGGTATTTTTGAGGTATTTTGTATATCATATATAATTGTATCGGAGCTAAAATCCTGCTCTTTTGTCCATTTAATGCCATGATGAGCCTGACGAACAAGGCGAAAATATGATTTGTCGGCAGTTCCTTAAAAGCGCCGCCGTTCAAATATGGTTTTACATCGAAAATGCCGGAAATACCGCCGCTTGTAATTATTTCAATTTTATAATCGTCAAGAGGAAGCGCTTTTATAATTTTATCCGTTTTAATCTAAACTATTTTTATGCCTGTTTCCATTATTTCTTTTACAAAAGGGTTATCAATGGTAAAATCTTGCGGATTATACGGTAAGATTTCCAAATCTTTACTTACGGATAAATTGATTTTTCTTATTTTACCTCTGTCAATAAAACGATCGCCTTCAAATATGTCGGAAACAATGGCAATATCAATATCGCTTGTTTCGGAATAGCTGCCGAATAGAATTGCCTGTTCTATAGGTATATTGTTTTCTTTTAAAGATTGTATATATTTTTCGACTATTCGTCTGACTTGATTAGGGATGTTAGCCAATTGTAACTCTCCTTTATTTTACTAAAATAGTCTTCGGCTGTATAAAGAATCCCCTAATGTTAAATAATTTATTTGAATTATTAAGGAAAATAGCGATAAAATTCGCGTCTATGTAAAACGCGCATTACTTCAATGTTATTATTATGAATTTCTACTCCCATACGATAATTACCGATACGAATACGATAGCGGTTAGGATAACCTTTCATTGATTTCACTTCCGTAACTTCTCTTATGCTATCCGCATTAACTATGGCAGTAAAGGCAACATCAAAAATTCTATCATAATCAGGCAGGTTTTTTATTTTTTTTAAATCTTTTACAAATGATTTTCGATAAGATACTTTCACTTGAAATTAAGTCTCCAAAAATTTTAATGCTTCCTCTTTACTCATTAAAGGAGTTTTGCAAGCTTTATCCATTGCTTTATTTAAACAGTAATTTTCCATTGCTTCAGATAGTTTTTTATCCGAACATTCTTTTTTAGGAAAAAGGCTGTTCCATAAGTCAAGAGGAATAACAACCGCATTTGCTTTGCCGTTTGTATCCGTAAGATATTGAAGCGCCGCCATAACTGTCTCTCCTTATTTAGGGTTTTGTAAGGTTATACCCGCCTTAATATGTTCAATAAATTTTTTAATTCTGTCCGATATATAAATAAGTAATGGTTTAAAGTCAAATGCTTTGCTTAACCAAACTTCCAAAGCGATTAGTGAGTTACAGATTATAATTTTAGGATTAGAACCCATATATCATTCTATATTTTTTAATTAGTAGGATGGGTAAATATTTTAAATAAATCAGAAGTTATTTTATAAAAGCAAAAGACAGAGCCTAATAAAATCGGTAAAACAAATAAGTGTTTGCCTATAACGATAGTGGTTTTAAATAGATTAAATAAAAATATCTCTTCGGGTAAGATAAATAATGCTACAATCGCCAAAACGTCAAAAATTAAAGAATGTTTATAATAGTCCCTCAATCTATGTAATTCAGTCTGATATTTCCCTATCTTTCTGTCAAATAAAGTCTTTTTTAGAGGAGAATGAAACAGAATGGATAATGACGTAATTTTAAAGCCAATCATAATTGATAAAAAAGTAATAAGATCAGAATAACCGTCATATTTCTTATCATATATTTTAAATCCGCAAGCAAAAGATAGCAAGATAATTAAGATGAAATAAAGCAAATCCTTTCCTTTCATTACGCTATTTCCTTTAATAACGACTCTTTCACTAATTCCGGATTAAATTTGCCGTTTTTATCTTTATTCAATTTAATTAAAAATTTTTTGATAAAAGAATCATTATTAAAAATAATACTAAAATTATCTTCGTCGATTCCTCGTATGAACAAATTCTTTAAAGAATCTCTGGATTTTGCATTAAATAAACGGGTTAAAAAAGATTTGATTTTATTTGTTGAATATTTTGCCGTAATTTTGAAGTCCTCAGGAGTATTTGTGCCTGTAAGGTCTCTTAAAGCTTTTCTCTCTTTACTATCATGATTAAATAAATTGCGCTCTTCGGAAAAAGATATTTCTTCAACACTTTTAATAATTTCAACAAACTGTTCTTTTGTTTTATAGAAATTCTCAATACTATAATTTCTTTTAGCTTTTTTTTTTAGAACGGTCTTGATCAATCCTTTTTTATTTAAATTTGATAGATATAAAATTTTTTTTGAATAATGATATAAACAGAACAATTGATCTAAAAGTTCCGCTTCCGAAGTTTCTCTAGGATTATCTTTTTTATCGCCGGTTTCAATGTTTGTCAATTTATCATCGCGGGGATATGCCTTCCCATAATCAAAAAAAAACCAAATATAATCAGAATCTTTCTCTACCGAAACTTCGTAATAAATATCATCAACCAAAATTTTGAAAAATTCAGCAATAGCCATAAAACTATCGGCATTAGGATGAATAAAACGCTCCCCTTGCTGCTTGGAATGCTCTATTAATCTCATAAGACAGAATCCTATCTCACTTTTATTTTTTTTTATCTCCATAAGTAATCGTTTCTTCAAAGAATATTTGTTTGCTTGTTATTTCATTCCTTTTTATTGCTTGACCAATACTCGTTGACAGATAACTATTTATTGAGCATAACGCCGCAAACAGGCAAGGAACGAAGTTATCCGCCGAAATTTTATACGCCCATAAATTTTAAACTGGAGTCGTCTTGAAATTTCTCTATTTTTTTAAATATCTCTTTTAATATCTTTCTTTCAAGACGGGATAGATTGTCAGGATTAATATAATTATCTGGGGCTTTTTTTTCATAAACTATAGCTCTTACTTGCCGTACAAATCTAAGCTGCATCATAAAATCGTAAGATTGATCTATATCTTTATAATCCTGACGGGATAATACTTTTTTATCATATATTTTACTAAGTCTTTCGTGTGTATTGGTTTCCCGAATTGAATTTTGCAAAGCATATATCCTGGCAAAGTCCACTATGGGAGTCATTGCAAGTTTTATATCAAAAGAATTTTTATGTTCTCCTTTTGATTCGAGCTTAAACTGCCTGAAAAGATTAAGAGGCGGTTTAAAATAAAGAGCGTTTTCGGCAAGACGTCTGAAAAAACCGGACCAGTTTTTTAAAGAATCGAACAGAAAAGTTTTTAACTCGTTTATAAACCCGCTATATCCCCAGCCTTTTCTAAAATCAAAAAATATGCCGGCGTGAAGAAGATCTTCCGGAGACGCCTCGTATATCCAAGAATTAAAATAGTTTTTCCATTGAGAAATAGAAGCGCATAATTTGGAATTTTTTGCCATAATATTTCCTTTGCAAAAGGAATAGCCTGCTTTATCAAGCATATTGCATACTTTTTCGCCCATTTTTAAAAAATATTCTTTAACCTGTTTTTCGTCGTTTTTAGAAACATCTTCAAATATTATGGCATTATCCTGATCCGTTTTTAAGGTTTGCTCGTATCTTCCTTCGCTTCCCATGATCATAAATACAAATTTTACGGGAGGCTCTCCTATATCGTTTATTGTAAATTCAATAAGTTTATCTAATATGGAACCGCTTATGGCGGAAACAAATTTTGTAATATGTTTTGCCTTTGCTCCTTTGCTTATAAAATCGTGGATTGTTTTAGGCAGCATATTATGGATTTCTATTATTTTTGTTAGGGTATCGGCTTTTGAAATATCTTCTATAAATAAAAACGGAGATTTGCTTTGGGCGTTTAAGATATCTTTATGAGTTGCTATGCCTGCTATTTTTCCATCCGTATCGCTTACAATAACATGCCTTTTATTATCCTGCATACTTTTTAAAATAGCCTCGAAAATAAAAGAATGCTCGGATACTGTTATAAGAGGAGAAGACATTATAGAAGATGCAGGCATCAAAGCGTCGTATCCGGCGGCTACCACTTTATTTCTGAGATCCGTATCTGTTATTATGCCTATAAACTCCTGTTTATTGTTTCTAACAAGTATGGAACCGCAGTTTTTATCCTTCATTATAGACGCGGTTTTTTGAATGGCATCTTCTTCTTCGCAAAATATAAGGTTTCTATTGCAGATATTTCCTATGGTATTATGAAAGGCTCCGAGAACATCCTCTTCTACTCCCACGCTTCCGGCAATTAACGAGTAATAAGATTTTTTTAAAATTTTTTCTCCGAAAGTGTCGGTAAAATAGTCTCTTACAATAGGAAATCTACTGCAAAGGTTTAAAAAATGCTCGCGCGCAAGCTTATAAAAAGAGGCATTCTCTTTTATTTTTATGTTTTCAAAAGCTATTCCCTTATTTGCAAGTATCGAATAGCCTCCGAATATATCCCCTTTTTCCATAATCTCTTTGCTTTTCTTATTATCTTCTATCCTCGCCCTTGTTGCCGAACCGCTTCTTAGTATATAGATATGCTCTATTTTCGATTCGTCTTGAGTAAATAATAAAACGTTTTTGGGAAAATCCACTACAGATAACATTAAAGCGGTTTTGTTTATATCCTCTTTTTGCATAAAAGAAAAAGGAGCGGTATTTGTAAGCATTCTTTTTGCATGATCTGCCATTAAAACCGAAGCGTATTTTTTATTTTGTATTCTGGCTCCGTAGCTATCTACAAAATATTTATAAAAAGAATTATATCCGGCGCAAAGTTCCAAAAATTTCTTTTTGGGTATTACATATAAAACGGTATCTTTATTTGCGCGGATATTACGCACCATTATGCCTGAATTCATAAGTATCGAAATGCCGCCTAATACATCCTTTTCTTTAAGATAACCTACTGTCTCTTTTTTGCCCTCTTTTTCAAAATAAAGCTCTAACTCCCCTTCTTTTACTATATACATTCCTTTTATTTCGCTTATCCCCTGCTTAAAAAGCATTGACCCTGCAAGATATTCTTCTTCCATAACTGTTTCGGAAAGGTTTTCGATCTCTTTTTTAGGTATCGAAACAAAAGGCTGTAAATCGGATAAAAATCCTGTTATTTCTTTTTTCATAATTTATATTATCTCCCCAAAAAAACTCTGTTAAGTTTATAACTTCTCCGTTATTAATACTTAAACGCAAAAAAAGATGATTATAATTCGGAGTAGCATATAACAAAGCCGGTTAAATTTAAGATACAGAGACACAAAGTTTTTGCCCGTTTTTTTATTATTTTTGTAACTCCGAATAATCAGGTTAAAGCTTCGAATTCATGTAGAGACGTTGCATGCAACGTCTCTACCGTTTGTTATATCTTCCGATAAAAAAATTAAACGCCGCTTTCTTTATCCATTATATTCTTTACATTTATAAGAAAAACGCCTTTATTCTTTATAATCATTCTTTTTTGTGATTATAATTCGGATATATCCGAACTTAAACTTAATACTTAAGCTTAGAATACAAAGTTTTTTTGGAAACCTCTATAGCGTCCTTTAATGTGAAAATATTCCTCTTTTCAAGCAGCGGAATCAGTTTTAAAAATATCTCGGCAGCAGCCAAAGCATCCCCTAACGCTGTATGACGCCCTTTTATTTTAACTCCTGCGAGTTCCGCTATACTTTTTAAATTATGCCTTTGATGAGCCGGATAAACTATCGAAGCGAGAATCATAGTATCTAAAACCGGATTGTCAAACTTTACTCCGGTATTTTTTTCTTTCATTTGCAGCATCTTCATATCAAACCCTGCATTATGAGCTAATAAAACCGTATCTTCCGCAAAAATATAAAAACTATCCAAAATTTTTTTAATATTCGGCTTATCTTCTACCATTGACAAGTTTATTCCGTGAATTTTTTCCGCCTCCCAAGATATCGGGATTCCCGGGTTTATTAATTCGTCAAATTTTTCTTTATAAAGCGGTTTATTATTAACAATTCTGACTGCGGCTATTGAAATAATTTCGTCTATTTGGGTATTAAGCCCTGTAGTTTCCGTATCAAATACGGTATAAGCAAGATCTTTAAGAAGATAATCGTTTAATTGCTGATGTTTGAAATGCCTTGCAAGAAGATCGAAATTATAAAACTCCTGTTTTTCGTTTGTAATATCAACGCTTTTTATAGTTTCCGGCTCTCCTATTTCAACTATGGGCATAAGAAGTTTAAGATATGTTCTATTTAAAATACATGAAGAATCGATTGTAAGAAGCCCTTCGTTATAGTTTATAATTTCGGATAATGTTATTAATATCTTTTTATTATCCGCAGTTAATACAGGCTGGTTTAAGTTTGAAATAACCGTTTTTGCGGTTTCGTCGTCCTGAAGAATAAATAAAATCGCAAGCATATTTTTTTCTCTTGCAATTTTGCAATGAAAAAAAGTCAAGCCTGTTTTTTCGCGAAATTTAATAGCAATAAAAAGAAGCGCTAATATAAAGGAATAGCTTTCTACCTTAATCCAGTTTGATTTTTGGGAAAATTCGGTTGTAATTCGGAGATTAAGCTGCTCTTTTGCTCTTTTACGGAATGTTGACATAATATCTCGGTCCGAAACCGTAATAAGAGGCATTCTTTTTTTCATATAACCGAGATAACCCGCTTCGGATTCCATAGCCTCTTTTACCAAAGTAATTTCCGCCGTCATATCGTATAAAAAAAGAATAAATCCTATGTATCCTTTATGATTATCAATTATAGGAGAGGCTTGAACCTTTATTAACATTTCGCTGTCCGTTACCATAAAAAAGGAAGAAGATGCGGCAATATTATCTTTATTCTGCCAAAGATTTACTTCATAAAGAGCATGTTCTATTAACTCTTTATCCATAATACCGAAAATCGATCTTCCTATTCCTATAAAATGGCTTTTGCTTTCTATAATTTTCGCCTCTTTATTAAAAAGAATTATCTGTCCTTCGGTATTACAGGCAAGCGCTCCGTAAGGAAGCTGTTCCATAAAAGAGGCAAGAATATTCTTTTCGTTTTCCACAGCGGCTTTTGAGGCCTTTATTTCTTGGCTTATATCCGTTTTTAACTTTTCGTGTTCGGCTGCCATTTCGTTTATAAAACGCGCCAAATTCAATATAGATTTTCCGCCTTCGGTTTTTATTCTATGAGACGGATTAGAACTGATAATTAAGGCGGTTTCGTCTGTAATTTTATTTAAAGGAATAAAAAAATTATTTAATAACGCATCCGCTATAAAGCCGACTGCTCCGCAGAAAAGTAGAAAACAGATAAACAGATAACCGCCGTTTTCTTTTATAATTTTAAAAAGAAAACGTTGTTCGTCTAAGTTAAGCTTATTCCAAAACAGAAGCGATATAAGCAGAAAGAAAACAAAGATAACCGCTACGGATAATAAGGTAAACCATAAAAATTTATTTCTTTTCATAAATCACAGCCAATCATAGTCAATTATACTTAATTTTATTATGCCTCATAAAAAATATTGACTTGCATACAATAAATAAGCTACATTCATTAAAAGTGTCAATAAATAAAAAACTATGACAAGCTTTAGATATTAACCTTTTAAATTCAAAGCTTATCAGCCGTAAAACTAAAATTGACGGCAAACCGTCTTACAATTAACAAAAGGAGAGAAAAATATGGCAGAAAATACAAAAGTTGACAAAGAAAATGTCGAAAGTTCCGAAAGTTCGATAGCAGTTCATTGGCAGGAGGAAAAATATTTTTATGCTTCGCCAGGATTTATAGGGCAGGCAAATCTCACGGACGAAACAATATTCGACCGTTTTAGTCTGGATAATTTTCCGGATTATTTTACCGAATATGCAGACCTTTTAACATGGTATAAAGGCTGGGATACTGTTTTGGATACCAGCGACGCTCCGTGCTGGAAATGGTTTAAGGGCGGGCTTATTAACGCAAGTTACAACTGTATAGACCGTCATCTTAAAGATAATAAAAACAAAACCGCAATTCATTTTGTTCCGGAGCCGGAAAATGAAAAAACAGAGCATATTACATATCAGGAATTATATGTGCGGGTAAATGAATTTGCGGCTCTTTTACGCGATTCGGCAGGGCTTAAAAGAGGAGACAGAGTAACAATTCATATGCCGATGTCCGCAGAACTTCCTATAACAATGCTTGCCTGCGCAAGACTCGGAGTAATACACTCGGTAGTATTCGGCGGTTTTTCCGCAAGCGCATGCGCGGACAGAATTGTAGATTCAAACAGCCGCGTTTTAATCACAATGGATTCCTATTATAGATCAGGCAAACTTCTTAATCATAAACAAAGCGCGGACGAAGCCGTAGAAATAGCAAAACAAGGCGGACAAACAGTTGACGCGGTATTAGTATGGGAGCGCTACTCCGGCAAATATTCTTCCGAAACTCCTATAGTAAAAGGACGCGATTGTATTGTAAATGACGAACTTAAAAAATATTACGGCGTAAGAGTAGAGCCCGAAAAAATGCTTGCCGAAGACCCGCTCTTTTTAATGTACACAAGCGGAACTACAGGCAAACCAAAAGGATGCCAGCACGGAACAGGCGGTTATCTATCTTATGTTGCGGGAACCGCAAAATACATTCAAGACATTCATCCCGAAGATGTTTATTGGTGTATGGCAGATATCGGATGGATTACAGGACATTCTTATATAGTATATGGTCCGCTTTCTTTATGCGCTTCAACGGTAATCTACGAAGGCGTTCCTACATATCCGGATGCGGGACGTTCTTGGAAAATAGCTCAGGAACTTGACGTAAATATATTCCATACCGCTCCTACCGCAATACGAGCTTTAAGAAAAATAGGTCCGGATGAACCGGCAAAATACAACTATAGCTTCAAACATATGACTACCGTAGGCGAACCTATAGAACCTGAAGTATGGAAATGGTATCATAAAGTTGTAGGAAGAGGAAAAGCCGTAGTTGTAGATACTTGGTGGCAAACCGAAACAGGAGGCTTTTTATGCAGCACAGTTCCGGCATTAACACCGATGAAACCGGGCAGCGCGGGTCCTGCGGTTCCGGGTATTCATCCTATTATTTATGACGAAAACGGAAACGATATTCCTGCCGGCGCAGGCAAAGCTGGCAATATTTGTATAAAAAACCCGTGGCCAGGAGGCTTTCAAACAATTTGGGGAGACAGAGACAGATTTGTAAAAACTTACTATGCCAGATACTGCAAAGATACTAACAGCAAAGACTGGAGAGACTGGCCTTATCTTACCGGCGACGCCGCTACGCAGTCCGAAGACGGCTATTACCGAATTTTGGGCAGAATAGACGACGTTATAAACGTATCCGGGCATAGACTCGGCACAAAAGAGATAGAATCCGCAGCCCTTACCGTAGAAGAAGTTGCAGAAGCCGCTGTTGTTCCGGTTGCTCACGAAATAAAAGGAAAAGAGCCGGATTTATATGTTGCTTTAAAACCGGGCATAGCTTCTTCGGACAAGCTTGCAAAAAAGATTTCCGATGCAATATGTAATCAAATAGGTAAAATTGCAAAACCTCGTAAAGTATGGCTTGTTCCCGATATGCCTAAAACCCGTTCAGGTAAAATAATGAGAAGAGTTTTGAGCGCAATCTCAAACAAAGGAGATGTTGGAAACGTTATGACTTTGGCAAACCCGGAAATAGTTGAAGCTATAAAAAATCAGGTTCAAAAATAACGAATATTAATAATTAACCATTAATTTATTAAAAACACAACGCCTCGGATTATAGACATAATTCGGGGCGTTGTGTTTTAAGACCTTTGCACAACAAAGCATTTTGCCCGTTTTGTTATATAAAACAATAAACGGAAAAAAATCTTTTACCCCTTTTATATCTTGCAATTAAAAAATCAAAAAAAGGTTTTCAAAATAATTAAGGGATTTCCCGCTTCGCTTGACATAAACGGCTTCTTATCCCTTTCTTCCTTGATAATAATATTGACTATTAATTACAAAACAAATAACAATGCCTTAATAAATTAAAAAAAAAAACATATTATGACAAAAAATGAAATCCTTAATACTTTGGAAAAGTATAAAGAAAAAAATAAAAATAAATATCAGATACAGCGTATAGGAATCTTCGGCTCTGCGGCAAAAGGGCAAATGAACAAAAAAAGCGATATTGATATTGTAGTTAAATTGGCAAAACAGGATTTGTTCAATCTTGTAGGAATTAAACAGGAATTAGAAGAGGCATTATATTATCCTATTGATATTGTAAGCTACAGAACAAATATGAATCAATTTCTTAAAGGAAGAATAGATAAAGAAGCTATTTATGTATGATAAAGAATTTTCTCTTGAAATTCTTCGCCGGCTTGACAGTTCGATAGAAACTATTATTAAACGATTTGAGCCGATTATATCTCCCGAAAATTTTACTTGCTCAGATGCAGGCTTGGAAAAGCTTGACGCTATTTGTATGCAATTAATTGCTATAGGAGAAGGGCTGAAAAATTTAGACAAAGTTACTAACAACTCTTTATTACCGAATTATCCTGAAATTGAATGGAAAAAAATAAAAGGAATGAGAGATATTATTACTCATCATTATTTTGATTTAAACGCAGAAGCAATTTATGAAGTTTGCCAAAATCATATTGAACAATTAAGACATACTATTAAAAAAATAATTTCCGAACTATAATTTATATTGATAGGCTGTGTCTCTACCGCTCTTTATATCTTGCAATTAAAAAATCAAAAAAAAATTTTCAAAATAATTAAGGGATTTCCCGCTTCGCTTGACATAAACGGCTTCTTATCTCTCCTCGCCTACTTAATAATTTTACTTCCGACATTCCACAAATAAAGCTTAACAAATGCAAACGCCAGTTTTAAAAGCGCCTCGTCATCCTTTTTTATTCTTCTTTTTAAATCCGGTTTTATTTTGTATCTTTTTAAAAACGTAGAAGAAAACACAAATTCCCTAAACTTATCTATGTTGTATAACGCCATAAAAGAGGCTTTTAATTTGGGATTATCGGTATTATCCGGCGTCCAAGGCGGATATTGATAAAAAAGGCTTTTTATTTTAGACCATAATATTGTTTTGTTATTATATAAAACCGCATCCTGATCTTTTATCCAAGTTTCGGGAGTCCATTCTTTTTTTTGATTTTTACCCATGCAAAATTCCGGCGGCTTAAAAAAATATACGGGCGCCGCCGTTTTTTTATCTTCGTTATAAATAAGCCCTTGTTCCATAGGAAATGTTCTGCAAGCATAAGGGCGGGCATTATAAACGGAGCATCCGTTGTTTTGCAAAAAGGGGCATGTTTTTTGCCGGTTTTCCGCCATTTTAAGTAAAACTTCCGGAAAGCATGTTTCGGGTCTTATTATTATATCGGTATGTTTATCTATAAACTCGTCGGAAGATATATTTAAAGCCTGTTTTAATTTTATAATGTCGTAAGGATATAAAAAAAGTTTTAGATTGCGGCAGCAGATATTAAAACAGGTTAAGTCTGGATGGCATTCAAATAAAAAGGTTTCCTCTTTTTTTATAAGTTTTGCATCAAGCTGCCCGATTTCGGTATTTTTTAAGTATTTCATAAATTAAATTTCTCCGCTTTGCTGCAAATAATAAATACGGACGAACAAAGTTATATATAAGGCATTATTCTTTTAAGTTTACAAAATTAATCACTAACATCATTATATTAGGAATTAAATATAAAATAACCGAATAAACTTTTTTATTATGCAGAAATTTTTATGATTATTTATAATAATAAAGTATTACGGCGTTTTTTACAAAATAATGCGTAAAATATTAATTACGAACTGGCTTTTGTTAATTTTTTACGCTGTTTTTTTAATTTCAGTGTGACTTTTGCCAATTGCCATACAACTTTTATAATTTCTGCGCTATTGTTGCGGTTTTTTATCTATTTTTATAAATTGTGGGGTTTTATTTAGGTTTTACCGTTAGATTAAGCGTATTTATCCGGTATATTCTTATTGTTACGAAAAAATGTTTAAATCGAAAAAACTTTATATATTGCCTAAAGCCGGTTTATAGTTTTAAGTAACACCGTAGTATATTTTTAAAAGCATTCACATAAGAAATAATAACGGTTACCTGTTCATCCTGCCTTAAAAGGTAGGAATGCGAAACCGGAATATTGCATATAATCATATATTCGGTAAGAAGCACCGTATAATTGTTATATATTTTGCCCATAGCAAGCCCTTTTACCTGTTCTCCTGTTTTTGTTTCAAGGTATTTTAAAAGCCAGTAGCGGTTTCGGTCTTGTTGTATTTTAGATACGTTATTCATAGGTTTTGCAAGATAATATATTATATTTTTTATTTCCGCGTTTGTATATGGAGTTTCCAAACCAAAAACCGCTCTTATTTGACGCTGATTTATAAGATCGTAATATTTTCTTATGGGAGAGGTTGCGGTAATATATACTTCGGCTCCGAGCCCGGAATGATGCAGAGGAGTATCGCTTAAAATAAAAGGGCTTAAATATCTTTTTTGCATCCAATTTTTAAATAGATTATCGGTGGATTTTATAAAAAATCTTCTATGCGGTTTCTGCTGTCCTCTGAATATAGCGGGGATATTATTATTTTTTAAAAATTTACCCATTAACATGTTTGCTACAATCATTATCTCGGATACCAAAAGTCTTGAAGGGCTTTCTTTCTCTGTTTTATTAACCGTTACGTTGTTAGCTTGGTCAAGCCGAATGTTTATTTCCGGCAGATTTATATACACGGCATTATCGGCAAGGCGCCTTTCCCGAAATGCCTCGCCGATTTTATATAATGTTTCTAAATCTTTATCTATATTTATAATGAGGTTGGCATCATAATATGTTAAGCGTCTGTGAACTTTAATAATACCGAGAAAAATATCATATTTCTGAATACTAAAATTTTTATCAAGCTTAATCATTATGCTTATTGTATGAGATGTTTTATTCTCTTTTAAAGAGCATATGTCTTCTGCAATAATATTCGGAAGCATTGATATTTTTTGATCCGGCATATATATTGAGCTTCCTCGTTTTTGGGCTTCATTATCTATTATGCCGTTTTTTTTTATAAAATGTCCTACATCCGATATATGAATGCCGAGAATGTAATTATCATTATCCTCTTCAATGGTTATGGCGTCGTCAAAATCATAAGTTAAATTACCGTCTATTGTAACGGGGCGAAGCATTGTAAAATCTTTTCTGTTATTATAATCTTTAAAGAGCAGGCTTTCGGATAGGTTTGCAATGTTTTCCGCATCTTTTTGAACATCTTTTGTAAAAGATATAGGAATTTCGTATTTTAATAGATTAAGATTAATATTTTTATTCCATATTTTAAGCTTTATAAAAGCTCTGAATATGGCCTCTCTTCCTTTTATTTTAAAAATGGCAAATTGATGATTTTCAATTTGGTCGTAACGTTTTAATATGTCTTTAACAATTTTATGATAAGAGCTTCTTTTCTCAAACAGATAAAAGGAGCTAAAGACTTTTATAAGCCGGTTGTTTTTATCTCCTTCGGTCATACTTTCTATATCGTTATTATCATTTAAATCCGTTCGGGTTAAAGCCTTATATAACCATAGCGAGGCATATTCTATAAATTTTTCTTCTTTTTTTTGCCTCTGTTTTTCTACTATTTTTGCCTCAATCTTTTTTTGGGTATTAGGAAAAAACAAATTTTTATTAAACTGAAAATAAAGTCTGTCTTTAAAAAGAGCCCGTATAACCGCAGATTCGCAATCCGTATCTGGTTTGCTAAAGTAAAAAGCCGCTATTTTATTTGCGGATAACCAGATGCTTTGGCTTTTAAACTCTGCCCATATTTTTTCTATAGATATTTCTTTTGCAATATCTTCTCTCTTTTTTGCAATATTTTCAAGTTCACGCGCTATTTCGGAATTATCGCCGGATAAATTAATATAAGTATTATGGTCTGCAAAGATTATTCTTTTTATATTAACGAATATAGATTCGTTAAGTTGAGTAAGCAGTTTTAATAAACTGCCGTCGCTTTCCAATACCACAGCCGTAACAATACCGGCTTTATTTATAAATTCTACTATGCTGCCCTGATTCATAACTTTATATTGATTTTCGTCCGCAAATAACTATTTTGCCCAATTTAAAAGAACGCTTCCCCAGGTAAAACCTGCGCCGAACGCTGATAAAACTATTTTGTCCCCTTTTTTAATTCTTTTTTCATCATAAGCCTCGGACATTGCAATCGGTATTGTGGCGGCAGAAGTATTTCCATATTTTTGGACATTAACCATAATCTTTTCCGCAGGCAGTCCGATTTTTTCTCCTACCGCAGATATTATTCTGTAATTTGCCTGATGGGGTATAAAAAGATCTATATCGTCCGCAATAAGCCCGTTTTGTTTTATAAGTCTTAAAAATGTATCTGTTATACCTTTTACCGCAAATTTAAAAACTATTTTGCCGTCCTGATAAAGATAATGAAGTTTATTAGATACGGTCGCTATACTTGCGGGCATAATACTTCCTCCCGCTTTAAGATTTAAATACTGTGCGCCTTTGCCGTCTGTTCTAAGAATATAATCTTGAATACCGTATTGGTCGTCTTCGCCCGGCTCTAATAATACTCCGCCCGCTCCGTCTCCGAAAAGCACGCATAAATTTCTGTCTTCATAATCAACATAAGCGCTAAGTTTTTCTACGCCTATTATAATTATTTTTTTCTCTTTTCCTGCGGCTATAAATTTAGAAGCCGTAATCAAAGCGTAAATAAAGCCGGAACATCCTGCGTTAATATCAAAAGCCCAGCAGTTATTTGCCTTAATATTATTTTGAACCAAAGCGGACGCAGACGGAACATACATATCGGGAGTTGCCGTAGCCAGAATAATAAGGTCTATCTCGTCTGCGGAAATACCTCGTTTTTCAATAAGTTTTTCCGCAACTCTATTCGCCATATAAGATGCGCCCTTATCTTGATCTAAAATGCGTCTTTCTTTAATTCCGGTGCGGGTAGTTATCCATTCGTCGTTTGTATCAACCATTTTTTCAAGGTCTTTATTAGTAAGCCTTTTATCGGGAACATAATGAGCCGTCGCTGTAATTATCCCTCTCATTATATGTATTTCTCCTTTATAAGCCCCATTTTGACCGTTTTTGGCGTTATGCTCAAGTTTTAATACTCAACTTATATTTAATAAGCCTGCGTTTAAAATTTTCGCAAGCCTTGAAAACGAACAAAATTCTTTGTTGTACAAGGGGCTTTTTACAAAATATTAAAATAACTTTATTGCGCCGGTCTTGCGGTTATCTAACATATAAATTTATAAACGCAATAAAATATTAAAGGAAGGAAGAAAGAAAGAAAGGAAGATAGATACAAAGGAGGATAGGAAAAAAGATGCGGAGGAAGAAAAAAATTTTGACTTGATATATAAAATACTTTATATTTTTTATAATTATTATTAATGTAAATATTACAACCATTATAATAGAGGCATAAAATGAGTAAAACAATCTCCGCAAGACTGCCAGATACATTAGCATCTTCAATCTCTTTAATAGCAAAGAAAACCGAAATGACCAAATCTTTTCATATACAAAAAGCATTGGAAATATAGAGCCGGCAATTATCGTATAATTTATTCTATAATAGATGATACAATTCTTATATTAAGTATTAAACATAGAAAAGAAGCGTATAGATAACTGCTCAAAGACAATAAATATAAAATAGGAAAGGAGATTGAATATTTATGTTAAATATTTTTATTAGCTATTCCACAAAAGATATAGATTATGTAAACAATGTTCAATATTCTCTTGAGGGATTAGGAAACGGAATAAAAATATTCAGAGCGGATCAGTCTGTTGAACCCGGGGAATATCTTACGGATAAAATTTCAACGGCAATAACTAATTGTAATTTATTTCTTCTTTTTTGGAGCGAAAACGCCAAAAAATCAGAATGGGTTCCTTTGGAGGTAGGAAAGGCGCACTCATTGAAAAAGGAGATTCTCCCGCTTCTTCTTACACAACATCTTGAGCTGCCTCCTTTTCTTTACGGAATGAAGTATATTCCTTTGTATAAAAATTCTATCAACGGACTTAATCAGATCGAAAAATTAGTTCGTTATAAACTGTCCGATAACGAGTTGGCAAGAGATGCGCTAACTATAGGAGGAACAATAGTAGCGTTAAGCGTAGCAGCATTCTGTAGATTAAAAAAAAATATTGATAAAAAAGATGCCAATACTGCGGCAAAAGGAAAAAAATCAGATAACTACTCCTAATTATTTTAGAAACGATGGGTATCTATTATTAGTCATAGAAATAAGGGAAAAGATTTAATGGAACAATACGATAAAAGAGCCGAAACTTTAGAGGAAGTAAATTCAGCGGCGCAGTTTAATATTTCGGTAGATTCGAATCATCCGTATTTTGTAGATTTTAGCGAAATCAGAGGCAATTTTGCCGAAAAACGGATTTATAAGGCTTTTAACGTAAAGCTGCCTGATTTTACTTATAACAACAAAATTCACTCTTTAAATAAAACCCTTCTTTTTTTGGGCGGAATGCGCGGCTCCGGCAAAACTTCCGAAATAGCAAAATATGTTTTAAAACTGGATAAGCCGGATTGTTTCTTTTGCGTTGTATGCAATATAGATAAAGAGCTTGATATAAATAACGTTGAATATATGGATATTCTTATATTGCAGTTAGAAAAGCTTCTTCAAAAGGCAGAAGCTAAAAAATTAAAGCTT
>JAFDMF010000006.1 GCA_019306065.1 Deltaproteobacteria bacterium
ACAGAAAAACTTGAACACAATAGACACAACCTGCTTTTTGGCATAAGAGTTGGTTTTTAATAATATATAAAAAGATTAAAAACAAAAAGGGCGACGGATATTTTCCGCGCCCTTATTTTATTTATAAAGCGCGCCTTATTTTACCCTTTTACAGGTAACAAATAAAAACCGCTATTTTAAATAAAATAAAAACCTAATTAACAAATTCGCCATAATTCCGGCTATAACGTCGTCTGCTACTATGCCTACGCCTCCGGGTAGTTTTTTCTCCGCAACATAAACCGGAAACGGCTTTAATATATCGAAAAATCTGAAAAGAATAAAGCCGGTTAAAATATTTATAAAATTAAATTTAATTCCTATCATAGTTATAAGCATACCGGCTATTTCGTCTATTACTACAATAGACGGATCTTTTACGCCGTTTATTTTTTCCGCTTTGTCCGATATTAAAACCGAAAAAATTATAAATGCCGATATAAATAATACGGAAAAAATAAACGGCATTTTATAAAGAAAAAAATATAGCCAAATACCGTGAAGAGTCCCGAAAGTTCCCGGCGCAAAAGGAATATATCCTACAAAACCGCCGGTGGCAAAAAACAGAATTGTTTTGTCTTTTATTTTCATATTAATCAAGTTACCATGGCAACTTCTCAAAAGCTTCTCGATAATTCTTTATAGAAATTACCGAAAAATTAACTCTTACTCTTTTTCTTCTTCGCTTTTTTCTCGCTGCGTTTTTCTTTTAAGGTTTTTGCCGATTTTTTCTTCTCCGTTTTTTGAGCATTTCTTTCTTTAGACATAAATTTTTCCTTTACAACGCCTTTGCATAATCAAAAAAAAGCCGCAAAAAAATTACGTTATGTAAATTGCGGCTCAAGTTATTTGTTTGTTTTTTTACCGGAACAAGCAAAATAAAAACAGCTTTTTAACTTCAGGTTTTATAATTGCTTTGCTTTGTTCTTGACGTCTGCTTTTTTATTAAACCGATAATAACAAGTCAAGGATTTATTTGGTTTTTCAAAATAATTATTGACATAAATACAAATTTTTCAATATACAACTACTGCAAATATTTTACGGTTGCGAAACATCTGAAACCGGAGCCTAAAATTCAAAACAAATACTAATTTCCGATAATATACGCATAAGCTTTTCAATCTGAGCCGAATCTCTTAATTTTGCACTCAAACTACAACGGAATTACAAAAATATATTTTTTTACACAAAATTTTAATTTTTAGCGTTACAATCGAAAAAATAACGCTGCAATTAATTTTTTGCGCAAAAAGTAGGATTGACTCCGCAGGCAGAAAAAAATCCGCCGAACTTCCCGGACAAGCCCGCGATCTTACCATAGTAAAACAGGAAATAGGAAAAGTAATATTTAAATGGAGACATCCCGTATCTGGCGGAAAAACAGAAGCATATTTAATACAGCGCAAAGAAACAGGAACCCCGCCGGAAGATTGGGCAAATTTATGGACTGCAATGGTCAAAGAAGCGGAAATAAAAGATCAGCCGGAAAACCAATCTTTCGACTACAGAGTCAGGGCTCTTAATCACGCAGGAATAGGCGCGCCAAGCAATACGGTTAAGTTTTAATTTTAATTTTTTGTAAATAAAAAGGCGGAGTTGGAAAAACAGCTCTTGCAACAAATATTTCCCATTGTTTAAATAAACGATATAATAAAAAAGTTTTGTTGATTGATATTGACCCTCAGTTTAACGCTACGCAATGTCTATTTAGCGATAAGGAATATATTAAGTATGTTGAAGACAACAAAGATACTATTATTACTGTTTTTGAAGATACAATAAGCAAAGCTAATACTGTTAAGGGATTGAGGCAGAAATCAAGCAAATCTTTAAAGGCTATTCGCCCTTACAAATTTAGTAAAGATTTCCATATTCTTCCCGGAAATCTTAATTTATATCGTATGGAAATGGCGCCTGGCTCGGGTAAAGAAAATCGTTTGAAAAAATATATAAAGGAGATTCAACAAATAGAGAAGTATGATTATATAATAATTGATACGCCCCCGACGCCGTCTATTTGGATGACAAGCGCCTTAATTGCAAGCGATTACTATTTAATTCCGGTAAAACCAGATCCGATTTCATACATAGGAATTGACCTGCTTAAAAACATTATAGAAGACAAGCGAGAAAATTTAGATTTAACTATCAAATGTATCGGATTGGTTTTTACTATGGTTGAAAGAGAAGATTCAATCATTTATAACAACGCCGTATCAAAAATAAAATCCGGCGAATGGAATAAGTTGAAGTATAAAAAATATATTCCGAAAAGAACTGATATTGCAAAATGGCAGTTAAATAAATCATTTATTCTTGATGTGGGCGATGAGAGAATAAAATCATCATTAATTAATATTATTGACGAAAAACTTTGTTGAAGAGTTATCTTGGCTTTTAGAAAATAAAAAAAATATATCATTAAAAGAAACGGTTTTATTGATTAAAGATTTGTTAAAAGATGATTCTTCCGAGCAGTTTAATATGTTTAAAATAAAATCAAACCGTTTGAATAAAAATGTTTTGGTAGGGATTCTTCCTCAATTATTTCAAGATAATGAACTTTTTAAAAGTAACGCCGATATATTGGATTTCGCGGACGAGGTTTTAAATATAAAAATAAACAGCGCATCAAACCGCTCTCGAAAAGAGTATATCGGTTGTATAGTTTGTGAAGTGCCGAAACTAGATGACCGTAAATTAAATGATCTTGGCATATCTTTAGAAAATATTCTAGGAAATGACAGCAAGATAAAAAAAATGAAAAAAGCAAAAAAGCAGCCGAACTTTTCTTGGAATGACGCTATTGTAAAGTTAAGTAAGTTATAATGCCTAGAGAAATTAAACAAGATTTATTGGAATTAAGGTCTTTTTTAAATGATTACAGCTTATCTGATTTGTTAAAAAATGATTCGTTTAATTCTTTTATTAGCAAACAGCATAAGAAATATTTTTCTTACTTAACTTTTATCGCCGAATTACAAAATATTGTTGCCGATAGTTCCTTTGATAACATTTTATTAAAATCTCAATTTTATTTTATTAAAGAATCTTGCTCGGACGTTGGCATAGCTTTTTTTTTAACTTTTCATGGCAGTTACAAATCTTCAAAACTTTTACTTCGCAGTTCAATAGAAACCTTTCTAAAAGGCTTTTGTTTAGATGATTTGCCAGATATAGATAAAGAAACAAGCATATCTGGGTTATTCAAAAAAATTAAAAAGTTGATTTTTTTTAATAAGAAACCTTCAAAAGAGATTATTGAGACAATTCATCAAAATTACAAATCGCTTTGCGAAGACGCCCATACGGCAACAGATTTAAACATGGCAAATATTTCTGCTTTAAATTATTTTCCAAGATTTGAAGAGGCGGAGGCTCAAAAAGTTTCAAATTTCAGTTTAAAATTAATTCCCAATTATCTTGCGTTGCTTAGTTTGAAATACAATAAGCAATTCCATCGTTTTCATTATGAAAACCGTTCGATTATAATTAATTCAATATCTAAAAAATATAGACAGATAATTAACAATATAAAATAATAAAATCCGACGAGTTTGCGCTTTGAAAGCCCGCTTTATCTTTAAAATACGCTTATAAGGAGGCAATCATGTCAAAAGATAAATGGGAATTTTATAAAGAATGGCGTTAACGGCGAAATTGTAGGAGCGTCTTGCGAAGGTTATAAAAATAAATCGGATTGCGAAAAAAATGCCGAACGCAACTGTTGGAACGGGTAAAACCCGCTTTTAATATTAAATCTTATCAAATCGGCGCGCATTTATGGGCGCCGTCATTAATTATAACAATTGCAGGAATATAAAGTTATGATTGACTTTACAGACAAAAACAAACAGGTTGAGCTTAATGAAGCAAGACTTAAAGAGGAATATAAAAGGCGCGTCGAGATAAGATCAAGAATAGGAATATTATCTGTTTGTTATTCTATATTTGCGGTTTATACAGCGCCGCTGATAAAATTTGCCTATACAACCGCTTTGCCGCAATCGGATTGGTTTTATATTTTAACGCTTATTATATTCTTATTTTTTTTCGTATCATCCATATCTTATGCAATCGGATTATTGATGCCCGAAAAGACTGCATTTATGGAAACGCCTTATACTTTTTATAATAAAACTTATAATGATTATCAACGACGCGATATTAAGAAAGAACTTATTAAATATTATATTCGCGATACATACTTAAAACAGATTGAAAAGGCGGTAGAACAAAATTATAGGTTAAATAATAAAAAACGTAGATTCTACTATTATGCCTTTATACTTACTTTTTGCGCCATTATTCCATATTTTACCTGCGTAGGAATTAAAATTACAAAAGAGCCTGACGAGGTTCAAAAGGTTGAGTTGATAAATTCGTATTTTTATTCAAGCGGCGACGCCATTAAAAAACAAAAAACAATAGGAGATTATTATGCCAGATAATGAAGAAACAAATCAACAGACGCAAGAAAGCGGTTCAAATGAAGAACCTGTTATTAACCCCGATTGGTTATTTGTCGCGAGCCTGAAATGATTAAGGACAATAAAGAATACCCCGAACCGAAAAATACTAAAAATATAAGCCGATAAGTCTTGCAGGTTGGGTTGAGATTCGCTCAACCCAACAAAAAAAAACGATTATTAGAAATTAAATCTTATCAAATTGCTCTCGCATGGTTTTATATTTAATTTGCCGCCGCTCTTTGAATTTCTTGATATATAAGCTTTATCGGAACATTAAGCTTTAAAGCTTTTTTTCTGCATTCTTCATATTCGGGGGTTATATAAAAGGTTCCGTTCGTGTTTGTAATTTTTTTTGCTTTTATTTTACCGAATTTGGTTTTAACAAAACGCTCTTCCCGCTTAAGCGTTTTCCGTTTAACATTATAGTATCGGACGCCTAAAGATAATTGTTCTTGGAATATAATATTTATAAGGCTTTGAATTTTTTCTTTTGAAGATAGAATTTTAATGATTGTTGCGGGTCTGTTTTTTTTTGTAAAAATAGGAATAAAAGATACGTCTAATGCGCCGGCGGCAAGTAATTTTTCCATAATAAATCCTAAAAACTCCGGATTTGCATCGTCTATGTTAGCCTCTATAACGGTTATTGTTTCCTGTTTTATATTATTCGCTTTGTTATCGCTATTTCCCAATGTAACGGAAAGAATATTTGCCCTTTTGCCCAATTTTTTTTTCCCTGCCCCGTATCCTGTTTTTTCTATAATCATTTGAGGAAATTTTCCGAAATTTTCGGATAAAACAGCTACAATTGCCGCTCCTGTAGGGGTGGTGATTTCGGTATCTATATCTAATCCGTATATGGGAATATTTTTTAACATATGAAGGGTTGCGGGCGCAGGAGCCGGTATTATACCGTGAGATGTTTTAACGGCTCCGCTTCCTACGGGAATTTTTGAAGAATAGATTTTTTTAATGCCCAAATATTCTATAGATAAAGCTGTTCCTATAATATCTATAATGGAATCAAGCGCGCCTATTTCATGGAAATGAATTTTTTCAATAGGAATGTTATGTATTTCTGCTTCGGCTTGAGCTATTTTATTAAATATCGCAATGCTTTTTTCTTTTACAAAGGAAGACAGCCTGCTTTTTTCTATCATAGATTTAATCAGGTCATAATCTCTGTTATAAGTTTGATTATAATTTTTCGCCTGTACCTGTATATCTATGGCGCTGATTCCGTTTATCAGCCTTTTTTTTTCTATGATTTCAAAATCGCCCTTTTTTAATCCGTAAATATTTAAAAGGTTTTGATAAAGCCATAAAACGGGAACTCCCAAATCTACAAAAGCGCCGAGAGTCATATCTCCGCTAATTCCGGAAAAGCAGTTAAAATAAGCTGTTTTCATAGTTTATAAAGTTGCTCTGTTTTTTATCTGTTTTATATTATTTCAAAACCTGCCGCAATAATGGATTTTTTTACTTCGGTTATTCTGTTTTTATTTTTAATGTTAAATTGAACGAATTTTTCCTTTAAATCAACATCTATATCCAAAGTTTCGCCGATTGCCTCAACCGCTTTTTTTACCGAAGATGCGCAGTGCATACAAGACATTCCGTTTACGTTCAATCGTATTTTATCCGTAGCCATTTCATTTTTCCTTATATTATCAAGATAAAATTTTTTAAAATAATGCAAAAGAAACATTCCGGTTAATGTTATGGTTCCTATGTATTTAACATATAAAGGAAGCATATAATGACCGCTTGCGCTTATTATTTTTGAAAAACCGTATTTTAAGGTTATTATATTTAAAAAATATCCCAAGGCTATGCTTATAACCGCTATTGAAACAATATAAACAACCGCTATTTTTTTACCCATGCTTTTTACAACGGTAGAAATGGTTATTGCGTTTGTAGCGGGTCCGGTTAATAAAAATACAAGCGCCGCTCCAGGAGAGATTCCTTTCATAATTAAAGCGGCGGCTATAGGCGTGGAAGCCGAAGCGCATACATAAAGCGGAATTCCTACTCCAAGCATAATAATCATAGATAAAAACGGGTAATTAAGATAGCGGATAAAAAAACTATCGGGAACAAACGCCGAAATTGCGCCCGCAATAATTATGCCGATAATAAGAGTATTTGCAATCGCGCCGAAAACTTCAAATTGAATATAACCGAAAAGACTTTTCGCTCTTTTAAAAAAAGGCTCGCGTAGAAGATTAATGCAGGGTTTATCCGATACTTTCAACTCTTCTTTACGAGAATAGATATTTACCGTAATTCCGGCGACTATTGCGGTTATAATTGAGGCTATGATTCTAAAAAAAGCAAAAACGGGTCCGAGGAGAGAATAGGTTATAAAAAAACTGTCCGCTCCTACCTGAGGGGTTGAAATTAAAAAAGATATACTCGCTCCTTTTGAAGCTCCGGCGTTTCTTAAAGATGCGGCAACAGGTATTACTCCGCAAGAACAAAGAGGCAGCGGAATTCCGAAAACCGTAGATTTTATAACGGAACCGAAGGTATTTTTTCCGAGATGTTTTTTTATAACGGAGTCCGGAAAAATAATATGTAAAACTCCTGCTATAAAAAAACCAAAAAGTATAAATATCGCAACTTCGTTAAATAAAAAGAAGATTTCTTTTACCGGATTAATAATCATAATTTTTGCCTTTATTTTAATTTCCGTAGCAAAGCCTTTTTGTCGGGCTTTAAGCGTTGAATAAAATTTTTTATCCGCCGTAAGTTTACGCAAAATAAAATCTGTCTTTACGGAAACCAGTTTATATTTTAAAATTTGCAACGAATTAACTTTTAAAATAAATTAAACGGGTTTGACAAGTCAAGATTTATAAACGGGCTATAAAAAAGGCAAAACAATATCTTTATAATCCGATAAAAATTTTTACGGCTCAAAACTTCTATGAAAAATAAGCAAAATTTAACTTGCAAAAAAAAAGTATAAAAGATATTTACTTAACTGTTTGACGAAATTTTTTTAACAAATTATTAATGATAGTTGGGCTAGTTTTTATTCTAATTGATATTGATATGGAGGTAGTTTTGATGAAAAGAATTTTTACTTTTATTTTTCTTATCCTGTTTTTAACCGCGCCTTATGCTATGAGCGCCACTGTAGAAAATGTTACTTTGCCGGATAAATATAAAGTTGACGATTATTCTCTGCTGTTAAACGGAACCGCTTTGCGTAAAAAATTTATAGTAAAGGTATATGCCGGCGGTTTTTACACGCCTTTTAAAATTTCGGAAGTTGATAAAGCTATTAACCCCGAAATTCCCAAAGCAATTCGTATGCACTTTATTCATAAATCTGTTTCAGGAGACAAAATTCAAAAAGGATATACGGACGTTTATGAAAAGGATGGATTCGATTATAAAAAATCTGAAGCGGCTCAAAATTTTTTAAAGCTTTTCTCTTTTGAAATTAAAAAGGATGATACGCTTGATCTAATTTTCACGGATAATGGGGATATGAGGGTTGTTTATAACTCGAAACTTATCGGCACCGTAAACTCAAAAACTCTATGCAGCGCTACTTTAAAGGCTTATTTCGGCGCAAATTCCATTCCGGGGCTTAAAGACGGGCTTTTGGGATTAGAACAAAATTAAAAGATATTTTTTTATTTATAATTAACAAAGTTGCAAAGTAGAGACGTTGCATGCAACGTCTCTACGGTTTTACTCGCTCGAACTCCCTTTATTACTTCGGATAATCATTCTTTTTTGTGTTTAAAATATTTTTAATAATGTGGCTTATAATTTAATTGCGATATTTCTCCTCGCTACGCTTGTCGAGATGACAAGTAAAAAAAATATCCGTCGAAATAACATAGCAAAAATAAGAAGCCTGTCTTATCAAATTATAAACATAAATAAATTTCGCCGGATGCCGAAATTGGGCAAAAATAGAAATTTAAAGTTTGTCGTATAACAAAGTACAAAGTCAGACGGCAAACTTTTTTACTAATCTATATAAAAAACCGCCGGCTCCGTTTCAAATTCCGGATGAAGTGGCTTGGCACTGTTATTTTTTATAAGCGCCGCTATTGCGCTGTTATTATCCGAAATATCGCCGAATACTCTTGCTCCTACAGGACAAGCGTTAACGCAGGCAGGACTCGCATCTTCGTCAATACCCGGCTTTAAGCCTTTTTGTAATCCGTCTGATATTCTTTCTTCACAAAAATTACATTTTACTACTGTGCCTACCTGAAAAGGATATATTTCTTCTCCGAGTTTTTCAAACTCGGTTTTTCCCTGACCTGGAAAATACTCTTTTGCTTTGGTATCTTTATCATAGTAGCTTCTTTGCTGATAAGGACAGCTTATCAAACAAGCTCTGCAGCCGACGCATTTATCATAATCAATCATTACTATGCCGTCCTCTTTTTGATATGTAGCCCCTGTAGGACAGGCTTCCACACACGCAGCCTCGGTGCAATGATTGCATAATACAGGATAAACAAGTTTTCTTGCGGTTGGGAATTTTCCTTTTTCTCCGATTAACAATCTGTTCCAAAATAAATTCGGAGGCAAAAAGTGTTCCTCTTTGCAAGAGATAGTGCAGCTCCAGCAAGCTATACATCTTTTAACGTCAATGACCATTCCCCATCTTGCCATATTATTTCTCCTTAAAAATTATGGATTTTAACCTCGTTATATCCCCTTTCGGCGCATTTTATATTTGCCCGAAGTCTTTCTTTATCAAAATAATCGGATAAAGATTCCGTAATCAATTCAATATCTATTAATCCGGTAACCGCAGCAAAGGCTCCTACTATACAGGTATTAGGTATGGGTATGCCTATTTCTTCAAGCGCAATGCCAGCGGCGTCAATTATTCCGGCAGTTTTAATATTAGAATGATTATGTTCAAACTCTTCGTTTGTATTAAGCAGTATGATTCCATCCGGCTTTAATCCGCTCCATATGTTATCGGAATTTTTCTGAGAAGAATCAAGAATAACCAAACAATCAGGTTTGTATATCTGGGTTTTTAATCTTATGGGAGTATCTCCAAATCTTCCGAAGGCAGATACCGGAGCCCCTCTGCGCTCGAAACCGAACATAGGAAAAGCCGCGCCGTATTTGCCTGCCCTTACAAAAGCGTTTGCTATTATTTTGGATGCGGTAACCGCTCCTTGTCCTCCTCGTCCGTGAAATCGAACTTCGATAATCACTTTTTCCTCCGATTTTTTATAATTAATAAGCGTCAAATATAAATTTTTATGCCGAAAAACTATAACATTACTCTGCCTCTATTTTTGTAAGAAGCCTGTAATTATAATCTACGCTTTCTTGTAATACTTGGATTTCATCTTCCGTAAGATGTTTGAATTTTTTCATAAGCTTTATATATTCGAATATAGGTTTCGGTTTTTTTACTTTATGGGTAAAAGTAAATTTTCCGTTTTCCGCTTCCCATAAAGGATAATAATTTGTTTTTACAGCCATACGGCATAGCTCTATAGATTTGTCTGTGCCTACTCCCCACCCTGTAGGGCATGGGCAAAATATGTGTAAAAAAACAAAGCCTTCATTCTTTTTTTCTTTTGCTTTTAATAATTTTTCGGCAAGATCGCCAAGATTGCTCATTGTAGCCGTTGCCGTATAAGCAATTCTGTGCATAGCCATAAGAAGCGGAAGGTTTTTGCCTCTTCTGTTTTTATTGCCTCTGCTTTTTTTACCTACCGGAGTGGTGCTTGTATGCGCTCCAAATGGGGTTGTGCCGCTTTTTTGAATACCTGTATTCATATAACCTTCGTTATCATAACATATATATATGAAGGGTTCGTTTCTTTCCGCTGCGCCAGAAAGGTTCGCAAATCCTATATCTGCCGCCGTGCCGTCTCCGTTAAAGCATACTACGGTATTATCAATACCAGCTCTGTTATAATATCTTGCCAGTCCTGTAGCATTTGCAGCCGCTCCTGTCATAAGCGTGCCGTAATAAGCAAGCTTATGCCAAGTTCCGGTATTTTGACCTAATAATACAGGCGCCGAACATGAAGGGGTTCCTGTTATTACAATATCGTTTCCCAAAGTCTTGGGCACTAATCTGATAAGAAGTTCAAGAGGGCATCCGGCGCAAAATGACAAGCCGGATTCAAAAGGATCAGGATGCTTTAAATATTTAAATATTTCTGATTTTTTTTTTTTCATTATATTATGCCTCCTGCTCAAAGGGTATCCAATTAACCGTTTTATATGGTTTACCGCTTGAAGCGTCAATAAGATCGGCTATTATTTTTTCTATATTTAAAACCGTAATATCTATATTTGCCAAGCCTGCAATAAAACTGATTAATGCGGAAGTGTTTATATCTTGAGCAAGGGTTTTAACTTCTATATAGATTGGACCTCCGGAAAAACCGAAAGCTACGCTTCTATCTATTACGCCTATGCTTTTTTTGCCGCTTAACGCTCTGATAAGCTCTTCTTCGGGAAAGGGTCGAAACATTCTTATTCTAACAAGCCCTATTTTTATTCCCTCTTCTCTTTTTTCATCTATTACGGTTTTAATTGTTCCGCACATGCTTCCCGATGCTACTATTACTATATCGGCATCTGCAGTTTTGTATTCTTCTATTTGTCCGCCGGAGTTTCGCGAAAACTGTTTTTGAAACTCTTTTGTAATTTGTTGGAATTTATTTTTTGCTCGTTGAAGAGCGTTGCAATGTTTATATCTGAGCTCAAGATAACCGCCCAGTATGCCGTGGCTTCCGCATCCGAGACTTTTTCCGGGTAAAAGTCTCGGTCTTTGAGGCTGTTTTTTTAAAACCGATAAAAAATTATCAACCTCTTCGACAGCGGGAATTTCAACTTTTTCGGATAGATAGGATAGATAAAATCCGTCGTAATTAACCATAACCGGCAGTTGTATTTCATCATCTTCTGCAAGCCTGTATGCCATGATCAGCATATCTAATATTTCCTGACAATCTTCGGCAATTAAATTTATCCAGCCGGAATCTCTTATGCTTATCATATCCTGCTGTCCGCAGGATACGGCTATAATACCGGGGGTTTCTCTGTTGACATTTGCCATAACTACAGGGGCTCTTGCTCCCGAAGCGGCGAGTATTGCATCATACATAAAAACCAGCCCCCAAGATGATGTGGCGGTAAAAACTCTTCCGCCGGCTAATGATGCCGCAGTAATGGAATTCATCGCTGAATTTTCCCCTTCTACATTTATTAATTCGGCATCAAGCAACCCGTTTGCATGGTATTCGGAAAGTTTTTCTATAACTTCGGTTTGGGGAGTAATAGGATAAGCGGCAATTACGTCCGGCCGACAAAGAGACGCTGCTATTGCCGCAGCTTCGTTGCCGGTTACAACCTTTATTTTAGAGTTTTTTTTCATTTTATAACATATCCTCTGTCGTTTCCTCTGTTTCAAGCCCGCTATATAACTTCGTCTTTTGCCCGTTTTCTGCGTTATGCTCAGATTTTAATCCTCACAATACTTTAGTATTCCTGAAGCCAAAATTTTCGCAAGCCTTGAAAACGAACAAAATATTTTGTCGGACAATGGGCTTTACGGAGATGGACATCCCATATAATTATTACTTTTTTGTTTCTATAATATACTCATAAAGGTTTCTTAATTTAAAAAATCAGCTTCGGGTTTCATTTCTATGGCTTTGCGAGGGCATTCGTTTGCGCATATCCCGCAGCCTTTACAAAAATTAAGATCCGCAGTAAAATATTCTTTTGCGTCTGTCATACATTGAACCGGACAATATAAAGAGCAAAAACCACAATCAATACAGAGTTCGGGATTGATTACAGGGCGTTTTGTGCGCCAGCTTCCGGTATTCATACAAAGGAGTTCTTTTTGAGCGTCCGACCATGGACCTTCGTAGTTAAAATAACCTTTTATCAGCATATTAAAAACCTCGTTATGACTTTTTCTATTTCTTGTAGAAAATCTTATCTGCCGCAGGAATCAAGCAAAAGAAGGTTTTTTTCTACAGGAACTATATAAACTATGATACAAGCTTTTAAATAAAAATTATTTCCAATGATTATATAAAAATATTTATCGGTTATATAAGATATTTATAATAAATTGTCATAACAAATAATAAAAGTCAATTTTTTTAATTTATTATATAGTTTCAATAAAATGTTTCAACTTTTTACTTCTGGTTGGATGTCTTAGCTTTCTTAATGCTTTTGCCTCTATCTGTCTTATTCTTTCGCGGGTTACCTTGAAATCCTGCCCCACCTCTTCTAATGTATGATCAGATTTTTCTCCTATTCCAAATCTCATTCTTAATACTTTTTCTTCTCTCGGGGTAAGGGTGGCAAGCACTTTTCTTGTTTGTTCGGCAAGGTTAAGATTTATTGCCGCATCTGCCGGAAGCGTAATTTTGGTATCTTCTATAAAATCGCCGAGATGGCTGTCTTCCTCGTCTCCTATGGGGGTTTCAAGCGAGATCGGCTCTCTTGCTATTTTAAAAACTTTTCTTACCTTTTCTACAGGATACTCCATTTTTTCGGCAATTTCTTCAGGCGTAGGCTCGCGTCCGTATTCCTGAACAAGATATCTTGCGGTTCTTACCAGTTTGTTTATGGTTTCTATCATATGAACCGGTATTCGTATTGTCCTTGCCTGATCCGCTATAGCTCTTGTAATTGCCTGTCTTATCCACCATGTAGCATAGGTGCTGAATTTATATCCTCTTCTATATTCAAATTTATCTACGGCTCGCATAAGCCCTACGTTTCCTTCTTGTATAAGATCAAGGAATTGAAGCCCTCTGTTTGTATATTTTTTTGCTATGCTTACAACAAGCCTTAAATTTGCTTTTATCAATTCGCTCTTTGCCTTCTTTGCCTCTTTTCTTCCTACTTCTACATCTTCTAATATTTTTTTGCATGTTCTCATGTCGGACTTAATGTATATTTCCCGCTCTCTTATGCTTTCTATAAGCCTTTTGCTTTTTTCGTATAATTTTTTTATCTGATCCTCGTCAATATCGGAGCAGGAAGCGCCGGCCCATTTGCAAAATTTTTTTTCGTCGGAGGTATTATCCATAAACTCGTTTATAGGTTTTTTTGTTATATTAATACACTCCTTAAACCTTTTATCCATTGTTTCAAACCATTCATAATGCTCTTTTAAGGCGCTTTCTATCTCCTCTATTATTTTGCTTTCAAATCTCCAATCTTTAATTTTATCAAATATTTTTTTATTTCTTCTACCTATACATTTTAAGATGTTGCTTCTTTGGGCAGTATCCAATGTGTCGAAAAAAAGTTTTTGCCTGAACTCTTCATTCTCTTGATATATTGCTTTTATGTCGGTTATTGCGGTTATATATTTTTCTATTTGAAACGCCTCGTCAACATAGGTATCAACTTCATCAACGTCTCGTAAAACATGTTTGGGTCTCAACTGCCCGCTCATTATTTGTTCTCCGTATTCTATGATGTATTCTACCCCTAAAGATGAGCGTAAAAGCGCATCTAAAACGTCGAGCTCTCCAAGCTCTATTGTTTTCGCTATTTCGGTCTCATCTTCTCGGCTGAGCAGTTCCATAACTCCCATCTCTCTTAAATACATTTTAACAGGGTCGGTTACGGTGTAAAAACCGCTGGAGCTCTCCCCCTTTTTTTTATCTTTAGTTTTCTCCTTTTTTTTAAGATTTGTATTTGATTCGGCTTTTATTTCGATTCCGGCTTTTTCAAAAACAGACAGTACTGCCTCGAATTCTTTCGTAGTTTTTATTTTATCGGAAACGGCTTCGATTATCTGTTTATAAGTAATGGGACCGTTTTTTTTTAATTTTTCTATCGGTTCGCTTAATATTTTTTTATTATACTTTTTTTCTGTGGGCTGATTTGCCATAATTACGCCTCCTAATAGATTAACATCCGGGGGTAAAACCTACTTCTCGTCTTAACGCCTCTAACAATTTATCTATATTGTTTTGATATTCCAACTTTTTAAAGCGATTCTTTTTTTCTAATAACAGATTGATATTATTCTGATGTCTGGCATTTTTTATTAATTCGTTATATCGCTTTTTTAATTTATTTATTGTTTGAATTTGAAACTGTTTTATTAAACTGATACAGCTTTTTATATCCCAAACCTCCTCTTTTATTGCCAAAGAAGATATGATTTTGTTTTGCTCTTTATCTTCTATTGATATAAGATCCGATATATTATCGGTTTTCTCTTTTTTTTTCAAAATATTATATCCGATATTTTTCAATTTTTCGTTTTCAAAATATGATAATATATTCTTATTTTGTATCTCATCTGTTATTTCTGGAAACTGAAGCATCATAGTGATAATTTTTTCCTCCATTTTAAACATTGTTCCGCTTATATCAGGCTTGGTTATACTTTTTTGAACATATTTTTTTTCTATATTCTTAAAGCCTTTTTTTAATTTTTCTATTATATGTTCCTCTTGAACTCCTAATATTTCGGACACTTTTTTTATGTATAAGGCTCTTGCTACACTATCGTCAACAGAAGCTATAGGCTCTATCATTTCTTCTATTATTTTAAGCTTTCCTTCTATTGAAAGTCCGTATTTTTTTACGGCAAGGTCAATTAAAAAATCCATAAAAGGCATTGCTTTTTCCGAAAGTTTATAAAAGGCTTCGCTTCCGAATTTTAATAAAAACAGATCCGGATCGTATCCTTTCGGCAATATCGTAACATAAGCGGTTACTCCTTCTTTTATAAAAAGCCCCGCGCTTCTTGCCGCAGCCTTTTCCCCTGCTTCATCCGCATCATAAACAAGTATCATTTTATCGGCATAACCTTTTAATATTCTTATATGATTCGAAGTAAGAGCCGTACCAAGAGTTGCTATGGCATTCTTTATGCCGTAAGAAAAAAGGGTAAGCAGATCAAAATAACCTTCCGCAATATAAGCAGTTTTTTTTTTTCTTATATGCTCTTTTGCCGAAAAAAAACCATATAACGATTTACTTTTATTATATATTGAAGTCTCCGGCGAATTAAGATATTTCGGCATTAAATCATCTATTGATCTTCCTCCGAAACCTATAACTTTTTTGCCGGAATCGATTATAGGAAAGATTATTCTGTTTCTGAAACGATCATAATATCCGTTTTTTTTAGGAATTATAAGTCCTGCTTTTTCCAATATAAGCGGAGTAAATTTTTTGGTTAAACCATTATATAAGCCGTCCCATCTGTTTAAAGCGTATCCGAGATAAAATTTTTTAATGATTTTATCCGTTATTTTTCTCTTTTTAAGATAGCTAATCGCTGCTTTACCTTCGCCTGTGTTTAATAAAAAATAATGAAAATATCTTGCAGCTTCTTTGTTAGCGTTAACTATTTGCTCTTTTTCGGCTATTTTTTTTTTCTGAGCCGCAGTCATATCCGGAAGAGGAAGCGGTATTCCTGTTTTTTCTGCGAGCAGTTTAACCGCCTGAGGAAAAGACAAACTATTATGCTTCATTAAAAAGTTGAACACATTTCCGCCTTCATTGCAGCCAAAACAATGAAATATTTGTTTTTCCAGGTTTACGGTAAATGAAGGAGCCTTTTCGGAATGGAACGGACAAAGACCTAAAAAATTTCTACCGGCTTTTTTTAAATTAACATATTCGGATATTACATCCACAATATCTGCGGAGTTTTTAATCTCCGATATTTTTTCTTCGGAAAAATACATGTTTTTTAAGCCGTTATGACGAAGCTGTTTTAATGGCTTCCTTTAAATTAAGAGCTCTCTCGTAAAGGGCTCTCCCTGTTATAATACCTGTTACGCCGCTTTTTTCCAATAAAAGAAGTTTTTTTATATCGTCTATATCCGATACGCCTCCGGAAGCAATAATAGGAGTTGAGACGGATTCGGCAAGTATGCGGGTAGTTTCAATATTAGGGCCTGTCTGCATTCCGTCTCTGCTTATATCAGTAAAAATTATAGCCGCTATTTCAAAATTTTCAAATCGCTTTGCAAGTTCTACTGCGGTTATATCCGTGCTTTTACGCCAGCCTTCGATAGCCGCAATACCGTCTTTGGCGTCTATTCCGATTATTATTTTTCCCGGATATTTTTTGCATGCCTGTTTTACAAATTCAGGATTCTTTATAGCTTCCGTGCCTATTATAATTCTGCTTACTCCGATATTAAATATTTCGTCTGCGGTATTAATATTTCTAATGCCTCCGCCAAGCTGAACAGGAACTCCTGCTTTATCGGCTATTTTTGCTATAATATTCAAATTTACCGGTTTTTTTGCTATGGCTCCGTCTAAATCTACCACATGCAGCAACAAGGCGCCTTCTTCAACCCATTTCTTTGCTACTTCGCAAGGGTCTTCGCTATAAACGGTCTGTTTATCCATTCTTCCTTGTAAAAGCCGAACGCATTTTCCGTTTTTAATATCTATAGCAGGTATAATAATCATTTTAACTCTTTTAAAATATTATTTAATCCGTCATAAGCCATATCTTTTGCGGTAACCCATTTGCCGGCTCTTTTAAAAAATTTGCTTATACTAAACAAATTATCGCTTAAAGGCTTTTGAGTTTCGCTAAAACTTCTGCCCTTTAAAATTTTTTCTGCCTTTACGTCTATAATATAGATATGAAAGGTTACCGAAGCAGGAGAATCTACAGCGTAGTCCGCTCCGACTCTATCTTCAAATCTATAAATATATCCCGCCAAAACAATATCGGCTCTGGCGGTTTTGCCTCGTCTGAGAAGAGAAGCAAGCTCGCTGCCGGAAACATCCGTATAACCGATAAAATCGCTTTCTATTATGCCGAACTTTTCACTCTCTTTGGTAAGCGTAATAAGGCTTTCGGTCATAAAATCGGAAGAATCCGAATTAACCTTTCCTGTTTTAAAATAATTTCCGTTTAAAAGAGATTTAACAATTGCCTGCTCGCCGTAAACTTTTGCCATATCTCCAAAAGGAACTATAAGGGTTTTGTTTATCTTTGGCAGCGGCTCTTCAACAAATTCCGGCTGTTTTAAATTGTCGGTATCTGTTTTAAAACAAGAGATTGTTAAAAAAAAAAATAACAAAAACAAAGCAATTAAAATTAATTTTTTCATCTATATTAACTATCCTTATCTTAAAAAAAAATTTAAAAAACGCCTTTTGTAGATTTAACGCCTTTTATTCTTTTATCAAATGAAACGGCTTCGGATAAGGCTCTGCCTAATCCCTTAAAAACCGCCTCTATTACGTGATGTTTATTCTCTCCGTAAGGGACATTGACATGTAGATTTAAACCTCCTTTTGAAACAAAGGCTTTTAAAAACTCTTTTGTTAAAAAAATATCAAAATCTCCGTAATTATCGCAAATATCGCAGATATTATAAACAAGATACGGTCTTTTGGATAAATCTACCGATATATAAGACAAAGCTTCATCCATAGGAGTAGCGGCATATCCGTACCTTTTTATACCTTCGCGAGCGCCCAAAGCTTTATCAAAAGCCTCGCCTAATACTAACCCGGCATCTTCTACGGTATGATGAAAATCAACCTCAATATCCCCTTTTGCTTTAATAAACAGATTGAAAAAACTATGCGCCGAAAAAAGATTGAGCATATGATTAAAAAAGGGTATTTGAGTATCAACCTCGTAAATGCCAGTTCCGTCAAGCATAAGTTTAAGCGATATTGAGGTTTCGGTTGTTTCTCTTGTTATTTCTGCTATACGATTGTTCATAGACTTTCTTGATATTTTTATGATACATTATAAAATTAAACTTTTTTGATATATTAATTTTTAAATATAATCAAGATATAAAATTAAATCATAGTTATTTTTTAAAATTTCTTTAGATGAGATGCAAAGAATGCGCTATTTATAAAAACTAATTTTAAAAATCTACTTTAAAAGATTAGTTTGTGAGTAAATTTAACATTTCTATCAAAACGCAGTCAAAAATCCGAAGCAATACCCTTGCATAACAAAAAATTTTGTTCATTTTCAAGGTTTACAAAAATTTTAAACGCTGGCTTATTATATAAAGTAATTCGAGTATTAAAATTTGAGCAAAAGGAAAAGTTAAGTAAAGGTCTTATATAAGGAAGCAACAAAATGATACAACGCTTAAAATTATTGGCAGCCGGCAGGGTGCAGGGGGTATATTTTAGAGTATATACAAAAAGGGAGGCAAACCGTTTGGGATTAACAGGAACCGTTAAAAATTTTGACGACGGCAGCGTTGAAATAATTGCGGAAGGCAAAAAGGATCAACTTTGCAAATTAATAGAATGGACAAAAAAAGGCTCTCCGAATGCAAAAGTCGAAAATGTATCGGTAAAATTTAGCGGCGCTACAAACGAATGGAAAAATTTCGAAATAATAACTTAAAATGGTCTGTTTTTGAATTATTATTGCAAACAAATAAAATTTATCTTGAAATAAAGATAATATTATTATAAAATTAAAGATTATAATAATATATTTTTGCTTGTCTAAGTTCACGGGAGATAAAAATTTTAATCGCAGAAATACTTACCGTATACCTGTTTTTATCCAACGCAAAAAACAAGCAAAAGAGGGCTTTTTTAATTAACAAGGTTGCTTTCATTTATTATTTTTATTGAATCTGTAATTCGCTACTTTTCATCGCTAAAATAAACAAGCGAAGACGCTGATGCTTATATTAATACTTCTACCGGTTTTATTAATATTACTAACGCTCCGGCAGATACAATTTATATGGGAAACGCATCCGATACCTTTGAAAACAACGAAAATATCGACATAAACGCCACAAGATACGGCATAATGTTAGGAAACGATACAAACGTAACATCCGGCGCAGGCTATTCCGATAACGATACATTAGTCAACTCAGTAACCATTAACATAACATCTATTGATAACGGCATAGACCTTGACGACGGAAACAATACCTTCAAGGCGCGAATAGTTACGCTTTAGAACTTGGAATTTCCGCATCTAAAGAAAAAACAAGCTCCTTATTTTTAAATTACGATTTGGGAATGAAAAAAGATTTTATAGCTCATTCCGTAACTGCCGGAGTTAAATTTTATTTTTAAAAAAAATTGGCGCTGAAATCAATTAATTGTTCCTGTAGAAAAATGTTTTATTTTACTTGAATCCGACAAAACAGCTTTTTGTTCTACGGAAAAGCTCATAAATACAAAGAAATATGAAAAAAATAATTCTTTTTTTAACAATCGCTTTACTTATCTCTTTTTCAGGGTACTCGTCCGCCCAAGAGAATAAAAACCCCAAAGAAGAACCGGTTTATTCGGTTTTAGGCTCCTTGTACAATTGGAAAACCGCATGGGAAGGGAAAAATATTAATAAATATGTCTCATTTTATCATCCTGATAAAAACTTCGCGGGACTGCCGATTGATAAATTCAAAGAAAGAAAAAAATATATATTTCAAAAAGCCGGCAAAATTGCCTTATCCATATCAAACCTTTGCGTTGAAGAGAAAAAGGACGAAATAATTACTAAATTTACGCAGTATTATCAGGTTAAAGATCATTTGGATATAGGAGAAAAAAGCTTAACATGGGCAAAAAAAGGAAAAGATTGGAAAATTATTTCCGAACAATTTACAACGATTAAAAGTAAAGAAAATATAAAATTAAGCCCTCTTGGGGTAAAAACTCTGGAAAAAAATAAAAAGGAGATGCTTGTTTTAAAAATAACCGAATCCGATTTTAAAAAGCTTAAAGTCCATCAATCCATAGCGACTACATTTAAATTTATAATTGATTTTCCGCAAAATTACAAATTCGATCCTCAAGAGCCTTCTATAATACATCTTAAAAGTTCTCTTATAGAAGGCGCCGTAATGTATCAATATAACAACTGCTCTTTAAGACGAGGCGTTATTTTTCTTGCTCCGTATAAAGATTATACAATAGTCGCCTCATACAATAAGGGGCTTGTGGTATTTTTAATTCAAAATTAGTATAACTTAAAGGGATAATTGCAAAAAATGCCTTTTTGTTCGTTTTCAAGGCATGCAAAAATTTTAACCGCATCAATACTTAACGCTTTAAAACGGGCAAAATAGGAAGTTGCGCAAGGGTTTCTATAATCAATTGAGTATCTGACTCAAAAAAAGTTTTGTTCTTTGATGTTTCGGATTTTCAAAAAAATCTATGGGATTATTCTCTTCAATTATCATTCCTTCATCCATAAATATTACCCTTCGGGCAACCTCTTTTGCAAAACCCATTTCATGAGTTACCACTATCATTGTCATTCCTTCTTCCGCCAGCTGCACCATTACATCCAACACCTCTTTAACCATTTCAGGATCAAGCGCCGAAGTCGGTTCGTCAAACAGCATAGCATTAGGTTTCATACAAAGACTTCTTGCAATAGCAACCCTTTGCTGCTGCCCTCCGGAAAGCTGCCCCGGATATTTTTTCGCCTGCTCGGCAATCTTTACCTTTTCAAGATAAAACATAGCGTTCTCTTCCGCCTCTTTTTTTGAAATTTTTCTTACCCAGACAGGCCCTAAAGTTAAATTATCAAGTATGGTAAGATGAGGAAAAAGATTAAAATGTTGAAAAACCATTCCGACTTCGGCTCTTATTTTTTCTATATTTTTTATATTATCCGTCAAATCCGAGCCATCTACGGTTATTTTTCCTTTTTGATGCTCTTCCAATCTGTTTATACATCTTATTAAAGTAGATTTTCCGGATCCCGAAGGTCCGCAAATTACTATTATTTCACCCTGTAAAACCGAAAGATTTATATCTTTCAATACATGAAAATCTCCATACCATTTGTTTAACGCCTTTATTTCTATAAACGGGAAAGTATCTTTTTTATTTTTCATTAAATCGTTTCTCCGTATCAAGCTCTTTTTCTAATTTCCGGCTGAAATTAGACATAGAAAAACAACCGGTAAAATAAAGAACAGCTATAAAAATGTAAACTTCCGAGCTAAAACCCATCCATTTCGGATTGGAAAGAACCGTTTGAGAGGTTTTTAAAATATCGTAAAGAGCTATTATTACCACAAGCGAGGTGTCTTTAAATGCCGAAATCAGAATAGATACCGTAGGCGGAATTACAATCTTTAAAGCCTGAGGCAAAATTATAAGTCTCATACTCATATAATAGTTCAATCCCAAAGAAGCCGCGGCTTCGTACTGCCCTTTGTCCATCCCTTGCAGTCCGCCTCTTACAACTTCGGCAACATAGGCTGCGGTAAAAAGAATAATTGCAACTTGAGCTCTTATTATCTTACTTATAGTAACCCCTTCCGGCAAAAAAAGAGGAAATATTATTGAAGACATAAATAACAGGCTTATTAAGGGAACCCCTCTTATAAGTTCTATATAAACTATACATAAAGCCTTTATTGCGGGCATTTTAGATATTCTTCCCAAAGCAAGAATAACTCCCAAAGGATAAGCTGCTGCAAGCCCAAATACCGCAAGCAGAAGGGTAAGAGGAAGTCCGCCCCAGTTGGCGCTGTTAACAGGAGTAAGTCCGAATATCCCGCCTTTCATAAGAATCCCCATTATAGGAAGCCCTGCAATCCAGAATCCGAGAAGCCTCTTTGATCTGTATTTTTTATTCTTTGTGAAATAAAGAAGAATAAAAAGAATTATCATCGAGGTAAAAGGTCTCCAATGCTCCTCATAAGGATAAAAACCGAAAATTATAAATCTCAAATTATAAGTTATTACAGACCAGCATGCACCGGAACCGCTTTTACATACCTCGCTTTCGGCAAACCAACTACTTTCGATAAAAGCCCATTTTATAAAAGGAGGAGCCGTTTTCAATAATATAAAAAGAGTAATCACCGTTAATATGGAATTAAAAGGAGTAGAAAAAAGATTTTTTTTAATCCATCCCATGTTATCGTTCCTTTAAAGCCATCTTTTTATTATACAGATTCATAAAATAGGAGGTGATAAGACTAAAAGTAAGATAAAATGCCATAATTAAAGCGACTCCTTCAATCGATTGCCCTGTCTGATTTATCGTAGTATTTGCTACGGATACAAAATCCGGAAATCCTATGGCTATTGCAAGAGAAGAGTTTTTTACAAGATTTAGCATCTGGCTTGTAAGCGGCGGAATTATTACTCTTAACGCCTGCGGAAGTATCACAAGCCCCATAGTTTGACTCTTTTTAAGGCCCAAAGAAGCCGCCGCCTCTTTTTGCCCATTACCTACGGATTGAATTCCTGCGCGCACTATTTCGGCTATAAACGCGGCGGTATATAAAATCAACCCCGACACAAGAGCGGCAAACTCCGGAGAAAACACAATTCCGCCCTTAAAATTAAACCCGGATAATACCGGCATATCAACCTTAAAATATGCGCCCGTCAAAACCCACGTAACAATCGGCAAACCGATTATAAGGGCTATTGAAAGATAAAATACCCGGAAAATTTTTCCGGTTCTTCTTTCTCTTTTATCCGCTATTTTCTTAATTATATAAAAAATGACCACTCCTGCGGCAAAAGCAGTAAAAACAAGCTTGTATGAAGGGTGAAATAAAGGAGCAGCTACAGCCAATCCTCTGTTTGATATAAATAACCAAGACAAAGGATGTAAAGCGTTTGCAGGAGACGGGAATAAATCATAAAATAAAGTATAAAAGAAAAACAACTGCAAAAGAATCGGAATATTTTGCATAACCTCTATATATGTAAAAGCAAGCTTTGAAACTAACCAATTTGAAGACAGTCTTGCTATTCCTATAAAAGCTCCCAAAATAATCGAAAAAAAAACTCCTATAACCGCTACCTTTAAAGTGTTTATTGCCCCGATTATAAGAGCCTTTCTGTAAGTATCCGCCGCGGAGTAGGAAATAACAGATTCGCCGATCTCAAAAGACGCCTCTTTTTGTAAAAAACCGAAACCTGTAGCTATAGACTGTCTTTCCAGATTTTCGGTGGCATTTGAAACAAGATACCAACCTATAATTCCTACAAAAAGGCAGGCTGCTATCTGACAAATTACAGACCTTTTTTTTTGATCAAGCCAAAAAGGCGTCTTTTTTTCCAATACTTCCGGTTCCATAAGCTTATATTTCGAGCAGGAGATGTTCAAAGTTTATTTACGTAGCGGCTCTTATCGCTGAGGAAACAATTTTTAATAAGTTTTGCGTTAAAGCAACCCGAACTGTTTGAAAGAACGAAGCTTGAGTTTTCATATTCTAACCAAAACGCAGTCAAAAATCCGAAGCGATAAGCAAAAAGCGGAGCAAACAAACTTGAACATCTACTTTTTTAATAATTTACTACAGGCAACTATTTTATTTTGCTTGAGTTTACGGCGGATAAAAATTTTAACCGCAGGAATAATAAAAGTATTTCGAGGAATAAAATTTCATCTGCCTCCGAAATCAAGTAAAAAGAAGACCTATTTCTACAGGAATAAATTTTATCTGAAAGGAGGAGCATACATAAGCCCGCCTTCCGTCCATAAAGCGTTAAACCCGCGCTTTATGCCCAGCGAAGTATTTTCGCCTACATTCCGCTCAAAAATCTCTCCGTAATTTCCAACCTGTTTTACTATATTGTATGCCCACTTATCACTTAATCCCAAAGCTTCTCCCATTCCGGGAATAACCCCTAAAAAGCGCTTTATTTCCGGATTCTCGCTATTAAGCTTTTTATCTGCATTTGCAGAGGTTATCCCGAATTCTTCGGCGTTGATCAATGCCATTACCGCAAAATTGACAATATCAAACCATTGATCATCTCCATGTCTTACTGCCGGAGCAAGAGGTTCTTTCGATATTATTTCGGGCAGAATTTCATAATCATTCGGATTAGGAGCTACGGCGCGTTGCCCCGCCAGCTGGGAAGCGTCTGATGTAAGGCAGTCGCATCTTCCGGAAAAAAAAGCTTTGTTTAACTCGGCGCTCTGCTCAATTACAACAGGCTTCCAATCCATTTTGTTAGTACGGAAAAAGTCCGCCACATTCATTTCGGTAGTAGTGCCGGGCAAAACGCATATTGTTGCTCCGCTCAACTCTTTCGCGCTTTTTATTCCAAGCTTTTTAGGAACCAAAAAACCCTGTCCGTCATAATAATTAACATGAACAAAATTTATTCCGTTGGTTGTCTCTCTCGTTAGCGTCCGGGTAGTGTTTCGGCATAATACGTCTATCTCTTTGGACTGAAGAGCCGTAAGACGTTGGACAGCAGTTAAAGGAATAAATTCCACTTTCGAAGTGTCTCCGAATATTGCGGCTGCAATCGCTTTTGCCGTATCAACGTCAAGTCCCTTCCAAACCCCCTTGTCGTTCGGCATGCCAAATCCAAAAACAGAACCGTTAACTCCCGCCTTAATATAACCTCTTTTTTTAACCTCGTCTAATGTTCCAGCCGCGCATACTACGGCAAACGCTACCAATACAACCGATAACAAAATAGCTTTTAAATAACGCATACCCTCTCCTTTCTTTTCATTTTAAATTGTTAAATACTATTCGCTAAATTGCATTTATTTAATCAAATCAACCCCATTAACCAAATACAACTTAAATTTTTCATAGTCAAATGGAAATTGGCAATATTTTATATGTACTACGGCATGTCAAATTATCAATTTTTACAAAAAAAAACCTATATAACTATGTTATGGAAACAAAAAAGAATAATTACGAAACGAAGACAGTAGAACGCAGAGCAGAGACAGGTTAAAAGGAAATAATAAAGGGATTTCTCACTTCGCTCAAAATGACAAGCTTCTTGTTTCAACAGACGTTTAATGTCAATAAACGATTTTTTGCCATGTCATTTCTAATATCACAGCGAGGAAAAATCTGATAATAAAATTATATTTCGGAAAATTAAAAAAATTGATGGGAAAAAAAGACAGAATTTATATAAAAATATAAAAGGGATTCGAATTTATCGTATCCCTTTTATATTAATTTTTTTATTGATTATTCCGCTTTTTCATCTTCCGATTTATCTTTTTTGCCTTCTTTTGCAACAGCAGCGTCAACAGTAATCATATCTTTATTATCTTCAAAAATCTGATCGCCTATTCCGGATACTTTCTTAATATCTTCAGTAGTTGCAAAAGGTCCGTTTTGTTCGCGATATTCGATAACTTTTTCTGCAATAGCAGGTCCAATTCCTTTCAAAGTTGCCAGCTCTTCGGCGGTTGCGGTATTAACATTTACTTTTACCGCATCGGAAGAAAAAGCGGGCGCTGCAAAAATCATAAACGCAATTAAAACAGCACAAAATACTTTTCCTAATTTATACATTCGTTTCACCCCCTTTCAAACTTAGCCGATTTTATATATAATTATAATTTTGTCAACAAAATTGTAATTATATAAAAATATACAACTCTCTATTTTTTTAATAAATCTCTTGCGCATCTGCATAAGCTTTCAACAAAGCGTTAATACAAGTCTGATAACCTTTACCCTGCTTTTTAAACCAATTTAAAACATCCGTATCTATTCTTAAAGTTACTTGCGTTTATTTTCCCGAAAAATCGGCTTAAAATTTTTTATGTTTATCTTTATTAACTTCAGATCGCCAAACCCCAAAAAATTATTATTGACAACCTATTAATTTTACATAATAAAATTCTCTTAATAACCTCTATCCATTAAGGAGAAAAAATATAATGGCTAAAGAAAAAAATCGATTTAACGTAGATACAAAACGGGTTACTTTAGATGATCTGTATCTTGATCCGAATAACTACCGTTTAATCCACGAAACAGCTTATGAAAAGGTTTGCGAAAAAAATATAAATAATAACTTAGTCCAGAGTAGGACATTTAAATTAATAACAAAAGAAAAAAATCAAAATATTTCAGATCTGATTGATAGTTTTAAATCCAACGGTTATTTGCCGGTAGATCAAATACAAGTTCGTCTTTTAGACGGCGGAGGCTATGTGGTGGTAGAGGGCAACCGCCGTATAGCCGCTTTAAAACATCTTAAAAACAACCATGAAGAAAATAAAATTGATCTGAATAAACTTGATTCTAATATTTTCAATAACGTTCCCGTAGTATTATATGAAGACGGCGACGAGATGCATTATTTAACATTAATGGGACTTAAGCATATCAGCGGAAATAAAAAATGGGGGGAATGGAATCAGGCAAAACTTCTTGAAAAACTATCTGTTAATCATCAACTCTCCGAAGATGATATCTGTAAACAAGTTGCAATTTCAAAAACGGAACTAAGGCGTTCTTTACGAGCTCTTTCTTTTATTAAACAATATATTATTTCCGATTACGGCGATCAATTTGATGAAAGCAAGTTTTCGTTATTTCGAGAAATCGTAAGAAACTCCAAATTAAAAGCATGGTTAAAATGGAACGAAGAGAAAAAAAAAGCATTACATACCGAAAATACAGAACTCTTTTTTTCTTGGATATCCAAAGAGCCGAATGAAGAGGAGGATGAAGAAGAAGATATATCTTACGCAGATAAATATAAAGAACCGGCGTTAACAAAACGAGACGATATAAGAACTTTGAGTAAGATTATAAATGATCCTAAAGCCATTGAACGTCTTAAAGAAACCAGAAATATAACCGAAACGTACAGTTTAAGCGACATAGTATTCAGAGAGCGTCAAAAAAAAACAATCGAACATCTAACAAGAGAAATTGACACTTTGGAACAGATGACAATTGAACAGAAAAGGCTGCCGGAAATTGAATCCGCTTTGGGACGTCTTAAAAGCATAATAGATAAATCAAAAGTATCCGATCCTTTTGGCGGGGTGGAAGCAAAAACCGTATTTTTTGACAGGCTTGACAATCATTTTTCGGAACTTGTTATACCAGACTATAAACGGTTACAAAATATAAAAATTTCAAGGTTATCCCGTATAAATCTTTTTACCGGTATAAACAACTCCGGCAAAACCACTCTGCTTGAAGCCGTTTATCTGCTTTGCCGACAGAATGATTTTTCAGGTCTGTTTGAAACGATTCGACGCAGAGGGAAAATATCCAAAGAACGTCTTAATACTAAATGGTTTGTAGAACAACTACCGAAAAAGCTTGAAATACAAGGCAACTTTGATAATAAAATCTCAAAGCTAATTATACAACGCCGCGAAGAACAAAATGCAAAAATTGACAGAGCGCGTTATCTTGAAAGCGTTGAGATAAACGCGGAGTATATGGGCAAAAAACAAAAATCTCTAACTCGAATATTTAAAGAAAGTAGGGAAACCAAAGCAAAAAGTATAAAAATTTTATGCCCGTCCGTTTTTAGCAGCCCGTTTTTTTTAAACGAACCGCATCGGTATGCATCATTTTATCATAAAAGCGTCCAATCCAAAGCCCTGCCTAAAATATTAGAATTCATTAAAACAAATATATTAACAACCCTTGAAGATATTAGGCTGGTTGACGAATGGCAGCGCTTTTTGGTTTCGGATCAACAATATCCCGGCGCCATAGATATTACAAGATACGGCGAAGGAATACTTAGAATATTTTTTATATCCCTACTGTTTGCTTCCGCGCAAAACGGCGTTATTCTTATTGACGAGTTTGAAAATGCAATACATACCGAACTGATAAGCTCTTTTACCAAATTTATTTGCGAACTCTCCGAAATCTTTAATACTCAAGTATTTTTAACTACTCATAGTAAAGAGTGCATTGACGCTTTTGTAAAAAATGAATTCGGCGGAAAAGAATTTAAAAAACTTATCGAAGCCGGCAATGTTGATCTGAGAAAGGCGAGATAATGGAAAAAATCAACGCTCTTATCATATTTTGCGAAGGCGCGCATGACGTTGCATTCTGCCGTTTGGCATTTAAATACCATTTTAATATTAATAAAATAAACTGGAAATTTTCCGAATACCCGGCTCCTTTAAATCAATTGTTTAAAACAAACATTAAAAAACATGCCGCTAAAGATATGAGTTTGGATATGGCGCATAAATTCTTTCTGCCGGATAAAACCCTATATAGCAAAGAGAAAAAAACCGGGTTCTTCAATGAACGTTATTATTGATCAGGCAAAATTAATCCCAAAAACAACATTTATAAATAATGAGGATGTTAAAAAATTCGTATCATTTATAAAAAATTTTGCAAAAATTTAATAATCAAACTTATCATAAAAAGGAAAACCTATGACCGCCCCGTCTCGACAGAAAACCTTATACGCAATTTTCGGTAATCCGATAAACCATAGCATAAGTCCCGTTATACATAACGCCGCCCTAAAAAATGCAAAAATAAACGGAATATATGCGGCTTTTAAAACTGAAACCGCTCAAGATGCCGTAAAAATGATAAAAGAATTAGACATTGCCGGAGCAAGCATAACAATTCCGCATAAAACCGATATAATAAAATATATTGATAAAATAGGAGAGACCGCTAAAGAAATAGGCGCCGTCAATACCGTTATAAACGAAAACGGGCTTCTTTTCGGCACAAATACGGACGCCGGAGGCGCCATAAAAGCGCTTTTACAACATACCGAAATAGAAAATAAAAATATAGCCATACTCGGAGCCGGAGGCGCGGCAAGAGCGGTTATTTACGGCGTAAACTTCAAAAAAGGAAAAGTTACTCTATTAAACAGAACCGTAGACAAAGGGGAAAAACTTGCAAAAGAGTTTAACGTAAATTTTATGCCTCTTTCCGAAATAAACTCCGAAATAAAAAAACATAAGTTTGAAATCATCATAAATACCACAAGTCTTGGAATGAAAGGATGCGAAGATCAATCTCCGATTAAAAAAGAGAGCCTTAACAAAGATATAATAGTTATGGATATAATATATAATCCCTTAAAAACAAAACTATTAAAATATGCGGAAGAAAAAGGTTGTAAAACAATAAACGGGGTTAGCATGCTTGTATATCAGGCGGCGTTACAATTCGAGCTTTTTGTAGGAATTCAAGCGCCCATAGACATAATGAAAAAAGCGGCTGAAGCAGCCTTGCCTGCGTCATAGCCGTAACGCCTTAAAAACACGCTTAAAGATTTCAAAGATTATATGTAATGCTAAAAATAACTCCGAAAAAAATAAAAACAAACCTTGTAACCATACCCGGCTCAAAAAGCTATACCCACAGATTCCTTATAATCTCCGCATTATCAAACGGAGTATGCGTCATAGCAAATCCGCTTAAAAGCGAAGACACCTTTTTAACCCTATCCGCATTAAAAAACTTAGGGATAAACATTGCCGAAGATAATAACAAAATCATCATAAACGGAACATCCGGCAAAATATACGCCCCCTCTTCTCCCATCTATTTAAAAGGATCAGGAACCTCCATCAGACTTTTAACCGCAGTATGTTGTTTGGGAAAAGGAAAATTTACGCTTGCCGGAAACAAAGCCCTTAGCTCGCGTCCTATAAACGATTTAATCTCGGCTCTTACGCAAATAGAAGTTTTGATAAACTGCCCCGATAAACAAGGATTTCCTCCGTTGGAAATCATAGGAAATAAAAATATAGCCGGCGGAAAAGTAAATATAAAAGCGGGCAAAAGCAGTCAATACCTTTCGGCTCTACTTATGATCGCCCCTTATACAAAAAAAGGACTTGATATTACAGTTACGGACGAACCAGTATCAAAACCATACATAGATATAACCATAGAGGCTATGAAACAGGCGGGCGTTAAAATAGAACGAGACGGTTATAAAAAATTTGTTATAAAAGGGGAGCAAACCTATAAAAACGGAACATATAATATCGAGCCGGACGCCTCCGCCGCCGGATACTTCTGGGCTGCCGCAGCTATAACAAAATCCTCCGTAACCGTAAAAAACCTTAATAAAGAATCAAAACAAGGAGATATAAACTTTCCTAAAATATTGGAACAAATGGGCTGTAAAATAAAATATACAAACAACGGAATAACCGTTACAGGCGCAAACCTTACAGGCATTCAAGCGGATATGTCCGATATGCCGGATATGGTTCCCACCCTTGCCATTGTAGCCGCTTTTGCCAAAGGGGAAACAATAATAAAAAATGTGGGACATCTTAAAATAAAAGAAAGCGACAGATTAACCGCTATGGAGACGGAACTTAATAAAATAGGAATAAAGGCAAAAGCCTTTGAGGATAAACTTATAATAAAAGGCGGAAAGCCAAAAGGCGCCGCAATAACAACCTACGACGATCATAGAATAGCTATGAGCTTTGCCATAGCCGGACTTAAAACAGACGGCATAATAATAACCGACGAAAAATGCGTTGATAAGTCCTTCCCCGATTTTTGGAAAACATTTGAACGCCTTTAATAAACTTTATCCAATTAAACGAATACCATTACTAATAAAAAACCTATAAAAACAATTTGCAGATAAGGATTAAAATTTGAGCAAAACTCAAAAAATAAACAAAATAAAAAGTTGCGCGCAAATATACCTAATAGGATATCGAACCTCTGGCAAAACTACCGTAGGAAAAACTTTGGCAAAAGCGCTATCCCGCAAATTTATAGACTCCGACAAACAAATCATAAAACAAAACAACATGGACATAGCGGACATAGTAAAAAAATACGGCTGGGATTTTTTCAGACAACAGGAGAAAACCTTTATCAACTCCATAAATCCTTCGGATAAACTTATAATAGCTTTGGGAGGCGGAGCTATTATAGATTCCGACAACATAAAAACCGTAAAAAAAAACGGAACCATTATATTCCTTAAAACCTCGCCTGATATTATAAAAAAAAGACTTAAAAACGATAAAAAAACTTCACAAAACCGCCCTCCCCTTTCAAACGCAAATTCAAGCTGTTTGCATAACGCAGAAAACGGACAAAAGGAGAAGCTATGCAAACGGGTTACTATTAATGAAGTTGATAAAATACTTACAGAAAGAACGCCCATATACAACAAAGCGTCCGATCTTATAATAAATACCGACAACAAAACAATCAAACAAATATGCCAAGAAATAAACAAATGTTTATACCTACCACAAAACAAGAATTAAAAACTCTCGGATGGAACAAACTTGATATAATAATAGTTACCGGAGATAGCTATATAGACAACCCATTTATAGGGGCTGCGGTTATAGGAAAACTACTTATAAGCAAAGGCTTTAAAACCGGCATTATAGGGCAGCCGGATATCAATTCAAACAAAGATATAACAAGACTCGGCAAACCGACTCTATTTTGGGGAATTACCGGCGGATGCATAGATTCTATGGTTGCAAACTATACCGCTTCCGGCAAAAAAAGAAAAAAAGACGACTATACCGCCGGAGGCTTAAATAACAAAAGACCGGATCGCGCCGTTATAGTTTACGCAAACCTTATAAGACAACATTTTAAAAATACAAAACCGCTTGTTCTCGGCGGAATAGAGGCAAGTTTAAGAAGAATACCCCATTACGATTACGCCTCAAACAAACTCCGCAGATCAATACTATTCGACGCAAAAGCGGACTACATAATATACGGCATGGGGGAAAAAGCCGTAATTGAACTTGCCGAAAAATTACAAAAAAAAGAAAATACAAACAATATTGCCGGAACCTGTTACATATCCGCAAAACATAAAAAAGATTATATACAACTTCCGCCTTACGAAGACATTCTAAAAGATAAAAAAACCTTTATACAAATGTTTAACGCCTTCTACGCAAACAACGATCATAAAACCGCAAAAGGACTTTGTCAAAAAATCGGAGACCGTTATCTTATACATAATCCGCCGGCAGACAATCTTACGAGCGAACAATTAGATAAAATCTACGATTTACATTATGAAAACGACCTTCATCCCTTCCATAAACAGAAAGGAGACGCGCCCGCCCTTAATACCATAAAATTTTCCGTAAAAACCCACAGAGGCTGTTACGGAGAGTGCGCCTTTTGCGCTATAGCTATTCATGAAGGAAAAACCGTAATATCAAGAAGCGAAGAATCTATAATAAAACAGGTGAAAAAACTAACCCTACATCCCGATTTTAAAGGATACATATTAGACTCCGGAGGTCCTACCGCAAATATGTACGGCTTTGAGTGCAAAAAAAAAATTACAAACGGAGCATGTAAAGATAAAAAATGTTTATATCCTAAAATATGCTCCTCTTTAAATCCGAGTCATCAAAAACAGATAAACCTTCTTAAAAAACTTGAAAAAATCAAAGGAATAAAAAAAATATTTATAGCGTCCGGCATAAGACACGATCTTATACTCTCCGATAAAAAATACGGGGAAAAATATCTTAAACAGATCATAAAAAATCATATATCCGGTCAAATGAAAATAGCGCCCGAACATATCGAAGATAAAATCCTCGCTCTAATCGGCAAGCCGGATAAACAATGCCTGATAGACTTTGTAAACCTATTTTATAAATATACAAAACAGGCGCAAAAAAAATTATATCTAACCTACTACTTTATGGCGGCTCTTCCCTCCTCTACGGAAAACGACATGAAAAAACTTAAAACCTTTATATCATCCAAACTTAAAACCAACCCGGAACAAATCCAAATATTTACCCCTACCCCCTCAACCTATGCGACGCTATCCTATTATACCGAAGTCAATCCCTTTACAAAAAATAAAATTTATGTTGAAAAAAATATTAAAAAAAAGGAAAAACAGAAAAGCGTCATAATATCAAAACGGAGAATAAAAAAATGAAAAAATATAAACGCCTATTTATTATAATTATACTATTTGCCCTATCCACATCATTTACGGCGTCTGCCGCAAATAAAGCCGGAAACGCATCCCTTTTTAAACCCCTTATCGCGGATCCGCGCCAGCCTCATTTTTCGGCTTCTTATCAACGATATATAAATGACGACGAGTTAAAAAATATCGGTTCTACAAGTTTCGGAGAAACATTTACTTCCCGTCCGTGGAACGCTTTAAACGGTAAAATGAGCGCTGGCATACAAGCGGCTGTTTTTGCATTCTTTAATCTTGACGCCGAATCTATGGATCTAATAAATGCGGATTATTGGGTAGGCATTCCGCTTCAATACAAAAAAGATAACTTTTCGGCTATGTTCAGACTGTTTCATCAAAGTTCTCATCTCGGAGACGAATATCTTCTTAATAACCCAATAGGCAGAGTTAATTTAAGCTACGAAAGCATAGACTTAAAAATATCTTACGAGAATATATATGAAGTTTTAAGAGGCTACATAGGCGCCGGCTATATTTTTCATAAAGAGCCGGAAGATCTAAAGCCCGTTTCCGCCCAGTTCGGAGCCGAATATAAATGCAATAAAACATTTTTAAACGATCTTATAAGACCAATAGCAGGAATCGATACAAAAATGTGGGAAGAAAACGACTGGGGATTAGATATATCTCTCAGATTCGGGGTTCAGATGGAAAGCATCGAAAGAAAAGGGAGAAAATTACAGCTTATGTTTGAATATTTTCATGGAAACTCGCCTCACGGGCAATTTTATAATAGAAAAATAAAATATACAGGCATAGGAACCCATTTTTACTTTTAAACTCTATCTTTAAATAGGCTTCTTTCTCTTTTTGTTCCGTATGGCTCGAAATAATCGGCGGCAGTTTTGTATAAAAATAAAAAAGTTGACTACTTATATAATATTAATCTCTAATCACGAAGGGGAAATTGTAGGCGTAGGTTCGCTCTACTGCTGGTGATCCCCATCTTTATTCTATATAAACTATGTTTTTCTGTGCCAGTTATATATAAAAATTTTATCAAATTTTCTTAAAAGGACTGAATAAGCGTTTTTGATTATAATCTATTGATCTTTTAAAAAAGTTTCATCTTTAATGCCTGCGGCTATTTTATTCTGAATTTCATACATTAAATCTATAACAAGCTTTTTATACTTTTTATAAACCTTATGAGTAACTTTTTCATAAGAAGAAATATCGCCCCCATGAGCGACTGAGTTTCTATACCTTAAAAAATCATACATACAATCTTTTAAGTTCGGGTTTGGATGGTTATAATCTTTCCAATGCGTTTTAAATGGTTTCAAACAAAATGCTTTTAATATTTTATTCAAAACTTCAAAATTTACATTATTTTTCAAATCGATTTTAGAAGATACGGGATGATATTTATTTGAAAAAAAATCTTTTAATTTTAAGTAAAAACTGATTTTTCCGTTGTCTTTTTGAGGATATAATTTTAACTGCTTAAAAGTATTTTCCATATGAAAAATTACAATGCTATCTCCAAATTTTTGAAATTCGATCTTTTTTTTGTTCAATTCGTCAAGATATAATCTAAAAGCGTTTTGAATAAAACCCTCCCAAATAGAATATATCATTGCTATTGATTGAATTGAAAAAATCTCAAAATGCTTGCGAGATAGATTGTATCGTTTTGTAAATACGACCCGTTCTATTTCGAAAAGAGCGCTTTGCCTCTCCTCAATTATTTTTAAAAGTTCATTTTCAAAATCAGACATAACTATCTATTGCTCGCCAAATATTTTGTTAGCCCTTCTTAACCTAGCCCGTATTCTGGTTTTACTATTAGAAGCCACGCCGGAAACCCTTTTAAATTCTTCGTCATTTTTTAATTTATTTATTTTTGTTTTTAATAATTCAATTTGATCATCATAGCGTTCTATATTTTGCGCTAACCCTATTATGATTCCTTCAAAGTAAGCAGGCACAAACTGATTTTTATGGTTTCTAAAAACCTTTGCGTCGTCTATGCGTTCAATCATCTTCAAAACTTTATTAAACATTTCTCTATAATATTTGGGGTCAAATTTACTCTTTTCTACGGCGTTTTTCTGCATAAAATCATTTAAAAATGCCTCCGTATTTTTATTAATTTTTTCTACATTACCTAAATAAGCAATAAATCTTAATACTAATTCTTGGTCATAAAGTTCCTGTTTTTTTTGTTTACTCAAATTAGTAAGCTTTTGAAATGCGTCATTGTTACTTATTTCTATAATCAACTCATTTATAGTAGAATTTATCCCCCTATAAACAGCGTTTCGTATCTCTTGAGCGGTCGCTTTTGAGCCGCCGGAATTTAATCTTTTAAAAAGCTCATATTTCATTACATGACTACTTTCTCCCCGCAATATTTCCACCCTGCAAACAGCTCTTTTTAAATTCATTTTATATTTACTGGGAAGGGTCTCAATATCAAAGCCTTCTAAACCGGGAATTAAACCGCCTTCTTCCAAAGTCCATTTATTATTTATACTAATCTCTTCTCCATTATCCATCTCTTCTTCATTATCTCTTTGGAAAACCGACTGTGAAACATTAGTATCTAACTCCCCAAAAAAGCTTATAAAGGTTGAAACTCTTTGCAAGCCGTCAACCAATTCCCAAATTCCATCTTCATCCTCTGCCACAAAAATCGGAGGAATGGGAATTGATAGCAATATTGATTCTATAAGCGCCGTTTTTTGTTGTTGATTCCATCTAAAAAAGCGTTGATATTCCGGTCTAATAATTAATTCCTTATTTTTATACAGACTAATCAATTCGCCAAAGGAAAGATCCATTCTATCTGCGGAAAGCCTGCCTCTTCCGTTTGAAATTTGCTCTTCTAATTCTTTTATTTTTTTTTCGTCCATTTTAACCGCTCCTTTTAACCTGCTAATATTCTATAAAAAATTTTTGTTCTTTTTAGTCTGTATTAGCAATATATTATTGTCTATTCTCTTACACATAACAAGTCATTTAATTTCTCGCAATAGTGATTTATTATAATCTATGAAGCATATTTTATTTTTCAAAATTTACTTGCCAATGAAATAAAAAAACTGCCGTCAAATATCTACCCGCATTATTAAACTTCATTCGCCTATTTCACGAAATAATACCTTTGTGTCTTTATACCTTTTATCCCTTAACTTTAATATTGAAAAAATAACCGCAACCGATTATTAAATTGATAACTACATTATAAAAAGGATTATAAGCAAAAAAAACCAACTAAAGTTTAGCGGATAACAATTTCTATTTGCTTTGCGGATAACATAACGATTAATTATAATTAATTTCGGCGGATAACAAAGTAATTTGTTTGTTGGCAAGGCGGATAATAATTTTTAACCGGAGGAATACTTATAGTATTTCGAGGATTAAAAATTGTTATCCAACGCAGTCAACGAGCAAATTACTTTGTTATCCGCCGAAATTTAAAGGAAAATAATGAAACCTACCGATATACTACCAATAGAAAAATGGATTGAACTTGAAAAAGATATATATAATCGCTCAAAGCTTTCGGCTTCGGTTTTTAACACAGAAGGCATAAGAATTACCGATTATTTTAAATGGCCTAATAAGATATGCCCGGCTATAAAGGCTACGGATAAAGGAAAAAGTTTTATATGCGCGACGGCTCATATGAATCTTGCAAATATAGCAAAAAATACAAAAAAATTTGTAATCGAAGAATGCGATGCTGGGCTTGTAAAACTTATAGTTCCGATATTTGTTCAAAATAAGTTTATAGGTTCCGTAGGAGCATGCGGGCTTATTTTGGAAGACGGAGAGGTAGATACTTTTGCGATTAATATGATAACCGAAATAGAGGAAAAAAAAGCCGAAGAGCTTTCTGCCGGAATAGCTTCGATTTCAAAAAAAAACTTGGAAGAGCTTGCTCAATATATAAAAGCAAGGCTTAAAGCTATTATTAAATAGTTTCGTAAAAAAACCGAGACAGGTTCAAAAAAAATAATAAAGGAATTTATCGCTTCGCTCGAAATGACAGAAAGGAAGTTTTTTTGTTCCGTCATTTTGACGGATGTTATTTTTACTTGTTATTTCGACGAACGAAGTGATGAGAAATCCCTTAATTAAATTATAAACAGAGGAAATCCCCATCACTAAAATTAGATACAAAAAGGAATGATTAACAAAGGAGAACTATTATGAAAAAAATTATTTCAACTATAATCTTTGCAGCTTCAATATTTATAAGCGCCTCCGTATATGCCGGCGAACCGAACGTATATCATGTTGTTTTGGTAGATTTAAAAGACGGAGTTACAGCACAACAGATTGAAGAGATGACAACCGTAGGCAAAGCGCTTCTTGCAAACATACCCGGAGTTTTGGATATATCAATCAATAAAAAAGCCCGCGAAGATAGAAAAGTTCATATAAAAGATTATGACCTCGGCGTATTGGTAAAGTGGGAAAACAACAAAACAGGCGATATATACGCGCCTCATGTTTTGCATCAAACATTTTTAAAACTTTACAAAGATATGTTTAAAAGCATAAGAGTCATAGATTTTTACGGAAACGAAAACCCCAAATAATATAATTTTAACAAAGCCCGTTTTTTCAGCGGGCTTTGTTAAAATTTTTCCGCGGCTTTTTCCAACAACTTTCTAACTTGTTTATTAAACCAACAGTCAAGAAATATCTCGCTTTTTAGCTTATAATTTTTTTCATACTTATAACAAATCTCTTCAATACGATTCTCTTTTATCGCCAAAAATGCGGGCTTATACAATTTTGCAATCTTTGCAATCTTTTCTATGACCGCATCTTCCAATTCTTGAAGAGGATAAATTTCATCTATAAGTCCTATCTTTTTCGCTTCGCCAAAAGATATAAATTCTCCCGTATAAATCATTTCTTTAGCCTCTCTATCTCCTACGACCTGCCTTAAAATCATATCCGGCAAATAAGGAACCGGCAGTCCGAGTTTCACCTCGTTTAATCCTATCTTTTTATCGTCAAAAGAGGCAAACCTATAATCGCATGCAAGAGCTAATATATTTCCTCCTGCTACTGCATGGCCGGATAAAACACAGGCGGTAGGCATTAAAATTTTAAAAATATCAAAAGTAACATTATTAAATTTATACAAAAAATCTCTCATTTCAACTCTCGAAAGCTCTAACAGACTCGGCAGATCAAGACCTATGCAGAAAAACTTTTCTCCGCCTGCAAGCAAAAGCCCGTCGGCTTCATCTTTGACGGCATTCACGGCTTTTGCAAGATCATCTGCAAGCTCGCATGAAATTCCGTTAACAACCCCGTTATTTAATCTTAAAATTGCAATATTTCCGCTCCATTCGGTTATAACTTTCGGCATACGTCCCTCTTTTCAAAGTTAAATTAAAAAGATATTAAAAAAATTTATTTGCTCTTACTTATGCTTAAAATTTTCAAAAGCGGCGGCTTTTTGACTGCAACCGCACGGATAATAATATAACTGTCTTTTTCAAAAACCGTAGGCATTATTAGGCATTATAATGCTCCTCATAACATAAAAACGGTAGAGCCATTGCATGCAACCTCTCCACTTTGCAACTTTGTATATTAATAATTTATTCTTCTTATTAAGATAATTCTTCTATAATAATATTTGCCGTATTAATCAAAGAATTTGCCGTTAAATTTAAAAAAGGATAAATATCCCCTTTATCCGCTTTATTTAAAGCCGTAAGATATTGTCTACGATTTTCGGTTTTAATAATTGCCATAGGATATTTTTGTTTCATTAAAATCAGATTCGTCAAAATCCGCGCTCCTCTACCGTTGCCGTCGTCAAACGGATGTATTCTTACCATATTATAATGAGCTGCGGAACTTAAAATTATGGGATGTATTTTGTCAATATTGTCGTTAATAAACCTGCATAAGATTTCCATTTCATCCGCCACATAAATAGGATCCGTATAAAAATGAATTGTTCCGTCCATTTGTAAAACATGATTCGGCAAAGTTTTATATTTTCCCGGGGATGCCGGTTTTTGAATTCTTTTACCATGTTCGTCCATTGCGGACGTCCGTTTTACTCCGAATAAAAGCAAAGCGTTTATCTCTTTTATCAGGCTTTGAGTTACAAGGCGCTTATCTGTTATTACGTCGTAAAGCAGATTTATTGCTTCGGAATGATTTTTGGCGTCTATAAAATCTTTAAAAGGCTTGCCTTCTACGGTTAATCCTTCTTTTAAAAAAAATAAGGTTTCGCCCATTGTAAGAGAACTTCCCTCTATTGCATTGGAATTATATGTCCAATCAATGCGCAGCTTTTCTTGAAGCGCCGCCATGCGCTCTTTTTGCAAGGACTTTTTATTATCGATTTGGATTTTCAAACTGTCCGCAGTCTCTAATAGTTTTTTTATACCCGCCGAAATTTTTTTTAAATCGTAATAGTTATATTGCATAATTTACAAATCCGCTTTTGTTTTTTGGGTAGCGGGCATAACTTTAAACAAAATAATCATACCCGGAATTGCGGCAACGGCGCATAATATAAAAAAGGTTTCCCAGCCGAGAAGCTCGGCGAAAATTCCGGTAGGAGCGGATAAAACGACTCTTGGTATTCCCATAAGGCTCGTTAATAAAGCATATTGAGTAGCGGTAAATTTTCTATTTGTAATGCTTGCCATAAAAGCCGCATAAGCCGCGGTTCCCATCCCGCCCGTAAGATTTTCAAAGGCTATTACCGCGGCAAGTAAAAAAGGTAAATTGCCTACCGCGGCAAGAAGCGCAAAACCGGCGGTTGATAAAGCCTGTAAAAATCCGAATATCCATAACGCCCTTCTTATGCTAACCTTAAGCATTATAACGCCGCCTATTAACCCGCCCGCTATGGTAGCCCATGTTCCGAACATTTTAACTATTGTTCCTATCTGGCTTTTTGTAAAACCTATATCAAGATAAAAATATGTGGTTATGCCGGAAGCCATAGTATCTCCGATCTTATAAAGAAGTATAAACGCCAGTATAGGCAGCGCCAAATCGCGGGAAAAATAATCTTTTAACGGCTCTATTACTGATTCTTTAAGGGTTTTGGGCATTCCTTGCGCGACTTTAGGTTCCGGACTTAACAGAGTGGTTATTATACCCGGAAGCATACATAATCCCATTATAAAATAAACCTTTTGAAACGTAAAATGATCCGACATTATCAAACCGCCTCCGGATGCAAGCAACATTCCAAGTCTGTATCCGTTTACATATAAAGAGGAGCCTAACCCAAGCTCCTTATCCGATAAATCTTCTCTTCTGTAAGCGTCTGTTACTATATCTTGAGAAGCGCTGAAAAATGCGGTTATAAAAGCGGCGCAAGCGGTAAGCAAAGGAGAAGTTCCCGGATTTGTAAATCCGAGAAATATAATAGACGCCGCAAGAAATATCTGAAACAAAAGAAGCCAGCCTCTTCTTCTGCCGAAAAATTTAATTGCGTATCTATCCGAAAAAGGAGCCCATAAAAATTTCAAAGTATATGGCAGCCCTATTAAACTTACCATACCTACCATCTTAATATCCACATTTTCCTGCTGCATCCAAGCCTGAAGCAAAGAAAGGGTCAACAATAAAGGAAGCCCGCAAGAAAAGCCCATTACAAAGGCTCTTAACATCTTTTTGGAAAGTATCTGTTTTATCATTTAATTAACTGCCGATGTTACCTCGTCACTCTTTTATTTTGTTTAAGTTCAAGGCGAATAAAAATTCGGTATATTATGCAAACAAAGGAGATAAACGCGCATAAAAGCGCAAATACATCGCCATATTTTGTATAAAAGGTTTTTTGGACCAATATAGGAATATTATACTCCTTTAAGGCTTCGGTAAATAGCGGAGTCGTTCCTGTTATACTGCCGTCCGGATATATTGCTCCGCTTATTCCGGTATTTGCACATCTAACTATTGCCCTTTTATTTTCTATAGCTCGAAATACCGCCATATTAAAATGCTGAAAAGGCGCCGGCGTATCTCCGAACCATGTATCGTTTGTAATATTTATTATAAAATCCGCATCCTGTTTTACAATCTTTCTTGCAAGATTCGGAAATATTATCTCAAAGCATATTTGAGCTCCTATTTTATGGTTATTCCAATCCAATGTTTTCCCTTTTTTACCCCGGGCAAAATCCTCTCCTGTTCCGGCTATCTTTCTTATAAACGGAAACCATTTTCCAAAAGGAACATATTCTCCGAAAGGAACCAGCTTTGCTTTATCGTATCTGCCGGCGCTTCTACCGTTTTTTTCAATAAGATATGCGCTGTTATATAAGGCGCCGTCCTCGTCCGAGGAATAAGGCGCTCCTATTAAAAAATCGGTTTGCATATAAATTATAAATCTTTTAATTCTGTTTAAAAAATGCTCTTTACTGTTTAAAAAATACGGAAGAGCTGCCTCCGGCCAAACTATTAATTCATTCTTTTTATCTTTTAGCTCGGCAGACATATCAATATATTTTTGGGTGGTAGCGTTAAAAAACTCTTTGTTCCATTTTATTCTCTGATCGATATTTCCCTGAACTATTGCAATTTTAACCTTTCCGGCGTCCGTAATCTTATTTTGAGTTTTATCAATAACCGATACCCCGTATAGCAGCGTAAATATTAAAAGAAAAGCGGTTAACGCGCAAGATGAGAACAGACTTTTTTTTAAAGTAGAATCTTTATCGGCAGTATAATAATATATAAGATAAATAAAATAGTTTGCAGATATTATTATAAAAGATATTCCATATACCCCGAATATATCGGAAATCTGGATTAAAGGCAGAAATTTAGCCTGTGAATATCCTATAATTCCCCAAGAAAAACCAAAACCTCGAACATATTCAAGACTTGTCCATAAAGCCGGTATAAATAAAAACGAAAACCGATTTTTTAAAGAAAACAAAGATGCAAAACCTGCAAATAAAGCCGGATATAACGCCAAATATGCGGAAAGTAAAAAGAGAATTCCTACGGATTGATACAAAGGAACGCCTCCGTAATAATCCATAGTATATATTAACCAGTATAAGCAGGATAAAAAATGTATTATGCCTGTTATAAAGCCGAGTTTAAAACTTTGAAAAAAATCGGAATCTTTTATTGCAAACAAAAGCGGCGCAACTGCAAACCATGCAAATAAGGAGGCATTTTCGCCAAGCAAAGCAATGGTTAAAAAAATACCGGAAGTTAAAGCCGCAAATATGCTAATAGTAGGAAGCAAAATTATATTTCTCCGCCGCTCCAATTCAGTTTTGTTTTTAAAACGTCATAATAATTTAGCCCCGGCAAAGTTATCATGTTTACAAAAGTTTTACTTTTGGATATCGAAACAATATCTGCGTCCAAAAGCTTAAAACCCTCTTGCCCGTCAAATGTAAGCATAATATCGGAAACCCCTTTTTCAAGCCTAATTTTTATAGCCGATTTATCCGGTATTATTAAAGGTCTGTTTGTAAGAGTAAACGGGCATATAGGAGTTATTATTATTACCGGAGCCTCGGGATGTATAACCGGACCTCCCGCGGCAAGCGAATAAGCGGTGGAGCCTGTGGGAGTGGCTATTATAAGTCCGTCTCCTCTGTATATTGTAAGAAAACTATCGTCTATCCAAGTATGAATGTTAGATAATCTTGCAAGCGCCCCTTTATTTATAACAGCATCGTTTAAAACCATTCTCGAAGCTATTACTTCGGTATTTCTTATAATCTCTACCGATAAAGCGGCTCTTTGCTCAATCTTAAATCTGTTTTCAACTACCGCTTCAACTGCGGCAAATAAATCAGCCTCGTTAGTTTCCGCAAGAAAGCCCAGTCTGCCGAATTTTATTCCCAATATAGGTATGCCAGAATATTTTGCCCATCTAACTGCTCGTAAAAAAGTGCCGTCTCCGCCAAGCGCAAATATTGCAAAAAGCTCCCCTGCCGCAAGAGGTTGTTCCTCGTTTTGCCTGGCATAACTAACTTCTATACCTTTCTTATTAAGCCAATTACAAAGTTCATCAGCTTTTGCAAGCGCTTTTGCGTCGGTTTTTACCGCGAGTCCGACTTTTAATTTCACTTGTAATTTATCCTTCTTTTAATGCCATACCCTTTTGTTTCCCCCCTGCGATGCTCTGCAAGGGCTTCGGAGACGAGTTAAGATAATAGGTTGCCGGAGTTTGTAAATAGTTTATTCCAACATTTTTCGGATTCCATTTCCGCAAGCATCCACCCGCCAATCAAATCCTGATCAGTCATAGAAAGCCGCAAGGCTTTATCAAAAGCTTCTTGAAGCAGCGTAGCCATAATAACCATTCCTTTTTATAATAAAATGTCGGCTATTATATGATACGCCCTTTAAAAATCAACCTTTAATTGAGGAGAAATACAAAGTAAAGACATTGCATATAACGTCTCTATCGCCTTTCATATCTTACGATTAAAAAATCCCTCCCCCTTTCCTCCTCTCTTCTTGCAAAAAAACCGTAAAAGAAGTATCTCCGAACAAAACTGCTATATAAAAAAAGGAGATTGTTTTGATCATAGACTTTCATACTCACATCTTCCCTAATGCCATAAGAGAAAATAAAGAAAAATATTTTAAAAAGGAACCTGCTTTTAAACTTTTATATCAAAGCCCCAATGCAAAAATGGCTGGAGCCGACGAGCTTATAACCGATATGAACAAGGCAAAAGTCAATATATCAGTTATTTTCGGTTTTCCTTGGAAAGATATGGAACTAACAAAAATGCACAACGACTATATTATAGAATCGGTTAAAAAATATAAAAACAGACTTTGCGGGTTTGCATGTTTTGATATGTATAATTCAAACGGCTGCAAAGAGGCTCAAAGATGCGTAGAAGCCGGTTTGTCCGGAGTAGGAGAGCTTGCCTGTTACGAATCCGAATTAGACAATAACGTCATAAATAAACTTAAACCTACCGCTCGGTTTTGCAAAGATAAAGATATTGCGATGATGATTCATACAAACGAACCGATAGGGCATCAATATCCGGGTAAAATAAAGATGACATTAAGCCAGATATACAATTTGGCAAAAAATTTTTCCGAAAATAAAATTATTCTTGCCCATTGGGGAGGAGGAATCTTTTTTTATAATCTTTGCAAAAAAGAGACAAAAGATATATTAAAAAATATCTATTTCGATACCGCTGCCTCTCCTTTTCTTTACGACGACAAAATATATAAAAGCGCTGTTGATATAATAGGATCCGAAAAAATCTTATTTGGCACCGATTATCCGTTATTAAAGGCTCAAAGATACTTTAAAGAGATAAACAGCGCGGAATTATCCGAAAAAGATATTAAAAATATATTAGGAGATAATGCGGCGGCGCTAATAAAAGGGATATAAAAAGGTTATTTGTTTAATGAATTTATCAATTTTCGCCTGAAATCCGGCATTGCAAATCAACAATTGATAATTGGAAGTCTGCTTTACTGATTTTGAGTCTGAAATTGATAATTACAAAGCTGCAACAGGTAATTGCCGCGTTGAAATATATAATTGCAATTTTGCAGTTAAAAATTATCGGAATTTATCAATCGTTTCAAACATTAACGACGGCTTTTTATAAAATAAAACGTTTCAACGCTTCTTACATGTCTTTTTTATTTAATACGAAAAATTAAAAAATAACATTGGAAACAATAAAAATTTTCGGTATAAAATTATTACCGGTTATATCTAAATGTAGTTGAAAGATACAGAGTAACAAAGTTGGGAAGAACTTTATAGGAATTTTTATGATAGCCTATCGGTTAATCACAGTGCAGACAATTAAAACGGATTGGCATAAACATGATAAATAAGCATAGATTTAAAAATGCGGTATCTTTTTTATCCGCACAAGAGATACAAAGACGAAAAAAAGAATTTATTATTATAGCTTCTATTATAGCGATAGTTGCGATTTCCACCTTTATTCAATTAAAGGTTATACGGCTTGGCACAGACATTCCCATATCAAACGCCATATTAATGTTTATATTAATAGATATAAACGTAATGTTATTAATTTTGCTTCTGTTTCTGGTATTTAGAAACTTAGTAAAACTTTTATATGATAGAAGCAGAAAAGTTATGGGATCAAAGCTTAGAACAAAGCTTGCGGTATCTTTTATAACAATGACCCTTTTGCCTACTACGATTCTTTTTTTTCTTTCTATAAGTTTAATGACAACCAGCATAAAATTTTGGTTCGGCGCGGGCGTAGAGAAGGCTTTGAACAACTCTTTATCCGCTGTGGAATCGATTTATGATTATATAGATATAAACAACCGTTTTTATCTTGAAAAAATATCTTATGAAGTTCAAAACAAAAATATTTTGAAAAATAATAAAAAAGAGTCGTTAAAAAATTATCTTAAAGATACCTCAAAAAGATTCAATTTAAACGGAGTTGAAATATACGATAAAAACTTTAAGAGAATCTCTTTTTATGCAAAAGAAAATTTATATCCTATCGGCGCGAAAGATTTCATAAATAAAAAAAATAGTAAGGAGATAAAAACAGTATCTCAAAAAACCGAAAAAGGCGAGATAATAAGAATCATATCAACCATACCTTTCGGAGTGGAAAATGATCAGGCAAAAGGTTTTGCCGTAGCTTCCACTGTTTTATCCAAAGAACTTTCTAATAAAATAAACTCAATATCAAAAGGTTATAAAGAATATCGTCAAATAAAAAAGTTTAAAAAACCTATTAGAAGCGCATATTATATAACCTTTTCAACCGCCGCGTTTTTGATATTGTTTTCATCTTTATGGCTGGGTTTTCGTCTTGCAAGAACAATAAGCGTTCCTATACATGAGCTTGCAGAAGGCTTAAAAAAGGTAGCGGGAGGCAATCTTGATATAAAAGTAGAAACGGTTGCAGACGAAGAAATAGGAAGTCTTGTAAATTCTTTTAATAAAATGACAAAAGATTTAAAATACGGAAGACAACAGCTTGAAGCGGCAACAAAAAAATTAAAAGAAAGAAACGCGGAAATAGAAGAAAGGCGCCGTTATATGGAAGTAGTTCTTAAAAATATTTCCGCAGGCATAATATCAATCAACGCGGAAGGAAACGTAGCCACAATAAACAAATCTGCCGAAAAAATGCTTAATCTTTCTGCAAAACAGATAATATCTAAAAATTATAAAAAACTGTTAAAGTCCGAACATATCAATCTTGTTAAAGATATCAAAAAAAAAATAAAAACCGAAAATTCTTATATTCTTCCTATACGCCTTACCATAGAAGGCAAAACAAAAAGCTTTATGACCCATATAACCGCATTAAAAGACGAAGCAAAAAATTTAATAGGCACAGTTATAGTATTTGACGACCTAACCGAATTGGAAAAAGCCGAAAGAATGGCGGCATGGAGAGAGGTTGCCAGAAGAATAGCTCATGAAGTAAAAAACCCTCTGACCCCCATAACCCTTGCGGCTCAGAGATTACAAAGAAAATATTACGAAAAAGTAAAAGAGGTAATATTTTCTGAATGCACTACAACCATAATAGAGCATGTCGAGTTAATAAGAAACCTTGTAAACGAATTTTCGGAGTTTGCCCGATTTCCTACGGCAAATCCGAAACCCGAAGATGTTTTACATATAATAGAAGACACCTTAATACCTTATAAAAATAATCATTTAAACATACGGTTTACTTCTAAAGCAATAAATGAAATCCCCAAAATAAATATAGATAAAAACCAGATAAAACAAGCGTTGATGAACCTCTTGACAAATGCAGTTGCCTCAATAGATAAAGCAGGCGAAATAACTGTTTTTATATCTTACGATCCGATATTAAAAAAGATAAAAATAGAGATGGCAGATAACGGAAAAGGAATACTGGATAACGAAAAAATAAGATTATTCGAGCCGTATTTTTCTACCAAAAAAAAGGGAATGGGACTTGGGCTTGCCATAGTTAATACAATAATATCGGATCATAACGGAACCATAGGAGTTTATGACAACATTCCGAAAGGAGCGAAGTTTGTTATAGAACTTCCGGTATAAAAGTTTTACATAACTTCCTATTTTACCCGTTTTTTGCGTTATGCTCAAATTTTAATCCTCGAAATACTTTAAGTATTCCTGCGGTTAAAATTTGAGCAAGCCTTGAAAATGAAACAAAACTTTGTTACTCTGTTGCTTTGCCACTTTGTTACTCTTTTTAATATTTAATGTTGTTATTTTTAATCTTTTTGATATTTGTATTAACGGCAAAAAAGTTGTATGCAGCGTCCATCTGTAACTCTATATCTTAATAAAAAATAAAAATTATGATTTCCGTTATTATTCCTATCTATAAAGAAGCTGAAAACATATCCGCAATATCTACTGAGGTAAACAGCGTTTTATCTAATGCCGGTTTTAAGCATGAAATCATACCGGTTGACGATAACTCTCAAGACGGAACCAAAAAAATATGCGCGTCTCTTATAAAATCTCTGCCTTTAAGATTGATTGTTCGTAAAAAAAAAAAGGGGCTTTCTTATTCGGTAATAGAAGGAATAGAAAATGCTGTTTATGATATAATAATTGTAATGGACGCCGATTTTTCTCATCCTCCTTCCGCTCTTCCGAAAATGATTGACGCTATTTTAAAAAACAAAGCAGATTTTATAATAGGTTCAAGATATGTAAAAGGCGGAGTTATAGATGAAAACTGGGGGGTTTTTCGGCGTATCAATTCGAAAATAGCAACCCTTATCACAAAACCTTTAACAAAAGTAAAAGATCCTATGTCTGGGTTTTTCTGTTTTTACAAAAAAAATATGCCTGATAAAAAAATCTTATCTCCCATAGGATATAAGATTTGTCTTGAAATTATGGTAAAAGGCAATTTTTTGCGTATAAAAGAAATTCCTATCCGTTTTACAAACCGAACAAAAGGAACAAGCAAACTCGGATTAAAAGAACAGATTAACTTTATTTTGCATTTAATAAAACTATATCTTTTTTCATATCCAAAATATGCTCAATTCATACTATTTGCCGCAGTAGGCGCTACAGGGTTTGTATTAGACTTTTTAATTTATATGGGATTGCAAAAACTGTTTGGTATAAATCATATTGTTGCAAGAGGATTATCCTTTTGGGCGGCAGCCTCTTCAAACTGGGCGCTTAACCGAAACATTACTTTTAGCGCAAGACAAAAATCTTTAAAACTAAAACAATGGATTTTTTTTTTAATAACATCTTCGTTCGGTTTTTCCGTGAATTTCGGAACATATTACTTTTTAACCAAATATATTTATTTTTTTAAAAAATATCTTCTTACCGCTTTTATAATCGGAATCTTTGCGGGACTGTTTATAAACTTTATATTATCCGCCTCTTTTGTATTTAAAAAAATTGACGCAAATAAATAATTCCTATAAAAACTATTTTATTTTGCTCAAAATTACGGCTTTGTCATTTCGACGAGCAAAGCAAGAAAAAATACCTTAATTGACTGTGATAAAAAATATATAATCGCAAAAGACGTTGCATGCAACGTCTCTAATTTGCTACTTTGCGTCTTTTTAACTTAATAATATAAAACTATGAAACACATACTAATAACGGCAGCCGTAATCCAAGAAGCCGAATACATTATAAACAAGCTTGAAAACCGCTTTAAAACAAAAACGGGAAACAAAACCGTAATATCCAGCGCCATTAATAACAAACTCGTAAAAATTGCAATAACCGGACCCGGCATAATAAATACAGCCCATACCGTTACCGCAGTTATCGAACAAAAACGCCCCGAATTAATAATACAAACAGGATGCGCGGGAGGCTTTAAACAAATCGGTTTAAAAATAGGAGATATATGTATAGCCGACGAAGAGATAGACATCCAGCTGGGAATAGAATCTAAAAACAAAACATATCCGCTGCAAGAACTTCCCTTTCCTTTATATAAAGATAATAAAAAAGAGATAAAATCCGTATATCCGGCAGATGCCCAATTATCAAAAAAAGCTGAAGCTATTTTAAAAAAAAAGTTTTGCGATAACACATTAATAATGCGCGGAAAATTTGTTACCGTTTCAACCGTAACCGCAACCGATACAACAACGCAAAAATACTTTGAAGCTTTTAATTGCTGCGCCGAAAACATGGAAGGAGCAGCTACCGCTTATATTGCCTTTATCTACGGCATACCCTTTATAGAAATAAGAGCCGTAAGCAATATATGCGGCAACAGAGAGATTGATAAATGGGATCTGAAAACCGCTTTTAAAAAAAGCGGGAAAGCGGTTTATGAAATAGTAAAAGAATTGTAAAAAACAGGCTGTTTTATATTCCAAAAACTTTTTATCAATATTTTTAAGGTCGTTTTTAACCGATTTCTTGAACGTAACTTTATAATTCAAGTTCTGTCCTCATATCGCTTAAAGAAATTATCGGATCATTAGAATCGTTCAATCTGTTTGCCGCAATCTGCATATCCGCCATCTCTTCCAAATATATCTCCAATGCTTTTTTTATATGAAAAGATTTCGGCATTTCCGTTTTTCGGGCTATTAAAGCAATTGAAGAGGCTAATGAATCCGGAATTCTTATAGAAACTATTTTGCTCATTTTACGCCTTTATTATAATATTTGTAAGCGGTTATTTTTCTTCCGCCTCCTATTACAATTTTCTCCCTTTCAAAAAGCGAGGCGGAAGATTTTATAATTCTTTTTAAAAATTTTATGAAAAAGTTACGTTGTTGTCAACACGGGATATTGATTATATTGATCTTTCGATTCCGCTTAAAAAACTTTTGAAAAAAGCTAAAAAGCGATTTATGAAATAATAAAAAAAATGTAGAGTCGGAGAGGCGCAAAAATAGAAAAGAAAAAAAGGGAAAAAATTATGAAAGAAACAATTATAAGGCAAAACATTGACGCCGAGTTTTATATTTCCGAAAATTGTTATATTATCGAATTATATAATACGCCGGAAGATCCGAATATATCCATTGCCAGAGCAAGGGTAAAACCCGGAAATACAACCCGCCTGCATAGACTTATAGGAACATCCGAGCGTTATTATATTATAAGCGGCAAAGGACGTTTGGAGATCGGAACCCTGCAGCCTCGGGAAGTAAATCCGGGAGATATTGCCGTTATCCCGGCTATGTGCAGCCAGCGTATAAGCAATATAGGTTCCGAGGATCTTATATTTCTTTGTATCTGCGCCCCTCGTTTTACAAAAGATATTTATGAAGATATTGAAAACACAGACCCCAAAAAGAATAAATAAATTCGGCTTGTTAAAATTTTACCATGCCAACGGTTAATGAAGTAAAAATTAATGCCAACACGCTTTAAAAAGTTAATTTTTAAAATAGACGCTTTTATTATCAATATGACAATGGATAGAACAAATTCTAAAAATAGTAAGGCGATAGATAAAAAAATGAAAAAAAGAATAGCGGGAATTAACGTGGCAAGAGCGCTTGCGGTTATCGGAATGATAATAGTTAATTTTAAAATCGTATTAGGAAAAACAGGAAACAACTGCTTAAAAGCTTTTATTCAAATATTTGACGGAAAAGCCGCGGCTACCTTTGTAGTTTTGGCAGGCGTAGGACTGGCGTTAATGACAAACTCGGTTATAAAAAGTCAAAACCGTCAAAAATTAAAAACAGCCCAAAAACGAATAATAAAACGAGCGCTCTTTCTATTTATAGTCGGGCTTTCATACATAAAAATATGGCCTGCGGACATACTTCATTTTTACGGAATATACATGATGGCAACCCTTCCGTTTATTAACAAAAAACCAAAACAAGCCTTAATAGGAGCCCTTGCATTAATCTTTATCTACCCCTTGTTACTTCTGTTTTGGAATTATGAAACAGGCTGGAACTTCATTATTTTGGAATACAAAGACTTTTGGACATTAGAAGGATTTTTAAGAAACCTGTTTTACAACGGATTTCATCCAGTTATCCCTTGGACTGCATTTATGCTTGTAGGCTTATGGTTTGGAAAACAGAATATGACCAATAAAAAATTTATAAAAAAAACCCTTATAATAAGCGCTTCCGCCTTAATCATAGTTCAATTTATTTCATACCTCTCAATTCGTATAATCTCGAAAATAAGCGGCGAAACAATAGAAAGCTTAACCGAAATTTTAGGAACAAGCCCAATGCCTCCAATGCCAATATATATGCTAAACGGCATATTTGCCGCATTAACAATAATATCCGCTTCTATTCTTATTTCCGAACAATTTCAAAACAGTAAAATCATAAACGCCTTAAATAAAACCGGACAACTCGCTTTAACATTTTATGTCGCCCACGTAATAATAGGAATCGGAATTGTCGAAGCGATTAATCCCGCCAAACTAGGCAAATACTCGATAGAATTTTCTGCATCTTACGCTATAATATTTAGCCTGCTTTGCGTTCTGTTTGCCATTGTTTGGCTCCGCTACAAAAAAACCGGACCATTGGAACTTATAATGCGAAAAATAACCGATTAATCTGGCGAGATATATACGTTATGCAAATACATCCGGCTTTTTAAAATTTTACCATATCAACGGTTTATGAATTGTAGTATTAGGAATAGTATCGGGCAACTGAGACGCTGCAAGCGCGCCCTTTCTTATTCGCTTATTAAAATCGGAGTATTTCATAAGTTCTCTCGAAGGATGAGTTTTGCCGGGAGTAATAAGACCTATAACTTTTTTACGCTGGTTTTTTACCAAATTAAGAGATTCGGCTAAATCGCTGTCGTTTGATACTACTACTGCGCAATCATATAAATCAAGCCAAGCGTCATTTAATAAATGCAACGCAAGATTTACATCGGACCCTTTTTCTTCCGTTTTTATTACGTTTGCCCGCCCGATAGTATTGCCGAAACAATTTTTATCAATAGGGTATGCTAAAGGCTTACAAACATTATGACTGAGAAACTTGCCGTAATAAATAAAAATTTCGGGAATATATTTTTTTAATGCTCTAATAAAAGTTTTTTGACGCGCCGACTTATTACGATCATTGTTTGTGTCCGATACATTTGCGGTAAAATATTTTATTGATATTATTTGATGATTGGGAAGAAGAAATTGAAATAATTTTTTAAAATCAAGCCATTTATACGGAGTGTTTTTAACTGCGCTATAATAAAAATTAAAGCCGTCAATATATATATAAGTTTTCATAACCTCTAAAAAAGCAGAGGCTGCCGAAGCAGCCTCGCGCCCATCGGTCGAAACCGATGGGGTAATTAGTAATTTAATGTTTAAGTTGGATATTCGATAAAATAATATTTGTCAAGCGTTTTTTTATAATTAGTCAATGCTAAAAAACCTACATTTTAAGCGTCAGCGATTTTGTCAATATTTTTTTTAATTTTAAGTTTTAAATTCTTGTAAATAGCTTACGGAAGTAAAAACCAATACCTTTTAAAAATTAATTTTTAAAATAGACGCTTCTATTATAATATGATATGATAAACATATTTTTAAAAAACAAATTCGATTGTAAAACCGAATTGACGCATAACAAACTATTTTATTCTAGTTCAAAGCGAAAAAAATTTCTCGACAAAAAAATCAAACAAAATAGAAAGTTAGGCGGCAACTTTTACAAAGGAGTTTATTATTATGAATATAAACGAACCGAAAATTACCCCCAATCAAATCTTAAAACTTAACGACCAAAATTTTAACCCGCAAAATATATGTATAGTAAGCGGCGCTGGAACCGGCATCGGCAGAGCCGTTGCAATAGCCGCCGCTTTTAACGGCATTCTTACCGTAGGGCTTGATATTAACGAAGCGGAAGGCGAAAAAACAAAAAAGCTTGCGGAAGATATAGGCGGTAAATTGGTTTTTATAAAAACCGATCTTGCCAACGACAAAGGTATTGAAACTGCGGTTGAAGAAGCCTCAAAACTCGGAAAAATAAAATTTTTGGCAAACATTGCAGGAATACAGCATATTGATCCTATAGAAAACTTTCCTATGGAAAAATATGATCTAATGCAAAAAATAATGCTTCGCGCTCCTTTTTTTTTATCGAAACTTGTAATCCCGTATATGAAAAATCAAAACGAACCTTTTGGAGTTATTGCAAACATGGCGTCCGTTCATGCCCATGTATGCACTATTAATAAATCTGTTTATAATATTACAAAATTCGGCTTACGCGCGCTTAGCCAATCAATATCTGCGGAAGGAAACGGAAAAATCCGCTCCTTTACCATAAGCTCAGGATTTGTAAAAACTCCCCTTGCCCTAAACCAAATACCTTCCCAAGCAAAACAGCGCGGAATAACCGCAGAACAGGTTGTAACAGACGTTATGATGGGAAAATCCAGAGTTAAAGAGATGATGTCTCCCATAGAAGTTGCGAATCTTTTTATCTTCGGATTTTCAAAACATTCAAAATATCTTATAGGAGGAGACCTCTTATTTGACGGAGGCATGACATTAACATATTAAAACCCTTGCATAACTTCTTATTTTGCTCGTTTTCTATGTTATGCTCAAATTTTAATACTCGAAATACTGTGAGTATTACTGCGTTTAAAATTTAAGCATGCCTTGAAAACAAACAAAATCCTTTGTTATGCAAGGGTCTTATATTAAAACTCTTTGACTGAATTTTAGACGCAAAAAAGACGTCCAAAGTTTTTTTGCGTAGAGGCTCTTATCGCTGAGGAAATATCCATCATTAAAAAAATTTAATTACAAAAAAGGATGATTATAAAAATAATTAAAAGATTTCTCCCTTCGGTCTAAATGACAAGCTTCTTCTTTTTGCAGCGTTATTTCGACCGAAGTAATTTTTTTTTGTCATTTCGACAAACGCGGCGAGAAAAAATCTCTTAATTAACTACGATAAAAAAATATAATCGCAAGAAGCGTTACTTTGTATCTATTAACCCATTAACAATTAACTAAAGGAGAAAACTGTAATGAACAAAAAAAGACTAATCAACGCCATAACCTTTGCAATAACCCTTCTTTTTCTTTTAACAACCGCTTATGCGGCGGAAAAAGAGAAAAAAATAAAGCTAAACGTTCCTATATGCTTTTCTACCGAACTTCCCGGGTTAGGGACAACAATTTCTTGGATTGCAAAAAGAATCGAAACCGCAAGCGCAGGCTCTCTTAAAATGAAAATATATGAGCCTAATAAACTTGTAGCCCCTTTTGAAATATTAGATTCCGTTTCAACCGGCAAAGTTAATGCAGGGTATTCCGTTTCAGGATACTGGGCGGGGAAAATATCCGCAGCGCCCATCTTTTCCGCAATTCCGTTCGGACCGGAAGCAGGAGAAATGCTGGCATGGTTATATTATGGAAACGGCTTAAAACTTTATCAGGAAATGTATAACGCCAATAAATACAATGTGAAAGTTTTGGTATGCGGAATAATTGCGCCGGAAAGTTCCGGATGGTTTTCCAAACCTATTAATACCCCCGAAGATATTAAAGGACTTAGAATAAGATTTTACGGACTTGGCGGACAGGTTATGGAAAAACTCGGAGCTTCCGTAAGCCTTTTGCCCGGCGGCGAAATATTTCCGGCTCTTGAGAAAAAAGCGCTTGACGCAACCGAATTTTCAACGCCCGCAATAGACGAAAGACTTGGTTTTTATAAAGTTGCAAAATACAATTACTTTCCGGGCTGGCATCAGCAAGCAACAGTATTTGAACTACTTATAAATAAAGACGTATGGAACCAAATGAGCAAACATCAGCAGACAGTTATAGAGATTCTTTGCAAAGCCGCAACTATGGACTCGTTTGCATATACCGAAGCAATACAATCCAAAGCAATGAAAGAAAACGTTGAAAAACGGGGCGTCCGAAACATGTATTGGTCAAAAGAAATGCTTAACGCTTACAAAAAAGCATGGGACGAAGTTGTTGCCGAGCAATCCGCCAAAGACCCATTCTTTAAAAAAGTTTGGGACGACGTTAGCGCATTTAGGGCAGATTATAAAATGTGGCAGACTTACGGATTTTTGCCTCGTCCCGAACCGCCGAAATAACTATTAATAATGAGAAAAAACGCCCATTATTAAAAAGTATTTAATCACAAAAAAGAATGATTATCCAAAATAATTAAGGGATTTCTCGCTTCGCTCGACAGGACAGGCTTCTATTTTTGCTATATTATTGCGATGAATGTTATTTTTGCTTGTAATATCAACGAACGAAGTGAAGAGAAATCTCATAATTATCTGAACTATATAGAGACGTTGCATGCAACGTCTCTACTCTCAAACTTTGTATCTTTCTAACTTAATTAAAAAATATGAATAACAACAATAAACCCCAGGTTAATAACAGCGTTAAAATAAGCGACGCCATAGATAAAATCATCTTATCTATCGGGCATATTATAATGTGGGCAAACGGCGTCCTGATACTTGTAATAATATGTCAGGTTATTCTCAGATACGGCTTCGGAAAAGGGCTTGTGGTATTGGAAGAATTACAATGGCATCTGTATGCGCTCGGAATAATGTTCGGAGCCTCTTATGCCCTTACTTTAAATTCTCATATACGGGTAGATATTATACATAGCAGACTTTCTGCAACTATAAAAAGTATCTTGGAGCTTTTCGGCATATTTTTTCTTTTATTCCCGTTTGTTATAATAATATTTCATCAAAGCTTAGACTTTGTTTATGAATCTTGGCGCGTAAATGAAAGTTCAATAGCGCCAATGGGGCTGCCTTTTCGATGGCTTATTAAAGCGGTAATTCCGATAACATTTGCAATGATAGGGCTTGCCGGCATATCTCGCGTAATAAGAATAATCAATAGTTTAAAAAAAGGGACTATAAATGGAATTTAACGACTATCTTGTTATAGCAATGTTTTTAACATTTATATTCCTGCTTTTTACAGGTTTTCCCGTTGTATGGGTTCTTGGCGGAGTATCCGTTTTATTTACGCTTGTAGGATATTTATCCGATATTTATTTCAATACCTTTACGGGACTAAATTATTTAACATTCGGGATGTCTGTAAACAGAATATATAAATTTATGGACAACTGGGTTCTTGTCGCTCTTCCTATGTTTATATTTATGGGACTTATGCTGGATCGCTCCGGCATTGCCGAAAAACTTATGAAATCCATGCAAAACCTTTTTGGCAAAGTTCGGGGAGGTTTGGCGGTTACGACTGCGGCTATAGGCATAATTCTTGCGGCTTCAACCGGAATTATAGGCGCTTCCGTAGTTTTACTAGGGCTTTTATCCCTTCCCGTAATGCTAAAACAAGGATATTCCAAATCTCTTGCTCTCGGCGTAATAGCCGGGTCCGGAACGCTTGGCATTCTTATCCCGCCCAGCATTATGCTTGTAATTATGGCGGATCAACTCGGCTTATCCGTAGGCGATCTGTTTATGGGAGCCGTTTTTCCCGGCATTATTCTCGGCATTCTTTATATTACATACATACTTTTATTTTCTTATTTCAAACCCAATGTGGCGCCCCTTGATTCGGAAAGAAAACCGTTAAATATAAAAATTCTAACAGACATTTTAAAAAGCGTTCTGCCTCCCGTTCTATTAATTGTCGCTGTTCTCGGCTCAATATTCGCCGGCATAGCAACCCCTACCGAAGCAAGCGGAGTAGGCGCGTTAGGAGCTGCGCTTCTTGCTTTTTTTAATAAAAAATTAAATCTCAAAGTAATAATAGAAGTTATGAAATCATGCTTTAATACAACCGCTTACATATTTGCAATATTTCTCGGGGCAACATGCTTTGCGCTGGTTTTAAGAAGCTTAGGCGGAGACGAGCTGGTCGAAAGAGCTTTAACAGGCTTGCCTTTCGGACCTTACGGAATAATGGCGGTTATTCTGGGGGCAGTATTTTTAATGGGCTTTTTTTTGGATTGGATAGAAATAACCTTAATAGTTTTGCCGCTAATTGCGCCGGTTGTATCCTCTTTGGGCTTTAATATAGACGGACGCGGCGTTGTTGATAATCCCGAATTAATATGGTTTGTAATACTTGTTGCCGTAACCCTTCAAACATCCTTTTTAACTCCGCCCGTAGGGTTTGCATTATTCTATTTAAAAGGAGTATGTCCGCCAAATATCAACCTGTTAGACATTTACAAAAGCGTAATACCATTTATTATACTTCAGTTAATAGGGCTTATAATAATCATACTTTTACCGCAGATTGTTATCTGGCTGCCGGCGGCTGCGTATAAATAGAAACCTAACGGTATAACGTAAAGCAGTTTTATATCTTTTAATGGTAAAGACGTTGCATGCAACATCTCTACATAATAGCAATTCGTTAATACGATAAAAATCAGATCAACAAATGAACATCAACTTTGTCACTTAATTATAAACAGAGAAAACGCCCATTATTTAAAAAATTTAATTGCAAAAAAATAATGTTTAAATTTCGATTTATAACAAAGTAGTTTGTTCAAGTGCAAGGCGGATAAAAATTTTAACCGCAGGAATACTTAAAGTATTTCGAGGATTAAAATTTTTATCCAACGCCGAAATTGGGCAAACTACGAAGCTATAAATCGAAATTTAAACAAAGGAGAAAAAAAATGGAATACAACCAAATACTATTTTCCATACAAGATTCAATCGGAACATTAACCTTAAACAGCCCCAAAACAATAAACGCTTTGTCTAAAACAATGATAAGCGAAATGATAGACGCTTTAACAAAAGTATCGGCAGACGAAACCGTTAAAGTTGTAATAATAAAAGCCGCGGGAAAACATTTTTGCGCGGGGCATAATCTATCCGAAATGATAGACAACAACGCAAAAGAATATAAATTTATATTCGATCAATGCGTTTTATTAATGCGGTTAATCCACGAAATACCCCAGCCTGTTATTGCCCGAGTTCAAGGAATTGCAACTGCGGCGGGATGTCAGCTTGCGGCGCAGTGCGATTTGGTTATTGCGAGCCAAGACGCCAGATTTTCTACGCCCGGAGTTAAAATAGGATTATTTTGTTCTACTCCTATGGTTGCAATATCACGCGCAATAGGCAGAAAAGCGGCTATGGAGATGCTTCTTACAGGGCGCGATTTTTACGCGCAGGAGGCTAAAGAGCTCGGTTTGGTAAATAAAGTTGTTTCTTTGGAAAAACTTAACCGAGAAACCGAAGAACTTGCAAAAAATATTGCAAAAGCAAGCCGCTTTGCTTTAAGCATAGGAAAGCAAGGATTTTATGCTCAAATCGATCAAACCGACGACAAAGCTTTTCATTATGCAAAACATACAATAGTTATGAATAACCTGTCTGAAGACGCGCAGGACGGAATCAAAAGTTTTTTGGAAAAAAAGCCGGTAACCCAATGGAAAGACAGATAAAAAAAGATATATAAAATAAAAAAGAATAAGAGGCAAAGGATACATATTTTTATAACTCTTATATTGACAACAGCAAATAATACAATTATAAAAAGGATGTTTTTATTGGTATTGACGATATAATTATTAACAATAAAATTATAGGAGAAACATTAATTATGAAAAAAATCGCTTTTATTTTTATGTTGGCGTCTTTATTTGCTTGCGCTTTTATAACAACTTCAGGCAGCGTATTTGCATCGGACGAATCTGCAAAATCGGATAAAACTACAATCCGCTCCACGGAAGGCGATGTCGAAGCCTTTTGGAACAGCTTTGAGAAATGGGCTGATCTTAATTCCGCAGAACAAGCCGCTTGGCAAACTTTGGGATGGAATGAAAAAAGCTGGAACGAAAATGTTGACATTTCCGCATCCGAAAATAAAAAATGGGCTGAATTAACACCCGAAGAACAAACCGCAGGAACAAGCTTAGGTTATGACGAAGTATCTTGGAATACTCCTGCTCCTGCCGCCGCTACAGAAGAAGCCCCTGCAAAAGAAGAAGCAAAAAAAGAATAATTTATTCTTATAAAAAAAAGCTTAATACTTTTAACAGCGTTAAGCTTTTTTTTTAATTCTCGGTATTTTTATAATAAACTGTTCCCCTTCCGTATCATTTATAAACTCTATATCTGGCTGGTTAGATAGAGCCCTTATTATGCCTGTCCCAAACCCGCTAAAAGATAAAATCTGCAAACTATAAGCAAGTATTCTATTATTTCTAACAACCGGATTGCCATATTTAATAGCTTCAACGGTAAGACTGTTAGGCAGTTTTCCAGGGCTTATAATCTCTATTCTGTTATCGAAAATCATTAATCTTATAGGCGCATTTTTAAAATAATCTCTATGAACAAGAGCGTTTATTAATAATTCTTTCAAAGCTATTTCAGATATTTCAAGAACGCCGCGGGTATTAAAATCTTCCGATTTTTGAATATGTTTTAGGTTTGACATAAAAAAAGTCATTCCTTTTTCAAATATGTCCGGAATAACCCCGCCAATATCTCTCGGCTTATTTCTATATTCTTTGCTTCCGATTTCATTTCCGAAAAATGAAACCGCTTTAACGCAAAAAGCCGGTTTGAATTTTTGAGGCTCTTTTCCGAAAAATAACAAACCCGCCAAAGTTAATCTGTTATTGTGCAATGCTTTTTTAAGTATAAGCGCCTTTTCAAAGGTCAAACCTGCCTCTTCTATTGTTTTATCAACCTCTTTTTTAAAATAGCTTTCAAATCTATCCTTATCAATATCGTCAATCGACGTATCATAAACATCCATTTCGTCTGCAGAAAAATTTGTTCCGCTTTGAAAAAGTCTCAACAGTTCGTTATTATCGGTTACTCTTCTTTTATCCGCTCCCTGTTTAATCCATATGGCATTGTTTTTATCTTTATAAGGTTTATGAATGTCTTCTTTAATATGTATAACCAAAATATTTTTTTCTTCTATCTTAACCGATTCCGTCTTAATATATATAGGAGGTATAATATTATTATGAGCTACGTTTGCGGCAAGGTTTTGGGTTTTATCAAATTGGTCGGCGGATAATCCGATAATTTCGCCTATTTTATCCTTTACCCCGATTATTATAATACCTCCGTCCGAATTGGAAAATGCGGTCATCTCAGCGGCAAAAGCATCGGGAGAATCTATTTTTTCTTTAAACTGCACGGCGCTTGTTTCGTTTCCGCTTATAATATCTAATAATTCTATCGAATTCATCTTTTAACGCTCCATTTTTCATAAATATCTTTTCTTCTGTTAAAGGCTTCTTCTCCGCCTTCCATTATTTTTATAATCTTTTTCTGCATTTCAAAGTTGTCTATGCTTCCTTCCTGTAAATTGATTTTTGATTCCGAATAACCGCAGGAAATTATCTTTTCGCTGTCTCCGAGAACCGGAATGTTAGGATTATGAGTGGCAAATATAAACTGCATTTTGCCTTTTAATTCTCTGATTTTTTTTATAACATCCTTATAAATGGTTTGATTGTCCAAATCATCTTCCGGCTGATCGATTATTAAAATATCCGTCTCTTTTTGAGCAAGCAGAAAAAGTATTAACGCGGTTGCCCGTTGTCCTAACGAATGATCTTTTAACGGTTTGTTATTATAATTAATTGTAAATAAGGTTTCTACGTTAAAAGTTATTAACTCAAAAAGTTTATTTTCAAATATTTCATCAAACTTAACAAACTGATTATTACTCAATATAGTTTGCAATCTGCTTTTATCTCTATATATTTCTATAAAATCTTTATATTCTTCCTTAATTTTTTCATAAGAGTAGCCTGTTATGCCGCTTCCTTTAAAAGTTTGCTTTAATTTATCTAAAAACAGATCTCTTCTGCCTTTATATTCCAAAGAGATTGAAATGGGATTTTCATAAGAGTTGATACACTTAACCTCGTTTTCTATATTTCTATATCGTTGAAGCCAAAGTTCATTTAATTCGGATATTTTATCACTTAACGATGTTATATATCCCTCTCTTTTTGCCTCCGATTTTTCAATCTCTTTAAGTTTTAATTTAAAATTCTCTATTCGCGTATTAAGTTTAAGAAAATTATCGGGATTAATATTAGGTATATTTATCTCTCTTTTTGTTGCGGAAAATTCCTCCGTAAGAGTATCTTTTTTATTTTTTAAACTTTCTTCCACCGTTTTAAATTCGGTTATAAATTGCTCTATATTTTTATTTGCTTCTATTATATTATTAAACTCCGCTTTAATATTATTAAATATTTTTTCGGCGGTTTCAAAAACTTCTTTATTATATTCGGAGTTAAAAAAAGCGTCTTGAAAAAACGGTTCATAATTGCCGCATAATTCTTTCAAACTCTTGTCAAAGTCGGAAAGCCTGTCTAATATTTCATTAATCTTTGTAATATCAGAATTAATGCCGCTTTCTTTTTTAAGCTTATCTTCAATGCCGCTTTCTTTGAATATTTTAAGTTTTTCTTCCGCATCCTTTATATTCTGTTCTGTTTCTCTTTTTGCTTCGTCAAGCTCCTCAAGTCTTTTTAATTCAATTGTAATATCGTATATTTCTACGCGTTTTTCTTTGATTCCAACTTCTATACTTTCCAAACGATTTCCTATAAGTTTTTTTACCAAATCCGCTTCAAAATCAATATTTTTATTGGAAAGATCCTTTTGTCCGAAATATACGGGTTTTTTTAAAACAGTTTCAAGCCCGGCTTCAATTCTACTATTATCCTTATCGTAAATATTCTCTTTTTCACCGTATATTTTTTCAATTCTATACTCTTTGTTATGCCGGTTTCGGATATAAACAACAATCTTGCCGCCGCTTTTTAATGTATGCTCTATAAGATTATTTTTATAATCTTTATCTGCGGCAATATCTTCCAACGAAATTCCAAGAATATAACGCAATACCTCAATAACCGAAGATTTACCGCTTCCTCTTATTCCTATAAAATTATTCAATTCGGAAGAAAAATCAATCTCTTTATCGTCAAGCAGTCCGCCTTCAAAAGAGATTGATTTAATATAAGAATTGGAAACTTCGGGAGGATTATCTTCTCGGACTCGATTTTTTTTATCTTTTAAAGCATATTTAAGGGCTTCAAAATTAAAATCTCCGATTTTAATATAAGTCTTTTTATCATTATCTTTCTGTTTGCCAAATGTTCCTATTTCATCTAAATTTTTACAATCCGAGCCTTCCAAATATGCAGGTATTGTTTCTTTATTTGGAAACCATTTTTCTAAATTTATTTTTAGATCATAGCTTCTAACTTTTTGAAACCCAAACACATTTTGTTTAAAAAGGTTATCTTTTGCAAAATCTGAAATTCTTCCGCCGTCCAATCCTTTTAAAAAACCGTTATTCTTTTCCACATGCGCCATTATAACAAAAGAATCCCGACCCTCTTTTCTATGCTTGTTAAGCTTTTCAAATAAATCCGAAAGATTATATTTACAGAGCGCATTTGCATTTAAACGATTCGATACCCCTTCAAAAGCGGAAGTTAAAAACTGTCCTATAAAATTTTCATCATTTTTTATCCATGTTTCATAATCAAATGCTATTAATGTGTGGATTCCATTGCTTCCGTCCTGTACCGAAAGCTCTACTCCGGGTACAAGCCATATATTTTCTTTACCGCCTCTTTTTATTAAAGCTTTATATTCCTCTAAATTAAATTTATTATGATTTGCAATCAAACCTATCTTAATATCTTCTTCAACCAATCTGTTTATATATGCTCCGATAAAATCGTTATCATTTTCTTCATATATAAACTCTTGATCCGCTTTTGTATGAAGATGAAAATCCGCTTTAAACCATTTGGAACCGTTTTTAAAAAAGTTTTTATCCGAATTCATTTTAATATCCATACTTTTTAATTTTGAAATTATTACCTTTATAATACATAACCGCAAAAATTAATCCGCTATATTTTATTAGATAAAATTAAATTTATATAAACTTCAAGTCAACTCTTAATTAAAAAAGAAAAGAACAGCAAGTAAGTTTGATTAAGCGAAGTGAAACCCAACATGATTAAAAAGACGCCAAAACTGAACAAATTACCATGTATTTCCGCTTTTAAAAAGTTGTGCGGCAAATACTATTCATATCTTAAAGCCTCTATGGGATTAAGCCTCGAAGCTTTTATTGCAGGAAATAATCCGGCGGATATCCCTACCGCAACAGATACCGCTATGGATAAAAAAACCGAAGAAAAACTTATCATCATGTCTATATTAAAAAACCTGCCGAGCAATAATGCTATTGTTACTCCGAGAATCAAGCCTATAAAACTTCCGAACAAAGATATTAAAACGGCTTCAAAAAGAAACTGCTGCATAATTGTTTTATCCTGCGCGCCAAGCGCTTTGCGCAGCCCGATCTCTTTTGTGCGCTCGGTAACCGAAACAAGCATCATATTCATAATTCCTATACTTCCCACCAAAAGCGAAATTGCGGCTATTGCGGCTAAAAGTATTGTAAAAAGCCGCGTAGTCTCTTTTACGGTATTTACAAGCTCAGCCATATTTATTAATCTGAAATCGTTCTCCTCCTGTTTTCTAATGTTATGACGCTCTCGTAAAAGTTGAGTTATTTTATCCGATACATAATCAAGATACTCTTCTTTAGCTACATTTAGTACAATTCGATGAACGCTTTTCGGAAGCGTTGCGCCGGAAAATCTTCTTGAAAAGGTTTTAAACGGTATAAAAATATTATCGTCCGGGTTAATAAAAGCTACCGAGCCGCTTTCCCGAATTACTCCTATTATCGTAAGAGGTATATTTTTAATTCTTATTACTTTGCCTACCGCATTTTCTTCTCCGAACAGTTCGTTACAGACATTTTTTCCTATCAACGCGTAAGAAGAGCCGAGTTTTGAATCTTTTTCGGTAAAAAAAGCCCCCTTTTCAATTTTAAAATTCATTACCTCAAAATAAGAAGGCGGAACTCCGTATATGCCTGCTCCGATATTTTTTTTATTATATACCGCTTGCCCTGCGGTATTATTTGCATAAGAGACTTTTGCAGCTTGAGAAATTACGCTTATAGCCGCAGCGTCGTCATAAGTAAGAGTTTGAATGTTTCCGGTATTAACTCCTCTGGTATTTGCAAAACCGGGTCTTATCACTAAAAGATTAGAGCCGAGCCCCGCAAAACGTTCGTTTACTTTTCTTTGAACCCCTTCTCCGAGCGCAACCATATCGACTACCGCCATAACTCCTATAACAATTCCCAATATTGTAAGAAACGATCTTAATTTATAAGATTTTAAAGAAATCCATGCTTCCGAAAACATATCTAATATTACGGATATATATATTTTTTTTATTTTATTTTTCTGATAATGTTCTGTCATATTAAATGGTTTTTTTATCTTGTAGAAGCGTCAAGTATGGTTATTCCCACAAGTTTTTCTCCTCTGTATCTGTGTAAAATACCATCTTGAGACATATCGGAATCGGTTGCCTTCTGAGGACGGTCAAAACTTATATAAAGAATATCCGCCTCCTTATCATAGTCAATCCACATTTTGGTAACTGGAAATCTTAAAAGATGAGGCGTAGCTTTAAAAACTTCCGATAGCATCTCTTTTTTTAATAATTTTTTTTCCATATTATTTCCTCATTTTTAAGTTTTATTTTCTTTGTAAAGTATGCAGTAATAATAAACCCGTCATTTTGAGATTCTTTATAAACTACGGCTAAAAATTTTTCTTTTTTAACTCTTTGCAAAGCAATATAAGCGCCTCCATAGCCTTTAATAATATAATCGGCATCCTCTATCGTTTCCAATACGTTATCATAATAGCCTGCCATGTCGTCATGGTTTTCTACGATATGACGCCATCGTTCGTCTGTAAGCCTAATAGGCGTTTTTTTAACTGAAAAAGCAATATTTTCCATAAGTGATTATCCGTATTCTTAATCCGTTAAACTGCTTATTGACTCTCTTAAAACGGTAATATAGAAAAATAAACATAATTTACTCATCTGCCAATGGAGGCAGAATGAGCTTGGAAGCCGCTATAATTACTTATGGCGGCTGCTGTTATTTTTAAGGCTGCCTGTTTTTATATTTTTTACGACAATTTCTTATCATATTCAATTTTTCCGTCTTTTATATATATGGTTCTATTTGTCATTTCGGCAATTTCCGCTTCGTGAGTAATCATAATCACCGTAATATTGGTAGTAGAATTAAGCTCTTGAAAAAGCTTAAGTATTTCAAAACTTGTTTTGCTGTCTAAGTTTCCGGTAGGCTCGTCCGCAAGAATTATTTCCGGCGATGCGGCAAGCGCTCTTGCTATTGCCACTCTTTGTTTCATTCCGCCGGAAAGCTGGGTAGGAAGATATTTTTCATATCCTTTAAGATTTACTTTAGATAAAAATTCAACTGCAATCTCTTCCCGCTCTTTTTTTTTAATTCCTCTATAAACCAGAGGCATGGAAACATTATCGATTAAGTTTCGTTTTGCAAGGAGATTAAAACTTTGAAAAACAAATCCTATGGTTTTGTTGCGGATGTATGCAAGCTGATCGGACGTCATTTTAAATACATCTTTGCCGCTTAAATAATAGCTGCCGCTTGTAGCCGAATCAAGACATCCTATAATATTCATACAGGTAGATTTTCCGGAGCCGGAAGGTCCCATTATAGAAAGAAACTCTCCGTATTCTACGAAAAATGAAATATCCTTTAAAACCCTTTCGATTATATCTTCGCCGATTACGTAATTTTTATTAATATTTTTAAATTCTATTACATTAGCCATATTTTTTCGTCATTTCGAGCAAAGCAAAAAATCCCTTTATTATTTTTATAATCATACTTTTACTATATTTAATAATGGAGATTCCCTATCTTTTATTTTAAAAAGGTTTTCTCATTCTCGTATCGTTTCTATTCGATTTATTATCGCCTATTTTAATTATATCTTCTATTAAAATATCCTCTTCTTTTATAGCGTCGCTTATTATTTCGGTTTCGGTTTCATTATAAAGCCCTTTTTCAACCGTTACAGGCTCTATCTCTTTTTTATCCGTTAAACGAAATATAACGGTTTCGTTCGAAGCGGGCAAAACAGATGCGCCGGAAATATCTTCTATATCCAATTTAACGTTAAAAACAGAATTTCGGACTTTTAAGATATTCTTTTTTTCGGCTATTATAATCTTTACAAAAGCGGTCATTCCCGGAAGTATCTTCATATCCGAGTTATCAATCTCTATAATTACGGTATAAATCACCACATTTTGTTCCGTTGCCGGATTTAAGCGTATAAGATTTACTATGCCTGTAAATTCATCCTTTTCAAAAGCGTCAACTGTAAATATAACCTTCTGTCTTTTTTTTATATATCCTATATCCGCTTCGGATATAGATGCTTCTATCTGCATTTTTGTTAAATCTTCGGCAATCTTAAAAAGTTCCGGCGTTTGAAGCCCTGCCGCTACGGTTTGTCCTTCGTCAACCTCTCTTGAAATTATAACTCCTGCAACCGGAGACCTTATAATTGTATATCCGATATTAATTTCCGCCTGTTTGTAATTTGCATAAGCCGATTTATAATCCGCCTCCGCGCTTTTTACCGCGGCTTTGGCTTTATCCAATTCCGCTTCTGCCACATATTCTTTATCAAACAGTTCTCGTATTCTTTTTTCTTCTAATGCCGCAAGCTCTTTTTGAACTTTTGCTTTTTTTAAAGCAGCCTCTGCGGATTCTATGCGGGTTTTTAAAAGAGATTTGTCAAGATCGGCAAGCAGGTCTCCTTTTTTAACCTTATCGTTAAAATCCGCATATATCTTTTCTATGGTTCCGGATACTTGGGTTCCTACTTTTACTACATTTACAGGATTAACGGTTCCTGTTGCAATTATCTCTTTTTTAATATCCCCTTTTACCGCCTGCGAGGTAATATATTGGTTTTCGGAGTTGTCTTTTTTTAAAAAAAAGGTATAAGAGCCGTATCCGAAAGCCAATAATACTATAATTATAATAATTTTTTTAAATAGTTTCATATTTATTTCCATTTTATAAAAAACAATATCCTATTTTTATAATATCAATCCTGTTTTTGTATTTTATACCAACTCTTTGCATATTGACAAGCATTTTAAATATCAAAGCTTATTAGGGGAAAGGAAGATAGGAAACGGTTTTTGATTTTTTTATCTTTCTATCTGTTATTTTTAAGGGCTAATAGTTTTTGGATATTTTTTTCAATTATTTCGCCCGAACCTTTTCCGCCTTTTGTTTTTCTGTTAAGGTCGTTAATTTCTATTGTTCCGTCTGCTGAAATCCATAATATATCAATATTATCAGATAGCCAATTTAATGCTTTATCGTTGAAATATCCGTTTGTTTGTAATTCTACTTTTAATTCGCCTATATGTTTTTTTGCATAATTTAATATTTCGGTCATTATAGATAATTCTAAAGTAGGCTCGCCGGATGCAAAAAAACCGAGATAGTTTGAACCTGTTTGAATGGTGGGTTTCGTTCCTCTACCCGCCATATGCTCGCTCAACTGTTGAATATGCTTTTTGCTTTTTATGGAAATACCAATTTTCTACGAATAAGCATTTCTTTTGGTTTGCTTTATGTCCTTAATTTGTTTTCTTATAAATCTTAAGGGCTATTACCACATATCTGGTTTATTAAATGCTTCTACACAATACGAATTACCAATAATCGGTTCAATTTCATCACTAATCAAGGATTGAGCTAGCCACCCTTCCGGGTATGTTAATTTAAAAGGGGCTTTTGCTAAATTTTCAGGAATAAAACTAAATCCAACTTTAGAATAAAAATTAGGATCGCCATAAGTAAACGCCAACTCTACTCCATTTTCTTTTAAGGCGTTAAGTCCAAAATTAATCAACTTCTGACCTATTCCTTTTCCTTGATAACTTGTGCTTATTGCTACCGGAGATAAAAGAAAAGCATTAATCTCTCTTTCAAACGATAACTTAGAAAAAATAATACTACCAATGATTTGCTCATTTTCAGTGGCCACAAAACAATAAAAATCATGGTCATCGGCGCTATTCATTAACTCATAGGCTAAGTTTCCTACTGACAAGCCTTCTGATTGCCCTTCTGAATCTGAAAATGTATTAGTGAATAGCTGTTTAATTTCTTCAGTATTGCTTGGATTATATATTGAAAGTTTCATTTGTTTTCCTTTTATATTTTTTTATTATTTTAATTGCTTTTAAAATACCTTCCGAATTTATATTTTTTTTCATTTTGCCGAGCGATTCGGTATTATCCGTTTCAATGCCCAACCCAATTTGTATGTTTCCCGCTTCTTTCATAAGAGATATAATCTCTTCGGTAACGTTAGGCGGAAAAACCTGACGCCGCCATTTAAGGTTAAGTTTCCTTTTTATTATTTCTTTACATATAGCAGAATAGCCTCTTGGAACTATTGCATTGCAAAATTTTGTTTCATACAAAGATAAATCTGAAAAAGGAAGAATATCTATATTATTAATTAATTCGGCGGCGGGGTTTACGCGTATGTTATCGAATTTTTTAAACGTAATGCCTTTTATTTAATATAGTTCCAATTCTTTTTTAGAAAAAAAGTTGCCCAAAATATTTTTTATTATAAATTCCCCTTCGTTTCTTACAATAAAATCAATGTTACTGTTTTTTTTAAGAATAAACGAGTCGTTTTTTGCAGGAAAATAGCCTCCCCCAAATATATACGCTTTATTATAAAGTTTTCGGATAATATCCGTAACTGTATTAGACCATTTTTCGGATATAGTAAGGACGGTCAAACCGTAAAATTTGGATTTATATTTTGATAAGATTTTAACAATATCGGTTTCATTAATCCCTTTGGCTTGATTTTTTCGTAAAAAATAGTCGGTTAGATGAATATCTATAATTTTTACTTTATATCCGAAACTTTTTAAGTATGAGCTGATTGATAATATTCCATAGCTTGCTTCAAAAGGCAGATCGCCTAAAAGTCTGCCGGAGTTTTTTTCCATTTTATACCAATATTCTTTTTCAATGTGCAGGCTTTCGCAATAATCAATAAAAGAACTGAATAAAGGCGGTTGGATTAAAACAATATCATATTCGCCGTTAATTTTTTCACCGGAAAGTTTCATTATGTTCCGCCTATCAGCCAAAACAAAAACATTCCGAAAATAACGGTTAAGCCTAATGATTTTGACTTTAAGGCAAATATAAATACGGGAATTGAAACAAGAAGTTTTTTATTAAAAAAATCTAATTTTGCAGGACTGCCCGTAGTAAATAACTCTGGAAAAACCAAAGCGCAAAATATCGCTATAGGAACAAAACTTAACCAATCGGTTACCCAATCGGGCATTTTTCGTTTTGCAAGCAAAAGAAGAGGCAAACATCGGGGTATGTAAGTAACCAACCCCATACCAAGTATCATGATCAGGATATTTTTATCTATGTTCATTTATGCAGCGGTCTTTTTGTTGATTTTTTGTTTAAGAAAATATCCTAAAGCAGCAGCGGTTACCGATGCAATTATTATATAAAAACTGCCTTTAAAATGAAGGGAAAGAACAACCGCAATTAATCCCGAAGTAATGCCGGTTATAATCTGAATTTTATTTTTAAGGTTAAATACAATTAAACCTATAAACATTGCGGTAAGAGAATAGCTTATGCCGAAAAAATCGGTAGAAACTTTTAACCCGATAATGCCTCCCGCAACATTGCTGAAAACCCATACGAAATTTGCAATATGATTGACGGAAAGGGCTTGATATTTATCCCATTGAGCATTTTCAAATTGATTGAGATTTATGGCAAATGTTTCGTCCGTAATTCCATAGCCGAAAAGTAAAAGAAATTTTTTATTTGCATCGCTTAAAAAAACGGATAATGAAGAGCTCATTAAGATATGTCTTAAATTAACAATTAAAGTCGTTGCAATTATCGATAATAAACCGGCTCCGTTTAAAAGCATAGAAACCGCAATAAATTGCGCGCTTCCCGCAAATACTATAATAGATAAAAGCCCGATTTCCATAGGAGTTAATCCTGCTTTTTGCGCTAATACTCCGCAGGCAAAACCAAGAGGAAAATATCCTACGCATATTGGCCAGCTTACTTTTAAGCTTTGCCGTAAGCTGATAAAAGATGTTTTTGAATTTATCATAAACAAGCCTCTTTTAATAAAGAGATTTCTCCCTTTGCTTGACGGAACGCAAAATAATAAATGGCATGGAATTATAATTGATTGGTTGTGTCAATAGGAAAATAGATACAAAGGAAGAAAGGGAAGAAGGATGCGGTTTTGCAAGCTATTAATTGCGGTAGAGACGTTGCATGCAACGTCTCTACGATGTTGTTGTTGCAAAAACTTATTTAAAACAAAAAAGGCGGGGGATTTATTACCCCCCGCCCTTTTTGTTGCGTTATCTTTCTATCTCTCTTACTTTGTTACTTTTTTAAAACATCCGAATCAATATCCCCTATAGATTTTAACAGCAAAGCCTGCGCAATAATACGGTTATATTCCGATATTAAAACCTCTTTTTCCGCATCTGCATAAGATGATATTGCTTTTAATAAATCCAATATATTATTTTGCCCCGCTTTATACATTCCCAAAGTTAAATTTTTGTTTTCAAAAGCGCTTGTAAGCATTATTTGGGATACTTCAAGATTCTTTTTCGCTGTTTTTAAATTATTATAAGCCGTCCATACTTCGTAAGCGGCATTGTTTGCGATTTTTTCCTTTTCCATTTCAATCGATTTTTCGGCATATTCCGCCTTTTTATGACTATAAGTATTATAAAATCCGGTAAAAAGCGGAAAAGAGGCTTTTATTCCTATGTTATTATTTCTTATATTTTCGCCTTGGCCATTGCTATTTTTTATATCAGCGCCTCCGTAAAGAGATATTGAAGGTAATCGGTTATATTTTGCGCTTCTTTCCGCCGCTTCGTAAGATTTTTTTAAAGCTTTTACAGATTTAATATCCGCTCGGTTTTTAAACGCTTTTTCAATAAGCGCATCTATTTTTTCGTCTGCAATTAACAAACCGTTTATTATTTCCGGTTTTTCAATATTTATCTTGCTTCCTTGTTTTATATTTAGAAGCTTTAACAATTGCCCGAGATAATTTGCGCTTTCATTTTCGGCTTTTTGGCGTATTAAAGAACTTTTTGCATAATCGGTTTTTGCCTGTAATAAATCGGCTTTGCGGGCAATTCCGAGTTTGTATTTTTCCTCGGCAATTTCATAAGCGGTTTTATACGCCTCCTCGGAACGAAGCGCGGCTTCAATCTCTTTTTTTGAAGAAAACAGATTACAATAAGCCTCTATTGTCGAATAAATAAGATTTTGTATTACTTCATTATGTTGGTAAACGGAATATAATAATAAAAAGTATGCCTTATCATTATTTGCTTTCCGTTTTCCAAAATCAAAAAGAAGCCATTCAAAAGAGATTTCCGCGCCGGTATTTTTATTTTCAATACCGGACGGCTCCGTTTTGCTTTGATTATGATACCCGCTTATGCTTGCCGAAGGCAGATAATCGGATTTTGCAATTCCGTAATCCGCAGCCTGCTTTTTTATTTCAAAAAAGAATGCCTTTGTTTCCGGATTTCGGCAAAGCGCAAGATTAACTGCGGAAAATATATTAAGGCTTTTAACCGCGCCGAAAAAATCCAAAGATTCGCATTCCTTATCATAAAAGTTTTTATTATATAAAGGAATATTCTTTTCGGAATTAAGCGGGTCTTCAAAACCCCAAGCGGATTTAAGACAAGTAAAAAATATTAAAATTGATATGTTAAAAATATATATTATACGGCTGTTTTTTGTTTTTTTCATAAGTTTTTATAAAATTTCCCTCTACTGCGCTTCTCGAAATTATGCGTAAAAAATGCTACTTTTATACCCGCCGCGTAAAATCTTTGCAAGCTAATTTCAGCTCCAAAACGAATTACAATCTGTCCGATTAACCGGATAGAATCTTTTTTTATTGCAATACCTTCGTTTCTTGTTATTTACTTTTATAAGGCAACATTAGCATTTAACGGTCAATAGGAAGGATGCTATGATAAAAAATGAAGTTATTGAATTTGCAAAGGCAATCGTCCAACCAAAATGGCAAAATCTGCCGAACATATTGGCATTCACAACCCTTGCTCAGTTAAACGGAAAAAAATTATCCTTTTCCGGCAATTCAAAAGATTCGATTGAAGCGCGTAAAAATATCCAAAAACTTCTTCAACCCTGCGCGCCTATAAAATGGCTTAAACAGGTTCACGGCAATCGTATTTTAAGACTGCCGGAAGAAAACAATATTGAAGAAGCAGACGGAGCGGTTACAAATAAAAAATATATTCCCTGCGTTATACTTACCGCAGACTGCCTGCCGGTAATATTTGCAACGGCAGACGGCAAAGCCGTAGGAGCGGCTCATGCAGGCTGGCGCGGATTGGTTTCCGGCGTAATTCCAAATACTGTTCGCGCCTTCAATGACAATCCGTCCGCAATATATGTTTGGTTAGGTCCCGCAATAGGATATTTGAGCTTTGAAGTGGGTTATGAAGTTTATGATCGATTTATCAAATCGGATACGAATAACAAAAAAGCTTTTAAATCCGGCAGACAAGACAAATATTACGCAAACCTATACGAATTAGCGCATATGCAGCTTATTAAAGCCGGAGTTAATAAAAACAACATCACTTCTAACGAATACGACACATTTACAAATCCCCTCTTTCATTCCGCAAGAAGAAACGGAGCGGCAAGCGGCAGAATGGCTACTATTGTAATGATAACATAACTATCCGCCCATAATTGTAATTAATACATAAAAAGAATGATTATAAAGATAATAAACAGAGGAAACGCCCTTAACTAAAATTAAACGCAAAAAATAATAACAAAATTTTGTTGGATAACGCCGCAAACGGGCAAAATAGGAAGTTAGCCAACAAAATTATCCGGGAACGGCAATTTTTTCTTTTATTAAAATCTCCATTATTTCGCATACGGGTAATCCCAAAACATTAGTATAAGATCCGTTTATACTTTTTATAAATAACGAACTGGGACCTAAAAGCGAGTAACCGCCGGATTTATCATAAGGTTTGCCGTTATCAAGATAATGGATAATCTCCTTTTCCGAAATATCTTTGGAGCAAACATAAGTTTTTTCGCATCCTTTAAAACTTTTCTTTTCCGCATAAGAGTTTATGTAATAGCCGGTATAAACGGTATGCATATTGCCGCTTAATTTTTTTATCATATCAAAAGCGTCTTGTCTTGATTTCGGCTTGCCAAGTATCTCTTTATCCGCAATTACTATAGTATCTGCCGCTATTATCCAAGAATTTGGGTATTTGCTCGCCACTGTTTCGGCTTTTGCGGCGGCAAGCGCTATAGTATAATCTTCCGGTTCGGATACGGGAATTTTTTTTTCGTCAAACTCGCTCGGTATTACGATAAAATTAAGCCCTACATCTTTTAATAAAACTTTTCTTCTTTTTGATTCTGACGCCAATATTATCTGTTTTTCATTTATATACATACTCGTTTTATATTTCTCTCTTTAATCGAAATGATAGAGAAAACCTCCGTTATTAAGAATACTTAATCACAAAAAATAATAATTATAACCCTATTGAAAAAGTGGAAAAATCTGTAAAGACGTTGCATGCAACGTCTTTACTTTGTTATAAATCGAAATTAAATAGATACCCGTTTAACCTGCTTAATATCGCAGTACCCTTTAAAAATCTTAATTATTCCGTCCTGCCTTAAACTTGTCATTCTATCTTCTTTAGCCGCTTTTCTTATATCTTCAGCGCCAGCCTCTTTTTTTATCAATCTTTTAATCTTATCTGTTCCTACAAGTAATTCATGAATAGCTATTCGTCCTTTATAACCGGTTTGCGCGCAATCGCCGCATCCTACGGGCTTATACAAAAAAAAATTTTCCGAATAAGGTATATCTACAAAATTATCAAAATCCTCTTCTCCGAATTCTTTTACTATATTTATATATTCCTTTTCTTTCGGATGATATTTTTCTTTGCAGGCTGCACACAATGTAGGCGCAAGTCTTTGGGCAAGAATAATTAATATGGAATCTGCAAAATTAAACGACTCTATACCCATCTCCAAAAGTCTTGCGATACTTTCGGAAGCGTTATTGGTATGAAGGGTCGATAATATCAGATGCCCGGTTAAAGCGGCTTCGATTCCTATTTTTGCGGTCTCTTTATCCCGCATCTCTCCTACCATAATAACATCCGGATCTGCCCTTAAAAAAGAGCGCATTGCAGCCGCAAATGTAAAGCCTATTTTTGGATTCACTTGCACCTGTCTTAACCCTTTTTTGGTTATTTCAACAGGATCTTCAGCAGTCCATATTTTTTTGTCCGGCTTATTTATTTTGCAAAGAGCCGAATGCAAAGTTGTTGTTTTGCCGGATCCTGTAGGCCCGCATACAAGAATAATTCCGTTCGGCTTATTAATCGCTTGGGTAAACTTTTTATAATTTCTTTCCGAAAACATCATATCTTCAAGGGGTATAATATCTCCCGAAGGCAGAATACGAAGCACAACATCTTCCAAACCGCCCTGAGTAGGAATTGTTACGACTCTTAACTCAATATTTTTTCCTTGATTAGTTTTAAATTTTATCTTTCCGTCCTGAGGTTTTCTTCTTTCGGCTATATCAAGCCCTGCCATTATTTTTATTCTTGATATAAGAGGATTTCTGTAATTACTGTTTATAGTTTTGTGTAATCGGCAGCTTCCGTCGGTTCTTATTCTTATTTCGGTTTTCTCTTTTTCAGGATAAGGTTCTATATGAATATCGGAAGCTTGCAAGTTGTAAGCTTCGGTTATAATCTCGTCCGCAAGCTTTACCGCCTCGCTTTCCTCTTTATCAGATACAACCGATATATTCTTTATATCTTTACCTGTATCTTTTTCCAATATATCTATTAAGGTTAATATATCTTTTTTTAAAGCCGTATAAAATTCTATATCATACTCGTAACATATTGCCTCTATAGAGTTAATCAGCTGATAATTTTTAGGATTATTAATGGCTATCTTTATATTTTTTTCTGCCTGTTCAAAAGGAACCCATAAATTATTTTTCATAAATTCGGTTTTTGTTTTCAAAAATAGTTTTGCGGGGGGTTTTATATTTTTTTCGTAACTAAAAAACGGAGTTTTAAAATAATCGCTTAAAGAGCAAAGAATCTGCTTTGCCGGAATTTTAAAGTCGTTTATAAGTATGGTTTCAATATCCTTATTATATTTTTTAGAATCGGCAAAAGCTTCTTTAAGCTGATTTTGAGTTAATAAGAGGTTGTTAATAAGATATTTAAATCTATTTATGCAGTCTATATCAAAAAAAATATCCTGTTCGGAAATATTGCTATTATCTTCTATGTTCATTATCTTAAATTTTTACGGCAAAGTAAAAAAGAATATAACAACTTATCTTTTCACTTTGCCATTTTATAAGTTATTAACGAATAATATCATAATTGACAGATTTACACCCTTGAAGCTTTTGGATATGAAGCCCTAATATTCTACTTTGATAATTGGATATGAGCATTTTCAGCCCTCTTATTGATTCTCTGAATTTTTTATCCTGCAGATTACCGATTAGCGCTCCGACATCATTAGCTCGCCCTTCGCATACGATATGAGGAGCGTCTCCTATAAGAACTTCCCATTCTGCGGCCACAGTAATTCCCGATTCTTCTAAGCAGGGATAGAATTTTTCTTCTACATAATGATTATAAGCGGCTTTTTCGGAGTTAATATTCCATGTCTGATTAAATTTGATAGAATTTTCTTGAAAAGTGGTAGTATAAGAATCTCTTTTTCCGGAAAGGACCAAAATTTTTGTGTTATAATCGGTTACATAATTAAGAAGATTTTCTTTTAGCTTCATAAATTCTTTACTCAGTAAAGAATGCTCCAAAAGTTCCAAATCATTTGCCACAGTTTCTAATATTATATCGCTGTAAGAACCTATCAGCACAGACCATCCGCATACTACATGAACATCAAGCTTATTGATGCCGGGTATAAAAGAATTTAACATAAATTTACAATACTCTTCAAACTTATAAGGTCTAATTCTCCAATAATGGTTTAATTTGGTAGGCATAGCTATTCTCCTTTACAAATATATTGTTAAAATTATTTTTTTATATTGCCAATAAGTTGAGATTTGAGAATATTTTATATTATAATATTTTTTTATAAACCGGTTTAAAGCCGGTTTTCTTCTTTTAAACATTGAACCGCTATTTTTAAGCCTTTACGCTTTATACAAACCTCAAGATTATCTATATGGATCAGTCGAAATATTAGAGTCGGTTTGGGTATAGTCATAATAATAAAAAGCATTTGTGAAATATATATTTTATCCTATATTGTTTTAAAACAATTTTATATCTTTATTACAAAATATTTTACGATTTTACAACTTTTACTTTATATCTTATTTTCCTCTGTTTATAATTAAAAAAAATTCCTTGATTATTTCCTTTACCTTTTTATAATCACCTTTTTGCGTCTAAAAATTTTATTATATTGATATTTGTTATCCAACAAATCATTTTGTTATTTTTACGGCGCTCGAAAATTCTAACCGCAGACTTATTAAAAATAAGTCGAAAATTAAAATTTGAGCATAACGCCAAAAATATGCAAAATACTTTGTTAAGAAACCAAATTTTAAAAAGGCATTTATAATGAATAGAGTCAAAACAGGTTTGGATAACCTGATTTCAAGCCCTCTGGAAATCTTAAAAAATAAAAAAATAGGCTATCTTTGTAATCAGGCATCCGTAAATTCAAAACTTATACACGGAGCGGTATGTTTGAATAATCTTTTTCAAGGGCAGGTAAAGGCGCTTTTTTCTCCTCAGCACGGACTTTTCGGCGAAAAACAGGATAACATGAAAGAATCCGAAGACATAATCGATCCGTTCTTAAAAATTCCGGTATTCAGCCTTTACAAAAACAGAAGAGAACCTTCCGAAAAAGAGATGAATCTTATAGATACCCTTATTGTAGATCTGCAAGATGTCGGAACCCGCGTATATACCTTTATTTATACCCTATCATATTGTATGGAAGCGGCAAAAAAATATAATAAACAAATAATCGTTTTAGACAGGCCAAACCCGTTAGGAGGGATTAGAATAGAAGGCGGACTGCTTGAAGATAACTATCGCTCCTTTGTAGGCAGATTTCCAATACCAATGCAGCACGGACTTACAATAGGAGAAACCGCCCTTTTATTTAATAAACATTTCGGAATAGGCGCAAATCCGATAGTTATTCCGCTAACAAACTGGAAAAGAGATATGTTTTTTAAAGACACAGAATTGGTATGGATACCTCCGTCTCCGAATCTTCCTACTCCTGATTCGGCTCTTGTGTATCCGGGGCAGGTTATATGGGAAGGAACAAACATATCCGAAGGAAGAGGAACAACTCAGCCGTTTGAAATATTCGGAGCGCCCTTTATAGATATAAAAAAAATTTTAAGCGCTTATGATGCAAGTAATATTGCGGGCTCTGCTATAAGACCGGTTTTTTTTCAGCCCGTATATAACAAATGGAAAGACTGCGTATGCAGGGGATTTCAGATACATATCACAGATCCGAAACTTTATAATCCTTATATTGCCTCTTTAAAATTCTTACGGCTTTTTTTAATCCGGTTCGGCGAATATTTTTGCTGGAAAAATCCGCCTTACGAATATGAATTAAAAAAAAAGCCTATAGATTTAATATTAGGCTCAAAACAGATGCGCAAGCGCATAGAAAATCTTGAGCCTATATCCGAAATAGCAAGGTCTTGGGAACAAGAGATAAAAACATATAAAAAACTTATCTCCGATTTTCTTCTTTATTAAGCGCAGATATTATTTAAAACCGTTTTAACCTTTATTCTCTTTTAAAACGGCAACCTCTTCTTTAAGTTTTGTTATCTCATCTTCGCAGTCTTTAATCTTGTCTCCCGAATCCTCATCCAAAGCGCATCCTTTTTGTTCGGGCGCGCTTTTAAACTCGTCATAACCGATATACAAGGCAAAAACGCCTCCTAATATAAGCATAATCGGAATAATTCCGGCTATTATATTTAAAAACGGTTTAAACCATATAATAAGCCCTATTATACCCAAAAACGCAGCTATGCCGCCGTAAATCAAAGTTTTCATAAAGTCTCCTTTTACATATTTTTAATTTTACCCGTTATCGGTATTTGCATCCGGCAGACGTGGAATCTTCATAAATTTAATACCCTCTTCGGCAAGAACCTTCTCCTCTTCTTTAGTGCTTACCCCTCTTATATTTTTAGGCTCCTTTAAACCGTAATGTATATTAAGAGCCTCTTTTGTAAAGTCAGTTCCTACATCTTCGAAATTCTTATCCAAATATTCATTTAAAACCTTTGTAGTATTTTGAATCTTTGCATTAAGTTTCGATAAAGAAACCGAATTTTTACCTGACAACCCGGATTTTTTTATTCCGAAAGTAGAAAGCAGTTTATAAACAACAGAATTATTACATACGGGGCAGGATAATAATCCATCCTTCTGCTGTTTATCAAAGGCTTCGCCGTCTTCAAACCAGCCCTCAAAAGAGTGCCCGTTTTCACATTCCAAATCAAAAGATATCATTTTTAAATTAAAACCTTAAAGAAAATATTGACATATTATAATTTTTAAAACAAAAACCATCAATCGTTAATTTCGGATCAAATTATTATGCAAAACGGCAATAAGTCAAGAGAAGATTAATTTTTATATAATATAAGAGTAAAAAAAAATACAGAGATACAAAGTAACAAAGTGGCAAGAGGACAAAGAAATCGGTTTTTAATCTTTTAATTGCAAGATATAAAGAACAGTAGAGACGTTGCATGCAACGTCTCTACATAATTAATCGGAGTATTCGGAAGTTATAACAATTACAAAAATAATAAAAAAACAAACATCAACTTTGTATCTTAATTATAAACAAAAAAAAGTCCCTTTATTAAAATTTAAACAGAGAAGGAAAACTAATGGAATACAAAGCCGATTTTTTGGTTATAGGCACAGGGATAGCAGGACTTTCATTTGCTTTAAAAACCGCAAAATACGGTAAAGTCGCTATAGTTACCAAAAAAAATATTATGGAAAGCAATACCAGCTTGGCTCAGGGCGGAATAGCTACCGTATGCAAAAGCAGCGGCGATTCCTTTGAGCTTCACATACAAGACACCCTTGCTTCCGGAGACGGCTTATGCAACCCTAAAACCGTTGAAATAGTGGTAAACGGAGGTCCCAAACATATACGCGAGTTAATTGAACTCGGAGTAAAATTCAGCCGTAAAGATGACATAAATCCTTTAGACAACAATGAAGTCTTCGATCTGGGACGAGAAGGCGGACATTCCAGAAAAAGAATCTTTCACAGCCATGACATGACAGGGATGGAAATAGAAAAAGTTCTTACAGACCATGTGAAAAATCATAAAAACATCCGCATATACGAAAACCATATAGCCGTAGATCTTATAACATATTCCACACGTCTTAAAAGAGGAAGCATCATAACCACCCATGAAGATTATTGCTGCGGAGCCTATGTTTTGGATATTAACCAAAAAAAAGTAAAAACATTTTCCGCGGGAATTACCCTTCTTGCCACAGGCGGCGCGGGAAAAGCATATCTATATACAAGCAACCCGGATATTGCCACAGGAGATGGAATTGCTATGGGCTACAGAGCGGGAGCAGCGGTTGCAAATTTGGAATTTGTTCAGTTTCATCCTACATGCCTTTATCATCCGCAGGCAAAAAACTTTTTAATATCCGAAGCAGTCCGCGGAGAAGGAGGAGTACTTATTGACGACTCAGGCAAAAGATTTATGCCAAAATACGATAAGAACGCAGATCTTGCATGCAGAGACGTTGTTGCAAGAGCAATAGATAACGAATTAAAAACCAGCGGAAGCGATTCTGTTTATTTAGATATATCTCATAAAAAATCTTCATTCATAAAAAAACGCTTCCCGAATCTTGACAAAAAATGCCTTACCTTCGGCATAGACATGGCAAAAGAGCCGATACCCGTAGTGCCTGCCGCCCATTATATGTGCGGCGGAGTTTTAACAGACATACATGGAAGAACAAACATAAATCGGCTTTATGCAATAGGAGAAACCGCCTGCACAGGACTTCACGGAGCAAACAGACTTGCCAGCAACTCTTTGCTTGAAGCAGCCGTCTTTGCAGACAAAGCGGCAAAGCAGGCGACTTTGGAAATAAAGAACATAAACGCTTCAATTCCAACCACTCCGAACTGGGATGAAACAGGAACTACGGACAGCGACGAAGTCATAATGGTTACGCACAACTGGGACGAAATAAGACGGTTTATGTGGAACTATGTCGGCATAGTTCGCTCCGATAAAAGACTTGAGAGGGCTCAAAGAAGAATCGAAATAATACAAAAAGAGATAAAAGAGTATTATTGGGGTTTTAAAGTAACTTCAGACCTTATAGAATTAAGAAATATAGCGGTAACCGCAGAGTTAATCATAAAATGTGCGGCTTTTAGAAAAGAGAGCCGAGGGCTTCATTATAATATAAAATATAAGCAAAGAGACGATAAATTTTGGCGCAAAGATACTGTATTGAGAAAACCTTATATAGGATAACAGCCGAGAATCCCCAAAACCGAAACGGAAAAACTTATCATCTAAAAAGCATTGTTTACAAATAACCTCTTAACGCTTCAATTATGAGATTATAGAAAAGTAAATTGCAAAACTCTTCTATAATCCCCTTAATATTTATGCTTTTCTTGTGAAATATGTTTAATATTAAAATCTATATCATAACCTTTATCTATAAACCAAGTATCCTTATGAATCTCAATCTGTTTTGTTCCAAAAGTATATATATAGTTTTTACCTGATGTGATATTTTTTTTCAGATTATTCTTCAACTTATGATTTATATCAGTTCCTAAAGCCAACAAACTTAATTTATTCACCAATTCAAAAAATCTACTACAACTCTCCTTTTCATTATTAAGATCATTAACAGTCATTACTATCTGTAACGTTTTAGCTACATTAGAATCACCTGCCACATAATATACAATATCATTTTGGTTAATACCGTCGCCAATTCTTATATAATTTGAGCAAGCAAACCACTCATCATTATATTATTTTTTATAATATCCGGTTGTTATACCTTCTTCACGTAAAAAATTTTTAGCTTTAAAAGGGCGCCATCATTCTGATGGGTCAATTTTAGGCGGATTCTTCTCAATCTTTAAACGTTGTTTTAACTCTTTTATTGATTTATCAATATCAGCCTTACATTTAATATCTTCCATTGATAAATCCGAAGCCCATCTTTTTAAAGCTTTAGCGTCAAATCTAAAAGAGACAATCATTTTATATTTAGCGTAATTCTTAAAATTCTTTGTCTTTCTTAATATGTTGGACATAAAAAAAATATTTTCATACTTCAGAAAGGTTGATAAAAAATAAAAATATGGAAGTATTAATATTGATAATAATGTAGGAACTACAAAATCATAATATGTTTTATCTTTAATAAAGTCTCCGAAATTCATAAAAAGTTTATAAAAAGTAAAACAAATTATAGCTAATCCCAAAATTCCGAAAATTTTATCAAGTAAATTTTTTAATATATCATATTCACTTTTTGAGCATCCTACTGCAACATGCCCACTTTTTAATCCGGCAACTGCCAATAAACCGCCAAGAAGCGCCATAAAAGGAACAAATATCATCTCGGCAATTAAGCTAAATGTATATACTGAAGTAATAAACTGAATTAAAACAATTAGTTTAAAATTATCTTTTAATGCGGTTTTAAAAAAATATGATTCGTCTTGAATTGTATTAACCCTAATCAATAAAGTGAAGGCATAGGAGAAAAACCAAAATATAACATTCTTAATTTGGTTGTTTTCCCACAAAGATATATAAATAAGGAAAAAAATACATAATCAAATATAAAGCCATAGCGAGATAAATATAATGAGCATTTTGTTGTATAAACATGCTTTTATTAATCCCTTGCCTGCTTTTCGCACATCTTGTTTTGAAAATACCCAAATAAAAAATATTGCACCCCAAATCCCAATAGCAATTTCCCTATTGTTGAAAATATCCAAATCGCCTCTTAATTTAACATTTTGTTACTTATTCTATGGAATAGATTAAACGAATAACCAGTATTATTTTTTATCAAAAACCTTTTTCGTTCCGTTTATTCATTTTCAATAGACAAAACTTTTGATAATCCGATTTTAATTTCCTCCGAAATTATATCCGAAACTACTCCTAACTTTTTTATAAATCTTTCTTGCGATACGGAACGAATTTGAAAACAGTCTGCCGAAGAGGTTTTATTCAAGCTGTTTTCTAAATTCGGCTCGATTTTTATCATCCAAGGGGCAATTTTATATTTATCTTTCCAATCCGTTATCGGAACAATAATTTTTAAAGGTAGTCTGCCTAATGAATTATCATTTACTATTACGGCAGGTCTGATTTTTTTAATCTCGGATCCGATTGTAGGATCAAGATTTATTAACCAAATCTCGCCTTGTTTCATAAAAATCCTCACAATCAAGCGCTGTAAAAGCAGTTAATCGGTTATCGTTTTTATAATCCGAATATAAAGCTTCAGCGGCTTTTTCCATCGGATTTGTATCTTTTTGTTTGCGTATCCAATAAATAGACTTTTTAATTACATACATTCTTTTTTGAAGCGGAAGGCCGCAAATCTCTTTTATTATTTCGTTTGGTCTCATTTTTATATCCTTAATATAATAATCCCATAAAAGCGGATAATTAAAACAAAATATGCTCAAAAATTTTTTATACGTCAATACTTTTTTATACGTTAGCCGCAAACTTTGTTTTATATTTTAAAAATACAGTGTTATCTATTCTTCTTTTATGATAAACGGTTAATTAAATGGATTACAATTTTTTTGGGATTATAAAATATGAATAACCAATTTAAAGTGCCGGCTTCGTCTGCGCGGACATACGAAACCATAAAAAAAAGCCGTTTTATAGCCACGGTTCAAAGAGCGTCATCCGTTGAAGAAGCAAAAAACTTTATAGAAAAAATAAAAAAAGAATTTCCGAATGCTACTCATAACTGCTGGGCTTATCAAGCCGGCGCGCCCGGAACATCTACTTTGGCAGGAAAAAGCGACGACGGCGAACCACATTCCACCGCAGGCAAACCAATGTTAAATATTTTAATAAATTCGCAAATAGGAGAAATCGCAGCTGTTGTTACAAGATATTTCGGCGGAGTAAAACTCGGGACAGGCGGACTTATAAGGGCTTATTCCGGAGTTTTAAAAAAGGCGCTTGCGGATCTTAAAGTTAAAAAAAAAATTATAACCGTAGATATTATCTTTACTGTAAAATATAATGACATAACTTCCGTTAAACATATATTAGGGCTTTTTGAAGCCAAGATTATCCAAGAGGTTTATAAAGAGAATGTTTTATTTAAAGTTGCGGCGCCTAAAGAGAAAGCCGAAGAATTTAAGACGAGCATAACCAATATGTTGAATTATCAACCTGTTTTTAAATAACAATCCATAAGTTGATAAATTAAGAAACAGAGTTGCAACGTCTCTACAGATTTTTTCCCTCTGTTTATATTCGCTCCTAATATGTTCAAAGTTTTTTTGCGCGGCGGCTCTTATCGATGAGAACAATCAGACTTCATCCTCGTCATTAGGCAAATTTTTAGAAGCTTTTGCCCCAAGCTGTTTTATCTTTTCAACATGAGTCATCAAATTCCCCTTCCCTGTTTTAAGCTTTGCCAAAGAATCCGCCCATGCCAAATTTGCTTTATCCATATAATCTCCCACCTTTAAAAGCTGATCGTAAAAAAGAGCAAATTTATCATATAAAAGTCCGCCTCTTTTTGCTATTTCCATAGCGTTTTTATTCTGTTTTTCTCTTTTCCATAAAGCCGCAATTGTTCTTAGCGCAAAAAGAGTTATTGCGGGAGACGTCAAAAATATATTTTTATCAAAAGCTTCGTCAAAAAGATTCGGCTCCTTTTGAAGCGCCGCTATCAAGGCGGAATCTATCGGTATAAAAAGCATAACAAAATCGGGAGAAGATATTTTATAAAGATCATCGTATCTTTTTTTGCTCAATTCGTTTATATGTCTTTTTATCGAATTTATATGCTCTTTTATATCCCGCTCTTTTACCTCTTCGTCCGAATTAGCGCAGTATCTTTCATAAGAAACAAGAGACACTTTAGAATCTATAATAAGATGTTTTTTGTCCGGCAAATTTATTATTACGTCCGGATAAAACCTTTTTTTCTCCTCTCCGAAAAACATTTCCTTTATTATATATTCACGCCCCTTTTCAAGCCCGGATCGTTCCAAAACCTTTTCCAATACAAGTTCGCCCCAGCTTCCCATCGCTTTGTTATCTCCTTTTAGGGCGTTTGTAAGATTCTTTGCTTCTTTAGACATTGTTAAATTAAGAGCCGTTAAATTTTTTATCTGCTCCCGCAGCTGAGCCCCTTCCATTATTTGGGCATCGTAATTCTTTTCTATTTTTTCTTTAAACTCTTTTATCTTAAGATTTAAAGGCTCAAGTATATCGCCTATATTACTTCGGTTTTGGCGTACAAATTTTTCCGATTTTATTTCAAATATTTCATTTGCAAGATTTTCAAAGTCTGTTTTAAGTTTTTCTTTTATATTGGCAAATTCTTTTTTTTGCTCCTCCTCTTTTTTTCGGCTTATATTATATCCCGTTTCGACTTTTGCCAGCTTTTCTTTCAGTCCCATTATATTGTTCAGATATTCGGCAACCTGTTTTTTCGCATCATTCAATTCCAGTTTAAGCCGAATATTTTCTTCTTCCGTCTTATTGGTTATAACCTTTGCGGTTTCGGCTTTTATTTTAAACTGTTCATTTTCCCTCATAAGCGCTTTTTTGTTTAAGCCGTTATAATATTCGCGCGCAATCCATAAGCCGAAAATTATAAATAACAAAACTATTATTAAAATCTGTTCCATATATTATCTCTCTTTTTTATCTCCCATTTATTTACAAAAAAATTATATGTTAAAATTTCTTTGCCTTGCTTTTTGCCTGCATTTTTGCTTTACGATTATTTTTTTAAAAATTCAATCGTTGTTATTTTTTAAAAAAATACGGAGACAAAAAAAAAGCTTTTTTCCACTAGAAATCAATAAAGCGTTGACATAAACAGGCAATTATGGAAATTGTTTAAAATCGTTTTTTATGAATTAAAATCACTTTTTATCAGTTTTTTACAAACGGAGAAGCGTATGAAATATAAAAAAACCCTTTTTATTCTGTTTTTATATGCCGCAACAACCGCTATTTGCGCGTATTGGAACATTATATGCTTTTCCAAAACGCCAAAAGATATTTCGGATAAAACCGACAAAACTTTGCTTATTAAAAAAGGATTATCTTTTAGCGACGCCGCAAAGCTGCTTTATAAAAACGGTTTCATTACAAATAGTTTTAAAATGAAGCTTTTTGCCAAATTAAAAGGCAAAGTTAATATTAAAGCCGGAGAATATGTTTTATCCGCGTCTATGCCCCCTATTCATATTTTGGAAATTTTGGAAAAAGGCAAGGTTAAGCTTTACAAATTTACAATACCGGAAGGGCTTAATATCAAAGAAATTGCAACAATTTTTGCAGATGAAAATTTTTGTTCGGAAGAAAAATTTATTGCAAAAGCTATGGATAAAAATTTTACAAAAAGCTTTAATATCAATGCCGATACTCTGGAGGGTTATATTTTCCCGGATACATATCTTTTTCCAAAAGGGCTTGCTTGCGAAGATCTGATTTCTGTTATAATAAAACATTTTTTTAAGGTTTTTAAAAAAGATTGGAAAAAAAGAGCGGAACAACTCGGTTTTACAACACATCAGGTTGTAACATTAGCCTCTATGATCGAAAAAGAAACAATGGAACCAAAAGAAAGGGCTTTGGTATCTTCGACGTTTCATAACAGGCTTAAAATAAACATGAAACTTCAATCCGATCCTACGGCTATTTACGGCGTTGAAAATTTTAAAGGATATATTAAAAAAAAGGATCTTAAAAAAGATACCCCTTATAATACATACAAAATAAAAGGACTACCTCCGGGACCTATAGCAAATCCAGGCAAAGCGGCAATTTATGCGGCGCTTTTTCCTGCGGATACAAAATTTTATTTTTTTGTTTCAAAAAACAACGGAACACATAAATTTTCAAAAACCTTTGAAGAACACGCTTTTGCGGTAAGAAAATTTAAATTAAGATAAGGAACTATAATGAACTATTGCGATTTTACAAACGAACAGATTGCAGGACAAATGATAATCGCCGGCTTTTACGGAACAAAGCCGGACGACGAACTAAAATTTTTAATTAATACAATTAAAGCCGGAGGAGTTATTCTTTTTTCCCGAAATATAGAATCGCGCCACCAGCTTGAAGATTTGTGTTCTTCCATACAAAGATATGCAAAACAAGCGGGGCAGCCTCCTTTATTTATAGCAATCGACCAAGAAGGCGGAAAAGTTGCAAGATTAAAAGAACCTTTTACCATTTTTTCCGGCGCGCCTTATATAAAAACTCCGGAACAGGCAGAAAAATTTGCCGAAATAACGGGAGAAGAATTAAAACGAACGGGAATTAATATGAACATGGCGCCAGTTTTAGATATAGCGCCGGAAAATTTTGAAAACAGCGCGATGGCCGGCAGAATGTTTTGCGGTAATCCGGAACAAGCCGGAGAATTGGGAGCGGAAGTTATAAGAGGACTGCAAAAAAAAAATGTTATATCCGTAGCAAAACATTTTCCGGGAATAGGACGCGCAACCGTAGATTCTCATTTTAAACTTCCCAACCTAATTCAAAACAGATTTGCTCTTGATTCTTTTGAACTAATACCCTTTAAAGCCGCCATAAACGTAAAAGCCGCCGGAATTATGACATCCCATGTTATCTATCCCAAAATAGACGCTCTTTGGCCTGCAGGCCTTTCCAGAAAAATTATAACAAATATTTTGAGAACGGAGCTGGGCTACGACGGGCTTGTAATAACAGACGATTTGGATATGGGCGCGATTGACAAATATTACGATCTTGATCTGGTAATAGACAGAATTCTTACAGTGGAAACAGATATTGCTCTTATCTGTAAAAATACTGCAAATATAAAAAAAGCATTCGATCTTATATTAGATTTTATTAAATCTTCGCCCTTTAACAAAGCAAGATGCAAAAGATCGCTTCAGCGCATAATAAAAACAAAAACCAAGTATCTTGCGTAATTATTTTATATAGTTGCCAAATCAAACCCGTTTTTTTTACCCGGCGCTTTTAAATAAAGAGATTCCGGCGCAATATCAAAACCGCTTAATTCTCCGTTAAATAGTTTTTAATATCATTTAAAATTTTAGTAGATGTTTTAAAAAATATATCGGCGGTCTTTTTTGACGGTTTACCGTCCGGAAGCAGTCCCAAATCGGCAGGATAGCGAGAATCTATATAAAGCTCGTTTAGTTGATCAAATATATCAGAGTCAATATCTAACTTAATATATTTTTCAATTTTTTCCCGTAAAGTTATAATATCATGAATTCTGGGAACTTTTTCTTCTTTCTCTTCAAGTATGGCTTTAATGCTTTTTTCTATTGCCTATTGAGAATGAAAAGCTATCATATGAGTAAGATGCTCATTTTCTATAATTTCAGATATAAGCATTAAATCATACTCGGCTGCTTTAATCCAGCCTTTGGTCTGTTTTTTCATATAAAATTTTACCCGTATCTTTTATTTCATTATAAAATGAATTTTTGCTTGCAGATATAATATCATATTCTGCCTTTGTATATACAAGCAGATCAATCGGAACCTTTTTGCTAAACTCGTAAATATTTCTGCGAACCTTCAATTTATTCTTCATTTTTTCGTCATAGTTTGAGGCTATTTTTTGCGAATCCAATATAACCATAATATCTATATCGCTATTTTCAGCGGTTTCCTTTTTTGCATAAGAACCGAATAAAACTATTTTATACGGATTTAACTCCTTTAATTTTTCGGTTATTTCGTAAATATATTTATTTTCTGTTTTTATTTTTCCCATAATTTTATCAAGCCCGATTATCTGTTTTGCCGACCGCTTTTAAATCAACCTCGCCGGATTCTTTTGTATTGAATTTTAAAAATATCTTAAAATCTTTTATATAAACGGCTTCCATAATTTTGTATATTCGGACGTTAGATTCGGTTTTAATTTTTTTCCAATATATAAATATATTCCTCCGTATTATTTGCAAGATGACTTCGATTTTCGTCTTTATCCGCCTTAAAGCGTTGATAACTTTTAGAAGCAAAATCTAATTTACCGTATTTACTCATGATGTTTTTTATATCTTCGGGAGGCATAAGCCCTTCATTGTTATAGCTTAAAAAAATGTATTTAAAATCCGCATTCTTTATTAATTCTTCAAACTCCTCTTTTACATAATTTTTACTGCAATATTTCGATTTATTATACTCCGGCAGACCTGTTTTTCCTTTTGGAATAAAATTATCATATTTTGCAATAGTATTTAACAAATGATAATTTGCTCCGTATTGTCTGGAATTATACGGCGGGTCAAGATAAAGAATAAAGCCTTTGATCTGTTTAATTAATTTATTGCTATCCGTATTAAAAACCTGATGTCTGTTATTATTTATTTCGTATTCGGCGGGAATTAATATTAAATCTTTTTGAGCCGATTTTTTCAGATGTTTTAAATATGCCCCGTAAACCGAAGCGGTATTTGCAACTTTGTCTGCCGCTTCCAATAAACTTGTAAGCAAAAAATAATACAAACTATCGTCCATTTTTTTATTTTCTTTCCATTCTTTTATTTTTGTTCTTATCGCATCTATTTTTTTTCCGTTTTTATCGGAAAAATATTGTCTGTTTCCCTCGCCCCCTTTGCAGTAATTTTTAAAAATAAATTCTTCTTTCGGCTCTATATTATTCAATTCTTCTATAAATATTTCTTTATTTTTTATGGGCGAGTGATTTTCTATATAATTTTTATTTAATACAAAACTGTAATATTCAAGGTCGTTGCTGATTACTTTTTTAACTTCCTGCTTGAAATTTCTGCCGATTATACCTGTTCCGGCAAAAATGTCACAAAAAACTCTATCCGATAAATCCGATCCTGCAACCGAAAGAATAGTTTCTTTTATAAAGTTTCCAAGTTTATATTTCGAGCCTATATAGTTCATGATTAATATTTTATTTCATTAAAAATAATTGATTTATCATCGGAACAAACCGAAAATTCAACATATCTTAATTTTAATATTTTATTTGTATTGTTAAAATTATTCATTGCGGAAATTAAATTAAGATATTCTTCCGATTTTTTATTCGGAATCTCTTTTGAAATAATCATAGGTTCTATATCCGAATATCTGTTAGGAATATAATATTGTTCAATCCAATCTATATACCGTTGTAACTGGATTGTTATTTCTGCATAAGCCTCATGCGATTTTAGCTCTATAGGTATTACTTTTCTATTTTTTCCGGCAATCGATAGCATTATATCGATTCTTTGCATACCGACTCCGCATGAAACTTCGTTGCCTATCCATTCTATATTTTGATCTGCAAACATAAACGGTTTTTCTATATTCTGCATTAAATATGCCTGAAGATGAGTTTCAAATTGTTTACCGCTATCATGTTTATTAATAAGTCTTGGCAAAATATTTATCGTCTCTTTTCTGCCTGCATAATTAAAGCAAACTTCAATCGGTTTTATTTCTTGAGTTCTTTCTTCAAAAGTAAAATTTTCTCCTTCTAAAACTTCCATTCGGTTCTTTTTTCTGATTAACCCAATTAATCTTTCGCTTTCGTATATAGTTATCATTGTATTGCCGCGGTTGCCTTTTAGTTTTCTATAAATTAAACTCCAAAGCATTTGATTAGGCGAATGAATATTTTTTATTTCGTCCAAAGCTTCCCATTCCGTAACCCCTTTTGAATAAACTTGATACGGTTCTATAATTGTTCTAAAAGTCAGCGACTTCTCTAATCCTTCTTTCAAATATTGAGAACCGTCATTATTATCTAAAAAAGAAAGCGCTTCTTTTACCTTAAAAACTCCGTAAAATTTACCTTCATAAATTCCCTTTTGAAAATTTTGCTGCAAATAAAAGATTATAAAATCACCAATTCTTACTCTTTGGCTGTCTGCAATCATTCCGAGCAGATTGTTTTCTGTAGTAGAGTGCAATTTACTATTAGAAGAATTATTAAAATCTATTACGTTATTCTTTGCTCCGGTTCCTGTAAACATGTATTCCAAATGACACTTAAATGTTGACGTATCTACAATAAAAACATGAGTAGTTGACATTACTTATCCTTTTTAAAAACCAAAATATATTCATGTTTAAAGATATAATAATCGCTGGTTAAAGCTCTGTATTTCCAAATACCGAATTTTCCTAATTTCCCTCTGTTTCCTTCTATATTTTTAACTATAATTCCTTTTAATTTTACTCTGAATTTTTTTTTAATTGCGTCAAGGAGATAAAACGATAAGGGAATAACTTCTCTGTTTTTATATACGTCTCCGATTATGATTGCAAAATATCGATTGTTTTCCAAATATTTTAAACTGTTTTTAATAACAATTAAAAATTTTTGAATAAATAGGCTTAAATCCGAGATTGCGGATAAGTCTTCTTTTTTATCCGTAAATTTAACTATATCCAAATAAGGAGGGTGCATTATTAAAAGTTGAACATTTTTTTTATTAATTTTTTTTAATGATAGATTAATTTTTTCTTCAAATTGCTTTTCATTCGTTACATCGCAATTATCTATTTCATATTTCGATTCGTCCGTAGGATAAGGCATATTTTTTTTGACATAGTTTAGTATATCTTCATTAATATCAAAGCCTATACAATTTCTACTCAATTTCTCACACTCAAATAATGTTGTGCCGCTTCCTATAAAAACATCCAAAACGGTTTCATGTTTTTTAGTAAACCTTCTTATAAGCTGGTTTGGAATTTGAGGAATAAAGTTTCCATGATATATATTAGAATGCTTTCCCGTTCTATCTCTTGCGCCGATAAGCCACAAACTATCAACATTTATATCAAGCTCTTTCCAATTTTTTAAATCCAAATCGTTATATTTCATTTCGCTTTTTTTATAATTGGTTTAGTATAATAGGACAAATAGATTTTTTATAACGGCGTAATATCAAAACCGCAATCCCACGCCAGAGTAGCCCGAGAATCAAAATGAAATTTCGAGAAACAAACAGGGTTTCTTAAAGGTTTTGCGGCTTTGTATTTATATATAATATTTTTCAAATCAACCTCGCCGGATTCTTTTGTATTAATTTTTAAAAATATCTTAAAATCTTTTATATAACGCGCTTCTTTTATATAAACGACTTCCATAACTTCCCCATGACTAAAAATTTTGCTATTTCCGACAGTTATTTATTATCTTCATAATTGAACTCGACTTTGCTTTGAGTAACTATTTCTTCAAGAATTTTATTAAGATAGCCTTGTTTTACGGCTTCGTTAAATCTTTCTTTAAGAAACCGAAGTCTGCGCAAGCCTATTTTAACGTAAGCCTCTTCCAATTCTATTCCGATTGAGTTTCTGCAGAGTTCTTTTGCAACAAAAGATGTTGTAAATGTTCCGGAAAAAGGATCCATTACCCAATCTTTTTTATCGGAACTTGCTTTTATAATTCTTTGAAGCAAAGAGATCGGTTTTTGCGTAGGGTGATTTTCATATTCCCCCATTCTGTAGCGGACTCTCGGAAATTCCCAAACATTGCCCGGAACCTTTTCGGAATTATAAACTGCAGGGATAGCTTTACGATAATCAATAAGTTTTCTTCTTGCGCCTGTTTTTGCTTCGACAAGAATATTATTTGCATTGAACGTATAATTATTTTTATCTTTTACGCAAAAAAGAATCGGCTCATACATTGATCCGTAATATTTTTTTGCCTGAACTCCGGAACTGTCATAATGCCAAACTATTCTGGAAAGAATATCTAATTTTTTGCGTAAATAAATATCAAAAAAAGGCATAAATTGAGTTGCGGTCATTACATAAAAGCTTCCTGCAGGTTTTAGTTTTGCAATACATAAATCAAGCCATTTATAACACCAGTTTAAATAATCTTCTTCGGTATTCCATTTATCTTTATTACCGTTAAAGTTTTTTCCGATATTATAAGGAGGGTCGGCAAAAATCAAATCTATAGATTCGTCTGCAATATTTTTTAAAGCTTCAATTGCGTCTCCGAGTATTATTTTATGATTATTGCTTCCTAAATTTTCCATTTTTTACAACGAATACCCGGCATTATCAAGCCCGATTCTTTCATCCAAACCCAGCATAATATTCATATTTTGCACGGCTTGTCCCGCGGCGCCTTTTACAAGATTATCAATTGCGGATAAAAGTATAAGCCTGTTATTTTTTTTATCTATCTTTGCTCCTATGTCGCAAAAGTTGGTTCCTCTTACCGCAAGAGTATCCGGAATTCTATCTTTGCATACTCTTATAAAATGTCTGCCTTTATAATAAGATAACAGATTGTTTAAAATATGTTTTTCTTCAATTCTGTTATCTGTAAGCTGCGCATAAATTGTTGTTTCGATTCCGCGAGACATTGGTATTAAATGAGGAACAAATGTTATGGATGCCGATGGTCCTGCTTCTTTTTGCAAAATCTCTTCAATTTCCGGCGAATGTCTGTGAGACGCAATTTTATATGCTTTAAAAGATTCTGCAGCGCTACAATACTGGCTTGTTAAAGAAAGAGACCTACCCGCTCCGCTTACGCCGGATTTTGCATCTATTATAATTGTTTCAGGTCTTATAAGTCTTGATTTTAAAATAGGCAGTAAAGGCAAAAGCGCGCCTGTAGGATAACAACCCGGATTGCCTATAAGACGCGCTTTTCTTATTTTATTTACATATACTTCGCAAAGTCCGTAAACCGCTTCTTTTAAAAGCTCTTTTGCCAAATGCTTCTGATAATGTTTTTCGTAAATATCAGGTTCTGCAAATCTGAAATCCGCAGATAAATCTATTACTTTTTTGCCTTGGGCAACAAATCGAGGCGCTATTTCCATAGAAATTTTATGAGGCAGAGCCAAAAAGAAAATATCCGCTTTTTCTGCCGTTGTTTGGTTATACTCTTCGCATTTTAAATCAATTATTCCTTCCATAGCAGGATATATTTTATTAAAATTTATCCCTGCATACTGTCTTGAAGTTAAAACCGTAATTTCAACATCTTTATGCCCCGCAAGAATTCTTACAAGTTCCGCTCCGGCATATCCTGTCGCGCCTATTATTCCTACATTTATTTTATCCATTTTTTTTCTCCTTTAAAAAGATGAACGCCCGCAACTAAATATCAGACATTTAAAAGCAGTTGTTTAAGCCAGCCTAATCCGAATTTTAAAAGCTCTGCATCATCTGTTTTTATTATATCCGCAATATCCTCGTTCGGCTTTAAGTCCGGCGGATTGTTTTTAAAAATATCATTTCCAAATGTATCAAGATCATAACATATCATACGGAATTTATTTTTTATATCGGAATTCAAAGAAGCGGAGCTAACAGTATTTGCAATGCCTATTATCTCTACAAGCATATCGTTTATTTTGTTATATTCTTCCGCCTCCTGATTCTTTATCCATTCTTTCGGGGTATATTCTTTGCCCTGTTCAAAGCCTTTGCAATGCTCCTCTTTTATCAAAGCAAAATGTTCGGTAATTTTGCCTGTTTCTCTGTTTCGGGAAGCAAGCCGCGCCAGCGGATATAAACGGCAGGAAGACGGGCGGTCTTTGTAAACTTTGCAGCCTTCTTCCGAAACAAAAGGGCATTGAAGCCGGCTTTTATAATTCGGCTTTAAAGATACTATAGGAAGCCCCGTTTCGGGCCCGTCGTATTGCTCGCAGTATTTTTCTAAAAACTCGCCCGATGTTAAATTAAGAGCCTTTTTTAAACGCAAAATATCGTAAGGAGTAAGAATTTGATTAACATTTGTGCAGCATTGATTAAAACAAGCGTTTTTTTTTGAGCATAAAAAGCGGAATTTGTCCGTTGCGGATAACGCGGTCATTTCTTCATAAGTTTTCATTGTTGCCGAAAGCCTCCTTTTTTTAAGATGCAAAGTTGCAAAGATACAGAGTTTTAAATGAATTATTTTTTAGCAATTCTATTTATTCCAGTAATAATGCTCTAAAACCTGCCTGCTTAAAATGTTCATCAGTAGTTAACGCTTCGTTGATTTTACGGTTGCGCATTATTATAAAAGAAACGCAGTCCGTTAAACCCCATTCTTTATCCAAACGTTTACGATATAAACGAAACGCCTCGTTATAAAAAATTTCAGACATAGGAATAACCGTAATTTTAGGATCCTGTTCAATCGCTTCTAATAACTTTACTCCGAATTCACGATATTTCAGTTTGGACAACGCATTTCCAATTTCTAACATTACAGCGTTAGTTGTTATTAGTTCCGTTTTTGCCGCTTCCAATTCTTCGGCAAGAATAGAGGCTCGCTTATGATAGAAGTCTCTATGAGAAGATAAAACGATTGCATAAGCCGCATCTAAAAACGCTTCATTTGCCATCGGCTTTATCCCCGTATAAATAATCTTCCAAATTTAAAGACCAATCCGGCGGACCATCCAGATTAAGAGAACGAGCTGTTTTTAAAAAAGAGTTTGTTTTGTTTTTATCCGATAAATCGGTTTCTACAAAAATACGCACGCGGGTATTCGGCTTAAAAGCAAACGGTTTTATAGGATAAAACGCCTTGCCGTCAAACACCGCTTCAATTACAGAGTTCATAATAATCCTCGCTTTTTTATTTAGCTGCAGGCAACGTCTCTACCGTTCTTTATATTTTACAATTAACTATAGGTAATTTTTATTATATATTTAACGGCAAGAAGTATCAACGAATATTAAGACCGATTTGTTATTTTAGCAAATTTGCGCAAGACAAGCCGGCGGAACGAAAAACAAGGCGAAAAATATTTTTATATTAATAAAGCGAAAAGCTATGAGAATTTGGCTGACGTTATTCTGTGATCATATTACAATTAAATCTAATTCCAAGTTCTGTTATTAATTGAAAGTCATTTATACATTTAACATTCATATTTTTACAAACATCAGGTATTTTAATCTTATTTTTCTTTTTGTTTGAAGCGGTAACCTTTTCCTCTTTTGTTACAACAACAGCATCTTCATCAATTGCATGAGCAATAACCCAAGGATCTGCAAGGGATCTGCCTTTTATACTATTAACCAAATATTTATGATTCGGATTGCTTTTGTAAATCTCTTTCAGACACTTTGCTACCTGTTCGTTTATAGCTCGAATGGGAATATCGCATGATCTTATCCAAGCCGATAAATTATCCTCGGTTCTGATAATCTCATCATAAACATGCTCAGGAATAAAAATTTTACCTTCTCTTCCTAAAAAATTAAGAATATTCCAATAATCGGGCGAAATTTCGGGCGAATAGTATTTCCGCCAAGCTTCTATTAATACATTTGTATCTAAACAATATTTTTTCTTTTTTATATCCATTTATAAATCTGTTTTTCTAACTTTGAAAAATTATTTACTTTAACGCTTAATAAACTGCTGGCATAAGCGGGATCAATAAATCCTGCGCGATAAGCATCCAATGCGGTTTGAATAAATAATATTCCGTTTCTGTTCACAATAAGCGGATAGTATAGCGGAGTATCCTTCTTCTGTTCCTTCTGTTTTGCTTTTTTCTTTTCTTCTCTTTTTATAAACTCATTATATTCGTAATCTGCTTGTTCCTTAAGCTTTTTATAAACACTTAAAGAAATAACATTAAGATTTAATGCTCTTACAAGTAAAGCAAATGAACTAACTCCTATTGATTTGGCTTTTTTAAAAATATCTTTTGCATTATCAAATATATTATCTTCAAAACTTGTTATAAATTCCTCTAGAATCAACGCATTCGCCGCTACTTCATTGCAAAAAGATTCTATAGGATGATAATCTTTGCTACTTTTAATAGAAGCTTCAATTTTATTCGATACTCCTGTTTCCGCAATCCAAAGGTGAGCGAGTTCATGAACTAAAGTAAAAAGCTGGGGAGATTTCCAATCGCGCGAATTAATAAAAACAAAAGGGGCATATTTATCGGCAATTGCAAAACCCTGAATTTCATCAACGACTAATTTAAGCTTTGAATGAATAGAGCCTGCTCTGGAAATAAAAATTCCCTTTTTTTCCGCTCTATGTATCCATTCTAAAAGCGGATTATTTGTTTTATAATCTAACGGATTGATTTCTAAAGTATTAAGAATATCTCGGGCTACTTTAACAGGGCTATCATTAAATGAAAACCTCCCCACAAACTGTGCGGCATTTTCCTCATCATCTTCATTTAATTCACTTATCCATGCCTGCTTTTGTTGAATTTCACGAATAATAAAAATTGAAGATGTGCTTAATTCTTTTGACCCTTTTTTTCTAAAATCTTGAAGAGGGTGAAAATCATTCGGTATTTCCGGCAAAAATAATACGGCAAAAGGTCTTTTATATACTTTAGCTAATTTTTGCGCCTGTTTAATTGTAGGATAACTTTCTCCTGTCTCCCATTCTTTAAACCTATCAACAGATACGGCAACGTTAGATGCGGCGGCATCTTCGGTAATTTTTGCCGACTCTCTTGCCCATTTAAAAACTTTTGCCGTTATGTATGCTCGTTCTGCCATATTATTATTATGTTAAATTTCATTCAAAAATTAAAACTTACCTTTTTACATGCCTACCGGCATTGACGCCGTTAAATTAACCAATCAATTCAACGGCGTCAATCTTTTTTATTTAAATAACCCTACCCTTTATAACGCATAAACAATTCGAATATCGCTTCTGCCCCAAAATCCAAAGCTTCGACAGGTATTCTTTCGTTTGCGCCGTGAATGGTTTGAGAAAAATTTAAATCCGCGGGAAGCCGCATAGGCAGAAAACCATACGTCTGAATGCCGAGTTTTGAAAAAGATTGCGCGTCCGTCGCGCCGCTTAATAAAAGGGGAACCGGAATAGCTTCCGAATCCGCATCGCGCAAAATATCGGCAAGCAAATCGAATAATCCCATATCCGGAGCGGGCGGACCCGGATCAAAACGAATAACTTCAAGTTTTATATCCCGATCTATTAAATTGCCAAGCTCGGCAAGCAAATCTTCGGCGGCAAAACCGGGAAGCAGTCGCCCGTCCATTTTAACAGATATTTCATTCGGTATAACATTAATAGCGTCGCTTCCGCTCAAAACCGTAGGCGAAACCGTATTTCGTAGTAAAGGCTCGTAAAGCGCCCTCTTTTTGCCCGAAAGTTTTAATATAAAGTTTGAAAACAAAGGACTGGTAATTTGAGATAAAAGCAGTCCTTTTAATCCGCCGACAGCGGAAGCCATATCTTTAAACATCTTTTTTGTTACGGAAGTAATATGAATTGGCAATTTTTTTTCATCTATCGTTTTAAGAAACAAAGCAAGCTTTGCCATTGCTTCCCCGCGAACAGGCATAGAGCCATGCCCTCCAGCGCCCTTTATAGCAGCTTTTATCCAGCATCTTTGCTTTTCCGCGACCATAATAGGATAAAACCTGCAATCTCCGACATTGAAGCTAAATCCTCCGAATTCTCCGATTGCATACCTGATTTTGTCAAACATGTTCGCATGATTTTCCGCCAAAAATCTTGCGCCGAAATCTCCCCCTTTTTCTTCGTCGCTTACAATTGCCAAAACAATATCTTCCGCCAAATGCAAGCCTTCGATTTTTGCGCGCAAAAAAGCGGAAAGCATCATTGCTATTCCGCCCTTCATATCCAACGCGCCTCTTCCCCAAATATATCCGTCTGTTAATACCCCTTCAAACGGGGGATGCGTCCATTTTTGATTTTTTGCGCTAACTACGTCAACATGCCCGTAAAGCAAAAGAGGAGAAACATTTTGTCGCCGTCCGCTCAATCTTGCAATTAAATTAGGACGATTCGGATTTTTTGCCAAAATAGTAGTATTAATTCCGGCGTCTGCGAGCAAATCGCGGATAAATAAAATACATTCTTTTTCGTTGCCCGGAGGATTTGTAGTATTAAATTTAATCAACCGTTGCAGCAACTCCGCCGGATTTTTATATATGTTTGCAGAGTTCATAATAATTTTCGCTTTTTTATTTAAATATAAAGTCAAGACGTTGCAACGCAATCTCTTTTTATGTTTAAAATAAAAATAAACTTAACATAGCAGGCAAGTCAACAGATATAAAAAGTTTTTGCGTAAAGCTTATATTAGAATTCGTAAAAAAGCGGTGTTTTGAAAATTGCGGTTAAAAAGATTAAATTTCGTTGTTTTTTTGGCGGATCGAGTCTTTTTTTAATTTAAAAAAAGACTCGATCCGATTTGAAGCGGTTTGTTTGATTTTTATCCGTTCCAGCCGTTGCGGCGCGCGTTTGCTTCGCAATCCGATTTGTCCTTGTATCCTTCGGTAGAAGCCCCTACTATTTCGCCGTTAGAAGCTGTTCTGCGCCACCGCCATTCTCCCCTTTTATCTTCGTAAAATTCAACTTTCAAACATATCCTTGCCGAAATATCTTTTCATTCTATTCAGATAATCGGAAAAATCCTCTTTCAATACATTCATAAAATAGTCCGAGCCATAAAGAATCTTATCCTGAATATCCGGATTATCATAATAAATATCTCTTACCTTTCTAAGTATTTTCGAATCATTCATACATGAGACGTCTGTATATAAATTGGGATAATCAGAATTTTGCAACATTCTTAAAATATCATCTTGCCATTCATCACTGTGATTACCAAAGTGAGCTAACACAAGAATTAAATTATTATATTTTTTTAAAACCTCTTTCCAAATTTTGGGATTATTTAAAACTCCCGCTCTTTCTTGTACCATTTTCTTAAAACCATTACAAAGTCCTTCCGAAAAATTACATTTTCCGTTCCACTCTTTAGGTTCAGTTTCGCCGGCTGGAATAATCATTCCGTTTACGTCAATTGACATTGCAAGAGTTGCAAATCCTCCATATGAACAATGAGAAACAACAGGTATTTGATTTTCGCTGCAATATTCAAAAATAGACCCCTTGCCCACCAAAACTTCATCGCAAGGAGAGAATCCATTCGGAGGATATACCTTAATGCCGGCAAATACCTTCCCGTCCCCCACATTATCCACAAAATATGATTTAATACCTCCTCTTCGAGGATCAACGCCAAGAAACGGAAATATACGATCTGTATAGTTCGGATCTTGCGACAGTTCTATTAACTCTTCACGTTGGTCTTCAAAACCGATTTTTCGCGTTTTTAATTTCTCTATAAAATCTAAAACTACCTTAATATCTTGTTTAATATCTTTATCTCTTATTGATTTTTCAACTTCATCAAAGAAGCCTTTTATATATAACCAATGTTCCTCCCTATATGATTCAAGGAGAAAGTCGCCGTCAAACATTAAGGGAAACAGCTTATATTTTTTGCCATAATGTTTATCCAACCCATCAAGTATTGTTTTACTATTTCCTGTAAAAATTCTAATTAACTCGGCTAGTTTTTTGATTTTATCTATCAAAAACAATCTTTCGTCGGCAGAATCCAGTTGTTTTAAGATAGCTCCTAAACCTACATTAACAATATTAAAAACATGACAATGACAATCCAATCTATCCATAAAAACCTTCCTTTTCTTCATCTATCCGCTTTTCGCCCCAACCCAATATAACAAGCTGCAATATTTTATGCTATGCCCTTTTTATCCAAACTTTTTATATTTTTTACAAAAACTCCGAATTTTTATCCGGTTACTGTAAAAAAAAACCTTTTGTTAGATTGAAAACGTAGGATAAAAAAAGATTTTGCGTAAAGCTTATATTATGATTCGTAAAAAAGCGGTGTTTTGAAAATTGCGGTTAAGAAGATTAAATTTCGTTGTTTTTTTGGCGGATCGAGCCTTTTTTTAATTTTAAAAAAGACTCGATCCGATTTGAAGCGGTTTGTTTGATTTTTATCCGTTCCAGCCGTTGCGGCGCGCGTTTGCTTCGCAATCCGATTTGTTCTTGTATCCTTCGGTAGAAGCTCCTACTATTTTGCCGTTAGAAGCTGTTCTGCGCCACCGCCATTCTTCTTTTTTATCTTCGTAAAATTCAACTTTGTCTTTAGGCATAATTTTCTCCTTTATATATATTATTATTATTATGAAATAACATTGTTTTAATATTGTTAAAATAATTCCATATTTCCTTTTGTCAATTCCAATAAAAAAAACATAGCGCCAACAGCAAAAAAGCCGAAGTCTCATACGGTTTTTATATAGAAAACTCCGGCTTTTTATTTAAAAAAAAATTAAAATTAAAACTTTACCGTAACCGTATTGCTCGGAATTCCTATTCCCGCTATATTAAGAGCCCGAACTCTGTAATCAAAAGATTTGTTTTCCGGCTGATCTTTTAATTCTACCTCTTTATGAACTTCAGTCCAAATATTTGTCCAAGCATCCGAC
>JAFDMF010000007.1 GCA_019306065.1 Deltaproteobacteria bacterium
GCTTTAAAGATACGCAAGCCGGAAATTTATAGATCATTAGGAAACCAAAATCTAAGCATTAAAGAAGCGAAAAATTTTTTGAGACAAATCGGTTTAGATAAAAAAAATAAATTAACTTTCTATTGGTGGTTTAAGATTCTATATATAGGCGGTGGATTAAAAGAATCGGAGATAGCCTCAAATAGTAGTAAGGATATTTATGAAGAAGCAGGCTTTACAAGCGAAAACGATTTAGCTCAATTTAAAGCCAGACTGGGGTGGGACAGTGAATTCAGCTTTAAAACAATTTTTTCCAGAATTGGAAAACTTTCCGCTTGGAATTAACAAGGTTGCAAAAACAGTTTGACCGAATTAAAAAATATCTTAACCGAGATAAAACCTTATAAGGCAATACTTTTCGGTTCCTACGGATATGGCAAAATCAAAGATGACAGCGATATAGATTTAATAGTTGTGCTGAATAAAAAAGATTTACCGAAAAATTTTGACGAAAGAAGCAAAAATTACTCATTTGTAAAAAAATATTTTAAATTTTTGAAACATAAAATCCCTATGGATTTAATTGTATATACAAAGCAGGAATGGGATAATTTTATAAAGGCAGACAATTCTTTTACCAGAGAAATTTTGGAAAAAGGGGAATTTTTAAATTCGGAATCTTAAAACAAAAATGAGCAATAAAACCGCAGTAGCAATAAGCGGCGGGATAGATTCTTTAACCGCCGCTTTTTTGTTAAAAAAACAAAAAAAAGATATTTTCGGAATACATTTTTTAACAGGCTACGAAAAGAATAAAATCAATATCCGATATATTGAAGATATATTAAAAATCAAAGTCCATACAATAAATATAAAAGAGGAGTTTGATAAAAAAATAGTATTCTATTTTATAAAAGAGTATAAAAAAGGAAAAACCCCCAACCCCTGCCTTGTATGCAACCCGAAAATCAAATTCGGCGTTATTTTAAACAATGCAAAAAAATTCGGCGCTTCCTGCATTGCCACAGGACATTACGCGCGCGTTGAAAAGAATCTTAATAATAAATGCCGTCTTTTTGCAGGAAAAGACAAAGCAAAAGATCAATCCTATTTTTTGGCGTTTTTAAAACAAACTCAATTACAAGCGGCAGTTTTTCCATTGGCGGGTTATACAAAAGAGGAGGTTAAAAAAATAGCCGAAAAAAACAGGCTGATTTTAAAAGCCGAAAAAGAAAGTCAGGATATATGCTTTATAAAAAATAAAAAATATTCCGAATTTTTAAATATTACGCAAAAAACCGGAGAAATCTGTAACAACTGCGGCGAAATAATAGGAAAACATAACGGGCTTCATCTTTTTACCATAGGGCAAAGAAAAGGGATAAATATTCCGGCTCAAAAACCGTATTATGTATTAAAAATAGATCCGAAAAATAACAGGCTTACCGTAGGATACAAAGAGAATCTTTTATCAAACCGATGTTTTGTAAAACAGATAAACATAATAAATTGCCCGGATAATAACAATCCGTTTAACATAAAAGCAAAAATAAGATACAGGCATACTCCTGCCAAAGGAATACTTTATTTAACAGAGGATAAAAAAAGCGGAAAAATAATATTTGCCTGCCCCCAGTCCGCAGTTACGCCGGGTCAGGGAGCGGTATTTTATGATGCGGATGAAGTTATAGGCGCCGGAATAATAGAATAGGGCAAACCCGCTAATTTTATATCTTAATTAATTATATTTTATCAAACGGCTCCCATAAGTCTCGGTAAAAATAAAACAAGGTCCGGCATATAGGTTATTATAAACAGAACAGCTATTTGTATTATTAAAAAAGGTATTACCGCTTTTGAAACATATATTATATTCCGCTTTGCAATTGCGCCCGTTATATATAAGCTTACTCCCATAGGCGGAGTGCAGTAGCCTATGGCAAGATTTACGGTTAATATAAGCCCGAAATGAAGCGGATCTATATTAAAAGCCGATAGCATAGGAAGACATACGGGACCTAATATCATTGTAGCGGATATTATATCTATAAACATTCCCACTATTAAAAATAAAAAATTTATCACAAGCAGAAATATAGCGGGAGACTGTACTGTCTCCAAGACCGCTTCGGTAATTCTTCCGGGTATGTTGGAAAGGGTAAGATACCTGCCGAATGCAGTGGCGCAGGTTACTATTATTAACAAAGATGCGGAGGTTATGGCAGAATTTATTGTGATTTTTTTTATATCTTTTATTTTAATTGATTTGTGGATAAAAAATTCTACAAAAAAAGCATATACGCATGCAACTACAGCAGCTTCGTTTGCGGTAAATACTCCGGAAAATATTCCGCCGAATATTATAATAGGAAGCATTAAAGACCATGAGCTCTCTTTTAATATCTTTAAAACCTCTTTTGCGTTCGGAACCGGCTGACGAACTATTTTTTTATCTTTTCTGAAATAAAAATATGTATAAATAGATAATGCAAACATTATTAAAAAACCCGGAACAAAGCCTGAGGCAAAAAGCCCTTTTAAAGATACGTTGCTTATGGAGCTGTATAGTATCATTCCTATGCTCGGAGGAATTATTACTCCCAAATTAGGAGATGTAGTCATTATTCCCAAAGTATATTTTTCAGGGTATCCGTTTTCTATTAAAGCAGGTATCATAAAACCGCCCAGAGCCACTACCGTTGCAACAGTTGAACCTGATATTGCCCCGAAAAGTCCGCAGGCTATAACTCCCGCCATTCCAAGCCCTCCGGGCAGCCAGCTTACAAGCGAGTTTGCCACTTTTATAAGTTTTTCCACTATTGTTCCGGCAGTCATTATATTGCCGCACAAAATAAAAAACAGAACTACAACTAATGCAAAATTATCAAGCCCTCTAAAAAGGGTTTGAAAAAGAAGCAATATAGGAAAATCGCTAAAACAAAAAAAACCGACAATCGAGGTGAAAAGCAGGCATAAAGCCACAGGTATATTTGTAGCCATACATCCTAATAAGATTAATAATATAATCAGATCGCTTGTTTCCATTATGATTGCTCCTTATTTGTCGGTTTTATTCTCTTTTAATTTGATAATATCATAATAAAAAATAAGCAGAACGCGCAGCATCATCATTGCGCCTGTAATCGGCAGTATTGCAAAAAGGTATTTTAAGGGTATTTTCATTATGATAGAATGCTGATTTGTAATCGCTTGAAGCGCGGTTAATTTACAGCCGTAGATTATAAGAAGAACGGAAAATGTCAAAAGGGTAAGATTGCTGAAGAAGGTAAGCGGAATTTTAAATTTCGGAAAAATTTGCACGGTAGCGTCAACTTTTATCATCATTTCTCTTCGTATTGCAGCGCTGCATCCTACGAAGGTGGTATATATTATCACGTCTCGGACGAGCTCTTCCGACCATGCAAGGCAGTAATTGAATCCGTATCTTAAGACCACGTTTATAAAGAGAGCAAAAAGAGCTATCATTACCGTAATAAACAAAGTCCAATCCTCGAAAAACCCGAGCGCTTTATCTAAAGAGCGCGTTATTTTTTCAATCATATTTTTTCCTTTTTCATAAGGATTTTTTTCCGCTTCCTTAATTTAATAAGAAAGCGGAATTTTTTTTATTTCGGCGGGTTATATTCATTATGAGAATCGCTTGGTTGCCGTAAGTATTTCGAGGATTAAAATTTTTCTTCAACGCCGAAATTAAGCAAAAGAGGGCTTTTTTCTACGGAAACTATTTATATCCCATGTATTGTTGCACTTCCAAAAGAAAATTTTCCGGTTTGTATGTATCTTCGGTATCTTTAGTCTTTTTAGGATAGATTTTATTTATTTGTTCCGCATATTTTTGATGAACTGCATCTCCTTTTTCTTTTAAAGCGGCAAGTTGCTCTTCCGGAAGCGATAAGAATTCTATTCCGTTTTCTTTTGCTTGATTTATCTGGACGATTTCCTGTTGTTTGGTTTTTTCTCTTATATCTTTACATACTTCCGAAACAACCTCTTTGAAGGTTTTTTGAAGATTCGGAGGCAGACTTTCAAACCATGCTTTGTTAAATATCCATATAAAAAGTCCTTGGGCATAGTTTAAATAGGTATAATATTTTGCCACCTCAAATTTTTTGGTAATATTGCAAACCGAAGGGGTATGATCAAGCCCTGTAATAACTCCTTGTTTTAAAGCCGTAGGAACGTCCGGCCATGGCATAACTACCGGATTAAGATTCCATTGCGTATATAAAAGTTGATTTACTTCCGCTTCGGCAACTCTAAATTTTACCTTTTTTGCATCTTCTATTGATTTAATCGGCGTTGTAGTAGCCCATCCGTAGTTTCCGTATCCTGTAATATCAAGTCCTATTATTCCCTGATGCTCCATAGCTTGCATGTAATGATCGAATAGTTTGCCGCTGTTTACAAATTTATCAAGCTTTTCAAATGAATTAATTAAAAAAGGCAGATTGACAAGTCCAAATCGGGGACCTAAATTGGTAGCCGCAACCGAACTTACTCCCATACCTTGAATCGCTCCCATTTGAAGCATATTTAAAACTTCCACCTCTCCGCCAAGTATGCTCAACGGTTTATAATCAATATATATCTGACCGTTGGTTTTTTCCCAAAGCTTATCTCTTATGGCAAAGCCTGTGGAAACTCCAGTCAAAACAGGATGGGAAACATTGGAAACAATGCAGGTATATTTTGCTCCCGAAGGATCGAATTTCGGTTTCCATGTCTCTAATGGATTTGAATCTGCAGCAGTTGCAAAGGATGCGAAAAATATACAGCAAATAAAAGATATAGCCGTCATTAAAGATAATTTTTTCGCTTTCATTAAAAACCTCCTTTTTTTAAAAAGTTTAATCGGCAGCCTTTCGGCTTCCTGTTTTCCACAGAAAGTCTTTAAATTATTTTTTATAAATAAGCAACTTTAACATTTATATTATAATATATTTTTTGATTTAGAGGCGTTTTTATAACAGAGTTTCTATTTTTTATCGGCAACTATCATTAACTATCCGTATTCTCGCAGTATGCCGTTTCAGTCGGTTTTATCTTTGGCATATTCTTTTTTCGTCTTTTTTTATAAGGCTTGATATTGATTTTGCGGGGTTTTTAAATTTGCTTAAAAAGATCATAGCCGCAATTATATAAGGTTTATAACCTGCCTGTTGATATAACGGTATTTTATATCTGTCGAATACGGAAGCTTCAACTTCCCCTTTTTTGCAGGATACGCCGGTAATATCTGCAGGAAGGCAATGCATATATAAGGCTTTTCCTTTGTTTGTAAGTTTCATAAGTTTTTCGGAACATTCCCAGTCTGTATGCTCTGCGTTTTGGGCAAGAAGCTCTTTTTCAAGGTTTTTTATAGCTTTAAAATCTCCTGCGCCGTAATAATCGGTTCTGTTTTTCATTGCTTCAAAAGGCGCCCAGCTTTTAGGGTAAACTATATCTGCATTTTCAAAAGCTTCTTCTATGTCGTTTGTTTTTTTTAAAGTTCCGCCAGATTTTGCGGCGTTATCGGCAGCTGTTTTTTCTACTTCCTGCATAACTTCGTATCCTTTGGGATGAGCAAGCGCAACCTCCATTCCGAAACGGGTCATAAGCCCTATTATTCCCTGAGGAACAGATAAGGGTTTGCCGTAAGAAGGGGAATATGCCCAAGTCATAGCTATTTTTTTACCTTTTAAGTTTTCTATTCCCCCAAAAGTATTTATAAGATGCATGGCGTCCGCCATTGATTGCGTGGGATGATCTATATCGCATTGAAGGTTTACAAGGGTTGGTCTTTGTTCCAAAATTCCTTTTTTGTATCCGTCGTCAACCGCTGTTGCCACCTCTTTCATATAAGCGTTTCCTTTGCCTATATACATATCGTCTCTTATGCCGATTATATCAGCCATAAAAGACACCATGTTTGCGGTTTCTCTTACTGTTTCGCCGTGGGCTATTTGAGATTTGCCTTCGTCAAGGTCTGCAACCGCAAGCCCTAACAGGTTGCATGCGCTTGCAAAGCTGAATCTTGTTCTTGTGGAATTATCTCTGAAAATAGATATTCCGAGTCCGGAATCAAAAACCTTTGCCGAAATGTTATTTTTTCTTAACATACTAAGCAGCCAAGCGGTTTTAAATACCGCGTCTATCTCATCATTTTTTTTATCCCATGTAAGCAGAAAATCGTTTAAATACATTTTTGAAGTATCAAGCGCTTCAAGTTGGTTTATAAGTTCTTCGGTTGAAATATTACTCATTAATCGCTCCTCGTTTGTGTTTAAATGTCTTTAGTAATGGTTTTATATTCGTTAGGAGATGCCTGTTTTTGTGTAATCATTTTTTTGTTTTTATAAATATTTTGTTTCTACGGGACGTTTGAATCGGCAAGTCCCTTTATGGAGTTATTATTGTTCCGTAGCCGTTTTTTATGCCGGCGCTTAAATTTTCCGGCGAGGTAATAATAACCTTTTTTCCTCCGTTTTCTATAAAGTTTATTGCGGCTTCTATTTTAGGCATCATACTACCTGCGGCAAAATGTCCTTCTTTTAGATATTTTTTTATTTGATGTAATTGAACATGCTCAAGCGGTTTTTCCTGTTTTTTGCGAAAATTAATATAAACATGGCTTATATCGGTAGAGATTATAAAAAGCTCCGCTTTTATTTCTGCGGCAAGCATTGAAGAGGTTAGGTCTTTATCCAATACGGCGTCAATCGGCTTTAAGCAGCCGTCCTCTTTTTTTATTACGGGTATTCCGCCGCCGCCGCATGCTATTACTATATAATTGTTTTTTATAAGATTTTTTATAGGGTCTATCTCTATTATTCGGGCGGGCGCGGGCGATGCAACGATTCTTCTAAATCCTCTGCCGGAAGGGTCTTCGGCAAAGATCCAATCCCGATACCTCTTTTTTAAATCTTCGGTCATTTCCGGCGTAAAAAAGGAGCCTATAGGTTTGGAAGGATTTAAAATTTTTTTATCCTTTTTATCTACCAATACTCTTGTAACTACTGTTGCGGTTTTTAAAGCTTCGCCTTTTAAGTTAAGCTGGTTTTCAAGAGCGGTTTGTATTTGAAATCCTATAGCTCCCTGTGTATCTGCAACGCAGCTTGAAAGCGGAACCTGATGCATTTTTGCATGCTCATAAGCTATTGCGGAGCGTCTTAAAATAAAGCCTACCTGAGGTCCGTTTCCGTGGCATATAACAAGTCTGTAATTTTGTTTTACAATATCGGCAAGATGACGGCATGTTTCCATTAAAGATTGATATTGATCCTCTACGCTTGTATTTTGCGGATTGCGTATAAGAGAGTTGCCGCCTATTGCCGCGACTACTATTTTTTTCATCTTATTTCCTCTGTTTAAATTTCGCCGTATAAATTTGTATTTTGCCCGTTTTAGGCGTTGGATAAAAATTTTAATTCTCGCAACACTTTAAGTATTACTGCGGTTAAAATTTTTATCTGACTTGAACTCTACTTTGTTATCCGGCGGAATTTTATAATTCTTTTTTGTGATTAACTGTTTTTAATAATGGGTGTTTCCTCTGATAAATATTTTTTTATATAATCAATTTCCTTTTTTTTGGTTTTAATATCTCCTTTGATTTTTGCCTCAAACAGCCGGTTTATAATTTCCGAAAAGATTGGTCCTGGCTTGATGCCTAATTTTATAATGTCGTTTCCGTTTGTTAGTATTTTTGTATTCTTTGCCTTTTTATAAATTTTAAAAATCTCTTCTCTTTTAACAGGGCTTTTTAAAGACGCCATCATATATAATATTAACTCGGTTTTGAAAACGGAAATTTTTCTATATGCAGTTTTATTTTTTTCTATGTTTTTTAACAGGTTTTTTGCTTCTATCCGCAGGTCGCAAAAAAGTATTTTTTGATTATGCGGGATTTGAAAATATCGGCATATATCTTCAGATGCCTCTTTGCCGCAATTATTGATTAAACCGATGAAATAGAGCGCCCATTCGGAATAATCGTTTTTTTTATACAATGAGATAACCTCCTTTATTCTGTTAAGAAAAGAGAGGGCGCCGGCGTTTGAAGCTATATCCGCATGTATGTTTTGCATTATTTTATACTCGAAAAGTTTTATTAAGGGCAAAACAGGGTCTTTTTCTTTTAATATGTATTCTAATTCCGTAAAAAATCTTTTTCCGGAAAGACTGGCAAAGATATTTTTATCAACCGCCTCTTTTATAAGCTTTTGAGTATGCGGATCTATAGTAAAATTGAAGCGCGTCGCGAATTTTATTGCCCTTAATATTCTGGTAGGATCGTCTATAAAGCTTATATCGTGCAATACTTTTACAGTTTTGTTTTTTATATCCTTTATGCCGGAATATATATCTGTTATTTCGCCGAAATTTTTCGGGCTTATGTTTATTAAAATTGTATTGATTGTAAAATCTCTTCTCATAACATCTTCGGATAATAAGCCGGCTTTTACTTGAGGCAGGGCAGCCGGCGCTTTATAATACTCGCTTCTTGCCGAAGCAATGTCTATTTTTAAATTATCCGAAGTTATTAATGTTGCGGTGCCGAATTTTTTATGAGTTTTTAATTTCCAGCCTTTTGTTTCCGCAATTTTTTTTGCAAATTCCATGCCGTTTTTTTCTATTACAATATCAATGTCGAAGTTTGGGGTATTTAAAAAAAGGTCTCGAACAAAACCTCCGGCAGCGTAAGCTTGGCAGCCGAATTGCTCGCTTGCTTTGCCTATTTCTTTTAATATGTTTAATATATTTTTCGGTATTGTTTTTATAATGTTATCTTTCAACTGAGGTCGTCCTGTTTCTATGTTGATTATGCTTGAAAAGCTAGTTGTCATACTTTATTATACGCGATAGTTTTTATCCAGTTATAAAATAATTTTTTTAAAGGAGCAAAACATGGGACATATCGCCGTAAAAGATGTTTATGAAAAACTCGGAAACAAAATAGATTCCCTTTCTACAAGGGTTGCTTTAAATAAAACCTTTTATGAAATTTTAAAAGAGCTTTATACGGAAAAAGAGGCGGATTTTATTTGCAGGATGCCTTACGGGTTTTCGAGCCTAAAAAAAATAGTAAAAGTTGCCAAGTTTTCGGAAGCGGCTGTTAAAGAGAGGCTTGCATCCCTTTGTTCAAAAGGGCTTGTTATGGATATTCTATCAAGAGGTAAATTTTATTATATGCTCTCTCCTATGGTTGTAGGAATTTTTGAATTTACGATGATGCGCACAGACGATAAGGTTGACTCTAAAAAGATGGCTTCTCTTTTTCACCGATATATGCTTGGAGACGATGAATTTTTCGCTAAAAATTTTAAAAGCGGAGATAAAGCGGCTATTATGAGAACTCTGCCTTATGAAGAGGCTATAAAAAAAAATGACGGATATGTAGAGATTCTAAGCTATGAAAAAGCGAAAGATATTATAGAACAGGCAAAAAAGATTTCCGTAGGGCTTTGCTCTTGCAGGCATGAAAAACTGCATCTTGATAAAAAGGAATGCGACATTCCTTTAGATACTTGCACAAGTTTTAATAAGTCTGCGGATTTTTTGATAAGAAACAATTTCGCAAAAGAGCTTTCAAAAAGCGGGATGCTGGAAAAACTTGCTCAATCAAAAGAAGCCGGGCTTGTATTAAATGCGGATAACGTTCAAAAAAGCGTAAATTATCTGTGTCATTGTTGTAAATGCTGCTGTAATCTTTTTTTGGCTATCAATAAGCATGGAATTACCAATATTATTATGACCTCCAATTTTATTGCCCAAATAGACCCGTCTTCATGCGTTGGCTGCGGTTTATGCGCGGATGCCTGCCCTGTTAACGCTATATCTATGATTGAAGATAAAAACAGCAATGCCAAAAAAGACAGAAGACCGAAAATAGACAAAAAATTTTGTCTGGGCTGCGGAGTATGCGGATTAAAATGCAAAACAGAGGCTATAAAATTGATTCCGCGGAAACAGCGGGTTATTACTCCCGAAGATGCTTTGGAAAAGACGCTGCTTCAATGTATTGAAAGAGAAACTTTACAATATCAGCTTTTTGACGACCCTAACAGAATAACCCATAAATTTGCCAGAACATTTGTAGGGGCTTTTTTAAGGCTTTCGCCGGTAAAAAGAGCGCTTGTAAGCGGACGGCTTAAATCCGCTTTTTTAAACTTTGTTAAAAAAGGATAAGGGGCGGTTTTTTAGTCTTAACTAACCATATTAATTATAACTAAACGGTTTACTTATTGCTTAATAGGGCTTATATATTGGTTAAAAAATATTTTATAAAAAAATAAAAAAGAATTGCATTATGACTGTTGCGGTTAGAATATCGAACGATTTGATAAAAAAAGCGGAATTAAGATCAAAAGTCGTAAAAAGGTCTTTATCCGGTTAGATTGAATATTGGGCAAAAATCGGAGAGAAAAAATTTTTGTAGAAGCAACGGCAGAATATAATTGAATTAACATTCCGAAAGCAATTTAAAATATTGCTCTCTTGATATTTCGGCGGTTTTCATATTGGCTTGTATAATGTTTTTATCGATTTCACCATACTCCGGTATAATGACGGGACGCAAAACTCCTTCTTTAACATAAGCTCTATGAGAGCCGTTTTGCCGCTCAAAAACAAAGCCCGCTTTTTATAAAAATACATTCAAGTTTTTTCCAATGTATTGGCGTTAAGCGAGGCAATGTTTTAAGCTTTTACTATCAGGAGAAAGAAGATGGAGCGGAATATTAATATAATCTTCTCTGTTTATTTGTTTTGTAGCTTTAGTATCGGCTTCAATAGGCGACGAATAACATTCAATGCCGCGCTGTTTAAGTGCTGCCTCTAGTACGCCTCGTTCGCAACAAGAAATTAAAAAAACAGTTAAAGCTTCATTTAAATTATTTTTTGCTTCTTCTTTGGTTTTGCCTTGGGTAAAAACGTCTAATATAGGACATGAAGCAATAAGCCATTTATCTTTTTTTTCTATTTTAACAGGAAGGCTGATCTCCATAGATATGTTAGGCATTTTTATCTCCGATTTTTATATGAATATAATTTAGTTAAAAAACTAATTAGTTGAAAAACTAACATAACTATCTACATATAAAAAAACATTATTGTCAATATATATATGTCGGCTATTCTATATATAAGCGTCAATATGTTGTGTTGAATAGCATTATATAATTATAAAAAATTATGTTACAAGCATTTTTTTGTCATTGACGTCCCATTTGGAAAATAATTATATCATCAAAATAAAAAGAATTTTCAGCCTTATATTAATTCGTTTAAAGTAATATATTTTAAAAGCTCCTGTTTTTTATTTTAAATTCTTCTTGAAAAATAAAATAAAATAAAATAATAAAGTTTCCTGTTTAAGTTAAAGGCGCGTAGCTCAGCTGGCAAGAGCGCTACCCCGACACGGTAGAGGTCGTTGGTTCAAGTCCAATCGCGCCTACCAAAAAATTTTATAATCATATCGGACAACCTCATGTTAGACGTCAAAAATATAAGACAAAATTTTTCTTTAATTAAAAAAGGATTGGAAAACCGCAATGCGGATATTAACCTTGAAGAGCTTATTTTATCGGATGACAAACGAAAAGAGATTCTTTTTGAACTTGAAGAGCTCAGATATAAGCGAAATAGCGTATCTGACAAAATAGCGGAGTTAAAAAGAGCAAAAGCGGATGCCAATAGTCTTATTTTGGAAATGCGGGAAGTTTCGGCAAGAATTAAAACTTTGGAAAAGGATTTATCCGATACGGAAGCGGAGATTAATAAAAGGCTTATAGTTATTCCCAATATTCCCCATTCTTCCGCGCCGGTAGGAAAAAACGAGGCGGATAATAAGCTTGTAAAAAAGGAAGGGACGCCGAAAAATTTTGATTTTGAGCCGAAAGCCCATTGGGATATAGGAGAGGCTTTAAATATTTTGGATTTTGAAAGAGCGGCAAAAATAACAGGCGCAAGATTTCCTTTATATTACGGCGCAGGGGCAAGATTAGAAAGAGCCTTAATTAACTTTATGTTAGATATTCATACAATCGAACATGGATATAAAGAGACGCTTCCTCCTTTTATAGTAAATAGAAACAGTATGACGGCAACAGGGCAGCTTCCGAAATTCGAAGAAGACCTTTTTAAAATTAAAGGAACCGATTATTTTCTTATTCCTACGGCGGAAGTTCCGGTAACCAACATTTATAATAACGAAATATTGGCAGAAGCAAATTTACCGATTTTACATACGGCATACACTCCTTGTTTTCGTTCCGAAGCGGGGGCTTACGGAAAGGATACGAGAGGACTTATAAGGCAGCATCAGTTTAATAAAGTGGAGCTGGTAAAATTTGTAAAACCGGAAGATTCTTATGCCGAGTTAGAAACTCTTTTAAAAAATGCGGAAGAGATATTAAAAAGATTAAAAATTCCTTACCGAGTTGTTACCCTTTGCACCGGAGATTTAGGGTTTTCCGCGGCAAAAACTTATGACATAGAAGTATGGATGCCAGCCCAAGGGGTTTACAGAGAAATATCTTCCTGCAGCAATTTCGAAGATTTTCAGGCAAGACGGGCAAATATAAGATTTAAAAGAGAAGGCAAAAAGAAAACCGAATTTATTCATACCTTAAACGGCTCCGGGCTTGCGGTAGGAAGAACCTTTGCGGCAATACTTGAAAATTTTCAACAAGCAGACGGTTCCGTAACAATTCCGGAGGCGTTGGTCCCCTACATGAACGGCATTAAAAAAATCGGTTGCCTAACTTCGTAGTTTGCCCGTTTGCGGCGTTGAAATTTTTTTTAATCCTCGAAATATTACATATATTCCTGCGGTTAAAATTTTCGCAAGCCTTGAAAAAGAACAAACTACTTTTTTGCGTAACGGAATTATACGTTGAAACGGAAATTAATTATATCCCCGTCCGCCACAATATAAGTTTTTCCTTCAAGCCTTACTGTGCCGGCTTCTTTTGCTTTCGGATACCCGCCCGCTTTTATTAGATCGTTATAAGCGACAACTTCGGCGCGGATAAACCCTTTTTTAATATCCGAATGTATTACGTCCGCGGCGTCTAATGCGGATGTCCCTTTTTTTATAGTCCAAGCCCTAACCTCGTCTTTTCCTACGGTAAAAAAGGATATAAGACCAAGCAGATCGTAAGACTTTTTTATCACCCTATCCATAGCCAAATCGGATATGTTGAACTCTTTTAAAAATTCAAAAGCCTCTTTTTCCGGCATCTGCATTATTTCATGTTCTAATTTTCCTCTTAATACCATTGTGTCGTCATCTGTCTTCTCTGTAAAAGACGGAATATTTTCATCTTCATCGTCGTTGTTAAATAGTAAAAGTTTCGGCTTTGCGGTTAAAAAAGTAAAACCTCTTAATTGGCGAGCCGTTGCTATTTTCGTATTTTTTCGGATAGGTTTTTCCGCTTCCAAAAGTTGTAACGCCTCTTTTAATAAAGATAATTCCTGATTATCTATCTGCTTTCCTCTTTTTTTATCTGTGGCAATCCGTTCTATTCTTTTTTCTGCGGTAATAAAATCCGCAAGAGTCAATTCTTGTTCTAATGTTAAAACATCTTCGTAAGGGGATATTTTATCGTCTGCATAAGCTTTAAAATTTTTTATTACCTGAATAATAGCGTCGCAGTCTCTTATATTATTATATGCGGTATCCTTTTCCGTTGCGTTTTCCTGTTTTTTGGGAAGAAAATATTTAATCTGAGCATAAATGGTTTTTTGCGGTTCAAACATTGCGGATAATTTGTCTATTCTTTTATCCGGCACAGTTACGGTTTCTAACCTGTCTTCGTTTTTAAAACCGCTATCAAATTTTTTTGTAAGGGCTTCAAACACCGTTTTTTTGCCGGATAAAGGCAGTCCTATAATTCCGAGTTTCATATTCCCCCTGTTTAAATTTTGCCGTATAATTTCGTAGTTTGCTCGTTTTCTGCGTTATGCTTAAATTTTAAACCGTTACTTATTATTAATAAGCCTGCGGTTAAAATTTTTGCATGCCTTACAAACGAACAAACCACTTTGTTATCCGGCGAAATTTTATTATTATTTTTTACGATTAAATTTTTTAATAACGGGCGTTTCCTTTGTCCCTTTTAAAATTAATATAAAAGTTGTTTTAATTCTGTTTGTCAATATTAAAAACTTTTGATGTTTTTTACGCCTTCTTATAACTTGAAAATCGAACTATTATCGGATAAGTATTTTTTTAACAAAAAAAATCAAACAATTTAAAAAGCCGGAAGTTTAACAATGAATACCGATTTATCATTTATTACAAACCAAGAAAACATAAGCCTTAAAAAAAGGTTTAGGGTTTTAATCAAAGATTCATTATTTTTCGATTCCCTTTCCGCATATTTTTATTCAAGCGGTTTTTACGCCGTATATCCGGCGCTTAAAAATACAAAAAAAATAAGAATTTTAATCGGCATAGGATCGGATAAAAAAACATTCGATATTATAGAAAAAGGAAATATCGATAAACGCCCTCTTCTTGATTTTTCTTTTGCGGAAACCAAAACAAAGTTTGAAAACCAAGTTAAAACCGAAATGGCAAACTCTGCAGATAATAAAAAAGTGGAAGAAGGAGTTTATAAATTTATAGAATGGATAAAAAGCGGCAAACTACAAATTAAAGCCTATCCGTCCCGCAAACTGCATGCCAAACTATACATTATGACATTTAAAGAAGGGGACAGAGACGCGGGCAGAATTATTACCGGCTCCAGCAATTTTACCAAAAGCGGATTGAGCGATAATTTGGAATTTAACGTAGAGCTTAAAAACAGAAGCGATTATGAATTTGCAAAAAAAAAGTTTGAAGAATTATGGCAAGACGCGGTTGACGTAAGCCAAAAATATATAGACACAATTAACGGCAAAACATGGCTTGCTAAAAACATTACCCCTTATACGCTATACTTAAAGTTTCTTTACGAATATTTTAAAGAAGACCTTAATTTAAGCGACCAAACTTATATACAATATATGCCTTTCGGTTTTAAAAAATTTGAATATCAACGGCAGGCAATTTTAAACGCAAAAAAAATAGTTTCGGAATACGGCGGAGTTTTTATCGCAGACGTGGTAGGTTTGGGAAAAACATATATTGCGACAATGCTATCATCGCAGCTTGCAGGAAGAACCCTTGTTATAGCTCCTCCGGCTCTTTTAAAAAAATCTAACCCCGGCTCTTGGTCCAACCTATTTTCTGATTTTAACGTTCCGGCAGATTTTGAATCCGCAGGCAAGCTTGATCATATCTTAAAAAGAGGAACAGGTAAATATTCAAACATAATAATAGACGAAGCTCATCGTTTTCGTAACGAATCTACCGCAACCTACGGAAAGCTTGCCGAGATATGCCGCGGCAAAAAAGTAATGTTGGTAACCGCAACCCCCTTAAACAATACCCCGAAAGACATTTTAAGCCTTATTAAACTGTTTCAAGATTCTAAAAAAAGCGGCATTATGGAGGCTCCGGATCTGGAATTATTTTTTGGAAGATTAGAAAAAAAATTAAAAAATTTAGACAGAAAAAAAGATTATGACAAATATATAGACATAGTTAAGCAAAACGCAAAACAAATCCGAAACAAAGTATTAAAACATTTAATGGTGCGCAGAACAAGAAACGAAATAAAAAAATATTTTGCGGAGGATATAAAAAAACAGGGCTTAAAATTTCCCAAAGTAGAAAGACCGACACCTCTTTTTTATCAACTTAATAAAAAAGAGGATGAAATATTTAATAAAACCATAAAGCTAATTACGGATGATTTTAAATACGCCCGTTATATGCCGATGCTTTATTATCAAGGAAAAATAAATCAATTTGAAGCTCAATCGCAAAAAAACTTAGGGCGTTTTATGAAAGTTTTGTTAGTTAAAAGATTAGAAAGCAGTTTTTTTGCGTTCCGCAATTCCATAGAAAGATTTATTAATTCTTATGAAATTTTTTTAAAGGAGTTTAAAAACGGCTATATTTATATAAGCAAAAAAGATACCGCTAAAATATTCGAGGCGTTGCAGCAAGATAATGACGAAGTAATTCAAAAATTAATAGATAAAGGCAGGGCGGAAAAATATGAGGCAAAAGATTTCAATAAAAAATTAAAAACAGATTTGGAATACGATCTTGCAATATTAAAAAATATAGAAGATCTTTGGCGACAAGTTAAAAGAGATCCGAAGTTGTTAAAATTTAAGGACGAACTTTTACAAAATAAAATTTTAAAGAAAAACCATATAATAATATTTACAGAATCAAAAGAAACCGCAGATTATCTTTATAAAAACATAAATAGCGCGGATATAGGCAAACCTCTTAAATTTACCGGAGAATCCGGCGAATCTATCCGCGAAAAAGTTTTGGAAAACTTTGACGCAAACGTCCGCGAGCAAAAAAACGACTACCGAATACTTATTTCAACCGAAGTTCTATCCGAAGGGGTAAACCTGCATCGCGCAAATACGGTTATAAATTACGATATCCCTTGGAACCCTACGCGGATGATGCAGCGAGCCGGCAGAATCAACCGAGTAGCCGCTCCGTTTAGCAAAATCTATACATTTAATTTTTTCCCTACGGCTCAGGCAAACAGCCAAATAGGATTAAAAGAGGCTGCAAAAGTAAAAATAAACGCTTTTTTAACCCTTTTGGGCGGAGACGCGGAACTTTTAACCGAAGGAGAGCCCATAGCCTCCCATCAGCTTTTTGACAAATTAATTTCAAAAACCGCGGTAGAATCAGAAAATGACGAAGAAAGCGAATTAAAATATCTGCATACAATCAAAGAAATTCGAGAAAACCAACCGGAATTTTTTGAAAAAATAAAAAAACTTCCGCCAAAAGCCCGCAGCGCAAAAAAAAACAAAGAAATTAAAGACGAGCTTATAACATATTTTAGATCCGGAAAACTTCAGAAATTTTTTATTGCCAACCCAAAAACAAAAGCAAAAGAGTTAGACTTTATAACCGCCGCAGGCGTCATAAAAAGCCGGGCGGACGCAAAAACCGAAAAACTTCCCAAAAGAATATACGGACTGCTTAAAAAAAACAAAAACGCATTTAAAGAATCTACAACTCAGGAAACAGACGCTCCGTTTGTTAAAAAAGGAGCGGGCAGCGCGGTAAGAATTATAAAAATTTTAAAAGCAACCCTTAAAATCGGCAAACAACTAACCGACGAGCAAACAGATTACCTTAAAAAACTTATAACCCGTCTTAACGAAGGCGGCATACCTAAACAGACCTGTAAAAACTGCCTACAAGAATTAAACAAGCTTAACAAAAATATTTTAAATCCATTAAAAACTTTGGAGGTTTTGCAAACAACTATACCGGATAAGTTTTTGGAAAAGCATTATACGGATCGAGAAAACGAAACTTCCGAAAAGCGCGAAATAATATTATCTTTATATTTAAGAGGAGAATAAACAATGGATAACGCCCAAGCAAAAAACATAATAAAAAAAACCTTTGAAGCGCCTTTTGATAAAGAGCGCTTTATATATTTTATAAAAAATTTTTTAAACAAAATAGACGAAACAAAGGCTTTTTCCATAAATTCCGAGTATATAAAAGATATGTTTAAAAGCGTAATTAACAGTTACGAACGCATAGCGACATATACTGCCCCGGACGATCAAAAAATAGACATATTGATAGTTAATCTACAAAAAAATCATTCATTGGATCATGCCAGAACAGCCCAAAGAAACTTTGCGGGCAATTATCTTAAAAACAGAGGCGAAAAAGACGCGGGATTATTTGCCTTTGTCCCTCCCGATAAAAAAGACTGGCGTTTTTCTTTGGTTACAATCGATTATGAATTTAAAGAAACAAAAGCTAAAGAAACATTTACTCCCGCAAAAAGATACTCCTTCTTAGTAGGAGAAAACGAAGCGAGCCACACCGCCCAAAGCCGTTTGGTAAAAATATTTGCGCAAGACCAATCAAACCCTTCTCTTGCCGACCTTGAAGAAGCCTTTAACATAGAAAAAGTAACCGAAGAGTTTTTTTTACAATACAGAAAACTCTTTTTACAAGTTAAAGAGGCTCTCGATAAAATTGCCAAACAAAACCCAAACATAAAAGCGGAGTTTGATAAAAAAAAGGTAGATACGGTTAATTTTGCAAAAAAACTTTTGGGGCAAATAATATTTTTATACTTCTTGCAAAAAAAAGGCTGGTTCGGGGTTGAGTTGGGCGAAAAATGGGGAACAGGCTCAAAACGGTTTTTGCGAGATATTTTTGAAAAAAAACATAAAAAAAATTACGACAACTTCTTTAACGACATATTAGAGCCCCTTTTTTACGAAGCCATTAGAACAGACCGAAGCCATGACGACCATTATTACAAGCTTTTCGACTGCAAAATACCATTTTTAAACGGCGGATTATTCGACCCGATTTACGATTACGACTGGGTTAATACAGACATAAACCTCCCCGACTCTCTTTTTTCCAATAAAAACGAAGATAACCAAGGAAGCGGCATATTAGACATATTCGATCTATACAACTTTACCGTTCAAGAAGATCAGCCATTAGAAAAAGAGGTTGCAATAGATCCGGAACTTCTCGGCAAAGCTTACGAAAAGTTTAACGCGGTAAGGCGGGATAATTTTGAAGAGTTTAAACAGGCTTTAAAAAGCGGCAAAAAAGGGGACGAAAACAAATTTAATAAAAAATTCGGAGTATATTACACCCCGCGCGAAATAGTTCATTACATGTGCAGGCAAAGCCTAATAAATTATATTTACGCAGAAGCGAATAAAGCAAAACTTATTCCGCCCCTTAAAAAACAGGAAATTAAAATATTAATAGAACAAGGAGAGTTTATATCCGAAAACGAGGTTGTCGCCGCCGAAAAACAGGAAAAAATAAAAAAAGGAGAACAACAAACATCCTCTTATAATTTCAAGCTCTCCCAATCTGTTAGAGATAACTCCAAAGCAATAGACAAATTACTTCAAAATATAAAAGTATGCGACCCTGCAGTTGGCTCCGGGGCTTTTCCTGTAGGAATGATGAATGAAATAGTTGCCGCAAGAAAAGTTTTGGCTTTATCCGTAAAAAAAAAGGCTTTAAGCGATTACAATTTAAAACGCCAATGTATAGAACGCTCCCTTTACGGCGCGGATATAGACTCCGGCGCCGTAGAAATTGCAAAATTAAGACTATGGCTATCTTTAATAGTTGACGAGCAAGATATAAAAAATATTAAGCCTCTGCCAAATTTGGATTATAAAATTGTATGCGGAAACTCTTTGTTAGGATTAAAAAAAGACCTTTTAAATTACAAATTATTTGAAGAGATGGAACAATTAAAAGATAAGTTTTTTAACGAAACCAATCCTACTAAAAAAGATGAAGATAAAAATAAAATTAATAATCTAATAAAGCAAATAAGCGGCGAAGATAAAGAATTTGATTTTAAGCTGTATTTTTCCGAAGTCTTTCGCGAAAAAAAAGGTTTTGATATAGTTATTGCCAACCCGCCGTATGTATCTACAAAAGGAAGAGAAGAAACCGATAAAAAAGCTTTAAAAAAAGTGTATGAGTTCGTAGATGATTTATATAACCATTTTTATTTTAAAGCCGTAGAAATTGCTAATAACAATAAAGGGATAATTGCCTTTATATCTTCCAAAACATTTTGGACAATTCAAACCAAACATAATCTTCGCAACTTATTATTAAATAATAGAATAATAGAATTATACGATACTGCCAGCCCCTTTGAAGCAATGGTTGATACCTGCATAGCAATCTTTCAAAAAGATGCCGCTAAAGATTATACTTTAACAGTAAAAGACGGTAAAAAAAATTTGCTTAATCCTAAAACATATAAGCTTGATGGCAATATTTATAAAAACGCTTCTAACAACGTATTTTTTATCCCGGATAATTTTAATATAGCCGTTTATAACAAATATAATTCTTATGTTAAAAAATTAATGAATAAATGGTGGGATAATATAAAAACAAGCAGAAAAATAAAACAATGTAAAACGGAATTAGATAAATACAGAAAATTGTTAAAACCCGGAGATATAACTTTGCTTGGGCTTATTACGGAAGGCGGACAAGGGCTTGCAACCGCAAATAACGGAAAATATATAGGCGTATTAGATAAAACCAAAGGAGCGGAAAACATAAAAAAAACCCGTCCTCAAAAACTGTTGCAAGCCGTTCTATCTCAAAACATTGCCGAACTTAATCTTATTAAAACCAAACGGGACGCTCAAGATTATTTGGAAACCCTTAACGAATTTAAGGAGCGCAAATTATTTGACAGCCTTAAAGAAAAATACGGAAGAGATATTTTCGGGCAGGGATATTTATACAAGATTGTATCGAAAAATGAAATTGCCGACGTAAACAGCCTATCCGATAAAGAAAAGAAAAAAGGAATTTGCGGAAACAAAACCTTTGTTCCTTATGATAAAGGGGATAAATACGGCAACCGATGGTATTTAAAAACCCCTTATTATATTAATTGGAGCAAAGAAAACGTTAAATATTTATATGATAATTCGGGTAAAAAAGGGATAGGTATGCCTGTAGTTAGAAACCCCGATTATTACTTTAGAGAAGGTTTTTGTTGGACAGATGTTAATTCTACCTATCTTAAATCAAGAATTAAAGAAAACGGCGTTTATGATGTTTTGAGTATGAGTTTATTTTCAATGTTAAATGCCGTTCCGAGTTGGTATATAGTTTCTTTAATAAATTCTCAATTGATTAGTGAATACGTTGATAATTTTATAAACAGCACAAGCCATTTTCAAATTAATGATGCTCGTCAACTGCCGATAATCATTCCAAACGAAAAACAGCTTCAAAATTTTGAGGTTATCTTTAATCAAGCCTATGAAACAAAGAAAAAAGAGTTTTCCAAACATATTACAAATAAAGAAGCCGAAAAACTATTAGAAGATATACAGAAAAAAATAGATAAAATGGTTTATAAACTTTACCGGCTTACCGAACAGGAGATAAAAATAATAAAACTTGCAAAATAGGCGGACGTCAATTCCGGCGCGACGCCTTTAGGGTATAGGTAACGTCCTTTGGGTCAAAGGCAACGTTATTTAAGTCATAATGCGGTTTTTTCAAGTTAAGACCCATTACAAATAATAAATGTAAACATTTTATTACAAATAAAAATTTCAACCGCAAAAAAAAAACCTTTTTATTTGAAAACCATAAAAAAAATATATAAACTCCAACATTATTAAAACTCTTTATAAAAAAAAATAATGAAAAAAACAGACAAACAAATTACAATACAAAATAATAGCGCCGAATTCTTACTTTATACCTCCCCGAATAAAGAGGTAAAAGTAGAAGTTCTTTTGCGCAATCAAACCATATGGTTAAATCAAAAGCAAATAGCAAAGCTATTCGGGGTAAATGTTCCCGCCATTTCAAAACACTTAAAAAATATTTTTGACGAAGGGGAGCTACAAAGAAAAGCAACTGTTTCCAAAATGGAAACAGTTCGAAAAGAAGGAAAAAAAGAAGTTTCCAGAAATATGGAGTTTTATAATCTCGATGCCATTCTTTCGGTAGGTTATAGAGTTAATTCGCGCGAAGCTACAATGTTTAGAATATGGGCGACCAAAACCTTAAAAGAATACATTATAAAAGGTTTTGCAATAGACGACCAAAGACTTAAAAACGGAGCCTATTTCGGACAAGATTATTTTAAAGAATTACTTGAAACAGTCCGCTCTATCAGAGCAAGCGAAAGAAGAGTCTATCAGCAAATTACCGATATTTTTGCGGAATGCTCTATAGATTATGATCCGAAATCCGAAATTACCAAAATTTTTTACGCAATGGTGCAAAATAAATTTCATTTTGCCATTGCGGGAAAAACCGCGGCAGAGATAATTTATGATAATACAGATCAAAACAAACCTTTTATGGGGCTTACAACTTGGAAGAATGCCCCGAAAGGAAGAATTTTAAAACTGGATACGGTTATTGCAAAAAATTATCTGAAAGAAGATGAAATTGAAAAGCTTGAAAGAGCCATTTCCGGGTATTTCGATTATATTGAAAGACTTATTGAAAACAGAATATCCTTTACAATGGAGAAGCTGGCGGAATCGGTTAATAAGTTTTTAGAGTTTAACGAATATAAAATTTTAGACGGAAAAGGAAAGCTTTCTAATAAGCGGGCAAAACAGAAAGCATCTTTAGAATATGAGGAATTTAATAAAACCCAAAAAATAGAATCAGACTTTGACAAAGAAATAAAAAAAATTTTAAAAGCAAATAGCAAAAAAATAACAAAACATTAATATATAGGAGAATAAATGAAAGAGGAAATAAATAAAGTCGTGCTTGCATACAGCGGCGGGCTTGATACCTCGGTAATAGCCCATTGGATTAAAACCAACTACAAATGCGAAGTAATATGCTTTTGCGCGGATCTGGGGCAGGGAGGAGAAGAATTAAGCGGATTAGAAGAAAAAGCGTTGGCGTCCGGCGCGAGCAAACTATACATAAGAGACCTTACAGAGGAATTTATAAAAGATTTTATATTCCCTACTATGCGCGCGGGCGCGGTTTATGAAAGAGATTATTTGTTAGGAACATCCTTTGCTAGACCTCTTATTTCAAAACATATGGTTGATATAGCGGCAAAAGAAGGAGCCGATGCAATAGCTCACGGAGCAACGGGAAAAGGCAACGATCAAGTACGGTTTGAAGTAAGCGTAATGGCTTTAAACCCTCAATTAAAAACAATCGCCCCATGGAGAGAATGGAATATAAAAGGGCGCGAAGATGCTTTGGCTTACGCTTTAAAACATAACATCCCCGTTACTCAGACAAAAAAAGATTTATACAGCAGAGATAAAAATATCTTCCATTTAAGTCATGAAGGCGGCATACTGGAAAATACATGGGCAGAACCGGAAGAAACTATGTTTCAGCTTTCAAACTCTCCGGAAAATGCGCCAAACAGCCCGATTTATATTGAAATCGGCTTTGAAAAAGGAGACCCTGTAAGCATAAACGGCAAAAAAACCGATCCCGTCCGGCTTTTTACGCAACTTAATAAAATAGGCGGAGAACATGGAATAGGCAGAACAGATATAGTGGAAAACCGACTTGTAGGAATGAAAAGCCGCGGGGTTTATGAAACTCCGGCAGGAACAATCCTGTTAAAAGCGCATCAGGCATTAGAAAGCATCACATTAGATAAACATACAATCCAGTATAAAGACATATTGGCTTTGCAGTATGCAAAGCTTGTTTACGAAGGACTTTGGTTTACAAGACTTCGCAAATCTTTAGATGCTTTTTTTGACGTTACGCAGCAAAATGTTACCGGAACAGTCCGCATCAAACTGTATAAAGGCAATATAATAATAGTAGGGCGTAAAAGCGAAAAAAGCCTTTATCATTCCGGTTACGCATCTTTTGAAAAAGAGGATGTTTATAATCAAAAAGATGCGGAAGGATTCATATCTTTATTCGGGCTTCCTTTAAAGGTTGAGGCTTTGATAAATAAAGCAAAATAAAAAAAACTTGACTTCGGATAATACTCAATATATTGTATAAATTCTTAAATATATAAAAAATAAAATAATATAGGTGATACTTTGGATACCGATTTTATATTAAAACAATTTGAAGAAATAGAACAAAAGGTTCAAAAACTGATAGATGATATAAAACGATTAGAAGAAATAAAGCTGGAACTTGAATATAAAATTGAGGCTGTGGAAAAGGATCTGCAGGAAAAAATTTCGGCTGAAAGCCGTTATATTGAAGAAAGAGAACTGATAGGTTTGAAAATAGGCGACGTTTTGGAAAAACTTGATACTATATCTATATCTTGAAGTTAATTTAATTTCCAACTGGCGTAAAAAGGGTAATGAAAAAAGTTGGAACAATTTATTACGATAGAACTTTTAGGACAAAAAAGTATTTATGCTGTGGATATTGAAGTATCCGAAGCTTATAAAATAGTGGATTGCCTGATAAAAGAGGTTACAAAAGTGGAAAGGCAGGTTACAAAAAGACATAGCAGTCTATCAATATTAACCATAGCCGCTTTAAATATAACGGAAGAATATTTAAATTTAAAAAAAAGACATAACGAACTTTTTTATCAAATTTCCGAAAGTTCCGCCGAATTGTTAAAAAAACTGAACGAGCATGACAAACTCTAAAATTCCCCTGCTGTGCCCGTGATTGCAGAATATATTTTGAACCAATATCATAATATTAGGGCAACTTCACTGGTTTTGGTGCGCAAGTTCCGATTTTACGGAAAAGCCTAAAGAAGCTATAAGAACGCCCGCCTTTGAACACAAGGTTCAAAGAGTTCTCTCAACACGGCATTTATGCGGGGGAATCCTCTTTTTTTACCCTTTTCACATCTCTTTTTCTTTCATCATAGTCCGGCAAAAAAGGAAAAATAATGGATAAATATATACTATTGTCATTTTTAATAGGCTTATGCTTTGCAGGATGCGGAATTGCTTTTTGGCTTAAAGGAAAAATTTTGGCAAAAAGGTTTGGCGCCGCAGAAACTCAAGCGTTCGAGATTGTAGAACGGGCAAAAATAAAAGCGGAAAACTTTTTAAAAGAGGCTGAACTAGAAGCTAAAGACAGGCTTATTAAGCTTAAAAGCGATTTTGATACCGAAACAAAAGAGACCGGAGCAGAGCTTGAAAAACAGGAGAGACATCTGTTTCAAAAAGAGGAGAAACTTGATAAAAAAATTGAACAAATAGAAGAAAAAGCGTTATCCTTAACCCGCAGGGAGCATTCTTTAAAAAATAAAGAAAAAGAGATAGAAAAAAATGAAAAAAGCGCGTTAAGCATAGTAGAAGAGCAGGAAAAAAAGTTAGAAACAATAGCCGGCATGACATTTCGGGAAGCAAAAGAGTTTTTGCTTAAAAGTATGGAAAACGAGGCAAAATACGAAAGCGTAAAATTTCTTAAACAAATAGAAGCAGAAACAAAAGAGGCTGCGGATAAAAAAGCAAAAGAGATAATAGCTACCGCAATACAAAGATATGCAGGCGATTATGTGTCTCAAAGAACCGTATCTGTAGTAGGGCTGCCTAATGATGAAATGAAAGGAAGAATAATAGGTAGAGAAGGGCGCAACATACGCTCATTAGAGGCGGCTACAGGGATAGACTTTGTAATAGACGATACTCCTGAAGCGGTTGTGCTTTCCGGATTTAATCCTGTAAGAAGAGAGGTGGCAAGACTTTCTTTGGAGGCTCTTATAGCAGACGGAAGAATTCATCCCGGACGAATAGAAGAGGTAGTAAAAAAAGCCGAAGAAGAGGTTGAGCAAATCATTAAAGAAGCCGGCGAACAAGCGGTTTTTGATCTGGGAATACACGGAATTCATAAGGAACTTATAAAATATTTGGGCAGATTGAAATTCAGAACAAGTTATGCTCAAAACGTTTTACAGCATTCCATAGAGGTAGGCTCATTATCCGGGGTTATTGCATCAGAGCTGGGGCTTAATCCGAAATTGGCGAAACGTATTGGGCTTTTACATGATATAGGAAAAAGCATAGACAGAGAGGTTGAAGGAACCCATGCTTTAATCGGAGCGAGACTGGCAAAAAAAAGCGGAGAAAAATCGATTGTAATAAACGCTATAGCAGCTCATCACGAAGAAACGCCTGTTTCTTCGGTTTATGACTGGATTGTTCAGGCTGCGGACAGCATATCCGGCGCGAGACCGGGAGCAAGAAAAGAGATTATAGAAAATTATATAAAAAGACTTGAAGATCTGGAAGGCATAGCAAATTCTTTTGACGGAATATCCAATTCTTATGCCGTTCAAGCAGGAAGAGAATTAAGAGTGCTTGTAGAAAGCGGCAACAAATCGGACGAAGACGCATTTTTATTAAGCAAAGAGATTGTAAAAAAGATTGAAGAAACAATGACATTTCCGGGGCAGATAAAGGTTATGGTTATAAGGGAGACAAGAGCCATAGAATATGCCAATAAATAAAACCCGTTGCTACAGGAACTAATTGTTTTTTTAAAAGTTTGCTTTTACTTAATTTTAAGCGTTGGATAAAAGTCTTACCCCCTCGAAATAATAAAGGGATTTTTCGCTTTGTTCGAAATTTAAACAAGGACGTAGAATAAATGAGTATATTGGAAATATTGCATCAAAGAGGCTTTATAGAACAAACAACCCATCAAAAAGAGCTGGAAGATTATATTAATCAAGGCTCCGCTACCTGTTATATAGGTTTTGACCCTACGGCTTCAAGCCTTCACGTAGGAAGCCTTGTTCCTATTATGGCGCTTGCTCATTTCCAGCGTTGCGGACATAAACCTATAGCATTGGTAGGCGGAGGGACAGGCTTAATAGGAGATCCGAGCGGAAAAACCGAAACCAGAAAACTTTTGACAAAAGAAAAAATAAAAGAAAACAGCGCGGGATTAAAAAAACAGCTTACAAAATTTATAGATTTTACAAATGACAAAGCCCTTCTTTTAAACAACGAAAAATGGCTTACAGATTTAAAATATGTAGATTTTCTTAGAGATATAGGAAAACATTTTTCAATAAACAGAATGATCAAAGCGGAAAGCTATAGAAGCCGTCTTGATTCCGAAGACGGACTTAATTTTATAGAATTTAATTATATGCTTCTTCAAGCTTACGATTTTTTAAAGCTTTTTGAAAGCAATAACTGCAAAATCCAGATGGGCGGCTCCGATCAATGGGGGAACATAGTCGCAGGAATAGATCTTATAAGAAGAATACATCAAAAAAACAGTTTCGGAATCACATTTCCTCTTCTTATTACAAGCAGCGGTAAAAAAATGGGTAAAACCGAAAGCGGAACCGTATGGCTTGATCCGGATAAAACATCTCCTTATCAATATTATCAATTCTGGATAAATACAGACGACAGAGACTTAAAACGATTTATAGCGCTGTTTACCTTTTTGCCTATGGAAGAGATAGAAATAATAGACAGCCGCGCGGACTCTCAATTAAACGAGGCAAAAGCGGTTTTGGCTTATGAAGCCGCCAAAATAGCGCATGGAAAGCAAGAAGCGGATAAAGCCTTTTTTGCGGCTTCCGGTATTTTCGGAGAAAAAATAATTTCGAGATCCTTTTTCCCTTCAAGCTGCATACCAAGAAAGATAAAAAAAACAGAGGATTCTTTGCCGACATCTTTAATAGAAAAAGAAAAATTTCAGGAAGGGTTGCCTGTTTTTAAACTCTTTTGCATTGCGGGTTTAACAACATCTAACGGCGAAGCAAAAAGACTTATAAAACAGGGCGGCGCGTATATAAACGGAAATCGGATAACAGACGACCAATACATAGCGACTACGACAGACTTTAAAAATAACATCCTATTGTTAAGAGCCGGTAAAAAACGATACCATAAAATAATTATTGCTCGGCAGCCTGATTAGAATCCGAATCCTTTTTTTTGGTTTTGGTTTTTTTAAGACATATCTTGTCTTTTTTTACGAATGCGCAGAGTTTAGGGTTATAATACTCTTTACAGTTCGAAGGATTATATAACGGACATTCCGGATATTTCTCAGACATTTATAATTTTTCCCTATTTAGTTTATGTAAAAAAGCCAAAATTAAGCAAAAGAAATCTTTTTTATCCATAAGCTATTTAAAAAATAAAATATTTATTATCTTATAATAACAATAATATAATATATAACATAAAATAAATGATATTACAATATGTTATTAAATCGACTGTAAACAGATAAAATCAAAATTATAAAAATATGAAAAAACGGCTTCTTATCCTAACAATTATATCTTGGTTTTTGTTATTTTCCTGCGCTTTTAATAACTCTGTTAAAAAAAAACGAGCCGAAGCCTTAAAAAATCTCGGTATAGCATACATGGCGGGCGGATATTACGAAAAATCTTTTGAAAAATTTACGGCGGCTCAAAAACTCAACAAAAAAGATTTCGTAATATACAATTGTCTGGGGCTGGTATACATGGCAAAGAAAGATTATAATTTTGCCATAAAAAATTTCCAAAAAGCTATAAAATTAAATCCCGAATATTTTGAAGCAAAAAACAATCTCGGAACCGCTTACGCAAATATAAAAGATTGGGATAAAGCGATAGAAGCCTTTAAAACAATTAAAAAAAATTCTTCCTATAAAACATATCATTATCCGCTTACAAACATAGGCTGGGCATATTACAATAAAAAAGAGTATAAAAAGGCGGCGCTATATTATAAAGAGGCTTTAAAAATTTTTCCTGATTTTATAAAGGCGTTATACGGACTCGGAAAAACTTACATTGCAATAGGGGAATATAAAAACTCGGAAAAGCTTTTTAAAAAGGCGATTGCCATAGCCCCTTCAAGCGGTATTGCAAAAAAGGCGGAAAAAGAATTGAAAAAAGCGCTTCGGTTTTAAAATGAATATAAACGGCATATTGGAAAAAATAGATAACGGACAAAGAGATCTTTTTATATAAAAAATTATGGATACCGATAAGATGGCAGTATTAACGGAACGAGATCATATAGGAATATTCGGCAGAATGAATGCCGGTAAAAGTAGCATAATCAATTTATTAACTCAACAGGAGACATCTATAGTAGATTCTACTCCAGGAACAACCGCTGATACAAAAATAGCTTTACAAGAGATACACGGCATAGGTCCGGTAAAACTATTCGATACTGCTGGAATAGACGAAACAAATATACTCGGAGATAAAAAACGAAAAAGGGCGCTATCCGATTTAAAAGAATGCGATCTTATACTACTTGTAATAAATCCTGCAAAAAGTAATTTTTCTGCCGAAAAAAAGATTATAAACCAAGTAATAGAACATAATAAACAGATACTTATAATATACAACCTTTTTAATTCGGAAGATAAAAACAACCTTAATAAAATAGAAAAAGAGATTTCCGCCATAAAATATTGTAAAAAAATAAACTTATCCGCCATAGATGAAAAATTTCGGCAGCCTCTTATAGATTTTATCATACAAAATTTTGAATCAAAAAATCAAAAAATTCCGCTGCTACCCTTTCTTGTTAAAAACGATTATTATATATTGGTAAATACCTATAGATGAAGAAACTCCGCCGGGCAGATATTTACGTCCGCAAGCAATGGTTCAAGAATACATTACCCGCAATTGGGCTTATCCTGTAGCTTTTAGATTAAATCTTAACAAAGCAAGAAGCGGTAATCTCCAAGCTATGGATAAAGAAAAAGAACGCTTTTTAAACCTTGTCAACTCATTTGCCGAGCCTCCTAAAGCTATAATAACCGATTCGCAAGCTATGGACATTATGTGGAGATGGGTTCCGGACAATATAAACCTTACAACCTTTTCAATAATAATGATAAATTATATGAGTCGAGGACGCCTTAATCTGTTTGTAAAAGGATTAGAAGCCTTTAAAAGATTAAAAGAAGAGGATAAAATATTGATTGTCGAAGCCTGCAACCATTCCCGCATAGCAGAGGACATAGGAACGGTTCAGATACCGAATTATCTGCAAAAAAGAATACCGGGCATAACAATAGAACACAACTTCGGAAGAGAGTTTTATGACAACGACCGCATAAAAGAGTATAAACTAATAATCCATTGCGGCGGCTGTATGATAACTTCGCAAAAACTTTCCGCAAGAATCAGAGACCTTATAAATATAGGGGTTCCTTTTACAAATTATGGATTGGTTTTATCGTATATGCAGGGCGAAGAAGCGTTAAAAAAGGTTTTAAAAATATGGGAATAGTTCGTTTCGCATTTTTTAATGCAAAACTTGTCAAAAATTATTTCATCCCGGATAATATCTGCTACGCAAATAAGCTTTGAACATATCAGAATCCAATATAAGCAGATAAAAGCCCAATGACTAAAAATATTTTAGACACAAAAAAGGATGATTATGAAAACAATCAAGGGATTTCTCGCTTTGCTCGAAATGACATGAAAAAATGGCTGAGGGACCAGGATTCGAACCTGGATTAACGGAACCAGAACCCGTCGTCCTACCGTTAGACGATCCCCCATTATCTTAAAAACGACTGCTCTTGGTTACATAAAGGATTAAAAACAGTCAAGTAAAATTAATACCCCCGTCCTTTTATTTTGTGTGCCTTCTATTCTTTAGGCATAAAGTCCGCTTCATAACAAAGTTTTGTTCGATTTTAAGGCATCCGAAAATACCCGTTGCTCGACAAGACAGGATAAAACGAGCAAAGCGCGAAGTTATACGGCGGGCTTAAAATTTTAAAAAAGCTAATATACCTATAATCCAGCAGTAAGGAGCAAAATAGTAGAATTTTCCTTTGTTAACTATTTTCATAAGAAAAACAAGGGCTATATATCCTGATACAAAAGCGGCAAAAGAGCCTGCGGCAATCATTTTAAAAGGAAGCATCTGATAATTAAAATTTGTTAAGCTTACTATTTGCGCTCCCAGTATTGCGGGTATCGATAATAAGAAAGAGAATTCAGCGCATACTTCCGGTTTTATTCCCAGAAAAAGTCCGGCGGATATTGTCGAGCCTGATCGTGAAATGCCTGGTATAACCGCAAGCCCTTGAGCGGTTCCTATTAAAAGCGCTTTTTTAAAACCAAATTTTTCAATATCGGACTTATTATTTTTAATATATTTTGTAAGCCATAATATAACTCCGGTTATTATTAACATTATGCCGGTTATTTTAACCGAGCCGAACAGCTTTTGAACTGTAGAGCCTAATAAAAGCCCTATAATAGCAGTTGGAACGGATGCCGCAATAATTAAAAGAAGAAGTTTTATATCCGATTCCTTTAAAGCTTGGGAAAGTTTGCGTTTAAAGATTAATTTTATAAGTTTAAAGAAGCTTTTTATAAGTTTGCGTATTTTAGGCATGAAAAATATGATAATAGCTATAAGAGTTCCGAAATGAAGCGCCGTGTCAAATATAAAATCCGAGTCGCCGGATGTTTGTAAAAGATTTTGAAATATTACAAGATGCCCGGAGCTGCTTATAGGCAAAAATTCGGTTAAGCCTTGAATTATGCCGAGTATAACGGCTTTTAGTAGGGTCATTTTTTATCCCTTTTGTTTATTTTTTATACTATTAACGGCATCGATAGCAATTTGTTACTTTTTTGTCTTTTATGAAAAGTTTAAATCGGAGATATGCTACGTTATAGAAAATCTTGCAAGGAAAAAATGTATAATTGTCAATTATAAAGGAATGTGCTATGAATAATCTCTAATTAGGCGATTGCCTTGTCGTTTTACTGAATAATATTGAATCGGAAGCAGTTGACCTGTCTATTTAACAAACAAAGAAATCAAAAATGAAATCAAAAAACTTTATAGAAAGAGATATAGAAAATTTACTTGAACAACAACTATTAAAAAATAGTTGGGAGATAAATTTTCGAAATAAAAATAAAAATGTTTATCATCAACAAGCAAGAACAGAAGAAGAGAATAATAAACTATTGGGATTAAAACCTGATTTCTGCTTATATATTGATAGAAATTCAAGCTGCCCTGAAATAATTATTGAAACTAAAAAGCCGAATATGAATTTGGCAAAGACCAAAGCGCAAGCGCTAAATTATGCGAAAATTTTAAATTCAAAAATAATTATCTTATTTGATGGGATTCAGACAAAAAGTTATTGGGTTGATAATGGAGAAGATTTATTAGAAAATGGACTTAAAGTAAATTCGATCAAAGATAAAAAATTTTACGGCAAATTTTTGTCAATAAATTCAAATCACTATATTGATACTAATATTTCTATTAATTCAAAAGAAGAATTAATTGCAGTATTTGCTTTTACGAATCAAAAATTACGAAAAGCAGGCATTACAAAAGGAATGGAAAGATTTTTTGAATTTTCAAATCTTTTATTTCTGAAATTAATATCTGAAAAAAATGATATTGTATCCGAATCTATTCCGGAATATATTAAGTGGGAGAGTTACAAAAACAAAGTAGGCGACGAATTATTAAGCTATATAAATAATACCGTGATACCCGCTTTAGAAAAAATATTCAATAGACAGAATGAAGAAACATTATTTTCAAAATTAATAATTCAAGATGCCGTTGCTTTAAAACAAATCATAGATAAATTAGATAAACTAAATTTAAATGGTATAAAAACAGATATTAAGGGCGACGCTTTTGAATATTTTATCCAAAAATATAATACGTCAAATAATGATTTAGGCGAATATTTTACGCCAAGACACATCGTAAATTTTTTAGTCCAACTTGCAGCCCCCAAATATAGCGAAAAAATATATGATCCGTTTTGTGGTACGGGAGGCATATTAATATCTACCTTTAATTATGTTAAAGATATGTTAAAAGAAAATGGTTATCTCACGGATTCGGTTTTAAAAGATTTAAAAGAAAATACGGTTTTTGGCAGTGAAATATCATCAAATGCAAGAATTGCAAAAATGAATATGATTTTAACCGGCGATGGTCATAGTAATATCAATCAGAAAGATACTTTACTAAACCCGATTAAAGAGGAATTTGATATTGTTATCACAAATATACCTTTCAATTTAGAAGGCACTGCCCGAGATTTATATTCGCTTTTAAGTGATAACGGCAACTCGCAATCACTACAACATATTATAAATTCTTTAAATAAAAAAATAACATCAAGAGCTTATGTCATTGTTCCTGAAGCCGTACTTAATAATAAAGAATTAAAAAATTTTAGAAAATATCTAATAGACAACAGCTTATTAAAGCAAATTATATCTTTACCGGCAGGAATATTTTTACCATATACCGAAGCAAAATCTTCAATATTAATCTTGCAAGGCTTCAATAATAAAAAAATAGATGCTATTAAGTATGCAAGAATTAAAAATGACGGTTTTACTTTAACCCAAAGAAGAAGAAAAATAACTAATAAAGTAAACGATTTAGAAGAATATCTTTTTGATAATTCTTATGCTACTTATGAAATTAAAACTCATAAAATAATTAATGACACTAATTATTCTTTTATATGGTTTAAATATTTTAATGAAATACCTGAAAACCACATTTTATTAAAACAAATATTAAAAGAGGAAAGAATTAAAAACATTAATTCATATGAAACAGTTACAGTTACTAAACATAATTTTTATGGGATAATAAGCGGAGAGGAGTATTGGGGCGATTCATTTATATCGGTAACATCTGAAACGAATGAAGATTACAAAGTTTTGAACAAAAAATCAATAGCATATAACCCATCTCGAGCAAATACAGGGTCAATAGGTATTAATTTAACAAAAAAGAATGTGGCTGTTAGTAAAATGTATGTTACATTTAAAGTAGCAGACAAAAATTTTTTACCCGAATATGTATTTTTATGTTTAAAAAGTCAAGAAGGTATTCAAAATATTAAAGATAGATCTTTTGGATCTGTTAGACAATCTATAAGATTTGATGATTTATGTACTATTGCTATTCCAAACATATCTAAAATTGAACAAACAAAGCTTGTAAATATAGCAAATAAAAAATATCAAGACTACATAAAATACAAACAAGAATTGAGCCTGTTCGATATAAAAAAAAATATTTTATAAGAAATAAAAAATAGATAGCAAATTTAAAAAGGCAAAGTCTAAAGGTAGACAAAAAACTATAAGATTTATTTATATTTTCTGATTAAATCATTTTCAAAAGCCTCTGTTTTTGTTAGTATAAAAGCGATTTGATTCGGCTGAGCACAAGGCGTTTCCATCATATCTTCGTCATAAACCGCTTCAATAGTATCTTGCGCAGGGGGGCTTAATTTTTTGAGTATTTCTATTTTATTTCCTTTTTCTATTTTATTGCGGGCTTCTATTTTTGTTAAATATAACTCGGTTATATTATTTTTTTCAGACTGTTTTATAACTTTTCCCGCAAAAATTTTATTATCTTTAAAGGTTGTTTTAAAATAGTTTTGTTGCGGATAACCGAAATAAAAGCCTGTGCAGTATCCTCTGGCATTTATGGAATCAAGCTCCTTTTTTTGCCAGTCTTGCGCTTTGTAGTTTGAAGGATTGTTATAATAAGCGTTTAAAGCGCTTTTGTATGTGTTAACAACCGTTGCAAGATAATGTATTCCTTTCATTCTGCCTTCTATTTTTAAGGAGTTTATTTTCGCGTTTATCATTTCCGGTATATGCTCTATCATACAAAGGTCTTTTGAATTGAATATGTATGAGCCTCGTTTATCTTCGTATATTTTCATTATATCTTGGGGGCGAAGTTCTTCGGTAAGATAATATTTCCATCTGCATGGATGGGCGCATTCGCCTCGGTTGGCGTCTCTTTGGGATAGAAAAGCGCTTAAAAGGCAGCGTCCGGAATAGGATATACACATTGAGCCGTGAACAAAGGCTTCTATTTCAATTTGAGATTTTGTAGATATTTCTTTTATTTCAGCTATAGAAAGCTCTCTTGCTGCGTTTACTCTGGTTATGCCGAATTTTTTCCAAAACAGGGCGCTTTTGTAGTTTGTGGTGTTTGCCTGGGTGGAAAGATGAAGCGGTATATCCTGTATTAATTCTAAAGCGGCGGATAATATGCCGGTATCTGCTATTATAAGCGCGTCCGGTTTTATTTCGTTCAGATTTTTCAGATATTTTTCTATCTCTTTTTGTTCGAAATTTTTTGAGTATATGTTGCAGGCAATATATACTTTTACATTTTTTTGACGCGCAAATTTAACCGCTTTATCTATTTCTTCTATGGTAAAGTTTTTGGAAAAGTTTCTTAAAGAAAATTTTTTTCCTCCCAAATATACCGCATCTGCTCCGTAATGAATTGCTATTTGAAGTTTTTCAAAATCTCCGACAGGCGCCAAAAGTTCCGCTTTTTTTTTATCTGACATTTTTTATATATCATTTTCTGTGACGCCGGGTTTTTCTATATCATCTTCGGCTATTTTTATCCCGGAAGATACGTTTATATTATCTCCGTCTTGCAGAAGTTCGTCTATATTTACATTTTCGTCTATATCGTCTCTGTCTATATTTTCTTCTATTATGTTTATAAATTCGCCGTCGTCGTCTGTGGTTTTAGATGCGGTTTTGTTATCTTCATGCTCCTCTTCTTCGGCTTTTTGTATGTAATCTTTATCATTTATAAGTATTTTTTCGAAATTTTTATTTTCGGAAGCCATGTGTATTATTGTATCGGCTATTGCGGCGGTTGTTTTATAAGGGGGGAAGAATTTTGGGTTTCTTAAAGCTTCTATAACAGCCTTTTTTCCTTTCGGAAGATCTTTTATAATAATGTTAGGGTATTGGTTTGTAGTAAGGGTAAAAAACTCCTCTTTGTTAAGTTCTCCCAATGCTTCGAGGGTTACGTTTTTTGTTTTGTTATTTATTGTTATTATATATTTCTCTTTCACTATTTCTCCTTATATGATTATCCTGCATTTTTTCTGTTCTTTTTTTATTTTAAGATTTCGCCGTTATTTTCGGCGCTGTTTTTTTGCCTCCGTAATATAAGGAGACGTTGGATTTATCGTTGTCAAGATTAAAAGCGGTATGCAGAGTTCGGACAGCAAGTTCCGCATATTTTGCCTCTATTAAACAGGAGATTCTTATTTCGGAAGTGGATACTATTATTATGTTTATGTTTTCTTGGGCAAGAGCCGAAAACATTGTGGAAGCGATTCCTGAATGGCTTTTCATTCCTACTCCTGTAACTGAAACTCTGGCGATGTTTTTATCGCCTACAACCTCTTGGGATGCTATTTTTTTTACTACCTTTTCGGATAGCTCAAAGGCTTTTTTAAAGTCTGATATAGGAACCGTAAAGCTTATATCTGTTTGTTGGTCTTTAAGGGAATTTTGAACGATCATATCCACTATAATGTTAGCCTCCGCTATAGGTTTGAATATTTTCGCCGCTATTCCGGGCGTATCCGGCACTTTTTTAAAGGTGATTAACGCCTCGTTTTTACTGGATGTTATTCCTGCTACTACCATTTTTTCGGTAATTAGATTCTCTTCTAAAACCACCGTTCCCTCCTTATCGTTAAAAGATGATCGGACATGTAAGGCAACATTATATTTTTTTGCAAATTCTACGGATCTTGTTTGAAGCACTTTTGCTCCTATGCTTGCCATTTCAAGCATTTCTTCATAAGATATTTCTTTGAGTTTTCTTGCTTTGGAACATATATTGGGGTCCGCCGTAAATACGCCTTCAACGTCTGTGTATATTTCGCATTTATCCGCTTTTATTGCTGCGGCTACCGCAACCGCAGAGGTGTCTGATCCGCCTCTTCCCAGCGTAGTAATGTTTTGATGTTGGTCGCATCCCTGAAAACCAGCTATAATTACTATTTTTTTTTGACCCAGAAGTTTTTTTATATTATCGGAATCTATATCTGCAATTCGGGCGCTTCCGAAAAAGCTGTCTGTATGGATTTTAACCTGATGCCCCAGAAGTGAAGCCGACGGATAACCGATGCTTTCTAATGTCATAGCAAGGAGCGCTACTGTGGACTGTTCGCCTGTGGCAAGCAGGACGTCGAGCTCTCTTTTATTTACCGAGTGCGATATTCGGTTTGCAAGTTCGATAAATCTGTCCGTTTCTCCTGCCATTGCGGAAAGAACCACAACTATGTCATTTCCCCGATCGAATGTTTTGGCCGCTCGTCTTGCTACCTCTTTTATTCTTTCGAGATTAGCAACCGAAGTGCCTCCGTATTTCTGAACAATTAATGCCATTTTTTCCATGCCCCGTAAAACTGATAATTCGCAAATTATCTGAAATTATTTTAAATTTTACTTCAAGATAATCAGAAAAAAAATTTTCTCCGAGTCTTTCCGCCCATTCTATGGCTATTATGCTTTTATGATCAAACACTTCATAAAAGCCTATGTTTTCAAGATCATTTTTATCTTCTATTCTATACAAGTCAATATGAAAAAGATTTGTTTTACTCGGATATTCGTTTATCAGGGTATAGGTGGGGCTTGTTATATAATGTTTTTCGGGTATTAAAAGTCCTTTTCCTATTCCCTGCACAAAAGCGGTTTTACCGCTTCCGAGTTTTCCGTATAAACATATTATTGAACCGCGGGCGATTTTTTCGCCTATAAATTTTCCTATTAAGCGTGTTTTTTCGATATTTTCGGACTTAATTGAGCAGTTCATATTTTTTATAATTATACTTTTTTACGTCTAAATTTTAGTTATGGTTTTTCATATATTTAATCTGTGTTCTAATTTTTTTATTTCATAAGGAAGAGCCTCTATAATATCGGAAGCTATAAGCCCTACAAAGCCTTTTTTGCAGGCTGCAGCGTCTCCTGCTGCTCCGTGCATATATACTCCCATAATCGCGCTTATGTCCGGCGTATATCCTTGAGATATAAATCCTGCTATTATTCCTGTTAAAACGTCTCCGGTTCCGCCTGAAGCCATCCCTTGATTTCCGGTAGAGTTTATAAATACCGAGCCGTTCGGCATAGCTATTACTGTTCCTGCCCCTTTTAATATTAGTATTGCGTTGTATTTTCCTGCAAAATTTTTTGCCGCGTTTATTTTGTCTTTGCAAACATAACTTGTATCTTTTTTTATAAGTCTTGCCATCTCTTTTGGATGGGGGGTAAGTATAAGTGGCGCTTTTGCCTTTTTTAATACTTCCGGGTTTCCGGATATAGCGTTTAAAGCGTCTGCGTCAATTACCATAGGAAGCGTAGCATCCTCTATTAATCTGTATATAAGCTTCTTTGTATTATTTTCGGTTCCAAGTCCGGGTCCTATTGCTATGCAGTTCTTACCTTTAAGAAGTTTTTTTATTATATTAAATGTATTGGCTTTTATAGTTTTTTTTGAAGTTTCCGGCAAAGGGTATGTCATGGCTTCGGTTACGCAGGATTCGACGATCGGGTTTATGCTTTTAGGAATCGCTATTGTAACAAGTCCCGTTCCGCTTCTTACCGCCGCTTTTGCCGTAAGTATTGCCGCTCCTGTTTTGCCTGCCGAACCTGCTATTACAAGAAGATGTCCGCAATCTCCTTTATGAGTATCCGGCTCTTTTTGTAAAAATTTTGATTTTATATAATCTGCCGTTATAAGTTGCGTTTTAAGGGATGCTTTTTTAATGATATGAGGCGGAATGCCAATGTCTGCGACTTTAAGTTTTCCCGTATATTTTGCTCCAGGGTAAAGTTTTTGTCCTGTTTTTGCCAGCCCGAAGGCAACGGTATAATCTGCTATTATAGATGTTCCATTCGGCAATCCGGTATCGGAGTTTAATCCTGATGATATGTCTATTGCAAAGATAGGTTTTTTAAGGCTGTTTATATATTCTATTACATTTTTAATATGTTCTTTTACTTGGTATTTAAGTCCTGTTCCGAGTATCGCGTCTATCCATATATCTGCCGTATCCATTATCTTTTTATGATTATTGAATTTTTCGGGAGTATCCGCAATTATCGTCGGTATATTTAACGGTTGAAGAAGTTTTAGATTGTCTTTTGCTTCCCCTTTTATTTTTTTCGGGTTTGAAAATAAAAACAGGGTAACGTCGCAGCCGTAAGCATTAAGGCATCGGGCAATAACAAAGCCGTCTCCTCCGTTATTTCCTGCGCCTGCGGCTACGGCAATTTTTTTATTTAAGCTTTTTTCAAAGGTTTTGGCAAATATTTTTGCGGCTTCTCTTCCCGCGTTTTCCATAAGAATTCTTCCTGGTATTCCGAATTCTTCTATTGTGGTTTTATCTATTAATCGCATTTGCTCTGCGCTTACAAGATACATTTTTTCTCCGCTTAAAAATTTTTAAAATGGTTATATTTGGTTAAGAGATGTTCAAGTTTGTTTCCTCATCGATAAGAGCTGCTACGCAAAAAAATTTTGAACATCTTCGGCAAAGTTAATGCCATAAAAAACTATAAGTTAAGTATGTTTTTAAGATATTCTTCTAATTTTTCAATGGAAGCAAGGTTTTTTTTAATTTTAAGGTTTGTTTTAAGTCTGCCTACGGTAATTATATTTCCTGCTTTTTCAAATAACGGTATATCGTTTTCTCCGTTTCCGAAAGCATAAACATTTTCTTTTTTTATATTAAAAAATTTCATTATTTTTTCAAGAGATTTACCTTTACTAACTTTTGCAGGAATAAACTCTACGCAGTCGCAATGAAAATATGTTGTTATCTCTTTATGCCGAATGTAGGTTTTTGCTTTGTTATGGATTGATTCGATATTTTTTATATTATTAGGAAATATTGTAAGATTAATATGGTTTTGCTGAAATCTGATTTTATTTTTGTATTCTGTAGTAAAATCGGTTTTTATTTTTAAAAACAGGTTTTGCAGTTTTTCGGATTTTTTGTATCTGTAATATTCGTTAGGAGGAAAATGAGCGTTCAATCTGATTATAGCGCCATTTTCCGCTATTATTACTGTGTCTTTTAATTTAAGAGCGCGGCAAAAGCCGGTTATGTATTCTACAGATTTACCGGATGCAAAAGATAGGTGATGGTTTTTTATTATTTTTTTTAATATTGTTTTCATACCAAAACTTACGATTCCGTTGGTTTCGCGTATGGTTCCGTCTATATCGAAAACAAATAATTTTTGGTGTTTTTTTTTAATTGTTATCCTCTGTTTATAATTAAGATACAGAGATACAAAGTTGCAACGCCTCTGCCGTCTTGTTACAAAAAAACTTTGAGCCGCTTTTTTATAATCATTTTTTTTTGTGTTTAACTATTTAACTAATGTTGCGGCTGCCGTTATAGTAAATTATTTTTTCGGACGAGGCGGCGGCGCCGGCGGCGGCGGTCTATTGCTTATCGGCGGCGGCGGCGGATTAACTCCTCTTATTCCTTGTCTCGGATCAACGGCAACGGGAGGAGACTCGTTGCGCCCGCGCTCTATTCTTCTACCGCTATCCCGCTTTAAATTTAATATTTTTTCAAACATTTTATTTTTCCCTTTATTTTTCCATAAATTCGACCAATTCCACCTCTTTAACGTCAACAAGTATTGATTTTACGCCTGTGATTTCAATTTCCTTATTATTATCATCAAGCCATAAAGGCTGTTCAATGATAAAATGCCCCTTTTCAGGATCAGAAGGCCACTCGGTTGGCCAGCCATAAAGACGCTTTCCGTCTTTAAAATGAAGAACAATATAGGTTATATACTCTTCATCATAAAAAGTGCCATACCATGTCGAAAAGTATGAAGTTTTTTTTGTAATACCCCATTTCCTTAATTTTTTATGAATTTTATCATTATTAATTAAGTAAGAAAAGGTTAAGCCTAATAAAATCGCGATAATTATAGACCAAATTAATTCGGAATTTGTATTCCATTCTAATAACGTCCCTATATTGCCTATAAAAACAAATATACTTTTAACGCCATAAACCAAAGCCTGAATAAATATGGTAAAAATAAGAGCCTGCACAGTTCTTTCAAACGGGGATTGTTTCGGAAACGGCGTTAAGCTGTAAAATATTGAAGCCGATATGAACCCGGGTATAAGATAGCTAAGTAACTTTATAACGTCTATAGATAAAGTTTCCATTTAATAATCTGCTCTTTATATTTTTATTTGTTTTAAAATTAATGTCAAGTCGTTTAATTTAGGATGTTTTTTTATATTTTTCAAAATAGTTTTCCGTAAGCGCTACGGCAAGTCCGGTATATAAAGTAGGGGTTAGCGCTTTAAGTTTTTTTTTTACCTGTTCCGGCGTTTTTTGAAGTCTATCTATAAAGGAATCAAGCTCCTCTTTTGTAACTTTTTTGCCTCTTGTAAGTTCTTTTAGCTTTTCGTAAGGAGCCTCTTCGTTGAATACTCTCATAGCGGTTTGGATTGGCTCCGCGAGAAGTTCTATGTTGTTTGTAAGGTCTTGTTGTATTATTTTGAAGTTCGGCTTGATTTTATCAAGTCCTTTTAATACGCTTTTTATTCCTATTATAAAGTATCCGAATATGGCGCCTATGTTTCTTAAAGCCGTGCTGTCTGTCAGGTCTCTTTGAAAACGGGAATTTAATAGTTTTACTGCAAGATGTTCGGCAATAGATATGCAGATTCCCATGTTTCCTTCGCTGTTTTCAAAATCTATCGGGTTTATTTTATGCGGCATTGTAGACGAGCCTGTTTCTTTTTCAATAAGCTTTTGTTTAAAATATCCGAAAGATATATAACCCCACATGTCCCTGTCAATATCTATTATTATTGAAGATGCTCTTGTTATAGAATGAAGGATTTCGGATATGTAATTGTAGCAGTTGATTTGGGTTGTATAAAGAGTCGATTTTACAAACAGATATTCGGATATAAATTTTTCGGATGCTTTTATCCAGTCTATATTAGGAAATACAAAATTATGAGCGTTATAGTTGCCGGAGGCGCCGTTAAATTTGGCGCAGGGTTTTATGTTGTCTAAAACTTTTAATTCTTCATTTATTTTGAATGCAAAATTAATGAATTCTTTGCCTATGGTGGTAGGGCTTGCGGGCTGTCCGTGCGTTCTTGAAAGCATGGGGATTCTTTGATAATACTCGGCAATCCATTCTATTTTTGAAATAAGGCTTTCCAAATGTTTTTTTGCAACATTTTTTCCTTTTTTTATCATTATTGCATAAGAGGCGTTATTTATATCTTCGGAGGTGCATCCGAAATGGATCCATTCTTTAAGCTTTAAAAGCCCTGCGGCTTTAAGACGTTCTTTTATATAATATTCAACCGCTTTTACGTCGTGGTTTGTTTTTGCTTCTATTGTTTTGATGCGTTTGGCGGCTTTTATATCAAAATCGTCGGATATTTCTTGTATGGTTTTTATCTCCGAATCCGAAATATCAAAGTTTATAAGTTTTAATTCTTTAATTATAAATTGAAGCCAGCTTATTTCTACAAATACTCTTTGTTCTATTAATCCGTATTCGGAAAAAATATTTTGTAATTCTTCTACGATTTTTTCGTATCTGCCGTCTAATACCGATAATGCTTTTAAATTTATTTGTTTCATTATGTTTATAATCCCGTTGGGTTATATATTTTTTTTGCGTTTTAATTTTAGTTAAGTATGTTGCGGTTAATCAAGATACAAAGTTTATTTTTACAGGTCAATCTTTAATATTTTTGCAATGTCATAGACGGATAAAATGAAATTTATAAAAGGGTATCGGTTGACATTTTAAATAAAGAATTATTATAAGAAAAGCTTCATAAAAATAATAAAATGATTTTTTGCTTTGCTTGACAAGATATGATGGCAGTTTTTTTGCCATGTAATGTCAATATTAAAAAAAAATAATCACAAAAAAGGAAGGTAACGCAATGAAACAAGCCTGCCCCATATCTGTTGAAAGAGTAGATGAAAATGTTGTTAGAATCAATGCAACGTTGACAGTTTTATCTCTTATAATATTTTTATTTACGCCGTATAAATGGATTATTTTTGTATTGGGAGCCGATTTTGTAATAAGAGGTTTTTTAAATAAAAAATATAGCTTTTACAGCGCAATAAGCAAGGCAATAGTTTCGCTTTTTAATGCAAAAGCTGCGCCGACAAATGCCGGACCTAAAATTTTTGCCGCAAAAATAGGGACTCTTTTTTGCGGTATTCTGATTATATGCGGTATTTTGAATTTGCAAAGCATAATTTTTGTTATAGGCATTATATTTATGTTTTTTGCTTTTCTGGAAGCCGCGTTCGGATTCTGCCTTGCATGCAGGATATATCCTTTTATACACAGAGATAAATAAAAAAGCCCGCTGCATAACAAGGCTTGCCGCTTATTTTCTGCGTTACAAAGTATTGATATGTTCTTAATGCGTAAGCTTTATATAAAAACAGGATACGCTCTTACTTACTTAAAGCGGTTTGGCTTTCAAAAGAGGAGCGCAGATGTAAATCTCTTTGCGGAAAAGGAATTTCTATATCAAGTTCTCTGAATTTTTTTACAATTTCAAAATGCAAAGAGGAAAGAGCGGAGTAATAAAGAGTATGAGCCTCTACCCATGCGTAAAGTTTAAAATCCAAAGAGGATTCGCCCAAATTTAAAAAAAGAACAAGCGGAGCGGGGGCGTTTAAAACGTATTTGTTTTGACGGGCTATTTCCACAAGGGTTTTTTCTACCAAATCTACGTCCGAAGAATAGGAAACCCCTACTACAACATCTACTCTTACCCGCTTATCAAGATGAGACCAATTTAATACATGCGATTCTATAAAATAGGAATTCGGAATAATAATAGTTCTTTCTCCGAGCGTCTGCACAGTTGTAGCCCTAATTTTTATATCCGTTACTATTCCTTCCAGACCTCCTACGGTTACTCTATCGCCCACCTTTATAGGTCTTTCAAAAAGCATAATAATACCGGAGATAAAATTAGACGTGATATTTCTGAGCCCGAAACCTATACCTACCGATAAAAATCCGAACATAACCGCTATGCCGGTTATGCTTATGCCTACAAATTGAAGCGAAAAAAGAAAAGAAAGAATTAGCAGACTATATTTCATAACTCTTGTAATGGAAAAATGAAGCCCCTTATCAATAGACAGATGAGATAATATTTTTTTTGCTATAAATCGGACAAAAAGTTTGGAACTTATAAATAATAAGATAAAAACGCCAAAAAATATTAATATAGATAAAGGAGTTATTATAGTTCCGCCTAACATCGTAAGCTTAACGTTAATAATTTTTTTTATAAAATCTATTAGTTGATTTAATTCCATTATATTTTCCCAAGTTAAGTTCTATATAAATCGCGTTTTCTATCGGGTTATTATAATAAGGCGTTATTTTTTAAAATCCGAAAAAATTGTAAAGCTTAACCGCTTCTTTTAAGTTTGCAAAAGTATCAGGCCTCATAATTAAATAGCCTTTTTTAACGGCTATGTCAATTATAGAAGAAAAATACAAAGGAGGAAAGATACAAAGGAAGAGAAGGAAAGAAAGATACAAAGTTTTGTTCCGTTTTTTAATTATTTCAGCGCGGATTATAACTATTACAGAGAGCATATTGCATTAAAAACCGATTTTCCCTTCAGCCTTTTGCATCTTTCCTCCTCTGTATCTTCGTATCTTTTCTCTTCCTCTTTTCCTGTTCTCCTTTGTATCTCTGTATTGACAAGCCAACCATCTCTTATTATATTAAGTCAAATTTTTCGGAAAAAAATAACAAAGAGATTTATCGCTTCGCTTGACAGAACATTCGGCAATTTTTTTTGCCATTTCGGCAGGCGCAGAGCGGCGAGGAGAAATTTTTTAATTAAAATATAAACAAAGGAAACTATATTATGGGAAAAGATATTATAGAAATAAACGACGACAACTTTGAAGCTGAAATTTTAAAGTCTGATAAGCCGGTTTTAGTGGATTTTTGGGCGCCTTGGTGCGGACCTTGCAGAGCAATAGGTCCTATAGTGGAAGAGCTTGCCGAAGTTTACGGAGATAAAGTAAAATTTGCCAAATGCAACGTTGACGACAGCCCAATAACCCCTTCAAAATACGGAATTCAAGCAATTCCTACCTTAATATTTTTTAAAGACGGAAAAAATGATTTGCCTATTACCGGAGTTGTTCCGAAAACCGAGTTAGAAAACAAGATAAAAGAGTTGTTATAGGATTAAAACAATGAAAATAAAACCGGATTACGATCTTGTTATAATAGGCGGAGGACCTGCCGGATTAACAGCCGGTATATATGCTATGCGGGCAAAGTTGAACTGTATTCTTATAGAAAAAAAGATTCCCGGTGGTTTGGCGCTTATTACTGATTGGGTAGAAAACTATCCCGGATTTCCGGAGGGAATATCAGGAGCGGATTTAACCGATAAGTTTATAGAACAGGCAAAGCGTTTTGGTTTAAAAATAGAAAACGAAGCGGCGGAGGCAATATGGCTTGACGACGGTTTAAAAAAGATTAAAACCGATCAAAGACTTATAACTGCGGCGTCTGTTATTATAACTGCGGGAACATCTCCAAAAAAACTCGGAATAGAAGGGGAAACCTTATTTTACGGAAAAGGGGTTTCTACTTGCGCAACCTGCGACGGATTTTTTTACAGAGATAAGATAGTAGCCGCTATAGGCGGAGGAGACAGCGCGGTTCAGGAAAGCCTATTTTTAACTAAATTTGTTAAAAAAGTTTGGCTTATTCATAGACGCGACAGTTTAAGAGCGGCAAAAATTTTGCAGGAAAGAGCATTTAAAAATGATAAAATAGAAATATTGTGGGACTGTATTCCGAAAAAAATATCCGGCAGAAACGCGGTTGAAGAACTTACCATTCAAAATGTTAAAACAGAGGAAATAAAAGATTTGTCTATAGACGGCTGCTTTATTTTTGCAGGCACAAACCCGAATACCGGCTTTTTGGGCGATCTTGTTAAAACAGACGAAAACGGATTTGTTTATACCGATAATAACATGGGAACCTCCGTAAAAGGATTATTTTGCGCGGGCGACGCAAGAAAAACCCCTTTACGTCAAATAGTAACTGCAACGGGAGATGCTGCAATAGCGGTTGCAGGAGCGGAGAAGTATATTGAAAATTTTTATGAAAAATAATAAATTTGTGGTTATTATTTTTGCCAGCTTAATATTATGTTTAGGCTGCAAGAAAATCAATTTCAACCTCTTTGGCGGTGATGAATACGATAAAATGGCGTCTGAATTAATTTACGATGGAATGGAGAATTACAAAGCGGGAGATTATAAAGACGCGCTTGAAAATTTTCAAAAATTACAAGATATGTATCCATTTAATAAGTATGCGATACTTGCCGAATTAAAAGAGGCGGATTCTTATTATCAGCTTGGAAAATATAATGATGCCGTAATGGTTTATGAAGAGTTTGAAACCCTTCATCCCCAAAATGATGTCATACCTTATGTGGCGTATCAGCAGGGGCTCTGCTATTTTGAACAAATAAAAACTCCTGACAGGGAACAAACCTCCTCTTATAAGGCTATTGAAGTTTTTGAAAGAGTAAAAGCGGATTACCCTAATACCGAGTATGCAAAAAAGGCGGACAAAATGATGATGCAATGCCTTAAAAGCATTGCGGCACATGAATTATATGTTGGCAAATTCTATTTTAAAGCTAAAGATTATAAAGCCGCATTAAGCCGCTTAAAAAGAGTGGTTATGAAGTTTCCGGACATGGGAACACATCACGAGGCAATGCAGTATATAACCGAATCCGAAAATCAACTTAAAAATAAAGATAATAAAAAGGAGCAGAAATAAAAAATGTCAAAAGAATGCGCAATATGCGGTAAAAAACATAAATCCGGCAATAACGTAAGCCACGCTCATAATATAACAAAACGCCGTTTTAATCCGAATTTGCAAAGCGTTAAAGCCCGCTTGGATAACGGGCAGGTAAAAAAAATATTAGCCTGCACAAACTGTATAAAGTCCGGCAGGGTTATAAAATCTGTATAACAAAAAGCTTTGCATAACTTTGTATTTTGTTATGCAAAGCTTTTAATCGAATTATAAACAAAAGATATAGACGCAAAAAGGAATGATTGTTAAAATATTCCGTACCTAACGGCGCGAAGGATTTTTTTCTATAAATATTTAAGCCCTAACTGGGTTTGTAATATTAGGCTAATTTAAAAGTCCCGTAAGGGCGAAATATTATAAACATAAGAAACGCCAATGACTAATATTAGACACAACAAGGGATGATTATAAAAAAGTATTTCGAGAATTACAATTTATTTGACGCAGAAATTGAGCAAAGGAAACATTTTTTATCAAAATTAATAAAAAACCTTCATTAAAAACAACCCTTTTGCAGAAGCGGTTTTTCCTGCAAGACTTCTATTTTTTGATTTTAAAATTTTTTTGAAATTTTCCGGCGTTCTTTTACCCAAACCTACTTCAATAAGGGTTCCTACAATGTTTCGGACCATATATCTTAAAAAACCGTCCGCTTCTAATTGAAAAATAATATATCCGCCAGCCTCTTGATATATATCCATATTTAAAATAGTTCTTATACTGTTTTGTTTGGGGCTTCCGGCTCCTTCAAACGCGCTGAAATCGTAAGTCCCTATTATAAAATTTAAGGCTTCTTTCATTTTAGTAAAATCTAACCTATTTTTTATATGCAAGCAATAGTTTCTGTTTATCGCGCAGCGGATAGGTTTGTTTAATACTCTGTAATGATAAATTTTAGATTTTGCGCTGTACCTGGCGTGAAATTTATCATGTTCAATGCTGCATTGGAGAATAGCAATATCGTTTGGTAAAAGGGCGTTTAAACCTTTTTGCAAAGCTTTGCATTCTAATTTTGTATCGGAAAAAAATGACGCGGTTTGTCCGTAAGAATGAACGCCCGCATCTGTTCTTCCTGCTCCGTCTATGGTTATATTCTTGCCGGTTATTATTTTTAAAACTTTTTCAATTTTTTCTTGAATTGTTTTTGCAGACTTTTGTTTTTGCCAACCGTTATACAAAGTTCCGTCGTATTCTATTATTATTTTAAAGTTTTTTTTCATTCGCATTATAATTTTTATTATCAATTTTTTTTTGTTTATATTCTTGTTATGAGATTTCTCCTCGCTTCGTTCGTCGATCTGTTTATATTCGGTTTTTGGAGATATTCAAGTTTGTTTTGCTCCGCTTTTTGCTTATCGCTTCGGATTTCTGACTGCGTTTTACGCAAAATATGAAAACTTGAGCTATGCTCTCAAATCATATCTTGCGATTAAAAACCGTGTTTCTTTATCCCTTTGCCTCTTTGTATCTCTGTTACTTTATTACTCTATCGCTCAAAGCTGTTTTGATGCGACTTGCGGCTTCTTGATTGATTTTTAAAACTTTTTGTATATCTTGCGTATCTGCGTTTTTAATTTTTTTTACGCTTTTATAATGTTTTAAAAGTAGCGCTTTTCTTTTTTTTCCTATTCCGTATATGTTGTCTAATTGTGAGGTTATGGTTTTCCGTTTTCTTAGATTTCTATGGAATGAAACTGTAAATCTGTGAGCTTCGTCTCTTATTTGCTGTAAAAAGGATAGGGTTTGTTTGTTGGCGCCAAAGTTTACAGGATTTGCTTTTAGATGTTTGTATATTTTATCTTCGATTTCTCCTTTTGCTTCATCTTTTTTTGCAATTCCTATAACTTGAAATTTATTTTTTATTCCGAGTTGTTCAAGGACTGATATTGCTGTGTTTAGCTGCCCTTTTCCGCCGTCTAATATTAGCAGATCCGGAAGTGTCTTTTTGTTTTTTTGCGGTAAAAATCTTCTTTTTAATACTTCTGCCATGTATGCGCAATCGTTGTTTTCTTTTGTTTTTATTTTATATTTTCTGTAAGCCTTTTTTTCCTGTTTTCCGTTTATAAAAACTACCATAGCAGATACGGGGTTTGTTCCTGATGTGTTGGAGTTGTCGAAGCATTCTATTCTGTTGGGTATGTTGTTTATTTTAAGTATTTCTTTTAATTTTATGAGGTTGTTTGTTATGTTTTTGTTTGAGGCAAGTTTTTGTTGTAAGATGTTCTCGGCATTTGTAACGGCTGTTTTTATAAGTCCTGCTTTATCTCCTTTTTTGTAGCATAATATTTTAACTTTTTTTTGTTTAAATTTAAAAAGGAGTTGTTCATTTGATTTTTTATCTTTTATATTTGCAGGTATTAATATTTGTTTTGGAATGAATGGCTCTTTTTCGTAATATTGTCTTATAAAGGAGGATAGAATTTCCTGTTTTTGATATATGGTGTTGTTGAATTCAAAATGTTTTGTTCCTACAAGCCTGCCGGCTCTTATGTAGAGTATGTTTATTATGTATAATTGGTGGTTTCCGGCTATTCCTATAACGTCTCTGTCTATTAGATCGGTATTTGATATTAGTTGTTTTTCTAATGTTTTTTCTATTGCAAATTTTTTATCTCTTAATTTCACGGCTTTTTCGTATTTTTTTAATTGCGCGGCTTTTTGCATATCAGAGGTTATTTTTTTTATAAGTTCGGGCGTTTTGCCTTTTAAAAATAGTATGGTTTCTTTGATTATGTTGTGGTATTCTACTACCGAAATTCTGTTTTGGCACGGGGCAAAACAGATGTTCATCTGAAAGTTTAAGCAGGCTCTTTTTCTAATTTCTATTTTTTTTGATCTGCATTTTCTTAATTTGAAGTTTTTATCTATAAATTTTAATGTCCGCTTTACTGCAGAACCGGATGCAAAGGGTCCGAAGTATATGGCGCCGTCTTTTTCTATTTTTCTTGCTATTGCAAGCCGGGGCCATTTATCTTTAATGTTTAATTTTAGGCATGGGTAGCGTTTGTCGTCTTTTAATATTACGTTATATTTTGGTTGATGGCGTTTGATTAGGTTTGATTCTAATATTAATGCTTCCTGTTCGGTTTTTGTAATGATAACTTCAAAATCGGATGTTTTGTTTATGAGCAGTTTTGTTTTGATTTCCTGTTTTGTCGAATTGTTAAAATATGAGTATAATCTTTTTTTTAAGTTTAAAGCTTTGCCTATATATATTATAATCCCTTTTTTATCTTTCATTAGATAAACGCCGGATGAATCTGATATGTTTTTTAATTTTTCGGTTATGTTGTTTGAAGCTTTCACTTTTTTGATGGTTATTTTTTAGCAATCTCTTCCAATAATTTTTTTATATCTTCGAGCAATTTTACTTTTGTGTTTAACTATCTTTAATAGCGGATGTTTCCTGTGTTTATATTCTTATTATGAGATTTTTTTTCGTTACGCTCGTTGACATCACACGATAAAAAAATTTTCTTTCTGTCATTTTGAGCAAAGCGAGAAATCCCTTGATTATTTCCTTTGCCTCTGTCCCCCTATTTATTTTATAGAAACCAGATTAGATGCGAGTTCGCATGCAAACTCGCATGCTGTTTTTCTTGCGGATATAAAGTTGTTATCCGTAAATCCGGGTTTCCATTTAAATGTATATAGCTCGTCTGATACTGTTAGTAAGGAGCATACTTTAATGTTTTTAAATTTTCCTGTAGAAAAAAGAGCGGAGGTTTCCATTTCTACCGCTGCCGCGCCTTTTTTTTGATAATTTTTTACTTTTGTTATTGTTTCTCTGTATATTGCGTCTGCCGTCCATATATCTGTTTTATGATATTTTTTTCCGTTTTTGATTAATAGTTTTTCAAGGCTTTGTAGAAGGCTGGTGTCTGGAAAGGAGATTTGTTTTGCGCCGTAATCTTTAGAGATTCCTTCATCTATGAATGCGGATTTGGGTAAAATGATGTCTCCTATTTTTATGTTTTCGGATATTGAACCGCACCATCCGATAAATATTATTTGTTTTACTCCGTATAAGATTAATTGTTCTAAAAGCATAACTGCATAAGGAGCGCCTACAAAGGGGCCGGTTACGGATATGTTTTTAAATTCTTCGGTTCCTATGTGAATTCCGCTTATATCAAAATTTTTTTTTTTCGATATATCCGCTTTTAATATTTTGCATACTGTGTAAAGATCCGGATAGGTTGCAGTCATTAAAGCGGCAGAGGCAAGTTTTGTGATGTTTCTGCTTTTTACCGGATATACTATGGGGTTATCGAAATTTTCGGGATTCATTTTTAATTTATCCGTTTTTTTATTATTCGATTGAGGTTTGAGCGGTTATTTCTTCTTTTATTCCATCTATAATATCGTAAAGCCATAGTATATCTTCTACTGTAAGTCTGCCTGCTTTTAAAAAGCTTATTTGGTCGCTGTTTTTTTTTTTAGCCGCTCTGGGTCCTATTTGAACTTTTGCTTCTCCGCCAGCGTATTTGTTGATAGAGATTATAAGTCCAGTTTCTTTGCATTCCCATTTTTTTATTATTTTATCTTTTGAAGCGTCAAAGGGCATTTTTTTTCTCCTTTTAATTTATAATTAAGATAGAAGCCATATCGTATCAGCTTGTATTGTGCGATTTTTGTAAACTCGTATGAAATAACTCACTGTGTCCCCCATTGAAAAGGGTGAAATAATAAAGGAATTTCTCGCTTTGCTCGAAATGACAAATTTTTTATTTGGGCAGATGTTTTATCAAAAAGCCTTTTTTCGCTATGTCATTTCGACGAGCGCAGCGAGGAGAAATCTCATAATGAAAATATAACGATACGAAATAAACGGATATATATGTAAAGTCAATATGATTTAATATAAAGGGGGTAATTTGTTTGCTTGGCGTTCTAAATTGATCATTTTTTTTTTTAATTCGGAGCCTCCGCCGAATTTGCCTACGGAGCCGTCTGTTTTGATTACTCTATGACAAGGGATGATTATAGGAAAAGGATTTGTTGCCATAGCGCCTCCCGTAGCGCGCGAAGCTTTCGGATTGTTTGCTGCTTCCGATAAGTCTCTGTAAGAGCAGACTTCGGCAAAGGGGATTTCCGCTGTTTTTAAAAGAATTTTTTTGTAAAAAGGGGGATGGTTGTTTAAATCAAGTATGTCCCGATCTATTTGTATGGGGCATCCGTTATTAAAATAGTTTTTAATTGCAAAAGCGATTTTTTTTGCGTCCGTATTTTTTTTATCTTCAATGGAAGAGGCTGTGGAAAGGATTTTTTCTTTGATTGTTTTGAGTTTTTTTTCGGGCAATAAAACTTTTTTAAGAATAAAAGGGTTTTTTGTAAAGATGACTGCGCAGTATCCGTAAGATGTGTTTATAATAAGATGGTAAAGCATAATGTTATGAAACGGTTTTTAATTAAATATTCTTAGATAAAATGACCGATAAATATCGGCGGAATAAAAATGCCCCGCCGATATTTACGGATAACTCGGATGAATTAAGTCTCTTCTACCGTGATAGCGTTAGATTCGCAAACCTCTATGCAGCTTTCACAGCCAAGACATTCTTCTGCATTTACAGGAACCGATTTTTCATCCTGCATTTCAAAGACTTCTACGGGACATACGTCAACGCATTCTTCGCAGCCTTCGCATTTATTGGCATCTACTATTGGATTAAAAGCCATTTTTTTCTCTCCTTTCACTTTTTTTTATAAAGATAAAAATATATAAAAATTTAAATTTCGCACGTCTCTATCATAGAGCATATTTTTTTAAAAACATCGGTTAATCTTAATATTCCGACTATTTTATTATTTTTTTCAGCCGAAGTTACAAGAACCGCATGATGTTTTCCCATTAAAAAATGTTGTATCCCATGATCTAATGTTCTGTCTTCTTTTATATACTCTCCCTCGGAGGGGGTATACATAAAATCTTTTATTTTTTTAGACGAAGCTTTTTTACAAATATCATCCAAGGGTTTATTCCAAAGATCATATTCCATAAGTATTGACTTTAAAAAACCTGCGTCAAAATATCCGCCGGATGCTTTTGCAATTTCTTTTTCGTTTTCAATATATTTAGGCTCTAATGCCTTTAATATGTCGAACTGACTTAATTTGCCAACGACTTCTCCCGTATTGTTTAATACAAGAATTGATCTGAAAGCATATCTGTTTTTAGTATAAAAATTTTGGGCTGATTTTAATTCTATAACCGCTTCAAAAAGAGTGGCGTCTTCCGAAACGGTAGCATACTCGGATACAGATATCATTAAATCTTTTACATAATAGTTTTTCATTCAATCCTCCGTTAATCTTATTATAAGGATTATTTACAAAAAGTTTCCATTATATTAATTGAAAACTCTCGTCAAGTTATATTATCGTTAAGAGAGGATGAGAGATACAACGGAGGAGAGTAATATTTATAAAAAAAGGCTTGCGAGTTATGATTATATGCTTTAAGGTTTAACAAAAATAAGCCTTTTAAGCGTTGGATAAAAATTTTAATCACAAAAAAGAATGATGAAAGTTTGCGGGATAACAAAGCGGTTTGTTCGTTTTCAAGGCTTGCAAAAATTTTAACCGCAGGAATACTAAAGTATTTCGAGGATTAAAATTTAAGCATAACGCAGAAAACGGGCAAACCGCTTTGTTATCCTGCAAACTTTAAATATAGGAAAAGATATGAATAATATAAAGGTAGTAACTTTTGATTGCGACGGCGTTCTTTTTGATACCAAAGACGTAAATCGTATGTATTATAATAAAGTGTTGGAATACATGGGGATGCCTCCGCTTACCGGCGAACAAACGGATTTTGCTCATATACAAACGGCGAGCGCAGTGCTTAGATTTTTTTTTAAAGATGACAAAAGCTATAACAAAGCGGAAGCTTTCAGAACATCTATGGATTATACCCCTTTTGTCGAATATATGAAAATAGAGCCATACCTTAAAACCCTTTTGAACAAATTAAAGCCGAAATATAAGCTTGCAATAGCAACGAATAGAACAAATACAATGCCTACGGCGCTTAAAGAATTCGGGCTTGAGCAGTATTTTGATTATGTAGTATGCGCGTTAGACGTAAAAAATCCGAAACCGGATCCGGAACAGCTTTATAAAATAATTGATTTTTTTAAAGTTAAACCAAAGCAGATAATTTATATAGGAGACGCCGTAACAGATGAAAAAGCCTCTTATGCGGCAGGGGTTCCTTTTGTAGCTTATGATAATAAAAAGCTTAAAGCCGATTTTTATATAAACGGATTGGAAGAGGTAGAAAAGATTTTAAAGATATAATTCACTGATTGCCAAGTCCGTTTTGAGCTCCGCAATCCGGGCAGCGCCAAGTAATTCCGTTGCAAGAGACGCCCCAAAAGTTTTCTTCCATGCAGGTTTGACACATTGCAAAACCGCATCTGCAGCGCCAGTAAAAAATATCCTCTTTTTTACAACAGCTGCAAAACTGCGGTTTGTTTATTTTACGCTTTTGTCTGTAAGAGCTCATTTTTCAAATCAAATTTTTTATCTCATTTTTTGTAAGATAACGCCAGCTGCCTTCTTGAAGCCCGTTTAACAAAATATTGGCAAATCTGATACGTTTTAACTTAACAACTTTGTATCCGAGCGCGTCCGCCATTCTTCTTATTTGACGATTTCTGCCTTCTTTTAAAGTTATAGAAAAAGAATTGTTCGAAATTTTTTCGGTTTTTGCTTCTCTTGTTTTAACTCCGTTAATTACAACCCCTTTTTCCATTTTTAAAAGATGAAAGTTCGTAATAGGTTTTTTTACGGTTACTTCATATTCTTTTTCGTGATCAAAAGAGGGGTGTAAAAGCCGATGATGAATAGAACCGTCGTTAGTGAAAAGAATAAGTCCGCAGGAATCTTTATCAAGCCTTCCGACCGGGAATATCCGTTCTTTAATTTTGATAAGATCCAAAACGGTTTTGCCTCGTTTATCTTTACAGGCAGATATATAACCGTCAGGCTTATTTAAAGCGAGATATAACATTTTTTTTGTAATAACCGCCGGCATCCCTTTATATTCAACCTTGTCTTTATCTACTTCTACCTTAACTCCCAATTTTGAAACAACAGCGCCGTTGATTTTTACAAATCCATTTAATATATCTTTTTCCGCCTCCCTTCTGGAGCATATTCCTGCTTGCGAAAGATATTTTTGAAGACGCGTTAAAGGCATAATTTTTTTGTGTTAACCGAAACTATTTTTCAAACTTTTGTTCGGTTTTTTTAATTTAGAATAATATTTTTTTAAAAAACTTATCGCGCAGATTATTAATTATTTCGTCCGTTATTAACTCCGTTTTTTATAGGCGTTTATTTGCGCAAAAAATATCATTTGCAAGCTTTAATTACAATAAATAATTTAACGGGCAAAAGGAAAGAGGAAACAAGAGATTTTTCCGTTTTAAAATCTATGCTTGTTTATTTGTTATTATATTAATAATAAGCCTAAAAAGAGCGGAAGAGATAACAGGCTATTATTATCTGATATATTAAGAGGAATTATAATGGAACAAAAATATAAAAAGTGGCTAACTTATTGGAAGAAGAGTTTATCCGATTCATTAAAAGTTGATTTGGATATTGAGAAACTACGGCATTTTGAAATTGAAAATTTTAAAATGGAAACGCAAAATATATCCGAGCTTGAAAAAGTAAATAGATTAATTGAGATTGAAGAAAGCCGAATAAATAAAAAAAGAGGAATTACATATAAAAAAAGCGAACATTGGTTGCGGATTAATGAAATTGAAATATTTATCTCGCCAATAAAGATTAAACCGCTGCCGGAGAACTTAGTTTATTTAAAAGATAAAGAGCCGAAGTTTCCTTTTTGGTTTTCCGCTCGAATAGATAGAAAAGGGAAACTGAAAGCGCCCGAAGAAATATTTCCTTTGTTTCAAAGAAAATATTTGGAACCTTTGGCGGACGAAAAAACGGAATTTATTTTCGCAATGGCGGAAAATATAGACAAAGCCGCTACAATCGGTAAAGAAACGTATGAAGACTACTTAGATTATATAAACTATGTAAAAAATGTTTTTAATAAAGCGGTTAATCAAGAGATCGAAAGCTATAAATACAAGGGATATGAAACGATTGAAAACGGGATTATATTATTGCCAAACGAAGAGATAAATGCGGGCGTTAGCATAATTAAACTTTATGAAAAAATTTTAAAAAAAAAGAGCCTGCCCGAATTATTAAAGACATTTATAACCCTTGATAACCGCAAACCGAACCCTCCGCTTGCGGTTTCCGATTTTATTAACGTTAATCCGTTGCACTTAGGGCAAATGGGAGATGAGTTTCCGCTTTCAATATCTCAACGAAAAAGCCTTTATACCTATTTACAGTCTAATGACAAAGTATTTGCCGTTAACGGTCCGCCCGGAACCGGAAAAACCACATTATTACAAAGTATTGTTGCAAATAAATTTGTAGAAAGCGCAATCAAAGGCGATAAGGCGCCTATAATCCTTGCTTGTTCAACCAATAATCAAGCAGTTACAAATATTATCGACAGTTTTTTAAAATCTAATACAAAAGAGGGAAAGCTTATGGGTAGATGGCTGCCTAAAGTCAGCGGTTACGCTACTTATTTGCCCGCAAGCGGAAAATTGGAAGCCGCGTTAAAAGGAATTAATTATAAAAAGCTGGATGGAGGCGGATTATTCGATAAAGTTGAAAACAGTTTATATCTGAATAAGGCAAAAGAATTTTTTATTGAGCAATGTTCAAATTATTTGGGAATACAAGTTTCTAATATTGCCGACGGAATCAAGAGACTTCAAAAAGAAATAGTTGAAGTTCAATCAATTTTCAAAGAAGCTCCTTTAATATGGAATCAATATTTAAATGCCGAAAAATTATTTTTTACCGATTATGCTAATAAAGAATTAAAAGTTAAGCGATACTATTTTAAAAATTTTTTAAATGAGGATGCTTTTAGTATAGATATTTCTAAGTTAAAGATTTTGGAAGATAAAATCATATCATATTTTAAAAACGAGCCGTTATTTAGAAAACTGTTCTGTTTTTTCGGCTTTAAATCTTCATTAAAAACCAGAGCCTCCGAAATTAGAATATTATTAAGAGATTCTTTAATAAAAGAAACAAACGGATTTGTTTTTATGCAGTATGCAATACTTGAAAAGATTGATTCCAAAATAAAAACGGCAAAAAACATATTGGAAGCAATTGTAAAATGGAAAGAATGGAAAATAGACAATTCAATTATCGGAAATCCGCATAGAACCAAAAAGGAGTATCGGGATTTTGAGCAGTTAAAAATAAAAAATAATTCCGAACCGAATTGCTTTTACGAAGAATTGGACGTTTCGCTTCGCCATAAAGCATTTCAACTTGCAACACACTTTTGGGAAGGAAAATATTTGTTAAAGCTTGAAGCCGATTTGCAAGTTGATAATTGCGATCCCCAAAAACAAGGAGAAGATACGGTAAAAAATAGATGGCAAAGACAAGCAATGCTTACGCCTTGTTTTGTAGGCACTTTTTATATGGCGCCGAGGTTCTTTAGTTCCTTTAAGTTTTTACAGACAGGAGAAGACGGAAGAAATATTTTTGACAATCCTCCTTTGTTTGATTTTATTGACTTGTTAATTGTAGATGAAGCCGGACAAGTTTCGCCGGAAATAGGAGTCGCTACTTTTTCGCTTGCCAAACAAGCCATAGTTGTAGGAGACGTAAAACAGATAGAGCCTGTTTGGAACATTACAAACAAAATAGATATAGGCAACCTTAGAAAGCGCGAACTAATTAAAGATTATAAGGATTTAATTTATGAGAAATCGTTTGACCCGAAAGGATTTCTCGCTTCTACCGGAAGCATAATGCAAATGGCGCAAAACGCTTCTAATTTTAAAGAAAACGGAATAATCGAAAAAGGGCTGCTACTCGTTGAACATAGACGTTGTTTTAATGAAATAATAAATTATTGTAATGTATTGGCTTATAATAAACAGTTAATACCGCTAAGAGGAAAAGCGCCGAAGAATCTACTTTTTCCGCCTATGTACTGCATTCATGTTCAAGGAAATTCTACCGTTTCAAATACAAGCCGATACAATTTAAACGAGGTTAAAGCAATAGCAGCTTGGTTATTAAACAATAAAAAGGCAATAGAGACAAAATACGGGAAACTTGAGGATGCCGTCGGGATAATTACCCCTTTTGTAGGTCAAAAAAACAGCCTGATATATGCTTTGAAAAAAGCCGGCTTTGACGTTTATATATTAAAGTTAGGAACAGTTCACGCCCTGCAAGGAGCGGAAAGACCGATCATATTATTTTCGGCGGTTTATGGCAAAGGAGATTCCGGCGTTATGTTTTTTGACAGAGATAACAAACCGAACATGCTAAATGTTGCGGTTTCAAGAGCCAAAGATAATTTTATTATATTTGCAAATACCGAAATATTAGATAAAAACGCAAGTACCCCTTCCGGTATTTTGGCAAAACATTTAACATATAAATAAAAAGTTTGATAATTATTGTCCGTCCTTTTATCTGGCGGAATAAGAATACTTAAATAAAAAATGAAAATAAAAAAAGTAAAACCGAGAAAGGCGCTTAACAAAGCCTTTTTAAAAGTAAAACCAAGCAGGATTGAAATTGAAAGTTTCAAAGCCAATCTTATCCGGTTAATAGACAGAATAAACGAAGCGGAAACAGAAGAGTTTCATAAAAACCTCATTTCGGATTTTTTAAAAGACGCCTACTACAAACAAAACCATTTTATAAACGCCAAAGGACGAAACGATCTTGTAATTTGTAACGGAAACAAGCCGGATAGTTCGGTCGGCGTAATTTTTGAAGTAAAAAATCCCGCCAATAAAAGCGAAATGATTACAACCGAAAAGCTATGCGCAAAGGCTTTTTACGAATTAACGCTTTATTATTTACGAGAGCGGATTACTTATAACAATATTGAAATAAAACATTTAATTATTACAAACATCAACGAATGGTTCATTTTTGACGCTGCGCTGTTTGAACGCCTGTTTGCTCAAAACAAAAATTTTGTAAAACAATTTAAAGAGTTTGAGGGCGGACGTTTGACGGACATTACAACCGATTTTTTTTACAAACAAATTGCGGCGACGTTTATTAGAAACATTGAAACAGAAATTGAATTTGCCTACTTTAATCTTATGCAATATCAAAAGCCGCTTCGCAATACAGACAAAGCGGACGATAACAAGCTAATTGCATTGTTTAAACTACTTTCGCCGGAACACCTTTTAAAACTTCCGTTTGCAAACGACAGCAACAGCCTCGATAAAAGCTTCTATGCAGAGTTATTACATATTATAGGTTTGGCGGAAACCAAAAAAAAAGGGAAAAAACTGATTGAAAGAAACAAAAAAGGCAAAAGAAATTCGGCAACCATTTTAGAAAGCGCCATAATGCAGCTTGACAGCTTAGATAAAATAAGCCGATTAGATTATCCAAACCAATTTGGCGACGCACAACAAGAGCGCTTATTTAATATAGGGCTTGAATTAAGCATTACTTGGATAAACAGAATCTTATTTTTAAAATTATTAGAAGCCCAGCTTATCGCTTATCATAAAGGGGACAAATCTTACGCGTTTCTTAACTTAAACAAAATAAAAAATTATGACGACCTCAACAGTTTGTTTTTTGAAGTATTGGCAAAAAAGAATGACCAAAGAAACCAAGACGTAAAAACAGCGTTTGAAAAAATACCCTATTTAAACAGTTCCCTTTTCGAACCGACGGAACTTGAGCAGGCAACCTTATTTATAAGCAACCTAAAAGATGATAAAACAATTCCGATCATTTCAACAACCGTTTTAAAAGATAATAAAGGCAAAAAGCGAGCGGGCGGTTTATTAACTTTAGAATACTTATTTAAGTTCTTAGACGCTTACGACTTTGCAAGCGAAGGTTCCGAAGCAATTGACGAAGATAACAAAACCCTTATAAACGCTTCGGTTCTTGGTTTGATATTTGAAAAAATAAACGGTTACAAAGACGGTTCCTTTTTTACTCCCGGTTTTATCACAATGTATATGTGCCGCGAAACCGTTCGGAAAACCGTAATACAAAAATTTAACCAAACAAAAAAATGGAATTGCAAAAACCTCAATCAACTTTACAATAAAATTAAAGACATCAAAGAAGCAAACAACATTATAAACGACATAAAAATATGCGACCCCGCCGTAGGCTCCGGACACTTTTTGGTTTCTGCTCTAAACGAAATAATTGCCGTAAAAAACGACTTAAACATTTTGCAAGACAGCGCGGGCAGGCGGCTTAAAGAGTATAATGTAGAAGTAGTAAATGACGAATTAATTATAACCGATGAAGACGGAGAATTATTTGAGTATAACTATAAAAACAAAGAGAGCCAACGCATACAAGAAACCCTTTTTTATGAAAAGAAAACCATAATTGAAAACTGCCTTTTTGGAGCGGACATCAATCCCAATTCCGTAAAAATATGCCGTTTGCGTTTATGGATAGAACTATTAAAAAACGCTTACTACAAAAACGACGACGAGTTAGAAACCCTGCCCAACATCGATATCAACATAAAATGCGGAAACTCATTAGTAAGCCGTTTTGCCATCGATACCGATTTAAGCAGAGCATTAAGAAAAAGCAAATGGAATATTGAGACTTACAAAATAGCGGTTGCCGCTTACCGTAATGCAGACAATAAAGAGCAAAAGCGAGAGAAGGAAAAGCTGATTAATGAAATTAAAGAAGATTTTAGAGCGGAAATTTCATCAAACGACCCGAAAGTAAAAAGATTGAAAAAACTTAACGGCGATTTGCTTCTTGAAATGAGCAGAGGGAAACTTTTTGAAATGAGCAAAGAGGATGAAGAGGATTTTAACGAAAGAGTCGCGAAAATTACCGAAAAAAAAGAAAGGTTAAAAGCCGAAATTGAGGCGATAAGATCTAATAAAATTTTTGATAACGCTTTTGAGTGGCGTTTTGAGTTTCCGGAAGTTTTAAATGATAACGGAGATTTTATAGGCTTTGATATAGTTATCGGCAACCCGCCGTATATCAGAGTTCAGGAATTGGAATGTCAATTAATAGATTATTATAAGGCTAATTTTCAAGTTGCTTTAAAACGAATTGATATTTCAATAATATTCATAGAACTTTCCAAAAAACTTTTAAAAGAAAAGGGGTTTGCAACCTATATTACCTCAAATCAATTTCTTACGACTGAATATGGTTTTGCAATTCGAAAGTTCTTGAAAGAAGATTATAGGGTTTTTAAAATAATTAATTTTGGTGATTTGCCAGTATTTGAAGAAGCATTAACCTATGTAAGTATATTTCAGTTTCAAAAGGACAAACCTGATGACTTGGAGTATTACAAGGTTAATAAACTAGAAGAAGCTAAGATATTTAATTATCAAACAGAATTAATTGACTTCAAAAAACTTACTACAGATAATTGGATTTTATCCTCAAACCAGAATATAAGACTAATTGATAAACTTAAGGGGTTTTCAACTTTAAAAGAATTCGGTAAATCTTGGGCGGGTCTTATTACTGGAATGGATAAATATCTAATGTTTGATAAAAAAGATATTGAAAAATACGGATTTGAAAATGAAGTTATTCTACCAGTTATTAGGGCAAATGACTGTTCTAAATACTATTGTAATGCACCAACAAAACACGTAATTTATCCTTATAAATTTGAAAACGGAAAAACCATTTTATTAAAAGAAAAAGAATTGCGAATAAAGTATCCAATTGCATATAAATATTTGGTTAGAAATAAAAGTGAACTTCTGAAAAGAAAAGATAGCCGAAAGTTGTTCGCAGATAAAGAAGGATGGTTTTCACTTACTAGATTTGGACAAAAAAGTATTTATAATCAGTTGAAAATTGTATCGCCAGGGGAAGTAAAGGATCATAAGTTTTGTATTGACAGATCGGGAGCAGGCTTTAGTTGTGCAAGAGTTTTTGCAATTACAATTAGTAATGATGAATTGAACATAAATTTTGTTTTAGCAATTTTAAATTCATTAGTTACTAAATTTTTTATTCAAAGTAGAGCATCTCTTAAAGCAGGAGGTTATTATTCATATTCATCTAATGTTCTAAATCAAGTGCCAATCAAGAAGATTTCAACTAAAGAGCAGCAGCTATTTATTGACTTGGTTCAAAAAATTGATGAACAAAAAAAACTCGGCAAAGATTGCACAGTATTAGAAGACCAAATAGACCAACTCGTTTACAAACTTTACAATCTTACGGAAGAGGAAATAAAAATTATAGAAAACAGCGTTAAATAAGCGTAATGCAAACCAAATCTACAAACAAAGCAAAGGGTAATTTACGCTCCCTTTATATTTCATCCTTTAAACAAGCCGTTTTAACCTTCAAATGATCAATATCAACGATGACATTACTCATTTCAACGATGAAATTGCCAAAGTAAGCTTCGGCATTGTTCGGACCCCGATTTATTATGATAAGTTATGATTAAAATTTTAATAAAATTTTTTGCAGGTTTGTTAGTCTGCCCATTGCATTTTTTTATAAACCAATTTTTACTCTTGACTAAATTCTTTTTTTATAATTTATACGCCCTTTACATTTAAAATTGGGGATTGGATTTTTTACAATAACTAATTTGTAAAATTTTAATCATAAAATACGGATTTGCAGGTTTTGTTTTCCGTATTTTTGCAACTTAAATATTGATATTATAATGAAGATGAAATTTTTAATAATAAAACTTCCGAATAAGCTTAACTAATGCGCGCTTTACTGCCTGCGCTTATGTTTTAAGTTGCGGGTTTTCAGTTCCTGACAAAACAGATTTCATTATGCCTCCTTTTTTAAAAGATATATCGGGGGATAATTATTTTATTATTGGCTATAATAGGATAGAAAAGAGAAACAATTTATGAAAAACGAGATTCAAAAAGTAAGAAATATCGGTATAAGCGCTCATATTGATTCCGGCAAAACAACTCTTACGGAGCGGATTCTTTTTTATACCGACAGAATTCATACAATTCACGATGTAAAAGGCAAAGACGGCGTAGGCGCTACTATGGATTCTATGGAGCTTGAAAAAGAACGCGGCATTACAATCGCATCCGCGGCTACTTACTGCCAGTGGAGCGGTCATGAGATTAATATAATAGATACTCCCGGACATGTGGATTTTACAATAGAGGTTGAAAGGGCTTTACGGGTTTTAGACGGCGCAATCCTTGTTTTGTGCGCCGTAGGCGGAGTTCAGTCTCAATCAATTACCGTAGATCAGCAGATGAAAAGGTATAAGGCGCCTTGTATTGCATTTATTAACAAATGCGACAGAAGCGGAGCCTCGCCTTTTAGAGCAATAAAGCAGCTGAAAGAAAAATTAGGGCATAATGCGGTTGCTTTGCAAATACCTATAGGGCTTGAAGCTGATTTTAAAGGGGTTATGGATCTTGTAAAGATGAAGGCGATATATTTTGAAGGCTCAAACGGCGAAGAGGTTAAGATAGAAGACATACCGGATAATCTTGTTGCAGAAGCAGAAGCAAAAAGGGAAGAGCTTATTGACGCGGCGTCTATTTTTTCGGACCCGCTTACCGAAGCAGCGCTTGAAGACAGAGTAACGGAAACTCTTTTAATAGACGCCGTAAGAATAGGAACCTTGCGTCGCGAATTAACTCCAGTTTTGCTCGGTTCCGCATATAAAAACAAAGGAGTTCAGCCTTTGCTTGACGCTGTAGGTTATTATCTGCCGTCTCCTGACGAAGTTAAAAACGAAGCGTTGGATATGGATAATGACGAGATGTCGATAGAGCTTAAAGCGGATATAAACGAGCCTTTGGCAGCTTACGCTTTTAAACTTGAAGACGGAAGATACGGACAGCTTACCTATGTTCGGGTTTATCAGGGCAAGCTTGCAAAAGGAGATACCGTATTTAATATAAGAGTAGGCAAAAAGGTTAAAATAGGCAGACTTGTAAAGCTTCACGCAAATCAGATGGAGGATGTTGAAGCTATAAATGCAGGACATATAGGCGCATTGTTTGGAATAGAATGCTCTTCCGGCGACACATTTGTTTCTCTCGGCTCAAATTTTTCTATGACTTCGATGTTTGTTCCCGATCCTGTAATTTCTCTTGCTATTTTTGCTAAAGATAACAAAAACCAGATTAACATGTCCAAAGCTTTAAACAGATTTACAAAAGAAGACCCTACTTTTAAAACCTTTATAAATCAGGATACAAACGAAACCATTATAGAGGGTATGGGCGAGCTTCATCTTGAAGTATACATCGAAAGAATGCGCAGAGAATACGGAGCGGAAATAGATACGGGCAAACCGCAGGTTGCATATAAAGAAACAATTACCAGAAAAGCGGTATTTAATTATGTTCATAAAAAACAGACCGGCGGAGCTGGGCAGTTCGGAAGAATTGCAGGATGGATAGAGCCTGTAACGGACGAAGATTTTGTTTTTGAAAATAAGATAAAAGGCGGAGCAATACCTATTCAGTTTATACCTGCATGCGAAAAAGGTTTTAGAGAGTCTATAAAAAAAGGACCAAAACATAAATTTCCGGTTACAGGCATAAAAATAGTAGTAAACGACGGCGCTTCTCATGCGGTGGATTCCAGCGAAATGGCTTTTTTTGCCGCTGCAAAAGGGGCGTTTTTAGAAGGCTATGCAAAAGCTTCTCCTATAGTATTAGAACCTATAATGAAGGTTGTAGTAGAGAGTTCGGCAGAGTTTCAAGGACCGGTTATAGGAAGTTTAAATCAAAGACGCGGCATAATAATAGGCTCTCACGACGAAGGGGCATTTTGTTTTATAGAGGCGCAAGTTCCGTTATCCGAGATGTTCGGATATTCTACGGTATTGCGTTCTCTTACAAAAGGAACCGCTCAATTTACAATGGAGTTTACAACTTACAGAAAAGTTGCCGAAGATATGGTTATTAAAAAGCAATAATTTTTTTCTATTTAAAAACAGTTTGTTATGCCGAATAAAACCGATGTCAGCCAAATCAACCGATATACCATTTTCGGTTTTTGCGCCATAATCTTATGGAGCGCTAACGTTGCTCTTATCCGCAGTATTTCGGAACAGATGGGACCGATTACAGGCGGAGGCGCCGCATATCTTGCAGGAGGCATTATAGCGGTAATCAGACTTTTTTTAAAACATCCGTTAAAGAGTATAAAAGAGGTTCCTTTAAATTATTTATTCGGCTGCGGAGGGCTTTTTTTAATTTATACCATCTCTTTATTTCTTGCCGTAGGGCTTGCCAATAACAGAGTTCAATCAATAGAGCTTGGGCTTGTCAATTATTTATGGACTCCGCTTACCATTGTATTTTCCATATTTATTTTATCTGTTAAAGCGGATTATAAGCTTATACCCGGAACTTTACTTGCGCTTTTCGGGATTTTTTCGGTTATGACCAAAGCCGATTCTGTTTCGTTTGCTTCTTTTGCCGCTAATTTTATGAACAATCCGGCAGCCTATATTTTCGGCTTTACCGCCGCAATAACTTGGGGGTTGTATTCTAATTTGGCAAGACTTTGGGGCGATCCGAAAGCAATCGGAGTTGTTCCTTTATTTGTCTTGATAACAGGAATAATTATTACTATAATCGGTTTGTTGATTACGGAGAAAAATCAGTTTGAAGTAAAAACCGCAGCAGAAATTATTATGTTCGGTTTGATTACGGTATGTTCTTATGTTTTTTGGGATATGGCAATGCAGCAAGGAGAGATTATACTTGTGGCGTCCTGTTCTTATTTCATACCTTTTTTTTCAACCGTAGTAAGTTGTATTTATTTAAAAACCATACCAGGAATAAATGTTTGGAGCGGATGCGTTTTTATTATAGCCGGTTCGCTTTTAAGCTGGCATTCCGTTGTAGGAAAGGAATCTTATAAAAAATGACAGATAATAATCTTGTTTTTAAAAGCCCGATTAAACTTTTGGGCGATATATCCGAAAACCTAACTTTCGGAGCGGTTTTGGCAAGAGCCGGCGTAGGTAAAACCGCTTTTTTGGTTCAAATAGCCATTGACGGACTTTTAAAAAATGAAAATGTACTTCATGTAAGTATAGACGATTCATTAAAAAAGGTATCTCTTTGGTATGAAGAGACGTTTAAAAATATTACGGATATCTCCGGCATAAAATGGCAGGATGCAGAGGCTGTTTTTGAAAAGCTTCTTCCGAAAAGATTTATTATGACCTTTAAAGCCGAGCAATTCGGAATACCGATTTTTATGGAAAGACTTTTTGATCTTACCGAACAAGATATCTTTAAGCCGAATTTGGTAATAATAGACGGTTTTTCTTTTAGTAGCGACACAAAAGAATTGGAAGAATTTAAAAAGTTTGCAGAAACAAAAAATTTTCAAATCTGGTTTGCATTGCTCACTCATAGAAGCAAGAAAATGCCGGCTATATCTTCGGAATGGTTGAAAATTTTTGAAAAAGCGATATTACTCAAACCCGATAATGTTGTTAATGTTGAGATGTTAAAGGGGATTGCTGATAAGGATAAGAATTTTATATTAGCTCCTTCTACAATGTTGCTTACGAAATTATAAAAAAAGGTTTTTTGCTTTACTCGACAGGACAAGAAGAAATTTTTTTGCCGTATAATATCGACGAACGAAGCGAGGAGAAATTTCATAATTGACTGAAATTTGCTGTGTCTGGTTAAAACGATAGACTATGTTTTAAATATCTGATCTGTAAAGACAGGGCATATAACGTTTTTACTTTACAATTTTGTAACTATAAGAACAAATGAGAAAAAAGAATTTTGTATATTCATTAATATTTCTTGCGTTATTTTTTATCGACCAGCGCGGTTTTGCTTATGCAGACAGCATAAGCAGGCTGCTCGGAAAAAATGATGCGGTTTTAATAGGAAATAGTTCGGGAAAAATTTTATATAAAAAAAATATTTATCAAAAATTAGTTCCCGCCTCCTCTTTAAAGGTTATTACCGCTATTGCCGCAATCAATTATTTTGGCAAAGATTTTCATTTTAAAACCGATTTTTATATTACAAGCGACAATAACCTTAAAATAAAAGGTTACGGGGATCCGTTTTTAATTTCTCAATTTATAGACGACGCGGCTTCCAGTATTGCAAAAAAAATCAATTCCATCAATTATATTATATTAGACGCTACATATTTTAAGCCTGCCGAAATCAACGGAAACGGCAAATCTTTTCACGCCTATGAATCGCTTAACGGCGCTTTATGCGCTAATTTTAACAGCGTAACTTTTCAAAAAAAAGGAGAAGGTTATGTAAGCGCGGAGGCTCAAACGCCTCTTCTGCCTTTTGTTATAGAACGTATAATATCATCTAATATGACCAAAGGAAGAATCAGCCTTACTCCTGATTACGATAAAAACGTTCTTTATGCAGGGAAGCTTTTCGATTATTTTTTAAAAAAAAATAACTGCAATATAAAAGGAAAGGTTAAATTCGGCGAAATAAATAGAACCAAAGACGAGCTTATTCATACTTTTTACTCTCCGTATTCGTTAAAGAAAGTAATAAGATATATGCTTTATTATTCAAACAATTATGTTGCAAATCAATTGTTTCTGGCAACAGGGGCAAAAAAATACGGGGCTCCAGCAAGTTTGGAAAAAGGAGCAAAAGCAATATACGAATATTTGGGAGCAAGCGGCATGAAAATAGACGAGGGCTCCGGATTATCTCGAGTAAACGGAGTATCTGCTTCAAAAATGTATAGCATACTGCTTAAATTTTTCCCTCACTATAAGCTTATGAAAAGACGCGGAAACGATTATTACAAAACAGGCACTCTTAACGGAGTAAGAGCGCGTATAGGATATTTAAAGAAAAAAGACAAAATGTTTCCTTATGTTATAATTTTGAACGATAATTGGGGAAACATATATAAAGTTATAAAAGCGGTTAGAAGTAAAATTAGCTGATAAAAAGAGCGTTGCATAACTTCCTTTTTTGCTCATTTTTTGCGTTATGCTCAAGTTTTAATCCTCGAAATACTGTAAGTATTCCCGCTGTTAAAATTTTCATAATTTTTTGTTATACAGCGCTTTTTAACGTATGATTATAAAAAGACAAAGGAAAATTTTTCATTAAAGAGGCAGGAAAGCGTATTATAAAAGCGAGGCAAGATTATCGCTTGAAATAAAAGCATAAGCGCTATGATTATGAATAGATTCAAAATTTTCAGCGCTTAAGTTAAACCAAGTGATATTTTTATCTTCTTTTAATCTTTGGGCTATATCTCTTACTATATCTTCTACAAATTTTGGATTATTAAACGCTTTTTCGGTTACATACTTTTCATCTTCCCTTTTTAAAACCGAAAACACGTCGCATGAAGCCTCCTTTTCCACCAGCTCTATCAAATCTTCAATCCATACGAATTTTTTAAACCTTATACTTAAATGAACCTTGCCTCTTTGATTATGCGCTCCGTTTTCGCTGATTTCTTTGGAGCATGGGCATACCGAAGATATAGGAACAAAAACTTCGGATATAAGATCAATATTACCTTTAGGGTAGCTTGAGCCATTTATTCGGCAGTTGTAATTCATCAAGCCAGCCGCGCCGCTTACAGGCGCTTTTTTTTCTATAAAATAAGGAAAAGATATTTCAATATGAGAAGCATCCGCATCCAACTGCTTTTTCATTTCTTCCAAAATATTTGAAAATGCGTATAAAGAAATCTCTGTCCTGAAAAGCTGAAGCAGCTCTACAAAACGGCTCATATGAGTTCCCTTATGATCATGAGGCAGATCAACATACATATTAATATTAGCTATTGTGCTTTGATACCCTTTTGTTCTGTCCAAAACCCGTACAGGATATTTAAGATTCTTTATTCCTACCTTATCTATAGGAATATTTCTGTTATCATATTGATTCTGAACATCTATCATTTTTTTATACTGTTTTTTGTTCGGATATTTCTTGAAGACTAATCTTTTTTGAGGCTATCTCTCGTAAAGATACAACAATATCTTCATTTTTTGTAGAGGTTATAAGAAATTCGGAACCGTCTCTTATCTGTTTTACCCGCTTGCATACTGCATTTACCAGCGTAAAACGATTCGGTATCTGCTTTAAACAATCTTCTATAGTAATTCTTGCCATAATATTAAATAAGACTCCTTTTATTTTTTTAATTTTGCTATCAGCGTCAATATTTCAAAAGGATAAAAAAAACAATATATTTTTTTTAAATACAAAAATACAGAGATACAAAGGAAGAAATGGACATATTGGACGTCTTCCCTCCTTTTTTTTATTTTACTATTTATTACTATTACTTATCTACTTTTTGGGTAATGTCCAACTTATATCTTTGTCGCTTTGTATCTCTGTATCTAGTTTTTTTTCAATCTATTGATTTTTTATTATAAAAAAAATAAGATTAACGCAAAAAAATTAATATTTTAATTTTATCCGTAAAAAATGAGTATTACAAATAATCAGAAAAAGATTTTTAAAAATAAAATCCGAGACGCCCTGTCCAACGAGCCAGAAACAGCAATAATAGTTATTTGTCTCTTGCTTTAAAATATCGGAAATTTATCCGAGACTTATTAGAAAAATTTTCTATAGACATTTTTACAATTAAAACCGGTTCGTCCGTGGCGTTTTTAGATGAAGTATCTTACTGCGAAACGATTTATGAAAAATGAAACGAAAGATTGGCAAAATTATACCATAGAAAATTTAGATTCTTTAAAGATTTTTTTTGAAAGTTGTTTGTGTAATCCATGCCTTCAAAATGTTCAACAGTCGGTTGAAAAAGCCCTTAAATTAATATTTATTGAGAAATCAATTAAGATTAAAAGAACTTACGATATGCTTGAATTAAAATATTTGTCGCGTAATAACGGATTGGATGTTGATATATCCGATGATGAGTGTGATTTTTTAAATACGATTGATCTGCCCTCCAAATATCCGCTTGGAAATGTGCTTCCGGATTTTGAGCCGGATGAAGAAATTTGTAAATATGCAATAGAAATTGCGGAAAAAGCATTTAACTCCGTAAAACAAATTTTAACCGGCGTATCCGATAGTGAAAAATGGATAAAATAGGTATAATATAACTTATGAGCAAAGATATATTTCCAAATTTTTCTCTTCCTGTTGAGATTAAGGAGGCGGTGAACAATAAGAAACTGGCGGTTTTTTTCGGAGCCGGAGTTTCAAAAATAATAGGCTGCAAAGGGTGGGACGGGCTTGTAAAAGATATTGTGGAAAAATGTTATGAATTTTATATAAATTATAAGGAGAAAGAGACGCTGCTGATAGAATATATAATTTATACCTTTTGAGAGGTTACGATTTTTTGAAACCGATATATAAAAAAAATAATTAAAATTAGCGATAATGGAATAGATTGCCGTTTAATTCGATTTTTTAATAGAAAATTATAAAATTTTACGCTAATATTATACAGGTTAATGTAAAAGACAAAGATAAAATTCAAAATAAGAAGATTATATCCGAAAATTGCTTTTTAAGTCCGAATAAGGCTTTTAAATAGAATATAATAGCCCATTTTTATATTTGCTATTTTACCAAAAGAAGTCTAAAAGGAACAGTTTTAAAAACGCGGTCACTTTATTGCTTTTTAAAAAATTGTTGATAGTAATAAAAAAAGGAGCAAATATTATTTGCGCCAGCGTAGCTCAGCTGGTAGAGCTACTGATTTGTAATCAGTGGGTCGGGGGTTCGAGTCCCTCCGCTGGCTTTTACGATGGTGGGGTTCCCGAGCGGTCAAAGGGAACAGACTGTAAATCTGTCGGCGAAGCCTTCGGAGGTTCAAATCCTCCCCCCACCACCATAAAAATTTATTGTAAGTCTTATGTGGGAGATTATTAATAAGGTAAAATCGTTTATATTACATGGCTTCCCGCGATTATTCGCTTTTCATGTAATATATATTAATTAAGCAGATAGATATGAGAAATTAAAAATATACTGCTTCTCAATGCGGGAGTAGCTCAGTTGGTAGAGCTTCAGCCTTCCAAGCTGAATGTCGCGAGTTCGAGTCTCGTCTCCCGCTCCAATTTTTAAGTTTAGTCAGCGCCCGCGTAGCTCAGTCGGTAGAGCGCTTCCTTGGTAAGGAAGAGGTTCACCGGTTCAATTCCGGTCGCGGGCTTCCGAAATAAGGAATCTAAATTTAGGGAGGATAATAAAAGATGGCAAAAGAGAAATTTGAGAGGACTAAGCCGCATATTAATGTAGGCACAATAGGCCATATAGATCATGGTAAGACAACGCTTACGGCAGCGATTACC
>JAFDMF010000019.1 GCA_019306065.1 Deltaproteobacteria bacterium
GAAAATCATGGAGGAAGATTAAACGTTGAAAGTAAAAAAGGGGAATGGACGGAATTTATTTTTAATTTGTCCTGTATAAAGGAGTAACAAAGGGTCAAAGAAATAAAGAAAACGGCTTTTAATTTTTTAATTTCAAAATATAAAGGACGGTAGAGACGTTGCATGCAACGTCTCTACATAATGTCAAATTTTTAAGGGATGATTATAAAAATAATAAAGGGATTTCTCGCTTCGCTTGACAGGACAGTATGAAAATATTATCTTCGCCCGCAATAATATTAAAAAGAATCGAATACGGCGATTTCGATCTTATAATTACATTTTTTACTTTAAATTATGGCAAAATTACCGCTATGGCAAAATATGCCAAAAAAAGTAAAAAACGTTTTGCCTCTGTTTTAGAGCCGTTTGGGGAATTAAATATAGTTACAACATCCGGCAGAAACAAAGGATTATTAATTCTAACGGAAGTTTGCCTGTCTCATTCTTTTATGGAAATAAAAAAAAATATATTAAAAACCGCTTATGCTAGCTATTGGGCGGAAATAATAAACAAATCGGTTGAAAGTTCGGTAATAGAAAAACAGCTCTACATATTATTTTATAAACTCCTTGACATGATAGATAAAAATCTTATCTCCGAAACTGCCGCTAATATAATATTTCAGATACGATTTGCCAATATTTCCGGAATAAAACCGCAACTTGAAAAATGCTGCAAATGTAAAAGCGAAATAAACCGCATAAAAGGAGAAAAACTGTTTTTTGATATTGAAAAAGGCTCGGTTATTTGCGAAAATTGCAATAGCGGAAATAAAAAAAATATCCCTCTTTTTAAAGGTACCGTAAAACAGCTTTTATGGGTTCAAGACAAAGAGATTGAAAAAGTCTTAAAAATGAAATTTACAGAATACTGTTTGCAGCAGGCAACCAATTTGATGGAACATTTTATTGGATATTATGTTGGAAAAGAGTTTAACAGCCTTAAGTTTTTAAAAGAAGTAGGATAATTATGATAAAATCGGCAAATCCTGTAATTAAAGCCTCGGCTCCGTGTAGAGTGGATCTGGGCGGAACCCTAGACATTAAAATATTTCATAATCTGTTTAAAAACAAAAGAGTCGCCACCTTTAATATAGCGCTTAATTTGCGAACGGAAGTAACCATAGAGCCTTATTCGGAAGATAAGATAAAGGTAAGTTCCAAAGGATTTGAACCTATAGAATTTTTTTACGATAAAGTTCGTTACGACGGACCTTTGGGCATCATATTTTTAACGGCAAAACATTTTAATATAAAAGGAATACATATAAAAATAGATTCCACATCCCCTCCGAAGAGCGGACTCGGAGGTTCTTCGTCTGCAACAGTCGCCTTAATATACGGATTTTCAAAACTTAAAAGTTATAACCTGTCTGTATATGATACGGTATTGCTTGCTTATAAACTTGAAGAAAAAGCTTTGAAATCTTTGTGCGGAATGCAGGATCATCTTGCTGCAGGATACGGAGGAGTTAATCTGTGGGAATGGAATAAAAATAAAATAGCTTCTCCTTTTATAAGAAAAGAGATTATAACTGATAAAAACAGCCTTAAAAATAGGATTATCGCCGCATATTGCGGGGTAGAGCATAATTCGAAAATTATAAATTCAAAATTAATAAAAGATTTTTCCGAAAAAAAATATGTTGATATATGGCGTAAAATTGCCGATATTACTCCCGAGTTTGCCGAATCAATAGAAAAAGGCGATATTGAAACTGCAGCCGCTCTTATGAATCTGGAAACCGAATTAAGAAGAAAATTAACCGAAAAACTTTTTAACAATACCGGCGAAAAACTTGTTACGGCAGCGAGAGAAGCCGAATGCGGCGCTCGTTTTACAGGCGCTGGCGGGGGCGGCTGCTTATGGGCTATAGGAAAAGCCGAAAATATTAGCAGGCTGCGTAAAAAATGGGAAAGCATTCTTACGCCGGTTGATAATGCTTATATGTTAAATACCGAAATAGATTATACCGGAGTTACCGCAAGAGCAGAGGCGGGAAACAGAGGAAGCGTTATGGATAGAAATATTTAGACGCAAAAAGGAGAAAATAAAAAATGAACTTTCAGGATGTAATATTAAATTTGGAACAATTTTGGAGCAAAAAAGGCTGCATACTTGTTCAGCCTTATGATTTAGAAGTGGGCGCCGGAACATTTCATCATTTTACGTTTTTAAAAGCGCTTGGTCCCGAGCCGTGGAATGTTGCTTATGTTCAGCCCTCAAGACGTCCTACGGACGGAAGATATGGAGAAAATCCTAACAGATTACAGCATTATTATCAGTATCAGGTAATATTAAAACCTTCGCCCGAAAACGTTCAACAGTTATATCTTGAAAGTTTAAAAGCCCTCGGAATTAAATCGGAAGATCATGATATAAGATTTGTAGAAGATGATTGGGAATCTCCCACGCTTGGAGCCTCCGGACTCGGCTGGGAAGTATGGCTTGACGGAATGGAGGTAACCCAATTTACCTATTTTCAGCTTGCAGGCAGCGTAGAATTACGTCCGATATCCGTAGAATTAACCTACGGTCTTGAGCGGATAGCTATGTATCTGCAAAAAACAGACAATGTTTTTCAATTAAAATGGAACGATAAAATAACCTACGGAGACGTTCATCATAAACAAGAAGTTGAGCAGTCAACCTATAATTTTGAAAAAGCGGACATAGATATGTTGCAAAAACTCTTTAATATGTATGAAAAAGAGGCGGCAAGAATAATAAAAGAGGCTTTGGTTTTGCCTGCTTATGAATACTGTTTAAAATGTTCTCATATATTCAACCTGTTAGATGCGCGCGGAGCAATCAGCGTAACGGAAAGAACCGGATATATAGGACGCATACGAAGTTTAGCCCGAAGCTGCGCTCATACCTATCTTAAACAAAGAGAAGAGATGGGGTATCCGCTGTTAGAAAAATAATTTGAAGAGATATTCTCTTATGCGCCACAAGAGCGGATATCATTTCCTGCGCGCAAGCCAAGATTGAATAAAAATGTTGCATAGCGAAGAAATTACAATCTATCACCCTAAATAACAGATTAACGGATAAAATTTTATCCGTTAATCTGTTTATCTTCAAGCGTTGTATCCAGCTCCTTTTTTATTTTAACCGCCTTATCATATACGATTTTTTTTGAAATTTTATATTTATCGGTTATATCTTTTACAGCTTCGGATAGTCTTTTATTATCTTTTAATAAAAGATGCTCCAGCTCTTTTAAAAATAAATCGTCCGTTAAATTTTCTTCGGTTTTTCCGGCAACAAGTAAGGTACATTCTCCTTTAACCGAATCTCGTACATTAAGGTTATTTAAAATGTCGGAAAGATTGCCTCTTATAAATTCTTCATAGGTTTTTGTTATTTCTCTTGCAAGAACAGCGTCTCTGTCTCCTATAATTTCTAATAATTCTTTTATAAAGTTTTTAATCCGCATAGGAGATTCATAAAAGATTAAGGTTGCTTTGTATTCTTTAAGCTCTTTTATAACCTCTATTCTTTTTTGTTTTTTTTTCGGCATAAATCCTTTGAAAAAAAAGGAATCGGTAGGCAGCGCCGCAGCGCTTAAGGATGCGGTTATTGCGGAAACTCCGGGAATAGGAACTATTTTTATATTATTTCGGACGGCTTTTTTTACTAATCTGTATCCGGGATCAGATATTAACGGAGTGCCTGCATCGGATACCAAAGCTACGGAGGCGCCGTTTTTAAGTTTTCGGATTAAAATGTCCGAACGTTTATCCTCATTCTGTTCGTAATATGAGATAAGAGGGGTTGTTATATTGTAATGCGAAAATAGAGCGGATGTCCGCCGCGTATCTTCCGCTGCAACGAGGCTTGCCTGTTTTAAGATATTTATTGCTCTTACGGTAATATCTTCGATGTTGCCTATTGGGGTTGCGACAATATAGAGTATGTTTTCGGAAATTTTTTTATTTAATTTCATTAAAATATAAGATTTTTACGCCATAATTTTAAGTAAAATACAACGGTTTTACAGGAAATATTCATATAAAAGCTTCCATTCCTTTTCTTTCTATAATATCTAATAATTTTTTTGACGAACCTGTCGGTTTTTTATTTCCTCTTTCCCATTTTTGAACGGTAGAAGGGCTTATATTAAAGATACTGGCAAGAGCCGCTTGGCTTAATCTGAATTTTTTTCTTATGAATATAATTTTTTCCGGAGAATATTCGCTCACTTCCGGAATACAAAGCTTTTGGATATTTTTCATAGTAATATCATCTACCAAACCGTTTTTATTTAAATCTTTAACTGTATTTACAATTGATTCTGCTATTGATTTTCTCATGATTTCACCTTTATTAAATCTCCGTTTTTTATGGCTATTTCTATTTTTTCGTTAGATAACTCAAACAAAATTTTAGATAATTCTTTAAAAGCGTTAAGTTCATTTACGGATAAATTTGATTTTTCATTTTTAGCAAATCCATGCACAAAAATTGCCATTTTTTTTTTTATAACATATAATAGTTCGTCCTGCTCCGCTTTTGCCTTGTCCTTTAAAACGGATTCTTTTTTTGTATATATGTCCGCCGAGGTTTGCTTCAAAATTTCCGTTTTCAATTTCTGTTGCGGCTTTTAAAAGTTCATTTTTGGGGATATTCCGTTTTACCGACCATTTTGAAAAATGTTTTGTCATTAACTTTTCCATGGATTACCTATAGCGCTGATGGCTATACTTTGCAATAAAATATTTTTAATGAGCGGTTAAAAAGGCGTTTTTTATTAATTCAATATCAGGATTTTGAGAGTCGGTAAAAGATTTTATTACCGCTACATCGAATCTTGCTTTTACATTCATTTGTTTGGAACTTTTTAAATAAAAAAGCGCTGATTTGGAAAGTTTTTTCTTTTTAGTATAGGTTATGCTCTCTTTAGGGCTTCCGAAGTTTTGGTTTTTTCTTGCTTTTACCTCTATAAATGCAATTGTATCTTTATCTTTTGCAATAATATCTATTTCGCCGAATTTTGTTCTAAAGTTTCTCTCGATTATTTTGTAGCCTTTTTTTTCCAAATATTTTACGGCTGCGGTTTCGGATTCCATTCCGTATTTTTGGTATTTATTTAACATGTTATTCTATATGCTCTTTTACTCCTTTAAAGGTTTTTCTATGGATAGGAGTAAGCCCGAAGCCGGCTATTGCCTCTTTATGTTTTTTGGTAGGATACCCTTTGTTTTTATCAAAATTATATAAAGGATATTTGACGTGATATTTTTCCATTATTCTATCTCTTGTAACTTTTGCTATTATTGAAGCGGAAGCAATTGATATGCTTAAAGAATCTCCTTTGATAATCGGAGACTGACAAATATTCGTATTAATTTTATGAGCGCCGTCTATTAAAAGAAAATCCGGACGGGTATTGAGGTTTTTAACGGCTATAAGCATAGATAAAAGGGAGGCTTGTAAGATGTTTATATTATCTATGGAGATATTATCAACTATCCCTATGCCTATGGAAACCGCTTTTTGATAAATTAAGTTATATAGGACTTCCCGTTTTTTACCGGTTAATTTTTTGGAATCGGTTATATCGTTGTTTTCAAAAGTTTTGGGAAGGATAACCGCTGCGGATATAACGGGACCGGCCAGAGGTCCTCTGCCGGCTTCGTCGATTCCGGCAATTTTTAAAAAGCCTTTTTTATAAGCTTTGTTTTCAAAAAGCCAAAGGTCCTGTTTCATATTTTTATAATTAAGATACAAAGTTGCAAAGTAGAGACGTTGTATGCAACGTCTCTTGTGTTTTATTGCAAAAAATTTTGGATATCTCCTTTATAATCATCCTTTTTTGCGCCTATAATATAGTTGTGGGCGTTTTATTGGAAGGATTAGAAGTTTGTTCTAACCTCTTTAATTCTTGCGGCTTTTCCTCTTAATTTGCGTAGATAATATATTTTGGATCTGCGGATTTTCCCTCTTGTAACCAATTCTATTTTATCAATAGCAGGAGTATGTAGCGGAAAGACGCGCTCTACTCCTACTCCGTAAGATACTTTTCTTACTATAAAGGAAGCGTTCGCCGCGCCGTTGCGTTTGCTGATAACAACCCCTTCGAAAATCTGAATACGCTCTTTTTCGCCTTCTTTGATTTTTACGTAAACTTTAATGGTATCTCCGGCTCCAAAGTCCGGTATATCAACGCGCATCATTTCTTGTTCTAATTTTTTTATTATCTCCATAATGATAATAGATTCCTTTTTATTTGTTCCTGTAGAAAGATATTTTTTTCTATAGGAATTGTTTAGGTTCTTCTTTTCCTATAAGCCTGTCTAATATTATTGAAACAGCGGATCTTACCGAAAGATGGTTATAATCGGTATTTCCTCTTATAGGTTCAAGTATAAAATCGGCTTCTTGCATAAAATCTGCCGAAATACCCCAAGCCGTTCCGAAAACAAAAACATAAGGCGAACCGTCTTTGATTTTACTGCGTATAAGAGGATAACTTATCATGTTGTTACTCTTTTTTGCAGAAGTGATTACCACATTAGGTTTTTGTTTCTCTTTTATTTTTATTTCATTAACCGCTTCATTAAATGTTTTTTTTATTTTTATCAACTCAATCGCTTTTTTTCTTTCGGGATTATATGTCGAACCGTACCCTGTAACCCAGTGCGAAACGATTTTTTCCGCAAGATTTTTTTGGTTTTTATAAGGAGTAATAACATAAAAAGCTTTTACTCCGTAAGTTTTGGAGGCTCTCGCTATATCATGCAAATCCAGATTGGTTATAGCGGAAGCTATTGTTTCTCCTTTTTTATTTTGTACAGGATAATGCAGTAATGCTATATACGCCGAAGGAGATATGTTGATTTTTGTTTTTTCCTCCATGTTTAAGCGCTGCCTGCATTTATTAATTTTTGAATATCCGCCTGCCAATTTTTCAATATTTTTATCTCTTTGTCAGAGAAACTTCTTTTTTCCAGTAAATCGTAACGCTTTAAAAAGGTTCTTTTCAAAGCATTTTCAAGCCTCCAGTTTTCAATAGCTTTATGGTTTCCGGATAAAAGTATATCAGGCGCTTTTTTGCCTTCAAAGGTCTCCGGTCTGGTATAATGAGCATACTCTATAAGATTGTCGGAAAAAGTGTCATTATTTGCAGAATTTTTACATCCCAAGCTTTCGGGCAAAAGTCTTGTAAGCGCATCTATTACCGCCATTACAGGTGTTTCGCCGCCTGTTAATACGAAATCTCCTATTGAAAGCTCTTCGTCAATAAAATCGGAATATATTCGTTCGTCAACGCCTTCATATCTGCCGCATACAAATATTATCTCTTTTTCAGCCGAAAGCATAATTGCGGTTTTTTGATTAAAAGGTTTTCCTTGCGGAGTTAATAGTATGGTTTTTGCCGTTTTCAAATCTTTTTTAGCCGCCCTTATTCCTTCCGCAAGCGGTTCCGGTTTCATTACCATGCCATAACCGCCTCCGTAAGGGCGGTCGTCCGTTATTTTATGTTTTCCTTTTGCAAAATTTTTTATGTTGTATGTTTTTATTTTAATGATGTTATTTTTAACGGCTCTTCCTATAATTCCGTATTTTTTAAAATCGTTAAAAAGTTCCGGAAATATTGTAAGGGCTGCAAAAATCATTATAACTCTTTTTTGTAATTATTCATTTTTGTATTTGGGCAATCCTTCGGGCAGATTAACTTTCATAAATTTTTTTTCCAGATTAATCTCTTTTATAACCTTTTTGATAAAAGGAATAAGTATCTCCTCTTTTTTATTTTTTACTACCAAAACGTCGTTTGCCCCTGTAGAAAAAATCTCTTCTACAATACCTAATAACTCTTCGTCAAGATTAAATACAAAAATACCCGTAAGCTGGAACCAATAATATGTTCCCGCTTCGGGTTTTTCCAATAGATTTTTTTTTATAAAGATATCGGAATTGTGAAGTCTTTCGGCGCCATTGCGGGAAGCAACCCCTTTTAAATTGACTCTTATAATCTGTTTGTAAGGGCTGACGTTGGTTATTTGATATTTTATTAAATCTTCTGCGGATTTTTTTTTTATATAAAGCGAAGTTCCTATTTTAAATACGGGGTATGAGCTGCCGTATGAATATATCCGGACAGCTCCTTTAACTCCGTGTGCCCCGACAATCTTTCCGATTAAAAGAAAGTTGTCATTTTTCATTATTTCCACATTATTCTATAATTTCAAGAACGCTTCTCTTTTTCATTTTTGCAGACGCGGCGCTTAATATGGTGCGCATAGCGCGTGCGGTTCTACCCTGTTTTCCTATTACTTTTCCCAAATCTTCTTTTGCCACTTTCAGTTCAATTACTGAAGTTTGATTACCGTCTATTTCTGAAACTTCTACTAAGTCCGGCTGGTCTACCAATCCTTGAGCAATCTGCTTGATCAATTCTTTCATAAATCATTCTCCTTTTTAGTGTTATAATAATGTAGAATTAATGAAAAATATTTTTTTAAAGTGATTAAGAAAAGCTACAAGCTTATTTCACTTTTTTAAAAGACTCTCAACCGTACTTGTAGGTATTGCTCCTTCTCCCATCCAATATTTAATTCTGTTTTGTTTTAGCGCAATCTGATCCGTTTCCGAAAGAGGGTTATAACTACCCACAATTTCTAAAAATCTTCCGTCTCTGCTATATCTGCTATCGGCAACTACGATTCTATAAAACGGCTTTTTTTTCGCTCCGTATCTTGCAAGTCTGATTTTAACTGCCATTCTTTTTCTCCTTTATATGCTATGCAACATTTTAGATTTTATAAATTTTTTCATACCGGTTTTATTCATTTTCTTTATTACATCTATAATTTGATTATAATTTTTTAAAAGTCTGTTCACCTCTTGTACACTTGTTCCACTCCCTTTTGCAATTCTTTTTCTGCGGCTGCCATTTATAATTGTATGCCGTTTTTTCTCCTCTTTTGTCATAGAATTTATAATAACTTCTATTTTTATAAACTCTTTTTCGTCAACTTCAACATTTTTCAATTTTTTATTATTGCCCAGACCTGGTATCATTTTCATAATATCGGCAATGGAGCCGATTTTGCGTATCTGAAGCATTTGGTTTTTAAAATCTTCCAAAGTAAAACGGTTTTTTCTAAGTCTTTTTTCAAGTTCAGCCGCTTTTTTTTTATCTATAGCCTCCTCCGCTTTTTCGATAAGGGATAATACGTCTCCCATGCCGAGAATTCTGGAAGCAATTCTATCCGGATGAAATAATTCAAGAGCGTTAAGTTTTTCGCCGACTCCTATAAATTTTATGGGTTTTCCGGCAATTGATTTAATGGATAAAGCGGCTCCGCCTCTGGCGTCTCCGTCCATTTTGGTAAGAATAACGCCTCCTATATCCAAAAGATCGTCAAAAGCTTTTGCGATATTAACTGCGTCCTGTCCTGTCATAGCATCCGCAACCAATAAGATATCCGAAGGACTTAATGCGGTTTTTATATTGATAAGCTCTTTCATAAGCTCGTTATTTATATGGAGTCTTCCTGCAGTATCAATTATTAATACATCCGCTTCGTTTTTTTGCGCATCAAGTCTTGCCTCTTTACAAATAGTCGGGACATCCATATTTGTCTTTGAAAAAAAGACCGGAATATCAATCTGGTTGGCAAGTTTTGTAAGCTGTTCTATAGCTGCTGGTCTGTATATATCCGCCGGAACTAAATAAGGCTTTTTACCCTTTTTTCTTAAAAATAAAGCAAGTTTGGCTGCGGTGGTTGTTTTACCCGATCCTTGAAGTCCTACAAGCATTATAGGAACAGGCGAAGGTCCGTTTAACGTAAGCCCTTTGTTTGCGCCGCCCATAAGAGTTGTCAGCTCTTCGTTTATTATTTTTATTACTTGTTGAGCAGGAGTAAGACTTGAAAGAACCTCTTTTCCTATAGAGCGTTTTTTTATATCGGAAATTATTTTTTTTACTACGCTATAATGAACATCCGCTTCAAGAAGCGCCATACGGACTTCTTTTAATCCTAATTCGATATTTTTTTCTGTAAGTTTCCCTTCTCCTTTCAGATTTTTAAATATCAGGTTTAATTTATCGCTTAAATTATCGAACATATTAGCTCCAAATCAATTTGTAAAAATGTAACTTCCGTAAATTAATAATAACAAGATAGTATGTCAAGAAAAATTCATTTTTTAAACAATTTCAAATTGAGATGCGTTTTGTTTTTCAGATTTTTATTTTATTTGAAAAATAATTATAATTAAGTATCAAATTCTAAATATCTTATTATTTTTCTTTTATCAATTACTTCTTTATAAAATTTTTTTATTTTTATAATTAAGATACAAAGTATAGAGGCTGTATGTAGCCTTTGTTTCGGACTAATCTTTATTCGTATAACTTTATCCACCCGTTTTTTTTTACTTTTTTATCTTTTAAGCCTATTTTAGCGTATTTATTCGGTTTATTATACTTTTTATAAGCCGTTCGACAAAAAAAATATCCTAAAAAGCAAAGGGATAAAAGTATAATGAGCAATATAAACATAGCAGAGTTAATAAAATCAACCGGCAAATATTTTATCAAATGCCTTAAAAGAAAAAGGGATATTTTGGCAAAGCCGGAAGAGATTATAAGGCAGTTAATGCTTTATAATCTTATTAAGGAATACGGTTATGCGGAAAAATTACTTAAAGTGGAACTTGCGATTCATTTCGGAAGAGAAAAAAAGTATGCGGATATACTTCTTTTTAACAAAGCCAACGGAATTACCCCTTATTGCGTTTTTGAAATAAAAAAACATAAGGCAAAAGACGGAAAAGAGCAGTTGAAAAGCTATTGTAGCGGAGATATTTTAAGGGCTGAAAGATTTGACGGGGAATATTTTTTGTGGAAATTTTTTTGTTATTTCATAAATAATTATCACAAAATCTATAGATTTTTGCCAAACTTTCAAATCTCTATATATCAAATCCTCTTACTCCTCTCTTCTCCTATCTTCCTTTGTATCTCTGTATCTTTCTTCCTATCTTCCTCTCTTCGTACGCATAATAATATGCCGCTTGCGGTAGTTATTACCGCTTTATTTTTTTTAAATTTATTGCTTACGCCTTTTGTAGAACCGAAACGGAGAGTTTCATTTTTTAACGGATACTCAAGCCCCGTTGCGGTAATTCCGCAAACTTCGTAGGATAGGGGAATTAAGGAGATGGTATCTTTGTTGTTGCCGATATATTCCGCTTTTTTGTTCGGAAAAATAAAGGTTATTTCCTGATTGTTATCTATTATACTTATTTTGTTATTTATTCCGAAAACGGAAGCCGCCGTTATATTTGATATGGTCATGTCGGCTCTTTTGCCTAACGCGCCGTATATTAATATTTCGCTTGCATTGTTATCGACGGCGTATCTTATGGCAAGTTCTAGATCGGTTTTATCTTTATCTGCCGGATATTTTATAAGTTTAACCCCTTGCATTGTAAGTTTTTTTATGTTTTCCGGCAAAGCGGAATCAAAATCTCCTATTGCAACGTCTATTTTAATGCCCGCTTTTATAGCGGCGTTTGCGCCTCCGTCTGCGGCTATTACGAGGCTTTTTTCGGTATTGATTGAATTATTAAAGTTTCCGTTTGCTATTATTATTGTTTTCATTTTAGTTGCGGGTATTTTTTCCATAAACATTTTGTCCCTGCGAAATATTTAAATTAGTCCTATCTTCCTACTCTTTTCCCTATCTTCCTTTGTATCTCTGTATTTTTGTATCTCTCTTCCTACCTTATGGGATTATACCCGAATAGTTGTTCAACTTCTTCGGCAAATTCCGCGCAGGGTTTTACCCGAGAAGTCGGGGGCAGGGTTATTGTGGTTTCGGCTACGTTTTGGACGTTTATTTTTAAAAAAACGTTGCTTTTGCCGGGGTAGCGTTTGAAGATTTCTTTTAATTTTATAAGTTTTTGTTTGTCTGTGTTTTGCGTATTGATGTTTAAGGATATGTTTGCGATTAGGATTTCTTCGGCGTTTTCTATGGGTGTTATAGATTCTGCAAGCATTTTTGCGGAGTTTTGATCTTTTTCTATTTTTCCTTTCACAATAACGGGGGTATCTTTTTGCAATAGTTCTTTTGTTGCTGTATAAACGGAATTGAAAACGGTTATTTCTATTGTTCCTTTAAAATCTTCAAGTATAATAAACGCCATTTGATTTCCTTTTTTGGTTAGTATGGTTTTAACGTTTATTATAATTCCGCCTATTTTTTCAATTGCTCCCGTAGTAGAGTTTAAAACGGTTTGGGTATCGCGGGTAGCGAAGTTTTTTAATGTGTCTGCGTAAGCATCAAGGGGATTGCCGGAAAGGTAGAAGCCGAGTATTTCTTTTTCTAGTTTTAAGATTGTATTTTGGTCGTATTCTTCGATGTTTGGCATATTGGGTATTACTTCAAGATCTTTTTCTACTTCCGTATCAAATAGGGCTTTTTGAGGAGATTTTTTATCTTTTTGTATTTTTTGTCCCGTTTCTATGGCGTCGTCTAATACTGCAAGCATTTGTGATCTTTTATGGTTTGTAGAATCGAATGCTCCGCATTTGATAAGGCTTTCTACAACTCTTTTATTTACTTTGCCGGAAACGGCTCTTTTGGTAAAGTTATAGACGGATGTAAATTGTCCGTTTTCTCTTTCTTTGCATATTGTTTCTATTGCGGCTTCGCCTACGTTTTTAACTGCGGCAAGCCCGAATCTGATGGCGTTGTTTTCTACGGTAAACTCTTTTGAGCCTTTGTTTATATCGGGCGGCAGAATTTTTATGGCATGTGTTTTGCATTCGGCTATGTATTTGGCTATGCTTTCTATTGAATGAACTTCGCTGGTAAGTAACGCAGCCATAAATTGAAGCGGAAAATGAGCTTTTAAGTATGCGGTTTGAAAGGCTATAAGAGCGTAAGCTGCGCTGTGAGATTTATTAAAACCGTAACCGCCGAATTTTTCTATCAGATCGAATAGGTTTTTTGCTTTTGTTTTATCTATGCCGTTTTCAAGCGCTCCTGTGATGAATCTTTCTTTATGTTTTGCCATTACGCGGGTAAGTTTTTTACCCATAGCTTTTCTAAGGTCGTCGGCTTCTTCCATAGAATATTTGGCGGCTTCGCTGGCTATGTTCATAACTTGTTCCTGATAAACTATAACTCCGTAGGTTTCTTTTAATATTTTTTCAAGGCTTGGTATGAAGTATTCAACTTTTTGTCTGCCGTGTTTTCTATCAACATAATCGTTTATCATTCCGCTTTCCATTGGTCCCGGTCTGTAGAGCGCGACTAGGGCTATTATGTCGTCGAAGCAGGAGGGTTTTAATTTTATAAGCAGGTCTTTCATTCCGGAACTTTCAAGCTGAAATACGCCGTTTGTGTCTCCTTTTGCAAGAAGTCGGTAAGTTTTTTTATCTGATAGGTTAAGGTTTAATATATCCGGCGGAGTTGTGCCGGATTTTGCTATTGCTTTAAGTGTGTTTTCTATAACGGTAAGGTTGCGCAGCCCTAAGAAATCGAACTTTATTAACCCGATTTCTTCTACGGCTTTCATTTCAAACTGGGTTGCTGTCTCCCCTTTTTTACCTTTTATTAAGGGCAGGTATTCTACGATGGGTTTGTCGGATATTACCACTCCCGCGGCGTGGGTGGAAGCGTGGCGCGCCAAGCCTTGAAGTCTTTTGGATATATCGAATAGTTCTGCTATTTTCGGGTCTTCCCTAACAAGTTTTGCCAGCTGGGGCTCTTGTTTTAAAGCGGCTTCTATGGTTATGTTTATGGTATCTGGGATTAGTTTTGCTATGGGATCTACTTGGTTAAGCGGAATATCTAAAACTCTTCCCACGTCTCGTATAACGGCTTTTGCCTTTAATCTTCCGAAGGTGCTTATTTGAGCTACGTAATCTTCGCCTCCGTATTTGTTTACCACGTATTTAAATACGTTTTCTCTGCCTTCTATGCAAAAATCTATATCTATATCCGGCATGCTTATTCTTGCGGGGTTTAAAAAGCGCTCGAAGATTAATCCGTATTCCAAAGGGTCTAATCCTGTAATTTTTAAAGAGTATGCAACGAGACTTCCTGCAGCGGAGCCTCTGCCGGGTCCTACGGGTATGTTGTTGTTGTTTGCATATTTGATGATATCTGCAACTATTAAAAAGTATCCGCAAAAACCCATTTTTTTAATAACGGATATTTCATAATCAAGTCTTTTTTCATAAATGTTTATATCGGTATCAGGGTTTTTGCTTTTTATTTGTAAAGATTTTTTTTCAAAACCTTTTTTAACTTTTTGCGTAAATATTTCTTCTATGCTTTTGTTTTCTTCTTTTATCTCGAATTTTGGGAAATGATATTTTTTAAAGCTTAGATCAACTTCGCATCTTTGCGCAATCTTTACGGTATGTTCCAAAACTTGGGGAGTGTCGGCAAAATAGCTTTCCATTTCAACGGGAGATTTAAAATATAGCTGATCCGTATTGAATTTTAATCTTGCGGTATCGTTTACTTTTTTTCCCGTCTGAATACATAAAAGAGCATCGTGCGCTTGAACGTCTTCTTTGGTAAGGTAGTGGCAGTCGTTTGTAGCGACAATAGGTATTGATAATCTTTTGCTCATATCAAATAAGGCGGCGTTTATTTTTTCTTGTAGTTGTATGCCGTTGTTTTGAACTTCGAGAAAGAAATTGTCTTCTTTAAAGATTTTTAGATAGAATTTTGCAATTTCATCTGCCGCTTCAATGTCTCCTTGCGCAAGTTGCGCGGGTATTTCTCCTTTAAGGCATGCGGATAGCGCAATTAGCCCTTCGGTATGTTTGCTTAATATTTCTCTGTCTATTCTGGGCTTGTAATAGAAGCCTTTGAGGTGGGCTATTGAAGCGAGTTTGCAAAGGTTTTTATATCCGACGTTGTTTTTGGCAAGCAGAATGAGATGAAACGATTTTTTATCTGCCGGGGTTTTATTTTCCATTTTACCGGAAGCAATGTATGCCTCGCAGCCTATTATGGGATTTATGCCGGCTTTTTGGGCTTTTTGATAAAATTCCAAAGCTCCGAACATAACGCCGTGATCTGTTATTGCTACGTGTTTCATTCCGAATTCGGAAGCTTTTTGAAGCATTGCATCTATTCGGATTGCTCCGTCTAATAGGCTGTAATCGGTATGGGTATGAAGATGGACAAAGGGAATTTTACTGTTTCTGTTTTGCATTGTTTTATTTATCTGATTGTTTGGAATTATATTTAGATTTTAATATTTCGTCCCTACGGGACTTTGGACGTTGCATCTATCTTCCTAATACTCCATTCTGTAATTCGGGGCTTCTTTTGTTATGATTACATTATGAACATGGCTTTCTCGCATGCCAGCCGCGCTTATTTTTGTAAACTTTGCTTTTTCTCTTAGTTCTTCTATTGTTTTTGCGCCTATGTATCCCATTCCGGCTTTTAATCCGCCTACAAGCTGATATACGCTGTCCGAAAGCCCGCCTCTATACGGCACTCTTCCTACTATGCCTTCTGGAACTAATTTGTTTTTTTCTTTTTGTTCGGATTGGTAGTATCTGTCTTTACTGCCGGCGTTCATAGCTTCTATTGATCCCATTCCTCTGTAAACTTTATAGCTTCTACCCTGATATATTATGAGTTCGCCGGGGCTTTCTTCGGTTCCTGCAAAGAGGCTTCCTATCATAACGGTATGAGCGCCTGCTCCCAAAGCTTTGGTAATATCGCCGGAATATTTGATGCCGCCGTCTGCATTTAAGGGGATTCCGGTTTTATCGGAGAGCGCTTTGCAGTTTAAAATAGCCGAAGCCTGCGGAACTCCTACTCCGGCTACAATTCTTGTAGTGCATATAGAACCCGGTCCTATTCCTATTTTAACGCAATCTACTCCGGCTTTAATAAGAGCTTCCGCTCCTTTTTCGGTGGCAACGTTTCCGGCTATAACTTCGATGTTTGAAAATGTGCTTTTTAATTTGATAATAGCCTCTAAAACATTTTTTGTATGCCCGTGCGAAGTGTCTATAAGCAGGAGGTCTGCTCCTACTTTTAAAAGGGCTTCCGCCCTTTTTTCCATATCTGCGTCTACTCCTACGGCGGCTCCTACTCTTAATCTTCCTTTTGAATCTTTGCAGGCATTCGGATATTTTTTAACTTTTTCTATGTCTTTGAATGTTATCATGCCTGTAAGTTTGCCGTTATTATTTACTACAAGGAGTTTTTCTATTCTATGTTTGTGAAGAAGCGCTTTAGAATTTTCAAGGCTGATTTCTTCTTTTATGGTAACAAGGTTTTCGGATGTCATAACGTCGGATACTTTTTTATCCATAGAGGTTTCAAATCTAAGATCTCTGTTTGTAATTATTCCTACAAGCTTGTCGCCTTTGGTTACGGGAACTCCTGATATTTTGTATTTGGTCATAAGTTCCAACACCTCGGTAATCGGTCTGTCCGGCTCGATTGTAATGGGAGCTACTATCATTCCGCTTTCCGATTTTTTAACTTTATCAACTTCTAACGACTGATTTTTTATGCTGAGGTTTCTATGTATAAATCCTATTCCGCCCATTCGAGCCATAGTAATGGCGGTAGGCGCTTCGGTTACGGTATCCATAGCGGCGCTTACTATCGGGACGTTTAAGGCGATTTTTTTTGTTAATTTCGTAGCGGTATTAACTTGGTCGGGCAATACGCCGGAGTATTGGGGCATTAAAAGAAGATCGTCAAAAGAGTACGTTTCTTCGGGCGTAAATTTTGTCGTCATAGCTTCCTCTTTTTAAATTGCGCCGGATAACTTTGTAGTTTGCCCGATTTCTGCGTCGGATAAAAATTTTAACCGCCTTGAACTTGAACAAACCATTTTGTTATCCGGCGTAATTTTAATAACGGGGCTTTCCTCCGGTTATACGGTTATTTTGTTATCGGTATGTTGATTGTTTTTATTTGTCCGTCAAAAGATAAAGAAAGTTTCAGCATTTCGGCAGAGGCTGCTTCCTCTTTGTAACCGGGGAAAAATAGGATGCCGTATCCGATTTGGTTTGGCAGTATTTCTTTGTTTTCCAAACGCTTGGTCTCCAGATCGTTTTGTATTTTGCCTTTTGTGTTCATGTATCCTTTAACTCCGCCTGATATTGCTCCTGCCGCCGCTCCTATAGCGGCTCCTTTACCGACGGCTCCGCCTATGTCGTCGCCGGTTATTATTCCTATTGCAAGCCCTGTAACCGCGCCGGCAGCGCCCATAAGAAGTGCCGGTTTTGCCGCGCCTGCTGCGGTTTCGCCTATATCAACATGTTTTTTTATTCTCTCGGAGGTTCTTTCATAGGCGTTTACGGGCCAAGCCTGATTTTTAGAATCTATTATGAAGGTTTGTTCCGCAATTATTTTTATATTATTTGTTCCTTCGTTTTTAAATGAAATTCCTACGGGCAGAAGTCCCGCTTGTCTTATATTAAATCCGAAGGTTTCTTTTGCTTTGTCAATATTTTCATAGGATATTGCCGAAACATGCAGTCCGTTTATATTAGACATGTCGGATAATGCTATGGGCTGAACTCTGTCTTTATATGTGCAGGCGGTTGTAAGCGAGAGTAAACAGAGAAGTATAAATGTTTTTTTTATGCTTGAATGTAGATAAGGTTTTGTCATTTTAATGTCTCCTTTTTATAATAGTTAAGTTGCCAAGATATAGAGTTACAGAGTTACAGAGTCGCTTTTGCAAAACACTTTGAACATCTCTTTTATAATAATTTTTGCTTTTAACCGAAAATAAAGGTTTGTTCAATACGGAAAAACGGATTTTTTTATCCGACCGAGGCTTTACTCTACCCCTTTGTTATTCTGTAACTTCATATTCTACTGCGGCGTTTTCAAAACGGGTGTAGCTTGATAAGAATGTAAGGGCAACTGTTCCGGTAGGTCCGTTTCTCTGTTTTCTTATTAGTATTTCGGCTTTGCCTATGTTGGGGTTTTCTTCTGATTTGTTATAAACTTCGTCTCTATATATAAAGGTTACAACATCGGCGTCCTGTTCTAATGCTCCGGATTCTCTTAGATCGGATAATACGGGTCTTTTATCGTGTCTTTCTTCTAATTTTCTATTAAGCTGGGAAAGGGCTACTACGGGAATGTCAAGCTCTTTTGCCAGTATTTTTAATGACCTTGAAATATCCGATATTTCAAGGTCTCTTCTTTCCAGATCGCTTCTTGTTTTCATAAGCTGTATGTAATCTATTACTACAAGCCCAAGGTCTTTTTCCATTTTAAGGCGTCTTGCTTTTGTTCTTATTTCCATAGCGGATGTTCTCGGAGAATCGTCTATGTATATTGGGGCTTCGCTTAGAACTCCCGCGGCGTCTGTAATTTTTGAAAAGTCGTCTTTGCTTAAAAACCCGCTTCTTATTTTAGAAGAATCTATTTTTGCTTCGGAGCATAACAGACGCATTGCAAGCTGTTCTTTTGACATTTCCAAAGAAAATATTGCTACTGGGATATTGTTATTTACCGCAGCGTTTCTTGCTATGTTCATTCCAAAAGCGGTTTTTCCCATGCTTGGTCTGCCGGCTACGATTATAAAATCGGATTTTTGCAAGCCGGCGGTCATTTCGTCGAATTTGCTAAAGCCTGTTTCCACTCCTGTTACAAGCGCTTTATTGGATTGTCTTTCTTCTATGGCGTCTATGGCGTCTTGCACTATGTTTGATATGCGGAAAAAACCGGGACTTGTTTTGTTTTCGGAAATTTCAAATATCGCATTTTCGGCAAAATCTATTACGTCGATTACGTTTCCGCTGTCTTCGTAGCAAAGTTTCGTTATGTGGCTGGCTTTTTCTATTAGCCTGCGCAAAGTAGCCTTGTCGCGGACTATGTTTGCGTAATGTTTAGCGTTAGAGGGCAGGGGAACGGCATCGGCGAGTCTGGCTAAAAAAAAGGCTCCGCCTACTTTTTCAAATTCCTCTTTTTCTCTTAGTTTGTTGGATAAGGTAATAAGATCGACCGGCTCGTCTTCGTTAAAGAGTTCGGTTATTGCCGAAAATATTATTCCATGAGCAGATTTATAAAAATCTGCGGGGGTTAAAACTTCAAGTATGTCAAGTAGGTTTTCGTTATCTACTAATATTGCGCCGAGTAAAGCTTCTTCGGCCTCTATATTCTGTGGCGGCGTTTTTAATAGTGAAAGTTTGTTTGTATCCGGTTTGTTCATTTTAAATAATGATTAGAAGGTTAAATGCTTGGGGAAGCAAGCTTATTGCGGAAGTAATTGATTTGACCTCGCAAGGATGTATCATGGCGTATTCCTTTTTCTATTGCGTTTATGGAATGAAGCACTGTTGCATGGTATCGGTTAAAATTTTTCCCTATTGCCGCAAGAGGCTGATCCGTATATTTTCTTGCAAGATACATAGCCATTTGTCTCGGACGGACAATTGTCTGTTTACGAGATTTGGATGCTATATCTTCCGGATGTATTCCGTAATGTTTACAGACCTCTTTTTTTATGTAGTCTAAAGTTATTATTTTCTGCTGCCCGATTAGGTTTTCTATAACGCTTTTTGCAAGCGGTATATCTATGTTTAAGCCGAGAAGAGAGGCTTTGGTTATAACGCCCAAAAGTCCGCTTTCAAGCTGTCTTATGTTGCCGGTAAGCTCTCCTGCGAGATATGTCATAACGTTTTGAGGTATTTTGTCGTAATGATTAGCTTCGGTTTTTTTTTTTAGTATTTTTAATCTGGTTTTAAAATCGGGCTGTGAGATGTTTGATATTATCCCGCAGGTAAGACGAGAGCTTAACCCGTCGTCAAGCTTCGGTATTTCCGCGGGAAGATATTGACTTGTAAAGATGATTTTTTTATCGGAATCAAAAAGGGAGTCTAGTACAAGGCTTAATTCTTGCTGAGATCTTTTTTTACCGCCGAAAAAATCTATATCTTCGATTAAAAGAACGTCGCAATGTTTTCTGTATTTATCTTTAAATTTATCCAAACAGTTATTTTGAATTGCGGTTACCATTTCGTTGGTAAAATCTTCCGCCGTTAAGTAGCAGATTTTTTTATCGTCAAAATGGGTTAAAATATGACGTCCTATTGCCTGTGAAAGATGACTTTTGCCCATTCCGGTCTTTGACAAAAGCAAAAGAGAATTTTGGGAGTTATTTTCTTTAGATGCAAGCGAAAGAGCGGCGGAATAGGCAAAGTCATTATTGTTTCCTACTACAAAGCTGTCAAAAGTAAAATTTTTTCTTAAAGGACGTCCTCCGTAAAGTCTTAAATAGATATCCGGAAGCTGTTTTTGATTTAACAATGGCTTTTTTTTGACGTTTTTGTCGTCAGGTTTTATAAGTTTTAAGGCAAGAGTTATCGGGGAACCTGCAATTTTTGCCCCCGTTTGAATTATAAGGGATTCGAATCTTTGTTTAACTGTTTTTTTTGTGAAAGAATTAGTGCAGGAAAGGGTAAGGTTTTTGTTGTTATATTCTACAAACCTGAGTGCTTCGAGCCACATTTTAAAAATATGTGCAGGCATATCTTCTTTAAGCAAATTTTTTATGTTATTCCAAATGTTATCCATATTCCAATATATTTAATTCAAAATTAATATGTTATGTAGTTTCAAGCGCTTCGAGCCGCGTTTTAAAGATTTTTTAATTTAACGCCGGATTTAGCAATCTGTTTCGAAAAAGTATCGCTTTTTTATTAAATTGGTTTTTATATGTCAAACCCGATAGATTCTGATTTGTATAAAACGGGTTCGTTTTATAAACAAATAAAATAACTTATTGAAATTAAAGAATAATAATTAACAAAAAAGCCTTATCCATTACATAATAAAGGCTTGGGTAATATCGGCAATATTTTTAGAAAATTTAGACACATTTGAAGTTATCAACAGAATATTAACAATTGATGAGATTTAAAATGCTTTAAAATGCTTTAAAATCCTCTTAAAATCGTCTTTTTTCTCTTTTGCACTTTTTATTTTTGATAATATTTTATTTTTTTAGTTAGTTAGCGTGTTTTATTTTTTTTTAATTGCAGCTTTGATATTAATGTTTTAGAGATAACTCTTTTTTTGAGCAAATAACATGACTAAAAATAGTTAGACACAAAAAGAAAAGTTAAAATAGATAAAAATCGTTAGTATGACAAAATAATTTTTATGATGGAATTTTTAAATATATTATTTGCGTCTGATAATCAGTTTATCAGGCTCTCCTTTTATGCCGGAATGCTTGCTTCCATTGCTTTCGGGATTATAGGAACTTATGTGGTTACCCGTAAGATCGCCTATCTTGCAGGCGCTATATCTCATTCTGTTCTATGTGGAATCGGAGCGAGTCTTTTTTTGCAGTATAAATTTAATATGCTATGGCTTACCCCTTTTTACGGAGCGGTTATATCCGCGGTGATATCTGCGGTTATAGTAGGGCTTGTAAGTATTTATGCAAAAGATAAAGAGGATGCGGTTATATCTGCGGTCTGGGTTATAGGAATGGCTGGCGGGCTTATTTTTATAGATTTAACTCCCGGATATTTTGAGATAACAAGCTATCTTTTCGGCGATATACTGCTTATTTCCAAACAGGATATTTTTTTAATAGCCGGAATGGACGCTTTGGTGCTTTTTATCTCTTTTTTGTTTTATAATAAACTAGTTGCGGTTATTTTTGACGAAGAGTTTACAAAATTAAGAGGCGTAAATACAAAATTATTTTATATACTGCTTTTATCTCTTACCTCTCTTACTATTATTCTTATGATCAGGATAGTAGGAATTTTAATGGTTATAGCTTTATTAACGCTTCCGGCTTGTTGCGCAAAAGAATTTGGTAAAAAAATTTCGTATATTATGCCTCTTGCCGTATTTTTTTGCGCCGTATTTATCTTTGCCGGAATATGGATAAGCTATATATATAATTTATCAACGGGGCCCGTTATTATTATAATTGCGGGCATTGCATATCCTGTTATGATATTGGGGAGTAAGATTTTAAAAAAAAGATTATAAAAAATATTTTACGGCGTTTTCAAAGATTTGTATTCCGATTTTTTCGTATCGGTTAAACAAATCCGATTTTTTGGATAACATCTGTTTTTTAAGGGGCCAGTTCGGATGATTCATAAAAATGTTAAAGCTTTCCGGATGGGGCATAAGCCCGAATATTCTGCCTGTAGCGTCGCATATTCCAGCTATATCGCGAAGGGATCCGTTCGGGTTATAAAGCGGATTGCCGTCTGCAGGTTTAAAAAAAGGATCCGCATATCTGATAACAACCTGATTATTATCAATAAGCTTTTTTATTATATTACCTGTCGCAAAAAATTTTCCCTCGGAATGTCGTACGGGAAGCTCTATTTCTGATATTTGGTTTGTAAAAACGCATTTAGAGTTTTTATTAACCATTAAATGTACCCATTTATCAATAAAAGCGCCGCAGTCGTTTGCAATAAGCGCGGCGGAGCGTTTTTTCGGCTTGTATTCTCTTTTTTTTTCCTCCAAAGAAAAACAGCAGGCTTTATTATGGTTGTTTTCAAAAAATCCGGGCAGAAGCCCTATGTTGATCAAGGTTTGAAATCCGTTGCAGATTCCTATTATAAGTTTTTTATCTTCTATAAATTGCCAAAGTATGTCTCCGAGTTCGGTTTTAAGCTTTAATGCTTCCAATACTCCTGCTCCATGTTCGTCTCCCCATGAAAAGCCTCCTGGAAGGGCTAATATTTGATAATTTTTCAATAGATTCTTTTTTTTGATAACGGAATTTATATGTATTTTGTCAGCGGATGCTCCTGCAAGCTTAAAAGCATAAGCGGTTTCGGCTTCACAGTTTAAACCGTATCCTGCAAGTATCAGCGCTTTTATTTTTTTCATCTATTTAACCTTGTTATGTTTATGGTTAAGATACAGAGTTGCAAAGCGTTTTATCAAAACTTGTATCATAGTTTTTCATTTAATCGGATAAATCACAGTTCGGATGATTATGAGATTTCTCCTCGCGTTGCTCTTCGAAATGATACGGCAAAAAACTTCCTTCCCGTTATTTCAAGCGAAGCGAGAAATCTCTTTATTATTTCCTTTTAACCCGTCTATGTTCTCCATTTTATAAGCATACTTTTTTGCGTCTGATATTAGCCATTGGCGTTTTATTTTTTTATATTTCGGTTTGTATATATCAAAGTTATTGACATAATTTTTATTCGATTTATTTTATATGCGAAATAAATATAATTATAAGGTAGGTTAATATAATGGATTATTATAAAATACTCAATATAGATAAAACAGCTTCTGATGCGGAGATAAAAAAAGCTTATAGAAAGCTTGCTATGAAATATCACCCGGACCATGCAAAAGGGGATAAAGATGCGGAAGACAAATTTAAACAGATAAGCGAAGCTTATGCGGCATTAAGCGATAAAGAGAAAAGAAAACAGTATGATACATTCGGTTCCGCAGATTTTCATAAAAGATATTCTCAAGAAGATATATTTAAAGGAGCCGATCTGGGAGAGATTTTAAAGGGATTCGGTTTTAACTTCGGAAATAGATTTACCGGATGCGGCGGAAGAGGCGGAAAGTTTTCTTTTGGAGGCGGAAGTTCCCATTTCGGAGGATATTCTCAAGAAATAAAACGCCCCGCAAAAGGAGATGACCTGATTTATGAGATTCCGCTTACTATAAAAGAGGTCGCCTCCGGATGCGAAAAGATTATATCTTTGCCGAATAATGAAGGACAGCCTGAAAGAATTTCTTTGAAAGTACCGAAAGGTATGCTCGAAGGCAAAAAAATCAGACTTGCCGGCAAAGGAAAGCCGGGAAGTTTCGGAGGTCCTGCCGGCGATCTTTACATTCGTTCCGCTTTGATTAAGGATTCCGAATATGTCGTAGAGGGTTATGATATAACATTGGATAAAGAAATTAAGCTTACCGAATCGTTGCTCGGAGCCAAAATATCGGTTCCTACGTTAGACGGCAAAGATGTCGCGTTAAAAATTCCGGCAGGAATAAAACATAAGACAAAGCTAAGACTTGCAAAACTGGGACTGCCGAATATGAACGGTAAAAAAAGAGGCGATTTATATGTTCGCATTATTATTAATACTCCCTCATCATTTACTGCAGAGCAAAAACGTTTAATTCAAAGTTTGGCGGATACAGGACTTTAAAAACTATGCAAAAAAAGGCTTTTTTATATGGAAACCGATTAACTGATTGACAAATAGATACTTTAGAAGTATTTGCTTGGTGATATTATTTGAAGGTATTTTAAGATTAATTTAAGTAATTTTTTAAAATTGCTATGTTATCAAAAGGCAGCGGCAATATTTTGTAATTTTTATAACAGATTAATTTAAAAAGCATTAATTATTTATTATGTCTCAACTTATTTTATATCTTGCAAGGGATGAAATTCAAAAGATAGTAGCAGATATGGCTAAAAGAATTTCGGATGATTATAAAGGAAAGAGTCCTGTTTTTATAGGTATTTTAAAAGGTTCTTTTATCTTTTTAGCGGATCTCATACGATATTTGACGATTCCTGCAAAAATTGATTTTATCAGAACTTCCAGCTACGGCAATAACAGCGTGTCGTCTGGCGAAGTAATACTTACCAAAGATATTGAGATAGATATAAAAAACAGAGACGTAATTATTGTTGAAGATGTAGCTGATACGGGAGTTACCCTTTCTTATCTTATTGATTATATGGGTTCTAAAAATCCGAATTCAATTAAAACATGCGCTTTGCTTGATAAAAGAGGGTATCGTAAGATCGAAATTAAGCTTGATTATTACGGACATTATGTATCAGAGGGTTTTTTAGTCGGATACGGGCTTGATTATGCGGAAAATTACAGATATTTGTCGGATATATATGATCTGAAATTATAAATTATAATTTGTGAGATTTATGATTGTAACATGTGAAGAATGTCAAACAAGCTTTAAGGTTGACAAAAATATTATAAACAAAGAAGGTTCAAAAGCCCAATGTTCTGTTTGCGGCAACATCTTTACAATATACCCGGAACCTGTTGAAGATACTATCGACGATCTTACGGATACTTTATTATTATCGGAAGAAGAATTTGCAGATAATAATAAAGATAAAAAAATAGGTTACGGCACATTCGCCATTATTTTTATATTAGTGATTTTAGGAGCCGCCGTTGTTTTGGAATTATCCGGGGTAAATGTTCCATTTTTAAAAGAGATTTCATTTAAAGGAAAAGTTATTGACAAAGCGGAAAATATATTGAATATGGAGAAACAATCCAAAGAATTTTATGTAAGCATATTTGATATGAAGGCGGATATTGTAGATAACGAAAAAATCGGAAAGCTTTTTATTATTACAGGCAAAGCAAAAAATAATTTTACCGATTCTATAAGTTCCATACTTGTAACCGCCAATCTTTATGATGCCGATAATACTATATTAAAAACAAAAGATATTTTTTGCGGAAATATAATTTCACAACAAGGGCTTCAAACTTATGGTATTGGTCAAATCAACGAGGCTCTAAATAACCCGCGGAATCAAGTGGAAATCAAATCGAACGAAATCGTTGATTTTATGGCGGTTTTTTTCGATTTTCCCAAAAATCCGGGCAAATTTGATATAGTTGTAAAAGAACTGAGACAAGTGCAGACAAATAATTAATTTTTTATGGCGATGTAGCTCAGTTGGTCAGAGCATACGGCTCATATCCGTAGTGTCCGGGGTTCAATTCCCTGCATCGCCACCAAATTTATTTATCAGGCTTATGAATAAACTTAATATTGCATTATTGTCCGGCGGCGATTCGCCGGAACGTGACGTTTCTTTAAACAGCGGCAAGCAGGTTCTTGCGGCTTTGGATAAGAAAAAATATAACGTAATAGGTTATGATCCCGCTTTTGATCTAAATAAACTAATTGCCGACGCTTCTGATATTGATTTTGCCTTGATAATAATGCATGGCAAATTAGGGGAAGACGGCAGCGTTCAAGGTTTGCTTGATCTTCTTAAAATTCCTTATCAGGGAGCCGGTATTTTGGGAAGCGCTTTGGCTATGAATAAAATAGTTTCCAAGCAGCTTTATGAACATGCGGGTATTTTAGTTCCTCCGTATATTCTTTTAAATTCTCTTCAAAAAATTTCCGCCGAAGAATGTATCGGAAAACTCAGACTCCCGTTAATTATCAAACCTGTTTCCTGCGGTTCAAGCATAGGCATATCGGTAGTTAAAAATAAAGTCGATTTTGATAAAGGGCTTAACAACGCTTTTAATTACGATAATAGAATAATTATCGAAAAGTATATTGACGGTATTGAGCTTACCTGCGGCATTCTCGGCAATACGGATCTTCAAACTCTTCCGATTATACAAATAGCGCCGGATAAAAAATATACCTTTTTCGATTATGACGCAAAATATATACCCGGAGCCACCAATGAAATATGCCCCGCTCCTATTGATGAAAATATTGCTATGCAGGTATCCGAATTGGCAAAAAATGCCCATAGAATTTTAAACTGCCGAGGGTGCAGCAGAACAGATATGATATTAAAAGATGGTTTGCTATTTGTTTTGGAAACAAATACTATTCCGGGAATGACGCCTACCAGTCTTTTGCCTCTTTCGGCAAAAGTCGCGGGCATTAAGTTCGGCGAACTTTTGGATAAACTTATAGAATTAGGGCGTAAAGCGGTATAACTGTTTTTGTTTGTTTGGTTTTTTAAAAAAGTAATAATATTTTAATATTACGGATAATAATTGCATGCTCTTTTTTACAAAAGAGCCGCTTTCATTATATTAAACAGGGCTTATGCATACTAATTATTTTGTAAGTATAAGTATTTAACAGCAATTAAAGAAGTATCGGAGGTAAAGATTATGAAAACATTCGGACGAATTTTATTATTATCTGTTTTTTTGTTTTCCTGCCCTGTCTGGGCGGGCAGCGAGATTAACAATTCAAACTACACATCAAGGTATTTAAGGGACATGTCTCCTTATACGGAGGCGGATGCAATATATAATCCGGCAGGCTTGGCTTTTGAAGAGAGAAATTCCATTACTGCAGGATCTCAAACAATTTTTAAAGATTACTGCTCCGGCAATCCTGCAGGGTGCGCGGACGACGTTTCATTTGTTCCTGATTTGGCGGTTCATTACAGATACAGCGACAACTTATCCTTTATAGGCGCGTTTTATATTGCCGCAGGCGGCGGAAAACT
>JAFDMF010000036.1 GCA_019306065.1 Deltaproteobacteria bacterium
AATAAATTTATATTTTAAATAGAATAAACAGACTAAATATATCTTGATTTTCTCTTCATAAGCATATATTAGAAAAAATTATTAATAATTTAAGGATAAAAAGTGAATAATGCCAATAAATTTATGCTTTAAAGAGAAAAATAAAATTATTTATTCGTTTTTATTATATATATTTCTTATTATCTTCGGAAGCGGAGATGTATTTGCCGATAATATCAATAATAATAATCGTTCCGATATTATTATAATAAAAGCGCCTACGGAAAAAACCGCGCCGAAAATGCCTTCGGTCTTTTTTCTTCACGACCTTCATACCGAAAAACTAAAAATAAAAAATGATTGCGCCGTATGTCATAATAAAAAAGATAATAAATTCATATTCGGATTAAAAAAAACAACCGATAACTCGACTAATATGGATTTATACCATAATAACTGCATAGGCTGTCACGACAAAATTTCAGGTAAAAAAAGAGGACCTATAAACGGCGAATGCCGCTTATGCCATAATAAAAAAATAAATTTTGCATCTTCTCAACCGACTCTATCTTTTTATGATACGCTTCACGATATACACGAAAACTCGCCGTTGATAAAAGCTCCCGAAACATACGACGACAATTGCGCCGCATGTCATCATAGTTATGATAATACTCTTAATAAAACCCTATATATAGAAGGCGAGGAGTATAGTTGCTCCGAGTGTCATAACAAAAAAGAAACGTCCGATAAAAATTCGCTTGCTTTTGTTTCTCATACCGCTTGCATAAACTGTCATCTTGATTTGTCAAAAGCGAAAACGGCCCCCATAACCTGCAAAAAATGCCATAAAAATACGGAATAAGGCGAATGTTTGGCAAAACAATAAGCGGAGGAAACAATGTATAAGTTTTTAACCGGTTTTATGTTCTGGGTTTCTATTTCCATTTTCTTTATAGGATTATCCGTTCGATTTATTCTATATTTCAAAGGATTAGATTGGCGGCTTGATCGAGTGGCTTATAAGTCGTATCCGTTTTACGCAATAAAAGGCGCCTTAAAATCGATTTTAAAATGGATAATTCCTTTTTTAACGCATGGATGGCGCAAACAGTCTTGTATGACAATAGCCTTCTTTACGTTTCATATAGGGGCGGTTATAGTTCCGTTTTTCGGGCTGGCGCATAACGTCTTTATCAGAAGTAAAATAGGCGTATCTTTTTTTCCCGTTACCCTTAATCAAATTACAACGGATGTATTATCTTGGCTCGTTATTATAGGCGCTGTTATGCTTACAACCAGACGCCTTATTTTACCTCAAGCAAAAATTTTAACAAAAAGTTCCGATTACTTTATACTATTTTTATCCGTCGCCCCTTTTATAACAGGTCTTTGCGCAAGATATGAAGTCGGGAACTATCTATTTTGGCTTTATCTCCATATAATATGCGGCGAAGCTTTATTAATAGCCGCTCCGTTCACAAAATTATCTCATATCGTTTTATTTTTTGCCTCCAGAGCTCAGCTTGGGATGGATTATGGAATTAAAAGGGGAGGAATGAAATCAAAAAAAGGAATAAATTGGTAAAAAATATTCCGGATAAAAGCCCCATGATTTAAAAAATTTAATCAGAAAAAAATGATTAAAAATCCGTTGCATAACAAAATAGTTTATTCCTTTTTAATGCTTACACAAAACGGACAAGCTACAAAGTTAGAAGGCGGACTTTAACCGGAGGAAAATATTTAATAAGGAGAAACAATATTATGGATTCCGGCAAACTATGCTCTAAAGAACCCGTTAAAACAAAAGAACAGCTTCGAACGCTTCTTAAAGATACCGGCGGCAAACTATATTATAAACAAATGCAAGAACTAAAGGTCGATACGGATCTTTTATGGCAAACAATTAAAACAACCTTAAAATCCAGAATAAAAACATGGCTCGAAATATGCTCAGGCTGCGGCATGTGCGCGGAAAGCTGCTTCTTTTATCTTGCAAACGACAAAGATCCAAAGCAAGTTCCTTCATATAAAACACAATCCACGCTCGGAGAAATAGTCAAGCGCAAAGGAAAAGTTGACAACGCATTTATGCGATTTGCAATGGATACCGCTTGGGGAAAATGCACCTACTGCAATAGATGCGCTCTGTATTGCCCCAACGGAATAGATACCGGAGCAATGATTAGCTATTTGCGGGGGGTATTATACCAACAAGGTTTTGTGCCTTGGGAAATGAAAATAGGCGCTGGAATGCACAGAATATATTATGCGCAAATGGATGTTACAGATGAAGAGTTTATAGAAACTTTCGAGTGGATAGCCGAAGAATATGAAGAGGACTATCCGAATCTTAAAGTTCCGGTTGACGTTAAAAATGCGGATATATTGTACACCATCAACGCAAGAGAGGTAAAACATTATCCCGAAGATTTGGCTTACGCCGCGATACTTTTTCATCTTGCCGGAGAAAGCTGGACGGTTACTTCAAAAGGATGGGAAGAAACAAGTTTGGCAATGTTTGCGGGAGACTGGGAGGCATGTAAAATACAAGTTAAACAAGTTTATGAAGCAATGGAGCGTTTAAAACCGAAAAGAATGATAGGAACCGAATGCGGGCACGCCCATAGGGCGACCGTTATAGAAGGACCATACTGGATGGGCAGAAAAGACGGCAAGCCGCCCGTAGAATCAATTCATTATGTAGAATGGCTTGCGGAAGCTTTGCGAACCGGAAAACTTAAAATCAATCCGGAAAAACGTATAAAAACGCCTGTTACAATTCAAGATTCATGCAATTATGTCCGCAACGGAGGCTTAAAAGATATTACAAGAGAAATAATCGATTACATGGTGGAACCCGGATATTTTGTCGACATGGAACCGAACGGAGAAAATAATTTTTGCTGCGGAGGCGGAGGCGGTTTTAACGGAATCGGACTTTACAGAGACTGGCGTAATAAAGGGTTTACTATAAAGCGAGATCAAATAATTAAAACAGGAGCAAAACTTGTTCTTACGCCATGCCACAACTGCTGGGATGCAATAAGAGATCTTGAAGAGGTATTTAAAATAGGAATCAACTGGTCATTCTTAAAGCCGTTGCTTGTAAATATGGTGGAAATTCCGGAATCTATGAAACCAAAGCCGTAAAACATATAACTTTTATAATAATAGTAAAAAAATTTCTCGGTTCGCTTTACAATACATAGAAAAAGGAGGCGCTTATGTTTAAAAAAATCCTACTTGCAACATCCGCTGTTCATGCGTGCGATAATGCGGCTAAAGCGGCTTTTCGACTTGCCGATTTCGCTAATGCTCATATAACCGTTTTTCATGTAGCGGGCATTCCGCCTCGCGGTTTCAGTCAAGAGGCAATAGACGTAAAAACCGGAGCAAAGGTTGAAATAAGTAAAGAATATACCTCTTGGGTCAAAGAAGAGATAAAAATTTATTATGAACGCCAGTTAAAAAAAGTAAAAAGCTTTGATATTAAAATTGTAGCAGGCATGCCTTACCGAGAAATTCTAAGAGAAGTGAAGGACGGAACGTATGATCTTGTAACTCTCGGCGGAACCTCTAAAGAAAAATTTTCGGCATATCAAAAACATATGATCGGTTCTACGATATTAAGAGTAGCTCAAGTCGCAAATATTCCTGTTATGGTTTTATGCCGTCCGAGTCCCTCTTTTTTAAAAAATATATCAGGCATTCTTTTTTGTACCGATTTTTCAAAAGCTTCCGATGCGGCTTTTGATTTTACGGTTAATCTTGCAAATTTCCTCAACTGCAAACTGAATATTTTTAATGTTGTGGATATAAGCCCCGTTTTTTCAAAAGCTATAATCAATCAGGAAGAAATAGAAGAAAAAATGCTCGAAGCTTACAAAAACATAAATGCAAAATATATTCAAAAGGATAGAAATACTATAAAAGCGTCGGCGCATGTTTGTGAAGGAATTCCGTATGTCGAAATAATAAAATATGCTCGGGAAAAAGATTTTTCCTTAATAGTTATGGCGCATCATAATAAAGAAGACAAAGGCTTCGGCTCTAACATGGAACAAATAATCATTCGTTCCGGCAGCCCTGTTATCAGCCTCAATAGATAAAAGAATAAAGGGATTTTATACTTTACGCAAAACCCCTTTATTCTTTTTATAACCATCCTTTTGCCTCTTAAATAGTTGATACTGAAAAAGTATAATATATATTGTAATTATTATAAATTTAAAAAAAAAAGATAATATATTTGCAAGGAATTAATATTGATTTTAATATTTTCTTGCAAATATTAAGAGAAAACGCCCATTATTAAAAAAAATTTAATCATAAAAAATAATGATTAAATTCGTACAAAAGGTTAAAGGATAAAGGCAGAAGTCAATAACAAAGAGATTTCTCCTTTCGGTTCGAAAATGACAGGGGAAAATTTTTTGTCTGTTATTTTAACATAAGTTATTTTTGCCTGTCATTTCGACGAGCAAAGCGAGGGGAAATCCCTTAATAAAAAACGAAAAAATAATAACAGCTTGATTTTTTATATATTTTATTAAACTTTAACTTCAGGCATCGGCAAAACCGTTTACGCTTAAAATGTAGCTTTTTCAGCATCGACTAAATATAGTCATAAACTTTTATCCGGTTTTTTTATCGAATATATTAACTCCGAGACTTTTAAGCTCTTCTCTTATTTTATCAGCGGCGTTCCAGTCCTTATTTTTTCTCGCTTCTTCCCGTTTTTTTATTAAAGCCTCTATATCTTCGTCATAAACCTTTTTATCCAAATCAAATATCTGTAAAACCGTATTTATCTTTTCAAATACCTTTATAATCTTTTCGGCGTCTGATTTATCAAGCTTTTTATCTAAAATTAATTTATTTATTTTTTTAATATTTATAAAAATAGAGGCTAACGCCGCGGATACGTTTAGATCGTCGTCCATAGCCGATATAAAATCATTTTTTATATCATAGCAAAGCTGCTCCGTTTCAGGATAAGCCTCGCCCCCTCTTATATTTATAAGAGAGGCAATAAATCGGTTCATCCTTTGAAGCGCTCTTTTTCGGTAATCAAGTCTTTCCTCGGACAATACTATAGGCTTTCCATAATGCGTCGCCATAAGCCAGTATCTTATTTCTTCTCCGGTATATCCTTTTTTTAACAGCTCCTCTACCGTATGAAAATTATTTTCTTTATCCGTTTTTTTACCGTTAAACATAACCTTATCGCAATCCACCCAGTATTTTGCTGGCGGTTTGCCCGTAGCGCTTTCCGCTATGGCAATCTTATTTTCATGATGAGGGAATATAAAACTTTTTGCGCTTATATGTATATCGAAAGTCTCTCCTAAATATTTTGCGGCTATTGCGGCGGATTGTATATGCCAAGAAGGGCGAACATTTCCCCAGTCTGTTTTTGCATATATTCCGCGCTTTAATTCGGATAGTTTCGCCCGCTTAAACAAAGTAAAATCTTTCGGGTTATTCTTTTCGTAACTATCCAAATCAACAGTCGCTCCTATTTTTATTTTATCAAGATTTATGCGAGATAACTTGCCATATTCTTTACATCTCGAAATATCAAAATATAAAGAGCGTAATTTTTCGTAAGCAAAACCTTTTTCAACAAGCTTTTTTGCAAGGTCTATCATATCTTGTATATGCTCGCTTGCCTTAGGATAATCTGATGCGGGGCAAATATTTAATATTTTCAAATCCCGTTTAAACGATTCTATATTTTGTTGCGTAAAATCGAACAAAAGCATATCTTCATTTGAAGAGCCTTCTATTGTTTTGTCGTCCATATCCGTAATATCAATTATATGCTTTACTCCGAAATTTAAAAATTTAAAATATCTGCAAATAATATCCGCAAAAACATAACGCCTGCATTCTCCCAAATCAAGCTTTTTAAATACTGCGGGACCGGAAGAATATATGGATACCTCATCCGTTTTTATAGAGATGAACCTCTCTTTTTTGCCGGATATCGTATTAAAAAGATTTATATTTGTCTTTGCTTTCGGAGCAAAAAGATTAGCGCTTAAATACCTTTCTCCGCCGTCCGGAAAAATAACCGCTATAACCCCGCTTTCCATCTTTTCAGCCTCTTTTTGCGCTACGCTTAAAGCCGCTCCGCTGCTCATTCCTACAAATAAGCCTTCCTCTTTTGCAATGCGTCTTGTCATTTCAAAAGCTTTGTCGTCGTCTATATTAACCTTTTTATCAAGCCGCCCCTTTTCGTATAATTCGGGACAATACGCCTCCTTCATATTTTTTAATCCCTGAAGTTTATGCCCCAAATAAGGTTCTACTCCTATAATTTTTATTCTATTATTAAGCTCCTTTAATCTTCTTGATAAGCCCATAACTGTTCCGGTAGTTCCCATTGTAGCGATCAGAGTTGTTATTTTTTGCTCCGTTTGTTCCCATATTTCATTTGCAGTCCCATAATAATGCGCCTGCCAGTTTGCCGGATTATTGAATTGGTCCGTCATAAAATAAAGACCCTGCTTTTCTCTCGCAATATTATAAACCTCTTCTATCGCTCCGTCGGTTCCCAACGCTCCCGGAGTAAGAATAAGAACCGCCCCCATAGCTTTTAATATCTGTTTTCGCTCTTCGCTTGCGGTTTCCGACATCGCTATCATAAGCTTATACCCTTTGACAGCGCAAACCAAAGCAAGCCCTATTCCCGTATTTCCGCTTGTAGCTTCAAGAACAATCTTATCCGGCGTTAAACTTTTTTTCTTTTCTCCGTCTAATATCATAGAATAAGCGATTCTATCCTTAATTGAGCCGCCCGGATTCATATATTCCAATTTTGCAAATATTTTTACGTTAGGATTCGGATTTAATTTTTTTATTTCTACAATCGGAGTGTTCCCTATTGTATCAAGAAGGTTGTGTTGCATTTTTTATCCTGCTTTTTTCTGTAATATTATTTCGGATAAGTTTTATTATTTGATAATGTTTCAATTATTAACAGTCAGTTATCCGTTATGTTTTGCAGACGAGCATCCGGTTTTCCGGCTCTTTTTATTAATAACGTAAATCTTTTATTAGAATAACCGTTTATTAACAAAAATTTATTTTTACAGCTTGAAAATTTTGCTATATTATTATTTAAAACCGAATTAAATAGTTTCTACAAAAAACAAACAAATTTTTAAACGGAAAAATATAAAATGTCAAAGATTAAAGATAACAAACCTCTTAATTATCAAGGACTTTCAAAAAATATCTCCGTAATAATAAAAGGGGGCGGAGACGTAGCGTCGGGAGTCGCATACAATCTTTATAAGGCAAAAATAAAGGTTTTGATTTTAGAAAAAGATAATCCTCTTGCGGTCCGAAGAAAAGTATCTTTCGCTCAGGCGGTAATTGACGGAAAAACTACTATTGAAGGGGTAACCTCAATTTTTGCGAATAATTATAAAAAGGTTGAGCAAATATTATCGGACAATAACATTCCGGTTATAACCGATACATTATCTTCCGCTATTAATTTTTTCAAACCGAATGTAGTAATAGACGCTACAATAGCAAAAAAAAATTTCGGTTTAACAAAAGAAATTGCGCCCTTTGTAATAGCGTTAGGCCCCGGATTTGAAGCCGGAAAAGATGCGGATATAGTAATAGAAACAAACAGGGGCGAAAATCTGGGAAAAATTATTCGTAAAGGTTTCGCATCCGCAAATACCGGAATTCCGGCGACTGTAATGGGTTATACAAAAGAAAGAGTATTGCGCTCCCCTAAATCCGGCATAATAAAAAATATTTTTGATATAGGAGATTATGTGAAAAAAGGGGATATAATCTGTTATGTGGATAACGCGGAGGTTAAAGCCCCTTTTAACGGAGTGATAAGAGGCTTAATTATGAATAACAGGCAAGTTTTTATAGGCTTAAAAATAGGAGATGTGAATCCCGAATCAGATAAACAAACCTGTTATACTATTTCGGATAAAGCCCATATAATAGGCAAAGCGGCATTAAAAGCTATTGGAGGATAGGAGGGGAGAGATGCAAAATTTTGTCCCGTCTTTTAATTGTTTGCGCTCTAATTTGTTATGTAGAAATGTCTCTATCTATACTGCGCCCAAAAAATTGGACAGTAAAGAGAAGGCTCGTATAGCAATAGAAGCGATAGGAGAGGGAGTAACAGTAGCAGAATTATCAAGAGAATATGAGATGCATCCGAATCAAATAGGCAGATTTAAGAAGCAGTTATTAGAGAATGCGGATTTAATATTTTCAAAAGGGGTAAAGAATAAAGAAAAAAGATTAGAGGAGGAACAGTCGGAGTTATATAAGCAGATAGGACAATTAAAGGTAGAAAACGATTTTTTTTAAAAAAAATTAGATCGGGTTTAGTAATAAGACGGGAGATGATAGGCAGTTGTGCGTTATCAATAAGTCGTCAATGCGAATTATCAGGTAAATCAAGGGGTTGGTATTATCATAAGAGTAAAAAAGGTAAAAAGGGACAAG
>JAFDMF010000008.1 GCA_019306065.1 Deltaproteobacteria bacterium
CGCACTGCCCGAAATGCCCCGCTCTTTCGCCATTAATTCCTCCCTGCCCGTTTGAAGGAACCGCTATTCTTCCGTTTTTCATAATTCTTACAAACTCCCTTTTTTTATTTTAAGCCAATTTTATTATCTGCTTTGTTTATTTATATTGGTAAAACTATCCTGTTTTATTAAATTTTACTCGCTTTATTCGTCGAAATGACATAGCAAAAGTAAAAAAATATTTTTTGTATCTTAAACTACTCTTGAACGTTTTTTCTATTTCCCCGTCTGCTGCGGCCGCCCAGTCCTGCTCCTTGTCCGCCTCGCGGTCTTGAAGTGGCGGCGCTGTCGGACGCGCTGTTTTTTCTGCATGGTCCTAGCCCTCTTCCGAATCTTCCGCTGCCATCGGGTCCTGTTCCGTCTTGTCTCGGCATAATTTACCTCCTTTTAGTTCCTGCAAAAACAAACCTTTTTTTACTTAATTTCGGCGGTAGATGAAATTTTAACCCTCAAAATGCTTAACGTTGAAATTTTATCTGCCTTGAACCGAACTTGTTTCTACGGGAACGATTTAATTTTTAAATTTTTATCTGAATTTTTACCAATAATGTTTTAACAAAATCTCCCCATTTACGCTCATTAATAAAAAACACCATTATATTTTTTAAATAGCGGCTCCTCCAAAACCGAAGTGTCTTTAACTATAACCTACTTTATTATGTTATTAAAATCCAATATCCCCTTGCTATTCATATCAGGCGAAGATATTATTTTCTCCCAAACTGCTTTAACCGCGTTTGCGGTTTCCGATTTATTATCATATTCACAAATGGTTTTTCCACAAATCATCGCTTTAGTAAAAATAGGATCAAACGGTATTTTCCCTACTACAGACATATTTTTTTTTTTGCCAGCCTCTTCTATCTCCAACGTTTTTTCAATGTTAAGATCATATTTATTAATACATATCATTCCGGAAATATTAAAATGAGAAGCAAGATCCGCTACTCTTTCCAAATCGTGCAATCCGGAAACCGTAGGTTCTGCAACAATTAAAATAGCGGAAGCCCCGCTTATTGAAGCTATAACAGGACAGCCTATACCCGGAGGCCCGTCTGTAATAATCAAATCGAAACTATTGTTTTCCGCCAGTTTTTTTGCTTCCTGTCTTACCAATGCTACAAGTTTACCGGAGTTTTCTTCGGCTATTCCAAGCCTTGCATGAACCATTTTACCGAAACGGGTATCCGATATATACCATTCTCCGCATTTTTTAATAGGAAAATCAATCGCTTTTTCAGGACAAAAATCTACGCATACCCCGCATCCTTCGCATTCGGTTTTGTCAACTTCATAATTTTCTTTCACGGCATCAAATCTGCATAACTGCCTACATATCCCGCAGCCGTTGCATTTATCCGGGTTAATTACGGCTATCCCGCCTCCTTTAAAATCATTTTTTTGCTTTATATCAGGGTTTGTTAAAAGATGAAGATCCGCCGCGTCAACATCTGCATCGCATAATATTTTATCCTTCGCAAAGGATGCAAACGCCGCTGCAAGACTCGTTTTGCCCGTTCCTCCTTTTCCGCTTAAAACTACTAATTCTCGCATCCTTTTTTACTCCTTTGGACAATTTCCGAAATGTCTCTGTATAAATCCAAAAATTTTTCCTTAAATTCCGGCATAGCAGACGCTATAAGCTCCCCTTTGGAATATATCTCGGCTATTTTACGTTCAAAAGGTATCTCCATCAAAATCGGTATATTACTATCTTTTGCATAATCTTTTACTCTGTTATCGCCCATATCCGATCTGTTAATTACAAGCCCGCAGGGAATATTGAAAATCTTTACCGCCTCTATAGCAAGTATAAGATCATGCAGTCCGAAAGGAGTCGGCTCTGTTACCAAAAGAACAAAATCTGTATTTTTCATAGCCGTTATAACAGGACAGGAGGTTCCGGGAGGCGCGTCTATAATATTGATTTTTGTTTTATCTATATAATCTTTTACTCTTCTTATCAAAGGCGGCGCCATTGCTTCGCCTATTCTTATGCGTCCGTGAACAAAACGAATATGTTCGGAATATCCTGTCTCTATTGTCCCTAATTCCCGTTTTGTTTCAAACACAGCCTTTTCCGAACACACCGCAACGCAGCCTCCGCAGCTATGACACAGCTCTGGAAAAGTCAAAACTGTCCCTTGTAATACCGCTATAGAATTAAATCTACATATTTCAGCGCATTTTCCACATAATGTACATTTTTGTGCGTCAATTTTAGGAACCGGAGTATAAACAACCTCCGTTTTTTCAAATTTCGGATTTAAAAAAAGATGAGCATTAGGCTCTTCAACGTCGCAATCCAACAAAATTGTATCGGTTTTAAGAGAAAAAGCCAAATTGGTGGCAATAGTGGTTTTACCTGTCCCTCCTTTCCCGCTCGCTATGCTGATAATCATAATTTCTACGCCTTATTTCATATAATTTTTTTTTATGTTTAAAATCTGTTTCCTAATACCTTGTTCAAATGAGATAAAAGCTTTTCCGCATCCTCTTTAGAGGGCATAAGAGGCAGCTGCATAAGAACGCCGAGCCCTTCGGTTGCTCGGTGAAAATTTTTAGGAGAAAGTTTGCTTGCTATAACGCAGTTTATCGTCGGATTGATTGCAACTACCTTTTTAACCAAATCAATACCGGTCATATCTTTCAATGATTCATCTATTATTAGGAGGTCAAACTTTTCTTTTACAATCATAGAAAGCGCCAAGCTGCCGGTTTTTACCCATGTAATATCAGTATCTTTTTTTTCTAACATCATAGCAAGCTCGGATAAAGCTCCTTTATCGTCGCATAATATAAGCGCTTTAATCATTACTTTCTCCTATCTGCAATTCGTATTTTCCGCCTTCTATCTTTATTGCCTTTCCGGAAAGCAAAGCTTCGGCAACATTCTTTCTTGCCTTTTCTAAAATTCTTCCGAAAGTAGCTCTTGATATCTTCATACTTTTACCCGCTTCTTCGTGAGACATACCCAGCGAATCCGCCAAACGCAAAGCCTCCAAACCGCTTACCGTCAAGGTTATTTCTTTAAGCTTTACAAGCGGTATTCCTCTCGGTTTAAAATATGTAACTCCGGGGTTAAATTTTACGCATCTGTCTTTTTTAGGTCTCATAAATTATCCGTCAAAGTTATGAGCATATGCTCATATAGAATAGGGCTAAAATTTTATATGTCAAGTGTTTTATTTGTAGCGTGCAAACAAAATAATCCATTCAAACGGACTTTCTTTTTGCACAGTATTATCTGATGAAACGCCCAATACTATAATCAGACACAAAAAAATGATTATAAAAGGGTAAAGGAAATAATAACGGGATTTCTCGCTTCGATCGACAAAACAGGAAGCAATTTTTTTAATTATCTTTTCGACGAGTATTTTGTTGCCATGTCATTTCGACGAACGAAGTGAGGAGAAACCTCATAATTGTCTGACTACAGATTTGTTAGATTGTAATGATTACACAGAGTTATCAGATTAAAAAATTACTATCGTAAAAATTTCAATAAAACCTTTTGTCTGAACTATTATTAAGAATTCAATCTCTGTTTTTGTATCTTTGCCCAAGTATCTTTAAGAGGCGCTGTTCTATTAAAAACAGGCGCTCCCTCTTTTGAATCTGCCAAATCCGCGCAAAAATAGCCTAATCTTTCAAATTGGTATTTTTCCTCCGGAAGCGCCGAAGCAAGACTCGGCTCCAATTTTGCAGATTCTACTATTACAAGAGAATTCGGATTTATACAGTCTCTAAAATCTGTTATACTTTTTTTATCTTCCGGATTCGGAGTCGTAAAAAGATTATTATAAAGCCGAACCTCTGCAGAAATTGCATGCTTTGCCGAAACCCAATGAATTGTTCCTTTAACCTTTCTGCCGTCCAGCGCGGATCCTCCGTAGGTTTTCGGATCATATACGCAATGAATCTCTTTTATTTCGCCGTTTGCGTCATAAACAACATCTTCGCATTTAATAAAATAGGCGTATCTAAGCCGAACCTCTTTTCCCGGAGCAAGCCTGAAAAATTTTTTCGGGGGATTTTCCATAAAATCCTCCCGCTCTATATATAACTCCTTTGAAAAAGGAACTTTTCTAAAACCAAACGCTTCGTCTATAGGATGATAAGGGAAATCAAAATATTCGATTTTTTCTTCCGGATAATTATCTATCAGAACCTTTATCGGATTTATAACCGCCATAACCCTTTTTGCCGTATTATTAAGCTCTTCTCTAATACAATGCTCCAAAAGAGCCAAATCTACAACGCTGTCTCGCTTTGCAACTCCTATTCTGGCGCAAAAATCTTTGATTGAAGCAGAAGTATAGCCGCGTCTTCTGATGCCGGAAATAGTTGGCATTCTGGGATCGTCCCAGCCGGAAACAAAATTATCCGCTACCAGCATATTAAGCTTTCTTTTGCTCAATACCGTATATGTAAGATTTAATCTTGCAAACTCTATCTGTTTCGGGTGGCGCACGGCTTTTAATTCGTCAAGAAGCCAATCGTATAAAGGTCTGTGATCTTCAAATTCCAGAGTGCAAAGCGAATGGGTTATATTTTCAAACGAATCGGAAAGACAATGCGTAAAATCGTACATAGGATATATATGCCATCTTTTTCCGGTTCTATAATGAGGCTCATGTTTAATTCTGTAAATTACAGGATCTCTCATGTTAAGATTCGGAGAATTCATATCTATTTTAGCCCGTAAAACCGCTTCCCCTTCTTTGATTTCTCCGTTTTTCATAAGCTCAAACAAAGCAAGATTCTCTTCTATGCTTCTGTTTCTATACGGACTGTTTTTACCCGGCGCAGTTAATGTGCCCCTGTATTCTCTTATTTGCTCCGAGTTTAAATTACATACATAAGCTTTATCTTTTTTTATAAGTTTTATAGCGCATTCGTAAAGCTTATCGAAATAATCGGAAGCATAATAAATACGATCTTTCAGGTCAAACCCAAGCCATTTTACATCCGATTTTATGGCTTCTACATATTCGGCATTTTCTTTTGCGGGATTAGTATCGTCAAATCTTAAATTGCAAATTCCGTCTCGGTTTTCTTCGGCTATTCCGAAGTTTAAGCAAATAGATTTTGCATGCCCCATATGAAGGTAGCCGTTAGGCTCAGGAGGAAATCTTGTAATAACCGCTCCGTTATTTTTTCCTGATTCTACATCCTCTTTTATAATATTTCTGATAAAGTCCGAAGGCGCTGCCATAATTGTTACATTCCATATATTGGGGTAAAAATAAAAAAATAATAAACTCTGATTTTATTTTTTAAAAAAGTTTAAAATTAGTATATACTCCCTATAATTGTCAATATAAAAAGAGGACTATTTGCCCAAAAATTTTTACCCTTTTTTGACACAAGTCAATGACTAAAAAAATTAAAAAAGATAATCTTATGTCAAAAATAAGGCAAAATAAGCAGAAAAAATTTATGTAATATTTAAAAAAAGGAGATAAAAAAATGTTTTGTTATCAATGCGAACAAACGGCAAAAGGAACAGGATGCGAAAAAATAGGAGTATGCGGCAAGACCCATGAAGTTGCGGCATTACAGGATCTTCTTATTTTCGGATTGAAAAATCTTTCCGTTGAAGCGGTTAAGGCAAGAAAAAAGAAAATTTCGGATAAAAAAATCAATCTGTTCATATCCAAGGCTCTTTTTTCCACTCTTACCAACGTAAATTTCGACCTTAAAAGAATCGCTTCTCTTATAAAAGAATGTAAAACTCATATGCAAAGTTTAAAAGAAAAATTGGGCGACGAAGCCGAAGAATGCCCATGTAAAACATGTATGATTTTACCAAGCCCCGATAATGAAATCGAAGATCTTATAAACTCAGGGGGAAAAGTAGGAATAAAATCGAATCCTAATATCAACGAAGATGTTCTCTCTTTACGCGAACTTCTGATTTACGGACTAAAAGGAATAGCATCTTATGTGGATCATGCCGCGATATTAGGTTATACGGACGAAACGGTTTTTGCTTTTATACAAGAAGCCCTTGCGGCTACTTTAAACGAAAACATAGAAAGCGGCGAGATGTTATCTCTTTGTATGAAATGCGGAGAAATAAATATAAAGGCTATGGAGATATTAGACGCCGCAAATACCGAAACCTACGGACATCCTACTCCCGTAACAGTTCCTTTGGGAGCAAAAAAAGGAAAAGCAATACTTGTATCCGGACATGATTTAAAAGACCTTGAAGAACTCTTAAAACAAACCGAAGGAAAAGGAATATACATCTATACTCACGGAGAAATGCTTCCGTGTCATGGATATCCGAAACTAAAAAAATACCCTCATTTTTACGGTCATTACGGAACCGCTTGGCAGAATCAGGTTAAAGAATTTGCAAAATTTCCCGGCTCTATATTAATGACTACAAACTGCATACAAAAGCCGAAAGATTCATATAAAAATGCAATCTTTACCACAGGACTAGTCGGCTTTCCCGATGTTACGCATTTTGAAAATCGGAATTTTACCCCCTTAATAGAAAAAGCCTTATCAATGACAGGGTTTACAGAAGATGCCGAAGCAGGCGAAGTTATGACAGGTTTTGCGCGAAACGCAGTATTAAGCATAGCCGATAAAATCATAGAAGCGGTAAAAACAAAGGCAATACGCCATTTCTTTCTTGTAGGAGGCTGCGACGGAGCAAAACAGAGCAGAAGCTACTATACCGAGTTTGTAGAAAAAGTTCCGTCAGACTGCATAATATTAACCCTTGCCTGCGGCAAATTCAGATTCTTCGATAAAAAACTCGGGGATATAAACGGAATACCTCGGCTTCTTGACATCGGACAGTGCAACGACGCGTACTCCGCAGTTAAAATAGCTTTGGCGCTTGCAGAAGCTTTTAATTGCGGCGTCAATGATCTGCCCTTATCATTTATACTTTCATGGTATGAACAAAAAGCCTGCGCTATTTTATTAAGCCTGCTTTCTCTCGGAATTAAAAATATAAAACTGGGTCCGTCGCTTCCGGCTTTTGTTTCGCCAAACGTCTTAAAAATTTTGGTAGAAAAATTCAAATTAGCGCCGATTACTACTCCTGATCAGGATTTAAAAGAGATTCTCGGATAACTTTTTTTTACTAATTTTTCAATGTTCCATACAGACCGTGAATGCAACATTGAAAATATTTAAGCAAAAAAATGATTATCCGAAACAATTAAGGGATTTTTCGCTTCGCTCGACAAGACAGACAAGAAGTTTTTTCGCTTGTCATTTCGACGAACAAAGCGAGGAAAAATCCCTTAATTAAAATTTAAACGGAGGAACATAATGAAATGCCCCGGACAAGACACACAATATTGGGATAAAAATTCAATCTTTGACGTAAAATGCCCTAAATGCAACGCATCCGTAGAATTTTTTAAAGATGATACAACTCGAAAATGCGGTATATGCGGACATAAATTTATAAATCCAAAATTGGATTTCGGATGCGCGAGTTATTGCAAATTCGCCCGAAACTGCATAGATACGCTTCCCGAAGAATTTTTAAAAAAAAGAGTCGAACTTCTAAAAGAAAAAATAGAACTGGAAACAAAAAAATATTTCGGAACGGATTTTAAAAGAATATCCCATGCTTTGAGCGTAGCCCATTATGCGGATAAAATAGGCAAACAAGAAGGCGGGAATATGGCGGTTGTTATGGCTTCGGCATATCTCCACGATATAGGAATACCGGAGGCGGAAAAAAAACATAAAAGCTGCGCGGCAAAATATCAGGAGATTGAAGGACCTCCCATAGCAAAAAATATACTTTTAAAACTCAACGCTCCGGCAGACCTTATACAAGAGGTATGCGATATAATAAGGCGTCATCATACCCCCAGAAAAGAAGAGACCTTAAACTTTAAAATATTATACGACGCGGATTTAATAGTAAATTTAGAAAAAAAAAATAAAAAAAAGCCTATTGATTACCAAAATTTAAAAAAATCCGCGAATAGACTCTTCTTTACAAAAAGCGGTATGGAACAGGCTTTAAAAATTTTTAAAAATACTGTATAAACCGAAAAGGACTGAGATTGTATCCGCCCTTTTTTTGAGACAATAAAAAAATGTCCAAAGTCTTTTGCAAGAAGACGGTAGAGACGTTGCAACTTTGTATCTCTGCAACTTAATTATAAACTTATGAACAAACCAACTATAAATTTATCCGATTGTGTGCTTTGCGAAATCTGCGTAGAATTATGCCCGGAAATATTTAAAATAAATGCCGTAGGTTTTGTAGAGGTTGCGGATATAAAAGAATATAATAAAAAACGCTTAAAAGAAGCGGCGAAAAACTGCCCGGAAAACTGCATATCATTTGAATCGTAAAAACGCATTATGTACAGATTTTTAAAACTTTTCGATAAGCTGTTTTAATCTGTTTTCTCTTTCTTTTCTACGCTCCCTGTTGCCATAAACAAATACGCTTACCAAACTTGAAAGTCCAAATCCTCCGATTATACTACCGCCTGTTTCATGTCCTGTAATTATGCATGCCACGCCTCCGACAACAGCGGATAATCCTATAATAAAACCTAAAAACAAGCCTACTTTGCTATTAAACATCTCTGTTTTTATAATATCTTTTTCAACCCGGCGTCTGTGAGCGGCTTGCTCTTCAGCCATCTTTAAAATACGATCTGCAGAATTAGGTAGGATTTGCTCATACTTGGCAAAATCTTCGGGGCTGGGGAAGCGGACCCGAAAAGGTTTGGGTTCGAATAGCGGTTACAAGCCGAGGGTTGCTATTAGCTGTTGTCAGAGGAGATTTTTTCGATTTCTTCATAATTTTCTAACGCGCAAAACATATCTGATCCAACCGCCGCCCAGTCGGATATAACAGCCAGTCTGTCAGCAATTTCAGGAGGAAGAGCGTCATAATTATATCCGCTTAAAGTTGCCCCCAAATCAATGGAGCTTGCCATTCCGGATATAAAACTCGGTTTTGCAAATAATGTATAGGTAAACATAACCGTATCCTTTTTTACGCCTTTTGATAATTTATGCTTTTGGCTTTATAAAGCCGCGCTTAAAACTTTCAAGCGCTTTAACTCTTTTTTGTACTCAATATAAACCTTCTAATAATAAAATGTTGAAAACTTAGAGACGAAAACTTATATTAGCTAAGATTTTTATAAAGATATAAAAGTTGATACTATTTTGTCAAGATAATAAAATGTTGAAAACTTAGAGACGAAAACTTATATTAGCTAAGATTTTTATAAAGATATAAAAGTTAATACTATTTTGTCAGCCTTAAATCAATACTATTTACAAAGCATCCGCCCAACTTTTACCCTTTTTTATATTAACTTTAAGAGGAACCTTTAAAACCGCTATATTCTCCATAGCCTCTTTAATTAAAACCGAAGCGGTTTTAATCTCTTCCGGCGGAACTTCAAATATAAGCTCGTCGTGAACCGTAAGAAGCATACTTGTTTTTAAATTTTCCTTTAATAACATATCGCTTACCTTAATCATTGCAATCTTTATAAAATCTGCCGCTGTTCCTTGTATAGGAGTATTTACCGCCGTTCTTTCCGCAAACCTGCGCAAATGCAGGTTTGCGCTGTTTATATCTGGCAGACGCCTTATTCTGCCTAACAAAGTGGATACTTTTTGAATTTTTCTTGCCTCTTCTATAATCTTTTCTATAAAATTGCTTACCCCTTCATATTTCTTAAAATAACTATCTATATAAACCTTTGCAGTTTTTTGAGTTATTCCGAGCTCCCGTGAAAGTCCGTAAGGACTCATACCGTATATAATACCAAAATTTACCGCTTTAGCCGCGCGCCTTAATTCTTCGGTAACCAACTCCGAAAAAACATTAAATATTTCAACCGCCGTTCTGGTATGGATATCTTCATCATTTTTAAAAGCCTGTGTAAGTATAAAATCATCCGAATAATGAGCCAATATCCTAAGCTCTATCTGAGAATAATCCGCAGATAATAACTCCCATCCCGGCTTCGGAATAAAAGCTTTTCGGATCTTTTTTCCTTCTTCGGTTCTTATCGGAATATTTTGAAGATTCGGCGAAGAACTGCTAATCCTGCCTGTAGCGGTTATACTCTGATTAAATGAGGTATGAATCCTTTTTGTTTCGGGGTTAATAATAGTAATAAGAGCATCCGCATAAGTTGATTTTAATTTTGCCAAAGTTCTATGTTCCAATACAAAAGCCGGAAGCGGATGAAACATAGAAAGGATTTTTAATACGTCAACATCCGTAGAATAGTTTTTAGTTTTTTTTGTCTTTTTCTGAACGGGAAGATTTAATTTTTCAAAAAATATCTCGCCCAGCTGCTGAGAAGAGTTTATATTAAATTCTTCTTCGGCGCATTCATAAATCTTTTCTGTAAGATCATTAAGTCTTTTTTCCAAAGTTTCGGAAAGCCCTTGCAGCCTTTGGACATCCACGCATATTCCGGCCATCTCCATTTTCATAAGAATCGGTATAAGAAGCATTTCAATATTATAAAAAAGCTTATCAAACCCCTCTTTTTTTATAAGCGGCATTAAAAACTTATAAGCGCTAAAAGTAATATCCGCATCTTCGCAGGCATAAACCGAAGCTTTGCCTATATCCGCTTTTGAAAAAAGAGCGCCCGCCCCTGTTCCTGCCGCCTCTTTAAAGCTCATCATTTTACAATTTAAAAATTTTACCGCAATATTTTCCAAACTATGAGAACGTTCCGACGGATTTATAAGATATGAAGCTATCATAGTATCAAATACTACCCCTTTTAATTCGATGCCGTAGCGTAAGAAAACTATCATATCATACTTAATATTCTGCCCTACCTTTTTTATATTGTAAGCTTCCAAAACCGGCTTTAAAACTTCTAATACCTCTTGTAAATCAAGCTGTTTTGTCGCCCCCTTATAATCGTGTCCTACAGGTATATAATAAGCTTCATCTTCTTTTACGGAAAAAGAGATTCCTACAAGCTTTGCATTAATAGGAGATGCGGAGGTGGTTTCCGTATCTATTGCAAAAAGATCGGAGCCTTTAAGCAAAGCTACAATCTCTTTAAGCTCTGCTTTTGTCAAAACGGTTTTATACTTTTTTTTGGAGTAATCAGGCTTGGAAATATAGGTTTGCAGAAGTTTTTTAAATTCAAACTTATTAAAAAGCTTAATAACCTTATCTTTATCCGGCTCCTTATACTTAAAATCTTCTACCTTAAACAACATGTCAATATCGGTTTTAATTGTAACCAATTCTTTGCTTAAAAAAGCTATATCTCTATATTTGGCAAGTTTGTCCGCCAGTTTCTTTTTAGATAACAAATCCAGATTGTCATATAAATTTTCAAGGCTTCCGTATTCTTTTATCAATACAAGAGCCGTTTTAGGTCCTATGCCCGCGATACCCGGAACATTATCGCTTATATCGCCGGTTAACGCCATCATATCAATAAACTGCAAAGGAGCAATCCCATAAGTATCTTTTATCGCTTTAAGATCTATAAGCTTTTCTTTCATAGGATCCCATATCGAAGTTTTTTCGGTAATAAGCTGCAAAAAATCTTTATCGCTTGTAACCATTACAACAAAAAAACCCAAAGCTTCCGCAACGGTTTTTAAAGAACCTATTATATCATCCGCTTCATACCCTTCCCGTTCCGCTATGCTTATGTTCAAAGCATCCGAAACATCTTTTATATACGGTATTTGAACAATCAAATCCTCCTTCATAGCAGGGCGGTTAGCTTTATAATCGGAATAAATTTTATGCCTGAAAGTAGGTCCTTTAACGTCAAAAGATACCCCCCAATAATCCGGCGCTTTGCTTTCTTTTAATTTAATAAGCATATTCGTAAAACCGAAAATGGCGTTTGTAGGAAGCCCTTCGGAATTGGATAAGCCGGATATGGCATGATATGCTCTGTGAATATACGCGCTGCCGTCAATAAGATATAAAATTTTTTTATCGGTAGTATGTTTCATTATGTTTATATTTGATTTGGAAATGTTAAAATTGTCTATCTTCCTTTTTTCTACTTATCGTTTAGGCTTTTTGCAAGTTAAAATTCATCCTAAAGCCGTTTGTCCGACAAAGCCTGTTGTTAATTTTCAAGGCTTGCGAAAATTTTAAACGCAGGCTTATTAAAAATAAACCAAGTATTAAAATTTGAGCATAACGCAAAGAATAAGCAAAAGAAGAAGTTAGACAAACGGCTTTTTTAATCTTGCAACATCTAATTTGATGCTTTAATAATTCTGTAAAAAGCCCCTTACGCAAAAAAACTTTGTTTGTTTTTACGGCAGACAAAAATTTCAAACGCGGGTTTATAAAACATAAGTATAGTATTAAAATTTAAGCATAACGCAAAAAAAGTTTATACGGTAAAAACAAAACATAAATCGGAGAAAAAATGAACCAAAACCTTCCTCCTATAATTATAGGATGCGATCATGCGGCTTTTAATCTTAAAAAAACATTAATCAATTACCTTACAAAAAATCAAATCGTAATAAAAGATGTCGGAACATTTAATACCGATTCCATAGATTATCCCGATATAGCCGCAAAAGTTGCCTCCGGCGTATCTGCCAAAAAATATCAAAAAGGAATATTAATGTGCGGCACAGGCATAGGAATGTCTATTGCGGCAAACAGATTTCCCGGAGTAATGGCAGCGTTATGCAACGATCTCTTTTCCGCCGAAATGAGCAGACGCCATAACGATTCCAATATATTGGTTATAGGAGGAAGAGTAGTAGGAGACATACTTGCAATAGCAATTTTAAACAAATGGCTTACAACCCCTTTTGAAGGAGGACGTCATAAAAAAAGAATAGAAATGTTTGACGCCATAACATAATAAAACAGGGAAAAGCCCCATTATTAACGATATTTAATCACAAAAAAGAATGATGGAATTTCGCCGGATAACAAAGTAGTTTGTTCGTTTGCAAAGCGAAAAAATTTTTAACCGCAGGAATAGATGTGCTATTTCGAGAATTAAAAATTTTTTTCAACACAGAAAACGGGCAAACTACGAAGTTATCCGGCGAAATTTAAACAGGGAGACAACCTAATGGAAGGTAAAAAAAAAAGAATCGGATGGAATAAATATTTTATGGATATTGCTTTTCTGGTAGCAAAACGCTCAACATGCAAAAGAAGAGCCGTAGGCGCGATAATAGTAAAAGAGAAAAGAATACTTGCCACAGGCTACAACGGCGCCCCTAATAAGATGGAGCATTGCATAGATATAGGCTGTATAAGAGAAGAGCTTAATATTCCTTCTGGGCAAAGGCATGAACTATGCCGAGGAATACACGCGGAACAAAACGCCATAATACAGGCTGCATGTTACGGAGTTTCGATAAGAGGCGGAGAAATTTTTTGTACCAACCAGCCTTGCTTTATTTGCGCAAAAATGATTATAAATGCAAAAATCAAAGCCGCATATTATAAAGAAGATTACGCGGACAACGAAGCAGCTTCAATGTTAAAAAAATCCGGCGTTAAGCTTATAAAAGTATAAACAGAGTAATCTGATACCGCTATAGCGTGAATAAACAAGAAGATAAATTTTTAACTGAAATATAAATTTATGAAATGCCCATACTGCTTAAAACTCAATAATAAAGTAATAGATTCAAGACTTAGCAAAAATGCGCAGTCAATAAGAAGACGCAGAGAATGCATTGAATGCGGCGCTCGTTTTACCACTCGCGAAATCGTAGAACAGCTTCCGATAACAATTATAAAAAAAGACGGTAGAAGAGAAGCCTTTTCAAAAGAAAAAGTCCGCATAGGCTTAAAAAAAGCCTGTGAAAAAAGAAAAATAAGCGTAAATACCATAGAGCAATTCATAGACGATCTGGAAAACATCCTAAGAGAAAACGGAGAAAAAGAGATACCTTCCGATATTGTAGGAGAAAAAATAATGGACTGGCTCTATAAACTTAACGAAGTGGCTTATGTAAGATTTGCATCCGTTTATCGCAACTTTAAAAATGCAGACGATTTTGTAACCGAACTAAACAGCATGCGCTCATGATACCTCCGGAATATTACATAAAAACCGCTATCAACCTAGCAAAAAAAGGAAGAGGTTATACATCTCCGAATCCCGTAGTGGGAGCGGTAGTAGTAAAAAACAATAAAATAATAGGAAAAGGCTTTCACGAAGCTTACGGAAAACCGCACGCCGAAGCAAACGCTCTAAACAATGCCGGCAAAGCCTCTTTCGGAGCCGATCTCTATGTAACTTTGGAACCCTGCAATCATTACGGAAAAACTCCGCCCTGCACAAAAAAAATAATAGAAGCGGGCATAAAAAGAGTCTTCATAGCGGCGTCAGACCCCAACCCGAACGTAGCCGGAAGCGGAGCGGACTTTTTAAGAAAAAACAACATCGAAATAATAACAGGAATATGCGAAAACAAGGCAAAACAGCTAAACGAAAGCTTCATCAAATACATAACTGCAAAAAAACCCTTTGTAACCGTTAAATGCGCATCTACATTAGACGGGCAAACCGCCTCTTCAACAGGGGATTCAAAATGGATAACATCCGAAAAATCAAGAGAATACGTTCATCTTTTGCGCCATTATAATGATGCCATAATGGTAGGGATAAATACTGTAAAAAAAGACAACCCGTCTCTTACCGCGCGCATAAACGGCATAAATACAAAGGATCCGCAAAGATTTATTTTAGATACAAAACTATCTATTGATGAAAAATCAAAAGTAATAACTCAAAAATCAAACGCCACCGCCTTTATAGTAACAGGAGGCAACATATCGTTTCAAAAAAAAAAAAGGCTTGAAAATAATAACAATGTTAAAGTAATAATTGCTCCTTTAACAAATACCGGAAAAATAGACCTAAAAGCCTTAATGAAAATATTAGGAGACATGAAAATCGCAAGCCTTTTTATAGAAGGCGGAGGCAAAGTAATTGCCTCCGCTTTTTCATCCGGCATAGCGGATAAAGTCTGCTTTTTTTACGCCCCCAAAATATTGGGCGGAAACAACGGCAGCCCGATATGCTACGGCAAAGGGGCTTTGCTTGTGGAAAAAAGCCTGCCTGTTAAAAATATAGAGTTTAAAAGATTTGAAAATGATATTTTTATAACCGGATACGTCTAATTTTATACCCGACAAAAAATAATTAATTATTCGATTAAATGAAAAACTTTATATCTTAATGAAAAGCTTATGAAACCTACCCTACTGTAATTAAAACAAAAAAAAATAATTATAAAAGAGATGTTCAAGCTTGTTTGCTCCGCTTCTTGCTTGTCGCTATGCAAATAAACTTTGAACATCATATAGCTAAATATAACCATATGAAAATATTAACCGCCAACTACAAAGAAATAACTATATGCCTCTTTACATTTTTTATACTCTTTATATTTCCGGGAACAGTCCCCGCCCCCCATTTCGACGAATTATGGTTTCTTTTTAAAACAAAAAACCTATTCGACGCTAAAATATCTCCGCCTTTAAACGGAATGAACAGCTACACAGGCGCGATACAAATCTATCTTCTTTTTCCGATACTTGCTCTATTCGGCTTTACGATTAAAACAATCAGAATAACAAACGCCTTGATAAATACATCTACCCTTTTATTTTTAATATATACGGTAAAAGCGCTGCACCCGAATAAAAAATATCATCTTCTATTCGGTATTATTACGGCGGCATTTCCGTTTTTTGCCTGTATGGGCAGATTCGCCGTGGAAATAACCTCTACAAATTTTCTTTTAACCTCCGCCGGCTTTTTTTTTATAACAACATCTTTTAATACCGATAAAAAATTCAAACGGTTATATGGCTTTTTAAGCGGACTATCATTCGGTTTGGCAAGCTACAATCATATGTTAAGCATACTCCCTTTTGCCTCGTTCAGCCTTGCTCTATTAATCTTTTACCGAAAATTTTTTTTTAAAAATAAAATATTAAAATTTGTATTATTAGGTTTTATTCTCGGTTTTGCTCCGAGAATAGCCTCTCTAATCTTAATAAAAAAGCCGATTACAGACAATATCTTCATTCCTGCCGCGATCATCAAAGATATACCCAACTTAATTAAAATCTTAATTGAGATGATAGACGGAAAACTAATATTTCTCCGTTTTGCAGGAGATACTTTAATACCGTTATTCCCCTATTTTTCCTCAATTCTCATAATATTGTTATGGTTAAGATTTGCGTTTATAAAAAAAAGAATAAATAAAACCGATAAAGTAATCTTAACCGGCTTTTTTATAATGATAATATTGCTTATTCTTATTACCCCTCGTTTTTCGATCAGATATTTTTTAATACCGATGCTTTTTGCTCCTTATCTGCTTGCCCGCCTTGCTTCTTCGCTTGGCGAAAACGGAGGCGCCATACTAAAAAAAGTATCCTGCATTTTAACCGCAGCGGTAATTCTTTTAAATATATTTTATCTTACCTCCAACTATTTCGTAAGTTTTCTGATATCCGGCGGAAAAGCAACGACATTTCGGATAGGCGAAAGACTTGTAGAAACAAGCGCTCATTTTATTTTAGCAGACAGACTATATAAAGAACTTATAAATAAAAAGGTGAAAGCCATCGTAGCGGATGTGGCTATAATAATGCCTGTTTTGTATCATGATATTGACGAAAAATTAGTCGGAGCAACCGATTACCTTTTACAAAATCCGGATCCTCTTTTATTAAAAGATCCGAATATAATATTTTCGGAAAAGTCCGCTCGCATATACTATAATCCCGTTGACCTTCCGAACACTATATATTACAAACAAAACAAAAAAATCGTAATATATAAAAGAGACCGCTCTTTTGATCCGAATTTTGCGGTTTTTTTGTCCGAACAAATAATAGATTGATAAAAACGGGAGACGGGGTAAACAGAGATACAAAGGTATAAAGTAATCGGTTTTTAATTTAATAAGGGGAACCGCCCCCTTATTAAAAATATTCAATCACAAAAAAGAATGATAAAAGTTTGTCGTATAACAAAGTAGTTTGTTCGTTTGCAAGGCGAAAAAAAAATTAACCGCAGGAATAGATTAACTATTTCGAGGATTAAAAAATTTTTCAACGCCAAAAATGGGCAAAGGACAAAGTTATACAGCGAAATTTAAACAGAGGAAAATAGCCGCATAATGTTTACCGGAATAATAGAAGGAATAGGAAACATATCGGAAATAATAAAAAAAGGAGGAGGCATGCTTGCCTCCATAGATACCGATTTTTTACTTACATCCGCTAGAATAGGCGATAGTATAGCCGTAAACGGCGTATGCCTAACCGCCGTAACAATAAAAAAAAAAGGTTTTCAAGCCTACGTCTCGCCTGAAACCTGCCAGAAAACCACCTTCGGCGATATGAAAACAGGAACCCCGGTAAACATAGAAAGAGCTTTAAGACTATCAGACAGATTAAACGGACACATAGTTTCCGGACATATAGACGAAACCGCGACATTAAAAAAAAAAGAGCAAAAAGACGACGCCATAATATTAACCTTTAACGCCGGCAGAACAATTACAAAATACATCATAAAAAAAGGATCAGTTGCAATAGACGGAATAAGTCTTACCGTAAACAACTGCGCAAACGATTTTTTTGACGTCAGCATAATACCCCACACCGCTCAAGTAACAACCTTAAAATATAAAAAACAGGGAGATAAAGTAAATATAGAAACCGACATCATAGGCAAATATGTAAACAAACTTATAACAGGAACAGATTCCGACAACAAAGAATCTAAAATAACTATGAAATTTCTATCCGAAACAGGATTTTTAAATCTATAATCAAAAGGAGTCTTTTTTAAATGCCCAAATTGACAATCGAAGAAGCTATTACCGACATCAAACAAGGCAAAATGGTTATTCTTGTTGACGACGAAGATCGCGAAAACGAAGGAGATATTACAATAGCCGCCGAAAAAGTAACCACGGAAATCATCAACTTCATGGCTAAATATGCCAGAGGATTAGTATGCCTTTCATTAACAGGAGAAAAAACAGACGCCCTGCAACTTCCTATGATGGTCAGCAACAATACATCTCCGTTTGAAACGGGATTTACGGTTTCCATCGAAGCAAGAGAAGGAGTTACCACCGGAATATCCGCCGCAGACAGAGCAACCACAGTTTTAACCGCCATAAAAAAAAATGCAAAACCGTTCGATCTTACAAGACCCGGACACATATTTCCGCTGCGCGCAAAAGACGGCGGAGTAACAGTAAGAGCCGGACAAACCGAAGGTTCCGTAGATCTTGCCAGACTTGCAGGACTTACCCCTGCCGGAGTAATATGCGAAATAATGAATGACGACGGAACTATGGCAAGAATGCCCTCTTTGGAAAAATTCAGCGACGAACACAACATAGGAATATGCACCATAGCAGACCTTATAGCCTATAGAATGAGAACCGAATCCTTTGTATATAAAACCGTCTCCACTGCCATACCCACAAGTCATGCAGGGGAATTCAAAATAATCGTTTATGAAAACATAATAGACAATTACCAGCACATTGCGCTTGTAAAAGGAGAAATACAATCGGATAAACCGATACTTGTAAGGGTTCATTCCGAATGCCTTACGGGAGACATATTCCATTCGATGCGCTGCGACTGCGGAGAGCAGCTTAACAGCGCTATGAAAATGATAGATAAAGAAAGATGCGGAGTTATATTATACATACGTCAGGAAGGAAGAGGTATAGGATTAGTCAATAAATTAAAAGCCTATGTATTGCAAGACGGAGGAATGGATACCGTAGAAGCGAATAAAAAACTTGGCTTTAAAGCGGATCTAAGAGATTACGGCATAGGCGCTCAGGTTTTAGCTGATCTCGGCATAAGAAAAATGAGGCTTATAACCAACAACCCAAAAAAAATGATAGGACTTCAAGGTTACGGGTTAAGCGTAGAAGATCTTATTCCTATCGAAATACCGCCCAATAAATACAATAAAAATTATCTGGAATGTAAAAAATTAAAAATGGGACATCTGTTAAACATAAATGCAAATCCTTAAAAGGAGAAAAACATGCCGAAAACAATAGAAGGAAATCTTACTGCAGAGGGAAAAAAATTTGTCATAATAGCAAGCCGTTTCAACAATTTTATTTCAGATAGGTTAATTGAAGGAGCGATAGACGCTCTTATAAGAAGCGGCGCCAAAGATAACGACATATCCGTAATAAAAGTTCCAGGGGCTTTTGAAATACCGCTTATAGCAAAAAAAACGGCGGAAATAAAAAAATATGACGCTATAATATGTCTTGGCGCCGTAATAAAAGGCTCGACTCCTCATTTCGACTATGTAAGCGCCGAAGTTTCAAAAGGAATAGCTGCAGTAGGGCTTGAAGCGAACATACCCGTAATATTCGGAGTTATTACTACAGACACAATAGAACAGGCAATAGAACGCGCGGGAACAAAAGCCGGAAATAAAGGCTGGAGCGCGGCTATAGCCGCCATTGAAATGGCAAACCTATTGGAGAAAATTTAAATAATAATGGGAAACAGACGAACAGACAGACAGCTCGCTTTACAGCTTCTTTTTTCCATAGATATAAACCCGACTCCTATTGAAAACGCCATAAAAGATTTTAGATTATGCTTTGCGAATTCGGAGCCAACGCCTTTTTTTTTACAAATCGTTAACGGAGTTGCGGTTCTATGGTCGGAAATAGATACCTTTATACAAAAAACTTCCAAAAACTGGACAATAAACCGAATGTCCGCAATAGACAGAAACATATTAAGAATAGGAGTTTATGAACTTCTATATTGCGAAGATATACCCGCAAGAGTTTCCATAAACGAAGCGATAGATATAAGCAAAAAATTCGGAACCTATGAGTCCGGCGCCTTTATAAACGGCATATTAGATAAAATAAACAAAGAACTGCAAGAAAAAAACAAAAATATAGGAGGAAATTGTGATACTTAAATATCTTGCCGTAGGACCGCTTATGGCAAACTGCTTTATTATCGGATGCGAAGAAACAAAAAAAGCTTTGGTTATAGACCCTGGCGACGATGTGGAACAAATACTCATAGAGCTTACCGAAAACAACCTAAAATTGGAATACATATTAAACACCCACGGGCATTTCGACCATGCAGGAGGAAACAACCAGCTTAAAAGCGCCACCGGAGCCGAAATAATGATACATAAAGAGGATGCGCCCTTTCTTAACGTCATCTCCGCAAAGGCAAAAATGTTCGGATTATCCGCAACCGATTCGCCGGCGGCAGATAAATTCTTAGAAGAAGGAGACATAATTACTTGCGGAACAATTACGGCAAAAGTAATACATACGCCCGGACACAGTCCCGGAGGATTATCATTTGCCATCGACAATATGCTCTTTGTAGGAGACACGCTATTTGACGGCTCAATAGGCAGAACCGATTTTGACGGCGGAGATTATAATACTCTGATAAAAAACATACAAAACAAACTCTTTGCGTATGACGACGATACAAAAGTATATACCGGACACGGTCCTTCTACTACAATAGGCAAAGAAAAACGTTATAATCCCTTTTGCAAAATAAAATAGAACTGTGATTTACGCGATTAATAAGATAGGCTATGATTAACATAAGAATAACTAAATTATAAACAGAGGAAACTTCCATGTCTAAAAAGTTTTTTAGACACAAAAAAGAATGATTAATTTTGTTGGATAACAAAGTGGTTTGTTATCCAACAAAATTTAAACAAAAAAGGAGAAATATAATGTTAAAAAAAGCTTACATACCGTATCAAGGCTATTACAGCTCCCCTTTTGTCAGATGGCAGGGAAGCCTCGCAAATGAAAATTCCATAATACTTGGCGCAAAAACCTCAAAAAGATGGCTTAATTTTAAAAAAATAGACCCAAACACATTCGATTACCTCATACTCGGCATAACCGTAGGACAGCCAGCCCTCTTTTACGGAAGCCCGTGGGCTGCGGCAATGATAGGCGCTCAAAACATACCCGGAGTCCTCTTAACCCAGGCATGCTCCACATCCACTACAGGCATATTTCAGGCAGCCGTAGGAATCGAAACCGAAACCTATAACAACGTCTATGTATTAATGACAGACAGATGCTCCAACGGCCCCCATACAATATGGCCTAATCCGAAAGGACCCGGCGGACAAGTTATATCCGAAAACTGGGTTATGGATCATTTCGGACGCGATCCATGGGCAGGAAAAGCAATGATAAATACGGCGGAAAACGTAGCCAAAGAAGCCGGAATAAAAAGAGAAGAATGCGACCTTTTAACATTAAGAAGATGCCTGCAATATCAAGACGCTCTTGCCAATGACAGAGACTTTCAAAAAAAATATATGTTCGGAGTGGAAATTGCCCTATCCAAGAAAAAAAGCGTCTTAATAGAAAAAGACGAAGGAATTATGGAAACAACAGAAGAAGGGCTGCAAAAACTAAAACCCGTTATACCGGAAGGAGTTCATACATTCGGCTCTCAAACCCATCCGGCAGACGGAAACTGCGCTTTAATAGTTACTACAAAAAAAAAAGCCGACGAATTAAGCGCTGATAAAAAAATAAACATACGCGTAGTATCTTACGGACACGCCAGAGCAAAAAAAGGATTTATGGCAATGGCGGTAGTTCCAGCGGCTCAAATGGCATTGGAAAAAGCGGGACTTAACATAAATGACATAAAAGTAATAAAAACCCATAATCCATTTGCGGTAAACGACATATACATGGCAAACATGCTTAACATAGACCCTAACAAATTCAACAATTACGGTTCTTCTCTTATATTCGGACATCCGCAGGCGCCTACTGCCGGACGTTTAATCATAGAAGGCATAGAAGAAACGGTTATGCTCGGAGGCGGATACATGCTATTTACGGGATGCGCTGCAGGAGATACAGGAGCCGCAATCATTATAAAAGTAACATAGGAAGAGAGATACAAAGATACAGAGGAACCGGTTTTTAATTTTTTAATTGCAAAATATAAAAGACGCAAGAGACGTTGCATGCAACCTCTCTACATAATACCGAATCTTTAATTAAAGCATTCGGAACTTATAACAATTACAAAAACAATAAAAAAACGGGCAAAAACTTTGTATCTATGTATCTGAATTATAAACAGAGGAAACCGTACATGCCCATTGCAGCATTAAAAAACTTTCTAACGCTTGAACAAGACCGCATATCATTAAAACAATTTTTTATATTAATAATAATCGCATACATCTTTGCGGTAGCGGTTCGATTTATATGGGTTTATCAGTTTCAAGACAATCCGAATATAATCTGGAACAATCAAATAATAATAAACAATTCGGACGGCTACTATTATGCGGAAGGGGCAAGAGACATACTAGCCGGCGGAATACATCAGGAAAACGACGGCTCTCCGATTCATTCGTTTCCTTCGATATTTACGGCATATCTGACAAAAATACTTCCTTTCAACCTCGAAACCATTATACTTTATCTGCCCGCTTTTCTCGGCTCCCTTCTAATAATTCCGATACTGCTGATAGGAAGAAGCATAGGTCAAAACATGCTCGGATTTATAGCGGCTCTTCTCGGAAGCATAACCGTAAGCTATTACAACCGCACAATGACAGGATACTATGATACGGATATGCTTACCATAGTTTTGCCTATGTTCGTAATTGCGGCTTTAATACATAGCCTTAAACATAATAAAGAGATTAATCTGTTAATAACAGGGCTTACAATAACAATATATCAGCTATGGTATACGGGAGGCTATTCAATCATATGTGCAATAGCCGGCGTCCTATTTTTTTATACCTTAATCAAAGAACCAAAAAAAGCTTACAACTACAAACTGATAACCTTTATGTTAATCGGAATTGCAGGACTGCCTCTTCTTTTAAAAACAGGAATCTACATCCTTTTATTCTCTTTTCTTACATATTTTAAAAACAGATTCGATAAATACATAATTTTTATTCTGCCTGCGGCAGGTCTTATGCTCCTGTTATTTACCAAAGGAGTTACGCCGATAATATTCAACATAAAAGCTTACATAATGCGGGAAAAAATAACCCCCGCTTTAACCGATAATTTTTCGCTCAATTTTTTCAGCGTAAAGCAGACAATTCAAGAAGCAAAAAAAATACCTTTCGATATATTTGCGCATCGCATAAGCGGACATACCGCTACATTTATCATATCAACCATCGGATATATCCTGATGATTATCCGTTACCCTGTCGCGGCGCTTGCTCTGCCTTTAGCAGGACTCGGCTTTATAGCGTTAAAAGGAGGATTAAGATTTACCATATATACGGTTCCTATAAACGCATTAGGGTTTGCTTATATAGCCTCTTTGGCTGCAAAATTTACAGCGGCAGCCTTAAAACAGACAAAACATATAAAGCCGGCAGTTTTAATTTTAATTACCGCGCTCTCTTTATATCCAAACATAATACATATAATAAATTATAAAAAAGGACCCGTAGTAACAACAACAGAAGCGGCTGCATTGGAAAAACTTAAAAAAATCGCCGGCAGAGAAGACTACGTTATAAGCTGGTGGGATTACGGTTATACCATCCGTTATTACAGCGATACAAAAACCCTCGGAGACGGAGGCAGACAAAACGGAGACACAAACTTTCCGTTAAGCTTTATTCTAACGGAAAACCAAATTGCAGCGGCAAACATGGCAAAAATAGCAGTTCGATATAACGGCATAATAGCAGACGCTATGAAAGATTATAACTTCGCCGACGCCAACCGCCTTTTAAAAGCTTTAAAAACAAACGGATTAACCCTTCCCGAAAAAAAAGAGGATATATACCTGTATCTTCCTTTCAGAATTGTCCGAAACCAAATACTACCTACAATCCGCGCATTTTGTAATCTGGACATAATGACCGGCAGACATTACAAAATGCCACTGTTCTATCAAACAAAACAATTCATAGACAACCCGGATACAATAATGATGGGAAACGGCTTTCGATTTTTAAAAAAGACCGGAAAAATAAAACAAATGGGAAAAACGCTTGAATTAAACTCCTTAATAATAACGGGATACGATAAAAAAGGGGTTTTTAACAAACGTATAATCGAATACAATCCAATGTCTGATATATATCTAATATACATGCAAAGCTACGGAGAACTGTTTCTTATGGATAAACAGGTTTATAACTCCTTATTTATCCGTCTTTTTGTATTGGAAGATTACGACAAAAACCTATTTGAGCCGGTAATTATTGATCCTTGGACAAAAATATACAGATTGAAAAAATAATGGAACAAAAACATTTAGATTTTAAAAATAGAATCAATTTGGGCGGCTATTATACTCCGTCCGATTATGTAAATATCGTATGGGAAATGATAGATAGGCATATAACCCCCGAAACAATAATATTAGACAGCGCTTGCGGATACGGCAACTTTTTAAACAATCATGTTAAAAATGTTAAAATCGGCTGCGATCTTGATAAAACAGCCGTTAATATTGCCAGACAAAATAATATAAGAGCGGTTATTTTACATCAAAACTCTCTAATAAATATTAACAGAGCAAAATTTAAAATAAATCATACAGATCAACTCTGCATCATAGGCAATCCTCCTTATAATGATAAAAATTCAATTATAAGGCGCGATATAAAAAGTTTTAAATGCGATATTGATAAAGATATAAAAACCAGAGATTTAGGCATATCATTTCTACTATCTTATAATAAGCTTAAAGCGGATACTATATGCGTCCTTCACCCTTTATCCTATTTAATTAAAAAATCAAATTTCAATCTATTAAAAAATTTTACAAAAAATTACAAATTATCCAACGGATTAATAATAAACAGCGCTACATTCCAACAGACATCCAAATCCACCCCGTTTCCGATTATCATAGCATGCTATAAAAGAAATATTAACGGTATGGATTATAATTACATATACAATTTTAAATTTAAAACCATAGATAACAAAAGTTTTAAACTTGCCGACTTCGATTATATTACAAAATACATAAAAAAATATCCGAGCAAGCATAATCGGTTAGACGAAAATTCCGTATTCTTCTGGACAATCAGAGACATCAACGCCTTAAAAAGAAACCGGACATTTGTTGAAAAATTCAACAAAAACACAATAGTAATAAACAAAAACAAATTAGATTATTATATTTATATAGACGTCTTTAAAAGATATTCCGATATAATTCCTTATTATTTCGGCAATTGCGATATTATGATCAATAACGCTCTGTTTAACCAATATAAAGAATACTTTTTATTAGATTCTATAACTAACAATAAATCTTTAGAAAAACATATGGCAAAAGAGATTAAAATCAATAAAGACAATAATAGAACCGATATAAAAAATAATATAAAAAAATATTTTCATTCCATATTAAAGGAGCATTATGTCCGCTAAAATAAACAGCGCTCAAAAACAGATCATTGTAGAAATCCCGCTGACTTCGCCGACAGGAAAGATTAGAATCAAATCAAGAAGCGTAATCTTTGAATACGGCATTCCTTACGCTACAAGACAAAAACCTTTTACCCAAAACAACTATGTAGAATGGCAGATAAGTTACAATACCGATAATAAAAACGACTCTACGCCGCCCCATAAAACATTTAAATCTTATAACGGCAAAACAAAAACCTTCTACGAGTTATCCGAATACCTATACTATTTTACAAAATGGGAATTAATAGAAAAAACAGAGCTGAAAAACCTTTTTAACTACCTATCCAAAATCAAAGAAAACAACCTGATAGATCGCCATAAAGATTGCAAAATAAAAAGAACTCATCCCATTGAAAAACGTATTAATAATATAAACTTTTTTGAACTAAAATTAGAATACCCGCAACTTATTCATAAATTCGACAAATATGAAATTATTACCGAAATCACAATAAGGGAAAAACAAAGAGCTATTGGCGGTACAGCCCATGCTATATTTCTGTTTTCCTATAACGGAACTTAACCGCCCTAAAAATCTAATAGGCAGAACAGCCGAAACAAAAGAGCGAGGCGAATTTATATTTAATGCAAAAAATTATAAAATAATATTAGACATAACAAAAATTTTCGGTATATTAAGCCCTGCGCATAATAAAGATATTATAGAAATCATTAAAACAATTATCGAATAAAAACGCTTTGAAACTAAAAAAATGACTACAACCGAATACAAAAAAGCCGGCGTTGATATAGAAAAGGCAGAAAAATTTGTAAAAAGCATAAAAATAAAAAACCCGTCAATATTTCCGTTTAACATCTCCAAAAACGCCTCTCCCGTTTTAATAACCGCAACAGACGGAGTAGGAACAAAAATACAAGTAGCGCAAATGGCGGGCAAACATAACACAATAGGCATAGACCTTGTAGCAATGTGCGTAAACGACATCATAAGATACGGCGCAAATCCTCTTGTATTTTCAAATTACATATCTGCAAACCGCCTTAATATAAAAATAGCAAAACAGATAATAAAAGGAATAAAACAAGGATGCAAACAAGCTCAAACCACCCTAATAGGCGGCGAAACCGCAGAAATGCCAAATCATTACCAAAACAACGGATACGATCTTGCAGGGTTTGCCGCGGGAGCGGCAGATAAAGCCGAAATAATAGACGGATTACAAATAAAAGCCGGCGATCAAATAGTAGGAATAGCCTCTTCTGGGCTTCACAGCAACGGATATTCGCTGGCAAGAAAGATATGTTTTGATATACTTAAATTAAAAATAGATACATATATCCCGGAACTATCCAAAACCATAGGCGAAGAGCTGCTTATTCCTACAAAAATATATGTTAAAACATTAAAAACAATACTTGCAAAAAACAAAATAAACGGATGCGCTCATATTACCGGAGGCGGAATAATAAGAAACCTTGCCAAAATCATCCCGCAACGATATAAAGCGGTTATACGAAAAAAAACTTGGGATATCCCCTTTATATTTAATTATTTAAAAAAAAACGGCAAAATAACAAATAATGAAATGCCAAACGTTTTTAACAACGGAATAGGATTTATATTAATAAGTTCTAAAAACCAACTTGACGATATACTTACAAACATTTATAAAGCAAACAATAAAGCCTATTTAATAGGAGAAATATCAAATAAAAAAAATGGGGAAAATGCCGTTGCTATGATATAAGAAACGGTAAAAAACCCGCAAAAAATAACAAATACTTTCTGAAATAGAATAGAAGCTGAAATAACCAAGAACCGGAGAACTGACATGAAAAAAAAAATTACATACCATACCCTTTTGCTTATTCGCAATTTCCATACCATACCTTTTTTACTACAAATACCTGTTTAAAATTTTCAACGGCATCGGAAATATATAAACGCCGCTAACAATATCTTAATATTCATTTTTTTTCCAATAAAATTCCGGCTCAAACTGCAAAAATGGAGAATCCACTCGTTATGAAGAAAAAAATAACTCTTTACTTGCTTGTTATATCGACCTTTTTTATACCGTCTCTTTTTGCCAAAGATTACGTCAATAACACATCCATAGAGATCACCGCACCTTGTTGTAACGCTAACGCTATAACGCTGGAGGACGGCGATAATTATACCAATACAAAAACAGGCAACATTACAATTACAGAAATTCTTTATAATAGCGGAATCGATAGCCTACCTGGTATGAGCATAGAGATGAAAGGCGGCCATTTTATAAACGAAGGAACTATTCAGTTATTCAATAGAGTATTTATACAGAACAGTAGTACGTTTGAGAATAAAGGCACATTATTGAGTGGTGTAAAGGGAGAAATTGGACGAGATACTATAGGAATAAGCACTGGCAGAAGTAATTTTATAAACGAAGGCAACGTAACAATGAAGCTGGTCATGATGAGAGGTTACAGCAATAATTTGTTGACGTTGCACAATAAGGCTACAGGCAACTTCATTCTCCGTGATGGGATTGCAGTCAACGTAACAGGAAAAACACTAATTGAAAACGAAGGGAATATGACAATATACATGATACGGCTCATAACGGGCGAGCTCTATGACATGCAGGGTAAATCTCCCGATCATAGAATTAAGAATACGGGTAATTTGACTATGCTAGAAGGCATAGAGGTTGAAGACAACTCCGGGCTTAATTTTATAAACGAAGGAAATTGTACCATAGGGGGGAGTATTATCGAAGATGACATAGGAGGCATAGACGCCAGTGACTCTATACCCGAATATCGCCACAAGAACCGAGAACCACAAAATACTCCTACTCCTTTCGCTATTGTCGATATTAACAACTCAGGCACCCTTACCCTTCATTCGTCCCATAAAGATGTTCGGTCAAGCATAACCTTGTCAAATCAAGACGATATCTTTACAAATACAGGCTTATTAGATCTAAGCCATGGTATAGACGGAGGGGACGGCACAGACACATTTACTTTGGGAAGCGATAGAATCGATTCTTTTGATAAACATATTATAAACTTTGAAAACATTAATAAAAACGATTCCGGAACATGGAATTTAGAAGGAAACATATCAGGCGCGCAAAACATCAATATCAACCGAGGCAAGCTTAATTTCAGCGGCTCTTTGGACGTAAACAAAACTCTTACGGTAAACGGAGATTTAAATTTAAGCGGCTCCCTTATAATAGATATAAGCAATACAAGCGCGGATATTGTTAATATCTCCGGCGAGGCTAACATAGCCTACGGAGAATTAATTATACAAATGACGGCGGATACAAACCTGTCCGAAGAATGGGAAATGCCAATATTAACCGCAGGAACCCTTAACCAGCAATTTAATTCATATTCGTATAATTCTTTGTTTCACGAGTTGCAACTTGATTATAATACAAATCAAATAATTTTAAAAAACATAAAGGGCCCTTCTCTTTTAAGCCTTTGCGCGGCGCTAAATCCTTCGGAAAACATAGCCTCATTAATAGACAACCTTAAAAAAGGAAAAAGTATCGAGCCTGCAAACCGGCTTATTACCAAAATATACTCCTTAACAACCAAAGCGCAGCTATGCCGAACCGTAAAATCCCTTTCGCCGGAACCTTTGGCTTCCGCAGCTGCGGGAAGCAGAGCAAACCTGTCGGCTCATCTTAAAAACATATCCGCCAGACTTGGCTATTATCATGTTCCGAAACAGCCTCAAAACAACTTTGCAGGGCTTGTTTCCGATCATTTCGGAATTTTAAATCTAAATAACAACATAGGCGAGGCTCCAGCATCTTTATGGATCAGACAGACTTACGGCAAATCGGAACAAGACGCCGATACCCGAAACATAGGATTTGATACAAACAGCATGGGAATTAGCATAGGCAAAGATTACCTGTTCGGCAGTTTCCTTTTTGGGATAAGCGGCGGTTATTTCAACACAGACATTCAATATGATACCGGTTTTTCGGAAGGAGACATAACAAGCTACAACATAAGCGCTTACGGAAGCTATGCTATGGATACATATTATATAGATTCAATACTAACCTATTCCAATCATAATTATGACATCAACAGAAATATCATAATAGAAAGCCTTGCGGAAACCGCAAATGCAAACTGGAATGCTTACCAATACAGCGCATACATAGAAGGCGGATACAAAATACCCTTTAAAAACAATATCCGGCTTACGCCGATTATAAATCTGGAATACTCCGATTACAGCCACAACTCCTTTACCGAAACAGGTTCGATTGCAAACCTTGTCGTATCCGAGACAAACTACTACTCCTTAATATCAGGAATCGGCTTAACCTTGGAAAAAAGCTTCGATTATCAAGACTGGATATTGCAACCGCACATCTCTTGTATGTTAAAACATAACTTTTCAGACGTTATAAACAATATCCAAACCGAATTTTCAAACCTTTCAAACAATGTCGGATCATTTACAATATCCGGCTACGATCAGGGAGCAAACAACTATACATTAGGATTAGGACTTCGCGCCTATACAAATAATAACCTTCAAATACATTTCAACTACGATTTCACGGCAAGAAACAACTCCGTTTCGCACGAATTAGGCTTCGGATTGAAATTCTACTTCTAACAACAAAAAAGGGAAGAAGGAAGAAAGGCGGTAGAGACATTGCACATGCTACGTCTCTACAATATTATTAGCGCAAAAACTTATTTAAAACAAAAGGCAATGACGATAGATACAAAGGAAGATAGGTTTATTACTTATCTTATAATTTCGGGGAAAGTTCGCTTTTTAATATTCTGAGCAGGCGCGTTGGCTACCCTTTTAACATACTATTTCAACAACCCCGTATCCGAAGCCGAATTATTAGATGATATACTTAAACACATTCCGACGGAATTAATCAAAAGCAGAAAAAAAGACGGATTATCTTTATTCGATCTAAAACAGGCTGCCGAAAGAAAAGGGTATAAAGCGTATGGAGTAAAATTAAAAAACTCATCTTTATTAAAACTTTCCGTCCCCATTCTAATATATTTGGAAACCGAAGATTACAAACATTTTGCAATATTAAAAGGTATAAAAGAGGATAGATTCTTTTTGGCGGATCCAAGAAGAGGAAACATAAGAATATCTGCGGATAGATTTATTAAAGAATGGAAAGGCAAGCTTGCTTTGGTTCTTTATAAAAAAAATTACAAACCCCAAAAACATAACTTATCCATAGCCGAAAAAATTCTTTTAAGACCGGAACTTAAAGCGGTTAAGATAACCGGCTTTTAATAAAGATTAATCCGTATAATATATTAAGAAAGTGATGTAAAAAAAAAATATGTCATCTCAAGAATGGATGTTTAGCCCGGGTCTGCTGTTAGGTCTTTTTTGGATAGAGATATTATACTTTCTTGAAAAGAGAGAGAAAAAAATTTCAATCTTTATGACTTTTGTATATATGTTTCTATATTTAACGATAGTATCGGCATTTGATAGATATATCTTAAAAACGCTACACTATACCTCTTTTTCAACGGATATAGCAGTAATGTTTTGTTTATCATTAATGATAATCGGATTTGTAAAGCTTGCAAGAATTTATGAAAAGAAAAAAATAGAAACAAATAATGGTTTAAGAAGGAGAGTATATTATGTTGAAAGTAGCTTTTGATCTTTTATTATTGCGCAAGCATCCAATGGAAGACTTTAATTTTTCTGTTCGACACAGTATCATACTTATTACTATACTCGGCGCGCTTACGGGGCTTGGAGATTTTAATACGAGTATTCTTAACCCATTGGCAAGAATATTTATAGGCTTGGGGACGACTTGGTTTGTTTTCTTTTTTGGGGTTAAGTTCATTGGATGGTGGTTAAAAAAAAAACAATACTGGAACAAAGAAGGCAGTTTATTTAATGTTTTGGCGGCAGCCTCGCTTATAGATATAGTTTCGGCGGCTCTTACTGTTTGCGGTTTACCTCTCTTGATTACATTGCCTCTACATATATACTCTTTGATAGTATTCGGCAATGCAGTTAAAGGGGCTACAAACAGCGGGCTTGGTTATGCTATATTAGGGCTCGTATTGTGGACGATTGTTGTTATGGTTATTGTTGTTATAATCGGATTAGCGCGCGGTTTTCTTTTTTTATAACCGAGTTAAAAACATTTTATTAAACCCTTGACATCCCCAGCGCTAAATATTATCAACTTTAAACAAATCAACTCTGACAACCGGAAGAAACAAAATGTCCGCAAACAAAACAGACGCAATAACCCCGTTTCTTGTTATGGAAATACTTGAAAAAGCCCAACAAATGGAAAAAAAAGGGGCAAACATAATACATCTTGAAATAGGCGAGCCGGATTTCAACATACCAAAACCTGTATCCGCAGCAATAACGGAAGCGCTTAATCAAGGCAACACCCATTATACAAGCAGCCTCGGCATAATTGAATTAAGAGAAGAAATAGCAAAACAGTATGCGAATCAATACAAGGTATCGGTCAATCCGCAGCAAATAATAGTTACATCCGGCACGTCTACGGCGCTGCTTTTAATACTCGGATCTTTGATTAAAGAAAAAGATGAAGTGATAATATCGGATCCTCATTATGCTTGTTATCCGAACTTTATAAAGTTTTTAAACGCAAAGCCTGTATCCATAAAAGTTTACGAAGAGAACGGCTTTCAATACAAGCCGGAAGCAATAAAAAAAAAAATAACCGAAAAAACCAAAGCAATAATAATAAATTCCCCTTCTAATCCTACGGGAAATATTCTTGAAAAAGAAACAATGGAAGAAATAGCAAAATTTGCTCCGCCCGTAATATCGGACGAAATATATCATGGGCTTGTTTATGAAAAAAAAGCGCATTCCATACTTGAATTTACACAAAACGCCTTTGTTTTAAACGGATTTTCAAAACTATACGCTATGACAGGATTAAGGCTCGGATATATAATAGCGCCGCAACAATTTGTTCGCCAAATACAAAAACTACATCAAAACCTTTTTATATGCGCAAACTCCGCAGTTCAAAAAGGAGGGATTGCGGCTTTAACAAAAGCAAAAAAAGAGGCGGACGAGATGAAAGCAGTTTATAACAAAAGAAGAATTTACACAATAAACAGGCTAAAACAACTCGGCTTTGGCATAACGGTTGCGCCTCAAGGCGCATTTTATGTATTTGCAAATGCAAAGCATATATCTACAGACTCTTACGCGCTTGCTTTAGACATTTTACAAAAGGCTCATGTAGGCGTAGCCCCGGGAATAGACTTCGGAAAAAACGGAGAAGGCTATTTGCGGTTTTCTTATGCCAATTCCATAAACAACATAATCGAAGGATTGGACCGTATAGAAAAATATCTTAAAAAGAGCGTTGCATAACTTCGTATTTTGCCAGTTTTCGGCATTATGCAACGCTCTTAACTACATTATAAACTTATGCAACCAAAATTAAGACACAAAAAAAAATGATTATTACAATATTTCGCGCCTAACGGCGCTAATAATTCTTTTTCTATAAATATTTAATCCATAAATGGAATTTGCCAATCTAAACGTCCCGTAAGGACGAAATATTAAAATCTAATTATAAACAGAGGAAATCTCATAATAAAAATATAAAAAAAATTTCGGAGCAACCATGACATACATTCTTAAAAAAAAAACAGCAACAAATAACATAAGAAAAGCGGTTCATTCCGGAAGTTTCTATCCGTCAGATAAAAAAAATCTTATCGAGACAATAGAAAACCTAATAAATGCAGCGGAAAAAAACCTTTGCGCCCTTCCCGCAAACAAAAACCTTAAAGCTTTAATATTTCCACACGCAGGATATATATATTCCGGACTTACCGCAGCCCATTGCGCATCCCTTTTAAAAAAAGAAAGCTTTACAGATGTCATACTACTGGGGCCCGATCATAAAATAGGCTTTAAAAACTGCTGCACAAGCGAGGCAAAGGCTTATCAAACCCCGCTCGGCTCAGTTTCGCTTAACAAAGAGAAAATAAAAAAACTGCTATCCGATACAAAAACATTCCAATACATAAAAACATCAGACACAACCGAACATTGCTTAGAAGTAATACTTCCGTTTCTTCAAAACTCGCTCTGTCAATTTAAACTTGTTCCCATAGTTATGGGAACGGGAAACATCTTTGAATATGCCGAGGCAATAAACCGAATAACCGATAAAAACGCTCTTATCGTGGTAAGCGCAGACCTGTCTCATTACCTTGATTACGATACTGCGGTTAAAAAAGATAAAAATACCATAAAAAACATATTAAACCTTAACTCCGAACAGCTTATAAAAGAAAAAAACAACACCTGCGGAATAACTCCTGTTTTAACCCTTATTGAAATCGCTAAAAAAAACAACTGGGACCCGATCTTACTACATTATTCAAACAGCGGAGATACTGTAGGAGACCAAAATCAGGTAGTAGGATATGCGGCAATAGCCTTTTATCAAAATACCGAAGAACAACTTGATAAAAACCAAAAACAGCTTCTGCTTAAACTTGCAAGACAAACAATTGCAAAAAAATTCGGACAAGAGGAACAAGACCTTCAAGAAAAACCAACGCCGAAAAACAGCCTCCTTAACAAAATAGGCGGAACATTTGTTACCCTATATATCAATAACAGCCTGCGCAGCTGCATAGGAAACATAGTTTCGGATCTGCCGATAATAGAAGGCATAAAAAATAACGCTATAAACGCCGCCTTTAAAGACCCCAGATTTCCTCCCTTAACCGAAAAGGAATTGGATAAAATAAAAATAGAAATAAGCATTCTTACGGAACCAAAACCATTAACATATTTAAATGCCGAAGATTTAATATCAAAGTTAAAAAAAAATATAGACGGAGTTATACTGCGCAAAGGAATAAAAAGCGCTACGTTTCTGCCTCAGGTATGGGAACAGCTTCCGGAGCCCAAACAATTCCTTTCGCATCTTTGCGTAAAAGCAGGGCTTTTGTCCGAAGCTTGGATTACGGATAAACCGGACATCTTTGTTTATAATGCAGAGCATTTTCAAGAATAAAAAAGTTCGCTGTATAACAAAGTGGTTTGCCCAATTTCGGCGTTGGATAAAAATTTTAATCCTCGAAATACTTTAAGTATTCCTGCGGTTAAAATTTTTATCCGCCTTGCACTTGAACAAACTACTTTGTTATACAGCGAACTTTCATCCTGTCATTTCGAGCAAAGCAAAAAATCCCTTTATTATTTCGGATAATCATCTTTTTTTGTAATTAACTACCTTTAATAAGATTAAAAACTACCCCTGCCATGCTTTTTAAAATGACGCTTTACCTGATACATAAAGGTTTTTATGGCAGTCTCCCGCGAAGGCTGATATGTGGAATCATAAGAAACGTCAAGATAAGGCATTCTTATTTTACTCATAATAGGCTTTACTATAGCCGAGGTTATAGCGCTCGGCATACAGGTAAACGGATAAACATTTACAACTCCGTTAAAACCATGCTCCGCATACGATAAAGCCCCCGGTATGCTCAAACAGGCTTCCGTTCCTATATCTAACGTAAAAAGCTTTCTTTCTTTTATAATCTTTTCAAGATCCTTTACATTATGATCTTGAGCTATATTTAAAAATTTCACCGCCCTATCATATATCCGCTTCTGTTTATACTGCTGATAAAAAAAAATTTTCCCGTATTTTAATACATTTTTCATACTATCCACTATAGGTTTTATTTTAAAAGAGGTTAGATTTAACCTGACCTCCTGTTCGGCATTCTTTAATTCTTTATAAGAGGTAAAATTAACCCATTCGGCAATAGAAGCGTTGACTACTTCGGCTCCTTGTTCTTCCAAATTTTTAATTAAATTCTGATTGGAAAAGGCATGACTTCTCAAATATATTTCGCCTACTATCCCTACCAACGGCTTTGGAGATATTGAAGAGTTCAACAATCTTTTTCCATTTGCCGCTATCTGTTCTAATTTTTTAAAAATAAAATTAAAATTGCCGGAAGCGGAATACTTTTCAAAAGCTTCGGATAAAATATTTTGAGCTTTTAAAATAAACCGTTCCGCAGCCCCGGCTTTATTTTCGTAAGGTCTTATTCTCATAAGAAGCCTGTCTAATATATCTGCCGCAACCAAAGCGATAAAAGAGGCTTTTCTTATTGCCGTAACCTTTTTTTTATCAATCATACCATCAAACGAATAAGAATCTTCGGCAGAAAGCGAGGCTATCTTTAACTTTGCAAATTCAGGAAAAGAACTAAAAACTATATGCTGATATTTATTATACATTCCAAATCTGCAAGGGCCTGCGGTTTCAGGCATCAAATAAAGATATTTTTCTACATTAAAATCATCCTTTAATCTTTCTTTTTCCTTCTTTAAAAAATAAAGAATATCTCCCATAGTTATCTGACAAGGATAACATTCCTTGCCGGAAGTGTATTCTTTTCCGAGTTCAAGCGCTCGAGGATTGCAAGTTTCAAGCGTCTTTGCATCAATGCCAAATCCTCTTAAACAAGCCGCGCAAAGATGGCTTAACATCTTGCTCATATCAGGAATCAGCAAAGTTTTATTAAAAAAATTAAAGCGTCCTATCTTTTTTTTAAAATACATCTTATTTCTATAACCATTAAAATCAAAATTCAATCCGCTAAAAATAAACAGAAGGAACCTTTTAAAAAATAAAAACAAAAAAAGCAAAGAAAAATACAGCGCATCTTCGATGTGTTAAACCTGCTTTTTGCTTACCGCTATTTTTAAACCTTTTTAATCCGATAGTTGTCAATAGACAATATATAAACCTATATTATGCTGCAAAAATATAAAGTAAAATTCATAAAAAAACGAATTTTACTTGCTTTTTTTAAAAAAAAGAGGCTAACTAGCAAAAACTTATTAATTGAATATTAACCTAAAAAAAATCCACTTCATAAACTTATAAAACTAATTTTAGACACAAAAAGAATAATTATAAATATCGGAGAAAAATTATGGAGATTTCAAGACGTAAATTTTTAGGAGCCATAGGAGCTTCCGCCGTAGGAAGCGTTTTGCCCTCCTCTTTAAAAGCCGACGATACTTATATTCCCGCAAAAGATAAGTTGAAAGGCGCGGAAAAAATCTTTACAGTCTGCCCCTTTTGCGCGGTAGGCTGCGGAATGATCGCATACGGTAAAAACGGAAAAATAATCGGCATTGAAGGAGATGCAGATCATCCTATAAACGAAGGCGCGCTATGCTCTAAAGGAGGCGCTCTGCTTGATCTTGTAAACAGCGAAAAACGTCTTAAAAAAGTTCTTTACCGGGCTCCGAAAAGCTTAAAATGGGAAGAAAAATCGTGGGAATGGGCAACTTCGCAGATTGCCCGAAGAATCAAAAAAACAAGAGACGCCACATTTTTACAAATCGAAGACGGCAAAACAGTTAACCGAACTCAAGGAATAGCATCTATAGGAGGAGCGGCTTTAGACAACGAAGAATGCTATCTACTTTCCAAATTTATGCGCTCTATCGGAATTGCATATCTTGAACATCAAGCTCGTATCTGACACAGCTCCACAGTCGCCAGTTTAGCGGCAACATTCGGACGCGGAGCAATGACAAACCATTGGATAGACATTAAAAATGCAGACGTAATAATGATATGCGGCGCAAATCCGGCAGATAACCATCCGATAGCGGCAAAATGGATAAATAAAGCCCGCGAAAACGGCGCGCTTGTTATAAGCGTAGATCCCCGATATACAAGAACATCCTCCTTATCGGATATCTACCTTAAAATCCGAAGCGGAACGGATATAGCCTTTGCAGGAGGCATAATCAATTATGCTCTTGCCAACAACTTAATTCAAAAAGAATACGTTATAAATTACACAAACGCATCCTTTATCATAAAAGAAGGCATAAACTTTAACAACGGACTCTTTTCGGGATACAATCCGCAAACATCCTCTTATGATAAATCCGGCTGGCAGTATGAACTTGACGAAAAACAAAACCCCAAAAAAGACACTGCCCTCACCCATCCGCGCTGCGTTTATCAATTAATGAAAAAACATTATCAAAGATACGATGCAGATACCGTATGCAACATCACAGGCTCTCCGAAAGAGGATTATATAAAAGTCTGCAAAACATACACATCCACTTACAAGCCGAACAAAGTAGCCACTTGGCTTTATGCTATGGGAAGCACCCAGCATACGCATGGCGTGCAAAACATACGCTCTTATGCCATACTTCAGCTTCTGCTCGGCAACATAGGGCTTGCAGGCGGCGGAATCAACGCTTTAAGAGGCGAATCCAACGTTCAGGGTTCAACGGATATGGCTCTGCTTTTTCACATTCTACCCGGCTACTTAAAATCTCCGCAAAAAACGGATCAGACCATTGACGATTATCTTAAAAATACAACCCCTGTTACAAACGACCCCAAATCTGCAAATTGGCGGGGAAATTATCCCAAATACATAATCTCTCTTTTAAAAGCATGGTATCAGGAAAATGCGAGTTCCGATAATCAATACTGCTATCAATACCTGCCCAAAAGAAGCGAAAATTATTCTTACATATCCCTTTTCGAAGCAATGTATGCAGATAAAATAAAAGGATTATTCTGTTTCGGACAAAACCCTGCGGTAAGCGGCCCCAATCTTACAAAAGAAAGAGACGCGCTTGCTAAACTGGACTGGCTTGTAGCCATAGACTTATGGGAAACGGAAACCGCTCAATTCTGGAAAAGACCGGGAGTTAATTCCGAAAACATAAACACCGAAATATTTCTACTTCCGGCATGTTCTTCGGTTGAAAAAGAAGGAAGCATTACAAACAGCGGACGCTGGTCTCAATGGCGTTATAAAGCCTCCGAGCCGTCCGGCGATTCCAAATCCGATCTTTGGATTATAAACGCCCTCTACAAAGCGGTTAATAACGAATATAAAAAAGAAGGGGTTTTTCCTGAACCCATTACAAAACTACACTGGGATTACGGAGAGGACGAACCGGACGTTCATAAAGTTGCAAAAGAGATAAACGGTTATTTTACTCAAGATACCGTTATCGGAGATAAATCCTTTAAAAAAGGAAATCAGATTCCATCATTTGCTCTGCTGACAGACGACGGCTCTACATGTTCCGGCAACTGGCTCTATTGCAACTCATATACAGGGCCCGATAAAAAAGATAACAAAACAGCTCGCAGAATAAAAAAAGACGCTTCAAATAACATAGGCCTCTTCCCCGAATGGGCGTGGCGCTGGCCTCTTAATCGAAGCATTATTTATAACAGAGCTTCGGTAGATTTAAACGGCAATCCTTGGGATAGCAAACGCTGGGTTATAAAATGGACAGGAGACATTACAAAATGGAAAGGAGGAGATGTTCCTGACGGGGGCTGGGCTCCCCAAGACAAACTCCCCTTTATTATGAAACCGGACGGAGTAGGACATATATGGGCGCCCAATCTGGCAGACGGTCCCCTGCCCGAACATTACGAGCCTTTGGAAAGCCCGGTTAAAAACCTGCTCTCTACCCAACAAAACAACCCTGCCATAAAACTATGGCATAAAGACGCTCCCGAAAAAAATAAAGTAGGCGAAAGCAAACGATACCCTATAGTATGCACAACATACAGAGTCGGCGAGCACTGGCAGGCGGGAGCTATGACAAGAAACATACCCTTACTTGCCGAACTTGCCCCGAACATATTTGCAGAATTAAGCGCCGAGCTTGCCCAATTAAAAGGAATCAAAAACGGAAACATAGTAACAATAGAAACCGCAAGAGGAAAAATAGAAGCTTTTGCTTTAGTAACCGGCAGATTCAAACCCTTTACAATCCAAAACAGACTCATACATCAAATAGGAGTTATTTGGCAGTTCGGATATGCCGGCATAGCTACGGGAGCAAGCGCAAACATATTAACCTCTCATGTAGGAGACGCAAATACAATGATTCCTGAATTTAAAGCTTTTCTTTGCGATATAAACAGAATTTAAACTGTTTCTTTACCGTGTAATGTCAACGAGCGCGGCGAAAAAAAATCTTATAATTGTTTAAATGAAATACTCTATAAATAAAATTAAAATAAAAAAAATATTACGATTGGACATATCCTATAAAAAATAAACTTTACGGAGAAATATTATAAAAATGAAAGGTATGCTGATAGATTCAACCAAATGTATAGGATGCCGCGGATGTCAGATTGCCTGCAAACAATGGAACAATCTGCCTGCGGAAAAAACCGAGTTTTTCGGAGGCGACGGATACCAAAATCCCGGACGCCTCTCTTCAAAAACATGGACATTAATCAAATTTAACGAAATAAAAAAAGATACAAACGTAGAATGGATATTTAGCAAACAACAATGCTTCCACTGCATAGAACCGTCCTGCGTTGCCGTATGCCCCGTATGCGCTCTTTTAAAAACAAAAAGCGGAGCCGTAATATACGACCCGAAAAAATGTATAGGATGCAGATATTGTCAATTAGCCTGCCCATTTGATATTCCATGCTTTGACTGGGACAAGCCGGCGCCGGAAATAAAAAAATGCAACTTCTGCTTCGATAGAATCGAAAACGGAAAAAAACCGGCATGCGCAAAGGCTTGCCCCGCAGACGCCATTACATTCGGCGAAAGAGACGATTTAATAAGAGAAGCGGAAATACGAATCGCAGATAACCCAAACAAATATATCAATCATATATACGGAAGATTTGAAGCGGGCGGCTCTTCGATACTACATATTGCAGGAGTATCTTTTGATAAACTCGGTTTTCGTTCCGACCTTCCGCAATCTCCGGCAGTTGTTAATAAATCCGAATTTGCGATGAAGGCAATCCCTTATATTATGACAGGACTCGGCATCCTGCTTGGCGGATGCAGCTGGATAATAAACCGCAGAAATCAAAATGAAGCGTCAAAAACCGAAAAACAAACTTGAATATCTCCGACTTGAATTACAAATTAAATGATAAAACAGCTATGACTGAATTTACAATTACATACATAACGAGGTAAATTATGAAAAAAAAAAATACTTCGGTATCTTTGGGAACAATAATCTTAAACGTCCTTGCAATAACCGGAATAGCTTTAATTTTTTACCGTTTCATAAACGGAATAGGCGCGGTATCCAATCTAAGCGACGACTTTCCTTGGGGAATCTGGGTAACCATTGATATTCTTGTAGGAATCGCCCTTTCCTCCGGCGGTTTCATACTAACAGGCTCAATACACATCTTTGGAAAAGAAAAATTCGCAAAACTTGCGGATTATGCAATCATGACCTCCTTATTAGGCTACCTCCTGTTTATGATAGGGCTTATAATAGATCTTGGGCGTCCTTGGAACCTCATGCATATAATATTTACAGGCAATCATACCTCCCCTTTATATGAAGTCGGATGGTGCGTAATCTTTTATACTACGGTTTTGATGCTTGAATTTCTTCCTATTCTGTTTGAAAAATACAACCTTGATAACGCCCGCAAAAATTTAAGAAGCATAACCCCATGGCTTATCGTTATTATGCTTACGGTATTTATATTTGCAATGACCCGCTCTTTAAAATGGATGGCTTTAATGGCGGCAATAGCCCTATTTTGGGAAATATCAATCGGATGCGGCATAATGCCCAGAAAAAAACAGATGCCAATAATACTAATTATAGCCGGCGTTATATTTTCTACCCTGCATCAATCTTCGCTCGGCTCAATCTTTCTTATGTCTCCTTATGACATGCATCCTTTATGGTATTCCCCGTTTCTACCCGTTCTATTCTTCTTATCCGCACTTATGGCGGGATGCGCAATGGTAATAATAGAGGCTTACGCCAGCGCAAAATTATTAAAACATAAAGCTGATGAAAACCTACTTTACGATTTTTCAAAAGCAATACCCTATATCATATCAATCTATCTTATCCTGTTATCCGGCTCTCTTGTATATCAGGGAGTTATACAAGAAATATTTAAAGTAAGTTATCAGGCGATCTCTTGGGGAATAGAGGTTGTTATAGGAGCTATAATACCTGCCGCTCTTTTTTTATCTCCAAAATTTACTCAAAAGAAAAAAGGAATGCTTCTTGCCTGCATATTACTTATAGCCGGCGTTATATGGAACAGAGTAAATGTATCAATTATAGGCATAAAGGCTTACGACCCTGTAACATCTTATCATCCATCCCTTTCAGAAATATTAATTACATTAGGGCTTATCTCTATAGGTTTGATAGCTTTTAAACATCTGGCTAAAATTTTAAACAAACAAAAAAATATTATAACCGATAAAACATAGAACGAAATTTAATAAAATAAACAACTTGATTTATATTATGCATAGTTTTATTAAATAAAATCTATTGCAATCTTAATGTTAAAAAAAAAGAAGTTTTTTTTATAAAAAACATTGTCAAAAACGGAGATGGTAAAACTAAACTTTAAACAATACGGAGAGTAATAAAAATGAAAAAATATATATATAAATTTTTATTAATAATAACTTTATTTACGCTTATAATATTTTCCATAACCGGCTGCACAACAATAAAAGCGGTTAACACAATAAAAGCCGGAGAAATTCAGCTTGCAAATAACATAGAACGGGAAATATCGGTTGAAAAAAGCGCCCACGCTCTAATAATTAAAACCCATATAAACGAATCGGATAAAGAATATAATTTTATTCTTGATACCGGAGCCCTCACGTCAATTAGCAAAAAGGTTGCAAAAGAAATTGGCGTAGATAAAGGAATTAAAATCATCGGAAAAGACAGCGCAGGCAATAAAAAGAATATATCTTTGGTTCAATTAGATAGCATTGCCGTTGAAGATATTAAAGTAAAACAATGCGCTGCCGCTATAATTGACTTATCCGAAATTGATCCAAATATAGACGGAATTTTAGGATCCAATTTTTTAAGATTTTTTAAAGTAACAATTGACTATCAAACTCAAAAAGTAATTTTCTCAAATAACAATAATCCAACCGAAATTTACGAAAATACACTTCAAATACCTTTTCAACAGGAATTTAAATACGGATATGCTCCGGTTATAACCTGTTCTATAGAGGATACAATATCCGCAAAATGTATAATCGACACAGGCGCATCTTATTTGGCGGGCATACCTCTTTCAATAATGAAAAAAACAAAAGCTTTTAAAAACGGCAATGTAATAGAAGCAAAAGGAAACATGAGCGGCGGAGCATTCGGAACGGATAAAAAAAGTTTTATATTGCTTGCAGATAAATTAAATATAGGCGGTTTTGTTATAACCGGCGCTCCTTTATTCTCCAATAATACAGAAGATGAAAAAGCAATACATTTAAAAACGATTTAGATTCTTTTGGAATAGCCTTTAATAAGCTTGAAGGTAAAACCATTGTTATGGGAATATTACCCGACTCCGCAGCAGATAACGGGCAAATTAAAATAGGAGATGAGGTTGTAAAAATAAACTCAATTAAAACAGAAGAGTTATCACTAATAGATATAGTTAATATATTGCGAAACAACACCGAACTTAATTTAAAATATTTAAGCGATAATCAACTTAAAAATATAACCCTTAAAAAAGAAAAGCTTTTTTCGGGTCAATAAATATAAACCGATAGAAATTTTAAAATGCGGCTGCCTCGTTTACATTATAATAGCGATAATCATAAATTATTAAAAAACTATACAGGAGGAAATTATGAAAGATACAGATGTAATTGCTTATGAGCAAACAGAGTTTGAAGGAATAAAAGAAAAAAATATAAAAGCTCTTCATAAACTTATAGATCCCGAAGAAACGAAAAAAGATATAGCAGGACGTCAAGCAGGAGGAGCAACCATAGCTATTTCTTATGCTTTTGCATTTTAATTTCGTTTTTTCATAACATCTTATAATTAAAAATAACTATAATGTAATGAGGTTCGGTTGTAACTTCGGATAATATTAATTTCCGAAGTTACAACCAATCAAAAATTTTTGAAACAATATTAATATTGTTTACTCATGGAATCTATTAAAACAACTTATGGAACTATTTTACTATGCTTGAAAACTATAAAGTAGCGTCTCCGGAAAAAACAATTAACAATATAAGAAATATTTTATTTGACTATGAAATATTTACAATCGAAAGTTGGATAAGAGATGAGTTTTTACCGAAATCGGTCAGAATAGAAACAATTGATTTGCCAATAGGCACTAACGGAAAAGGTATAAATGAAAAATATGCGTTAGCTTCCGCTTATGCGGAATTTATGGAACGTATTCAAAATTTAATTCTGCTTGACGGGCAGTTTAGCGGAATAAAAAAGGATATTGCTATTAGGCACACTGATTATATTGATTTTGATTATAATAAATTCAAACAAGAAAATCAGGATATATTAAAAGAGTTAATTTTTTTTAAAGATATATCTGAGATTGATTCGATTGTAACTGGATTTTCTAATAAACTATATTCATACCCCTTTTTAAATATTAAAACCGGAAAAACGGAATTTTTGCCGAAGCTTTTTATGCGAATGTCTGTCGGTTCTAATGGTATGTGTGCAGGAAATTCTCCGGCAGAAGCTTTAATTCAAGGTATTTGTGAAATTTTTGAGCGTTATGCCTTAAAAAAAATTTATAAAACTTCTTATGTTTCTCTACCTTCGGTTCCGGACTCTTATCTTAAAAGATTAACACAATGGAAATACTTTAAGTTTTTCAGATCAAAAGGATATGAGATTTATGTAAAAGATTGTTCTTTCGGCGGAAAAATACCGGTTGCAGGAGTATTAATAAAAAAAGGAGATAAGGCGTTATTTAATTTAGGCTCTTCTCCGAGTTTTTCAATTGCTATAGAAAGATGTATTGACGAGCTTATGCAGGGTGTATTTTACGGAGAGTTAGATAATAGATTACAGCCTATTACAACATTAGATCAAGAAATGCCGAATAGAACTTTTTCTACAAAAGAAAAACGAATCGATTTTCAGTATTATACTCAACTGTCATGCGGACAAGCTATTATTCCGCCATCTGTTTTTGATAATTCGGAACAATTCAATCCTACTTATCTTTTTGAAGCAACAGAAGTTACAAGTAACAAATGCTTAAAAAGTTTAATTGATATAGTAATTAAATTGGGCTTTACGCCTTATATAAGAGATGTTTCATTTTTAGAATTTTGTGCATACCATGTATATATACCCGGCATGTCCGAAATAATGCAGCTTAATTGCGATAGAATAAAACTGTTTCATTATGATATTCCAAAAGCAACCGAAATATTTTATAATATAAATTCCGCCGGTAATGAAGAAATAAATTTTTTAATCAATATAATAAAGGAATTAAATGATAATCCGATTGTCCAAAAGGAGAATATATTAAAGTTTATTTATAACCTTAATTTTAAACAAGAGGTGAGTTTAAGCGGTATTGAGCCAGAAAATTTATTACCCATTCTTTTTTATAAAATCAAAGATTATAAAGCGGCTTATGATACATTGGAAAAATATCTTAAAAATAAACTCGGCATTGATAACTACTACAATCCCCCCAAGTATTCCGAAAATCATTTTTGCTTACTAAAATTTTTCTTTTATTTAAAAGAAGGAGAACAGCTTAATAATGCAAAAAAGAAGGTAAGCGCCCAATATAATGAATCAATAGTAAATGAAATTTTTGAATTATTAAATAAACCCAATTTTTTATCCGAATATTTGGATATACCTAATTGCGGCGATTGTAATAACTGTAAATATAAAAAAGTATGCTGCTTTGAAAACCTTGCAACGTTGAAAAAACAATTAAAAAATAAAATGGAAAAATATACTTTTGACCAGTCTCATTTAAAAAATATTATAAAATAGCATATTCCACATAAAATAACCTGCATAAAATCGAAAAATAAGACTAACAAAGCAAACCTATTGATTAACTGAAATAGAAAATGAAAATTTTAGATAAAGTATTATCAAACGCAGACGGTTTATTAATTATTCCGCCATTTGGTTTTTTAAATATACCGAATTTAAGCATTCATTTACTTAAAGATTATGCAAAAAAAGCCGGATACAATTTTGACATATTATATTTAAACCTATTATTAGCAAATGAAATCGGCGAATATGATTATTTATACTTATCAAAATTTTCTAACAAATTTACTGCCGAAAGATTGTTTGCAAGAGTTGCTTATAATGATTTGGTTTGTCAAAATAAAGGTAATAATGATTTGGTATCGTTTCAAAATCATATATATGAAAAATTAAAAAACGAAGATATTAAATATGAATTTGTTGATACAAATAAAATAATTGAATTTGAAAGCAAAATTGATAAATGGATAGATAATATTATAAATAAAATTTCGGAATATAACTATAAAATTGTAGGATGCACCACTACCTTTGAGCAAACCTCCGCTTCCATAGCCTTTTTAAATGCAATAAAAAAGAAAAATAACAACATAATAACAATACTTGGCGGAGCTAATTGCGAAGGGGAAATGGCAGAGGGAATTTTTCAATTATCTTCTTATATTGATTATATATTTTCCGGAGAAAGCGAAATAACCTTTTTAGAATTTTTAAAAAATTTTTATAACGAAAAGCTTCCTAATCAAAAAATAATAAAAGGGCTTCCGTTAAAAGACCTCGATGAATTACCTGCCCTTGATTATTCCGAATATTTTCGACAACTACAAATTTTTATTCCAAAAGCAGAATTTAAAAAAAATAATCCTATAATGCTGCCGTATGAAACAAATCGAGGATGTTGGAAAGGAGAAAAACAGAAATGTTTATTTTGCGGCTTAAACGGAGAAAATATTAAATTCAGATATAAATCCCATAATATAGCGCTTAATGAATTAAAAATTCTTTTAAAAAAGAACCCGATAAGACGCGTATTTATGATCGGGAATATAATGCCTAATCAGTATTTTGAATCCTTATTACCGAATTTGGCTGATAATCTGCCGGATTTAAAAATATTTTCCGAAGTAAGATCCAATTTATCTTTGGAAAAGTTAATATTAGTAAAAAAAGCAGGATTTACAAGACTTCAGGCAGGCATAGAATCTTTATCTACAGGGCTGTTAAAAAAAATGAGAAAAGGAGTTTCGGCAGTTCAAAATATTCGATTTTTAAAACATGCAAAAATATTAAATATATCTGTTGATTGGAACATGTTATATGCTTTTCCTAATGACTCCGAAAAAGATTATGCGGATATGTATAAAATTCTGCCCTTCATTTACCATTTAATACCTCCTGTATCTCAAACCCCTTTTGTAATACAAAGATTTAGTCCTTATTTCGACTTTCCCGATAAGTTTAATATAAAAAATGTCATTCCTTTCCCTGTATATAAAGAATTTATACCTTCATCGGTTAATATTAACAAAACAGCTTATAATTTTTTAGGGGAATTTAATACTGCTTGGAATAAAGAAACTACTCATTATTGGAAAACACTTGAAACAAACAATATATTAAAGTCAGACAATATTATTAGTAAAGTATTTAACGAAGTAACAGCTTGGCAAAAAGCTTGGGCAGATAAAGAACCGCCGAAACTTGAATTAAAATCAATAGGCGATAACCGATATATGCTTATTGACACCCGTAACATATCCGAAAATAAAGATATTCGGATAATAGATTTAAAAAAGGCTATAGCCGCTACAATTGATTTTTCCAAAACTTCAAAAGAAAAAAATCTATTTAAAAATGAAACGGAATGGGCAATTAAACGAAAACTGATTTTAAAAGTAGATAGATCATTTATCTCTATAGTTACTACTAACATTGAAACTTTTAAGCAATTACAATGTGAATTGAACAATTTTATAAAAAACGATTAATTATGGAATATGCCTATATAATAATTATGCTTCTTACAGGCCTATCCCTTCTAATTCATGAAATCGGACATTTGGTTGCCGCAAAATTTTTTGATATAAAAGTCAAACTACTTTCAATCGGAATAGGATCTCTTCTAACCTGTTATAATTATAAAGATATAAAAGTTAAAATCTGCGCTTTTCCCGTAATGTTTTATCTAACCCTTAACTATAATCCCAATTCATATTTCAATATACCATTATATAAAAGAGTATTATTTTCTATTTGCGGAAGCTTGGCAAACCTACTTTTTTTAATACTCATATATATATTTTGTATTGCAATAAACAAAAATTTTTTAATAAGCGAATATTATAAAATCCATTCTTTAATACATGACATCAATCATATACCCGGAATACTTTATTTAATAAACGGTTATGCAAAATTAATTTATCAAAACTTTTACAGTTGTATATCTTTTCTTTTTATCATTAATGTAATAATAACGGTAGTTAATCTATTTCCTATTATTGAACATGACGGCGGTAAAATCATATTCAACATATTAAATCAAAAAAAGCCGAATATACTAAAGTATTATGTGGCATTTTCAAAAATATTAAAATTTTCTATCGGAAGCCTTGTAATCTATTTTACTACAATCGATATTTGGCGGCTTTTTATAAAACTTATTAAATAACTTTTTAGGAATACCCCTATGAAATCGGTTTATAAAAGAAAGCTATCTCCTTATGAAAGATTTTTTCTCGCAAAAATAGACGATAAACAATTTTTCAGCAATCAAGGAATAATAGAAGGCGAGGGCGTTTTAGATAAAAAATTATGGGAAAAAGCGGTTGAAAAAGCTTCCGCTGCAAATCCGGGATCAAGAGTAACATTACGCGGAAAACTAATGACAAGCCAATGGGTTGATACTAAAAAAACGCCGAGAATAAGAGAAATTGAAGATACAAAATGGGACGGTTTAAATTCTAACAACATACCGTATCTTCCGGATAAATTATGCCCCCTAAACGGTCCGGTATGTGAGGTTATATTAATTTACGGAAAACAAAAACGAGTTATTATAAATTCTTTACATTCCGTTATGGACGGAAAAGCCACTATAGCATGGGCATTAGATATTTTTCGAGCATTACGAGGAGAACAGCCTATCGGTTCCAATTCAAAATTAACGGATATAGAATTATCCAAAACTTTTACCAATAAAAGCTTATCTGCAATATCAAATAAATATATTGCCCCTACCGGAAAACCGGATACTTATGAAAAAGGGGCAATATGGATTAGAAAAACCGTAAAAGGATTTATAAATAAAGCTATACCTCGAATTAGTATTATACTTACAAAAGAGGCATCAAAACTTTCAAACGGTAAATTTTGTATTATGATACCTGTAGATTTAAGACGTAGAAACAAAAAAATAACTTCAGTCGGCAATCTAACCGGCAACCTATTTATTGAAATTGATAAAAATTCTACAGTTAATGACATACAAAAAAAAATTATCTATCAATTAAAAAATTATTACGAATGTATGCTTCCCAAACATATTAATATTGTTAAATACATTCCGATTAAACTTTTACATTCAAGCTTAAAAAAAGTAGCCAAGCAAAAAAATAAAACAGGTTTATTTACATATTCCGGCATTATAACCCATCTCGGCAGACTTCATGTTAATGCCTTTAGCGGAGGAGGATTTATAGGCAAAACATGGTATAGCTGCAATTCAATGTCCGGCGATGATTTGCCGCCTCTATTTATATCAATTTCCGAGACCGAATCATTTAATAATCATACAAATATTCTTATAGGTATATCAAAACCTTTGGCTTCAAAAGGCAGATTGGAAAAAATTGTTAATTCTATTATTAATGAAATAGATGTATTCCCATAATATAATAAAAACGAAACTAATAATAAAAGTAAAAAATTCAACATTTATCTCAAAAAATATAAACTCTATAATGTTATGACGCTGTATCTTGAATGACAAATAAAAACATAAAAAAAGCCGTAGAAGCGCTATCAATCAGTTATAATTACAAAAGCTTCAACGCCGTAAAAAATATATCCTTTTATATAAATCAAGGAGAATTCTTTGTTATTGCAGGACCAAACGGATCAGGTAAAACAACTCTGGTTAAAATACTGGCAGGTATAATAAAAGCAAGCATAGGAGAAATCCGAATAACCGAAACTCCAATATCTGCATTTTCCGCAAAACAACTTGCCCGCTTTATAGCCTTTGTTCCTCAGGAAATACCCATTTCCTTTCCGTTTAAAGCGGAAGAAATCGTTCTTATGGGAAGATACCCACATACAGGAATACTCGGAATAGAAAGCGCAGATGATATAAAAATAGCAAAAGAGGCTATGCGTTTTACAAGTACCGAAAAATTTGCCAAAAGAAGACTTGATCAGCTAAGCGGCGGAGAAAGACAACGGCTTTTTATAGCAAGAGCAATAACCCAGCAGCCTAAAATAATAATATTAGATGAACCTACGGCATCTCTTGATCCCGCGCATCAAATCAGATTAATGGAACTTTTAAAAAACTTAAAAACCAAACAAAATACAACCATAATAATGGTATCCCACGATCTTAATCTTGCCTCCATGTATGCGGAAAAAATATTATTAATAAAAAACGGAGAAAAAAAAATCGTAGGCGTCCCTTCTCAAGCCCTTACAAAAGAGTTGCTTCAAGAAATCTACGAATGCGAAATATTTGTAGGAAAAAGCCCGGCAGGAAACTTTCCCGCAATACATCTTTTGCCTACCCGATAAATAATTATAAAACAAATAAAAAAACTTGAAAAAATATGTTATTAATATGTATAATAAAATTTCTATATAACGAATAAATAAAGCAAAAGGATAAATTTTTTTAAAATGAATAAATTTACTTTTATAGACTTATTCGCGGGAATCGGAGGCTTTCATATCGCCGCAAAATCATTAGGCGGCAAATGCATCTTTGCCAGCGAAATCGATGCCCAAGCAAAAAAAGCCTATGAAGCGAATTACGGAATAAAAGTAAGCGGAGATATAACAAAAATAAAAGCGCAGGATATTCCCGATCATGATATGCTTTACGCGGGTTTCCCTTGTCAGCCGTTTAGTATTATAGGCAACAGATTAGGCTTTGAAGACATTAGGGGGACTCTTTTTTTTGAAATTATAAGAATATTAAAAAAAAAAACCCCGCCGTCATTTATTTTAGAAAACGTTAAACAGTTAGCGACTCATAATAAAAAACAAACTATTAATAAAATTATAGAATCGTTGGAATCACTCGGATATAAAGTTGTCTATCGGGTTCTTAACGCTCTTAATTACGGGCTTCCTCAAAAAAGAGAAAGGGTTGTCATAGTCGGTTTTATAGATAAATCCGCAGAGTTTAAATGGCCTCCCCCCCCCCCCAAATACATTCCTCTTTCCGAAATAATCGAAAATAAAGCGGACAAAAAACATTACGCCAGCGATAAAATTTGCGAAAAAAGACTCAGTAAACACAAAAGCGAATACAAATTGGCTATTTGGCATGAAAATAAAGGAGGCAACGTTACAAGCTATCCTTACTCATGCGCGTTGCGCGCGGGAGCCTCATATAATTATTTACTCGTCAATGGAGAGCGTAGACTCTCGCCGCGCGAAATGCTAAGATTGCAGGGTTTTCCCGAAACATTTAAAATTGTCTGTTCGGATTCCCAAACCAGAAAACAGGTCGGCAACGCCGTTCCCGTAACGATGATTAAAGCCGTAATTAAAGAGGTTATACATGCGACGTCCAAGATTGAGAGACGAAAAAGAAAGAACAGGAAGCGAGTTATATCCGCTCGGAGAATTTCCGAAGAAAGTAATATACGCAATCAGCCGCAGACTCATATATAATTTTGCTATAGGCAAGCCGGACATCAGCGGCGAAGATTGGGGCAATATTTTTGCAAAGTCTATAAACGGCGAACATCTATCTCGTCCTTTGGGGTTAGCCGACGTAGTTTTTAAAAAACAGGCATGGTCAGTTAAAAGCGTTAAAAGCGCCAAACCTCATTCCTGTAAAAAAATCAGAATAATATCCGGTAGAAATTCTCCCGATTATTCTTATGGCATTAGCGCCCCCCGCAAAAATCCGGAAGAAACCGGAAAAGCGATAATTAATATATGGAACGAACGCGTTAATATCGCTTTGGATAAATACGATTATATTAGAACCGTAATGCTTATAAGGAACATGAAAACGCTTGAGTTTACGCTTTTTGAAACCGAAACTAATAAATTTGTTCCCGGCGAATACGAGTGGAAGATAAATAAAAAAAACAATTTGGAAGGAATCAATAAAGTTAATAAAGAGCATAAGTTTACATGGCAGCCGAGCGGAGGGCAGTTTACAATTATATACTCTTATATACCGGCTTCGGCTGTTCGATTTCGTATAAAAAAACCGCTCCTTTTAGATTTTGAAAAAATTATAGAAAAGATCGGTTTTCAAAAAAATTGGGTTACAATTAAAGAGTAGTAAATTATGGACGTTTTTTCAAAAGCGGAACGCTCAAAAGTAATGAGAGCCGTAAAATCAAATAAAAACAAATCTACCGAATTAAAATTAATAGAGATTTTTCGGAAATATGAATTAAAAGGATGGAGACGAAATTATAAAGTATTCGGCAAACCCGATTTTGTTTTTCATAAATACAAAATTGCGGTTTTCGTTGACGGCTGTTTTTGGCATGGGCATGACTGTAGAAACACAAAGCCCGCTTCCAACAAAGATTACTGGGATAAAAAAATTGATAGAAATATAGCGAGGGATAAAAAGGTAAATTCTCATCTGACAGATTTAGGTTGGAAAGTCATAAGAATCTGGGAATGCGAATTAATAAAAAAGCCTTCAGATGCGGCGGATAAAATCAAAAAAACCGCCCATTCTTCATAGCTCTTTTATTAATTTATTGAAGATTATCGCGCCGATAAAAAATAAAAACCTATTGACACAAACCGATAATTTCGGTTATCTTTGCCATCGGAATTTATATAAAAACATTTACGAATTGGATATAAACAAAAAAAACTTTTTATGAACGCTTACACATTAACAAAAAATAAACCAAAAAACTGGCGTTGGCAGGCTTACAAACCAAAGCTTGCTGACGGCGTATAAATATTTTTAGATAATAATTAAAAAAAAGACCGCGGCGGCTTAACGTTCCACGGTCTTTTTTATTTTATAAACTTTTAAAAGGGCGTGGATATAATCCTCGCCCTTTTTTATTTTAGCAATACGAGCGCGGCGAGGAGAAACCTCATAATCATCCGAACTGTGATTAACTATAATAACACGATAGACTATGATTAAAAATAAAATCTGTAGAGAGGGTTGCATACAGCGTCTCTACTTTGCAACTTTGTATCTTATATAAAATTAACCGAATAAAAAAAAGGCGAATATATGCTGATAAATCAATTTCCGAACAAAAAAAAATTCTGCGACATGGCGAAAAAATACAACGTGATACCCGTATGCTTCGAAATGCTTGCGGATACGGAAACTCCGGTAACCATGCTTAAAAAATTTTACAACCCCAAAAAACCGATAGCCCTCTTTGAAAGCGTTGAAGGTAAAGAAAGATGGGGAAGATACAGCTTTTTAATGACTTCGGCTTCCGGCGGCATCAGAATTTTTAAAGATTATGTTGAAATCCAAAATAAAAACAAAACTGAAAAAATAAACCATAACGGAGACCCCTTAAAAGTTTTAAAAAAATTTATGGCTCAATACATACCTGCAAACATTCCGGAACTGCCAAGATTTTGGGGAGGCATAGTAGGATATTTCGGTTATGAAACCGTATCTTTTTTTGAAAAAATACCAAACTCCTTTCCACCCGACAAACCGATAGCAAAATTTATAATCCCGGACAGCCTTATAATCTTTGACAACGTAAAACATACAATAACGGGGGCGGCAATAGCCTTTATAAAAAAAAAAAATCAGGCTGCCGACCTATACGACGACGCAATAAAAAAACTTAATAACCTAATAGATACAATAAAAAAAAAATCTTCAAAAAAAACTTTTATTCCAGAGGACAACTTTAAAACAACCCCTCAATGCAATAAAGAGGATTATATCGAAAAGGTAAAAAAAGTAAAAAATTACATAAAATCCGGAGAGGTAATACAAGCGGTGATATCCCAGCCCTTTGTTTCAAAAGCGCCTTCTGATCTTTCCGAACTTTACAGAGCGCAAAGATACATAAATCCGTCTCCATATCTCTACTTTTTAAACATAGATAAAACCGCCCTTATAGGCTCATCGCCGGAAACAATGGTTCGTTTGGAAAACCGCATTGCAACATTAAGACCCATAGCAGGCACAAGACCGAGAGGAGAAAATGAAATTTTAGACATAAAACTTGCAAACGAGCTCTTGGCAGACGAAAAAGAAAAAGCGGAACATCTAATGCTTGTTGATTTGGGACGAAACGACCTCGGCAAAATAGCAAAAACAGGAACCGTTCAGGTAACCGATCTTATGGTAGTGGAGCGTTACTCTCATGTAATGCATCTTGTTTCCAATATAACCTGCGATATTGAGGATAATAAAGACGCTTGGGATTTAATTAAAGCAACTTTTCCTGCAGGAACATTATCCGGAGCCCCTAAAATAAGAGCAATGGAAATAATAGCCGAACTGGAAGATACTTATAGAGACGCTTACGGAGGAGCTATAGGTTATATATCTTTTAGCGGCAACATGGATATGGCTATTATAATAAGAACCGCCGTAGTAGAAGATAACAAATTAACCGTAACAGCAGGCGCCGGCATAGTTGCGGATTCGGATCCGGAAGCCGAACATAGAGAATGTATAAACAAATCAAAAGCCATACAAAAAGCGCTTACGCTTCTTAAAAACAGAGAAACATCCATAGCCGATTTTATAGACAAAAAAGAATAGAAACAGAATAATAATTTTTACCGTGTAATGTCAACGAGCAAAGCGAGGAGAAATCTTATCAAACATGATTCTTATAATAGACAACTACGATTCATTTACATACAACCTTGTTCAATATGTAAAACAGATTGGCGCGCGGGTAGAAGTTGCAAGAAACGATGCAATTGCAGTTTCCGAAATAAAAACCTTAAAACCTGACGGAATAATAATATCGCCAGGTCCCGGAGGTCCCAAGTCCGCCGGTATATCTATAAATACAATAAAAGAATTTTCCGGCAAAATCCCCATACTCGGAGTATGTTTGGGGCATCAAAGCATTGTAGCGGCATTCGGAGGCAAAATAATACCCGCTAAAAAACTTATGCATGGAAAAACCTCCTTAATTACGGCAGACGCCAAAAAAATATACAAAGGCATAAACAAACCGTTTTACGCAATGCGTTATCATTCTTTGGCGGCATCCGAAAAAAAACTTCCCAACTGCTTATACATAACAGCTAGAACCGAAGACGGCGAAATAATGGGGATTAGGCATAAAAAAGACTTAACCGAAGGAATTCAATTTCATCCGGAATCAATAATGACCCCAGTAGGCAAAAGACTATTAAGAAACTTTTTAAATTTAACCAATTCTTTTTAATTGTCATTTCGACAAGCGCAGCGAGGAGAAATCTCATAATCAAAATATAAACAGAAGAAAGGACCGAACACAATGTTTAAAAAATATCTAAATAAAATCATAAACAGCGAAAATCTTACGACAGAAGAAATCGCATACATAATAGACCGAATACTTACAAACCAATGCACAAACTCTCAAATAGGCGCTTTTATGGCTGCCCTTGCCTCAAAAGGAGAAACCTTTGAAGAGATTGCCGGCGCGGCCATTGCAATGCGGCGCAAAGCATACAAAATACAAGTATTCGGCTCAACAGTAGTGGATACCGCAGGAACAGGAGGAGATTCTTCCAACACATTTAACATCTCTACAACTACCGCTTTTGTTACCGCAGGATGCGGCGTAACCGTAGCAAAACACGGAAATCGCTCCGTATCAAGCAAATGCGGAAGCGCGGACGCGTTAGAAGCGCTCGGAGTAAAAATAGATACCCAACCGGAAATCGCAGAAGAGGCTATAAATGAAATAGGCATAGGGTTTTTATTTGCCCCTTTATATCACAGCGCGATGAAATACGCGGCAGAGGCAAGAAAAGAGGTGGGAATAAAAAGCATATTTAACATGCTTGGCCCCCTTACAAATCCTGCGAGCGCAAACTGCCAGTTAATAGGAGTATATGCATTACATCTTACGGAAATCTTTGCCAATGTTTTAAAAATACTCGGCTCAAAAAAAGCCCTTGTAGTTTGCGGACACGACGGCTTGGACGAAATAACTGTATGCAATCTAACAAGAATATCCGAACTTGAAAACGACGAAATAAAAACTTATGACATAAATCCGGAAAACTATTTCGAAAAGCTGGCTTTGCCTCAAAGCCTTAAAGGCGGAGACGCCAAATTTAATGCAAAAATAACAAAAGATATACTTGCAGGAAAAAAAGGAGATAAACGAAATATAATACTTATAAATACAGCAGCGGCTCTTATTGTAGCGGGAAAAGCCGATTCATACCAAACAGGAATCAAAATAGCGGAAAAATCTATAGACACAGGAGCGGCAAAAGATAAATTGGAAAGACTGATAAAATTTACTTGCGAAAATGGATAGAATGTATGGAAAAAACAATTTTAAAAAAAATAATCGAGCAAAAAAAAATAGAAATATCCGAGCAGAAAAAAATAAACTCGGAACAAAAAATCAGAGAAAGCGCGGAAAAATCGTCGGATAAAAAAAGATCCTTTTATAATGCCTTAAAAAAAACAGCCGATTCAGGCATAAGCATAATAGCCGAAATAAAAAGAGCCTCTCCTTCAAAAGGCGCCATTAAAATCAATCTTAATGCCGCAAATCTTGCCAAAGCTTACCAACAAGGAGGAGCCGCCGCAATTTCGGTTTTAACAGATTCCCACTTTTTTAAAGGAAGCTTTGACGACTTTAAAACCGTAAAAAAAAACTGCCTGCTTCCGATGTTAAGAAAAGATTTTATAATATCTTCTTATCAGATATTTCAATCCGCCGCGCTATTAAAAGCAGACGCCATACTTTTAATAGTTCAAATATTATCCAAAGAGCAGTTAAAAGATTATATCAGCCTTGCCCGTCAACTCGGCATGAGCGCGCTTGTTGAAATACATTCGGAAAAAGATATAAATTCCGCGCACCTTGCAAACGCTGAAATAATAGGAATCAACAACAGAGACCTAAAAACCTTTAAAACCAATATGAAAAATGCCATAAGGCTTGTATCTATGATAGATAAAAAAATAATTTCGGTTGCCGCAAGCGGTATTAAAAATAAACAAGATATAAAAGAAAGTAAAAAAGCAGGGCTTTATAATTTTTTAATAGGCGAAAGCCTTGTTAAAGCAGATGATACGATAAGCTTTTTAAAAAATCTTCTTATGTAGTTCCCGAAGAAAAAAGCCTTCTTTTACTTGATTACGGCATTGGACAATCTCCAAACCAAATATAAGCAGAGTAAAATGAATAAAAAGTTTATAACCCCCCAGATTAAAATATGCGGATTAACAAAAATAAAGCAGGCTGTTGAATGCGAAAAACTGGGCTCGAATGCCATAGGACTTGTTTTTCATCCTAAAAGTCCAAGATATATCGGAGCAGAAAAAGCAAAACAAATAACTTCGGCTCTTTCCGAAAAAACCATAACAACCGGAGTGTTTGTAAATGAAAAAATAGATTCCGTCTTAAAAATAATTGAAAAATGCAAATTAAAAGCGGTTCAACTACACGGCGACGAATCCCCCGCTTATACCGATCAACTTATCAAAAAAAAAATCTTTGTAATAAAAGCCTTATTTATCCAGAAAAAACCGTTTATATCTGATGTATCCGCATATAACGCTTCCGCATACCTTATAGAATACGGAAAAGGATCCCTTCCCGGAGGCAACGCATTACAATGGAATTGGGAAAAAGCAAAAAACTTTGGAACAAATCATCCGTTAATACTGGCCGGAGGCATAAATGCAGACAATATATCCGACGCTGCTATATCTGCCGCGCCAGACGCGATTGATATAAGTTCCGGAGTAGAAACCTCTCCGGGAAACAAAAATATTTTAAAAGTAAAAGAGATTATAAATAAACTTTCCGATATAAAAATCGCGCAACGCCAACTAAGGAGAATCTTTTAAATGCAGAACAATAAAAACAAAAAAATGCCTGATCAAAACGGACGTTTCGGAATTTACGGCGGAAGATATGTAGGCGAAACCTTAATGTCAGCTCTTATTGAGCTTAAACAGGCATACAATAAATTTCTTCATAGTCCCGACTTTAAATCCGAATTTAATCTTTTAATGAAAAACTATGTAGGCAGACCCACCCCTCTTTTTTATGCAAAAAGATTGAGCGCTCAATGCAACGGAGCAAAAATATACTTAAAACGGGAGGACCTTACCCATACCGGAGCGCATAAAATCAACAATACGGTAGGGCAAATCCTGCTTGCAAAACAAATGGGAAAAAGCAAAATTATAGCCGAAACAGGCGCGGGACAACACGGAGTTGCAACCGCTGCAGCAGCCGCTCTTTTTAACATGGAATGCAGCATATTTATGGGAATAAAAGATATTAAAAGACAAGCCCCAAACGTTGCCAGAATAAAACTTTTGGGCGCAAAAGTAATACCTGTAGATTCCGGAAGCGCAACATTAAAAGATGCAATGAACGAGGCTATAAGATATTGGACAGAAGCGATAGAAGACACCTTTTATGTTATAGGTTCGGTAGCGGGGCCACATCCTTATCCCGCAATGGTTAGGGATTTTCAAAAAATCATAGGAACAGAAGCAAAAGAGCAAATATTAAAACAAACGAAAAAACTGCCGGATATTCTTGTTGCCTGCGTAGGAGGCGGAAGCAATGCAATGGGGCTTTTTTTCCCTTTTATAAATGATTCCGTTGAAATGACAGGAGTTGAAGCTGCTGGCAAAGGCATAGAAACAGGTAAACATGCCGCCACATTAGGACATGGAACCATAGGCATTTTACACGGCTCAAAATCCTATATATTACAGGATAATAACGGACAAATTAAAGAGGCTCATTCGATTTCCGCAGGGCTGGATTATCCTGGAGTAGGGCCAGAACATTCCTATTTTAAAGATTTAAACCGTATACAATATGTATCTATAAAAGATAAAGAGGCTTTAAACGCTTTCAAAATACTTTCCGAAACCGAAGGCATCATTCCGGCATTAGAAAGCTCTCATGCTCTTGCTTACGCCATAAAAGAAGCGCCAAAAAGATCAAAAGAAGATATTATATTGGTTAATCTTTCAGGCAGAGGAGATAAAGACTTGGGTATTGTGCTTGAGCAAACAAACTTAGACATCTCATAATTGTCCGAACGTTGATTAAAATGATTAAATGAATACTTTGATTAAAAATTCAATCTGTAGAGACGTTGCATGCAACGTCTCTACTTTTCAACTTTGTTACTCTGTATCTTAATTATAACTATATAAAAGGATATAAAAAATGAACCGCATAAAAGAAATATTTAAAAAACTAAAAGAAAAAAAAGAAAAAGCCCTTGTAGCTTTTGTAACGGCAGGCGATCCTAATATCTCACAGTCTTTAAATATTATAAAAAGTATGTGTAAAGCAGGAATCGATATATTAGAACTCGGCATACCCTTTTCAGAGCCCACCGCAGACGGTCCAGTAATACAAAAAGCCTCTGCAAGGGCATTAAAACAAGGTATAAACATAAAAGCAGTTTTTAAATTAACAAAAAATATAAGAGAATTTACAAACATTCCTATAATATTATTCGGCTATTACAACCCTATACACCTATACGGAAATAAAAAATTTTATATCGACGCGATCTCCGCCGGCGCAGACGGACTTTTGGTAGTTGATCTGCCTCCAGAAGAATCGGACGAAATGACCAACGAATGGGAAGGAGATAAACTGGCTTTAATCCGTCTTATAGCATTAACCACGCCGAGAGATAGAATAAAAAAAATAGCAAATTCCGCCTCCGGATTTTTATATCTTGTTTCAAAAACAGGAGTGACAGGAAGCGCAGGGATAGATACCTCCTTATCTTCCGATAAATTTAAAATAATCCGCTCAATTACCGATCTTCCTGTATGCGTAGGATTTGGAATATCTACGCCGGAACATGTCTCCGCCGTAGCCTCTTTTGCAGACGGCATAGTTATAGGAAGCGCTTTTGAAAAAACCATAGAAAAAAATATCAATAATTCTGAGTTGGAGAGTATAATCTCAAAACAAACGGTAGAATATAAAAAAGCGACAAAAAACCCATAACTAATATTAGACACAAAAAAGAATAATTATGAAACGGAGACGGGTTAAAAGGAAATAATATTTGTTCGTTTTCTGCGGTTTGCTCAAATTTTATAAAATTAAATACGGAAGCATCCTATCTTCAAGATATTTAAGCTGTTTTTCAAAAGATGCTGGATCGTTATCTTTTTTAAAGAAAATCATATCCCCGAATATTATATTAACCTTTGCAAATGGCTTCGGTATTATAAATTTATCCCATGAATTAAGCTGCCAATATCTGTTAGCCGTAACATATACCGGAACCACAGGCGCTCCTATTTCTCTTGCGATTTTTACGGAACCCGCCTTAATTTTACCTACGGGACCTTGCGGACCGTCAACAGCGTTAGCTATTAATAAATAATCTTTTTTTGTCGTTAAAATTTTTAAAGCTTCTCTTCCGCCCTTTGAAGAAGAGCCTCTTACTATGTTCCAGCCTACCTTTTGCACAAACTTTGCAGCTACATCTCCGTCGTTACTTGCGCTGATCATACATACCGGATTATATTCTTTAAGCTTTCTGGCGTAAAATATAAGCCCGAAAATATGCTGATGCCATAAACAGTATATAACCTTTTTCCTCTTTTTCAAGCGAACCAGCAGCTTTTCTACATTTTTAACCTTCATTCCGAATGTAAAACAATATATTAAAAATATTTTATAAAGCAGATAAATTATTATCTGCGAGGAAAGTATTTTTCTTTTTATTCTATTCATTTTTCCAATCTTTTAAGGGCTTCTAATATTGCGTATCCGGCTTGATCCGGATCCTTTCCGAAAGATATTAACCCGTGTTTATGCCCTGCCATACAAAACAGGTTTATTTTTTTCTTTTTATATCTTTTATAAGTTTTAATTATTTCTGCCGGCATCTCTTTAGAGCCGTATTCAGCGTTTTTATCTATCATAGAAATATTAAGTTTATCCGCTTCTTCCCATAGTTTTGCTGAATGCACATGAATTACCGATTTCATTTCGTCATCCATATCATAAAAAGCCGCATGCGATAGAGATTCCGAAGAAGGTTTTACCAGCCCTTTTGCGACAATTAGATTCTTTTCAAAATCATATTCAATAACAGCGCAATAATCTTTATTTGTAAGTTCGGATACATTTCCCGTTTGACTTCCCGTAATAATAAAGGCTTTTTTATCATCATAAAACCTGTCTGCCAATACAGACACATTGCCGTATCCTATGCCGTTTGCACATCCTATCAATTTTTTGTCAAAAAGTATATTTCGCCATTCGTTTATTGCCGATATATCCTCTTGTAAAACAGAGTTCTCTTTTTTAAATATTATTTTAAATTTTATTATGCCTTCCTTATCCATTTTTTTAAGTTCCAGCCTTATTTTGTTTTATTCTATTTCATCCTGTCATTTCTATCGAAGCGAGAAATCCCTTTATTACCTCAAAGCATGTTTTGCAAAAAGCGTATCTTTTAAATATTTATTATCAGAATCGGAAAAAAATCTTTTAAAAAGCTCCTTGCTTTTTTCACGCAACACACCCGGTATAATCGAAACGCGGCTTTCTTTATATAAAATTTTAAGAGCGGACAGATCGCAGTTAGTTCCGCCTCCCATAACATCCTCATAAGCGTAGACTGTTTTTTTAATTCCGGAAATAATAATTGCTCCGTAACACATAAGACACGGTTCTAACGTAGAAAATAAAGTTACTTTATTTAAATCATAACGGCTTTTTAATTCCGAAAATCTACGCAGCGCAGTTATTTCGGCATGATCTATCTCATTAACTAAATATTCGGTCGCGCTTCTTTGCCCGTAAGCAATAACCTCATTATCATAAACAATAACGCAGCCTACCGGAAATTCTCCAGCATTTAAAGACTTTTTTGCTTCCTCCAAAGCCTTTTCCATAAAATATTCGTAATTCATAAATAAACCTCTTTTTGACAAAATTAAATTTTTATTGCTTTTCAAACTCATTTACCTCGTAATTACGAATAGTTATACAAATCGGCGTCTTAATAGTCAAGACAAAAAGACCGCCTCCCGTCTCCTTTTTATAATCATTCTTTTTTGTGCCTATAACATAGTCATAAGCGTTTTTTATAGAAAAAATCTTATATAATAAAGAATTCTGTTCATTTTTAAGAAATGCAAAAATTTTAATAAAAAAATTTTTAATATAATATATTTTTTTATTGACATATAGCGAGTTATATATGTATTAAACATTTTTCAATTGCGGGGGCCGTTAACTCAGTTGGCAGAGTATCTGCCTTTTAAGCAGAGAGTCGCTGGTTCGAATCCAGCACGGCCTACCACTTTACCCAATATTAATTATCTGTCCCCATCGTCTAGCCCGGTCCAGGACACCGGCCTTTCACGCCGGCGACACCGGTTCGAATCCGGTTGGGGACGCCATTTTTTAAAAGGATATAAACGTTTTTTTGCAATAACGCTTATATCCTTTTTTTGTTTTCTTATTATGGAGATGGTCTCATAACCCCGTTTTTATCTCTTTTAAGCGGAGCCGTTTGAATCGGAAGAGGCGCGCCTGGAACCTGATTTATAGAAACTCCATATTTCCATTCTTTCGGCGCTACCGCAATATAACGGGCATACCCTCCTGTTCCTCCTTTAGGTTTTGCAAACCCTATAATAATTAAAGCCCCCGCTTCCGGCACCTTCTCAAGATTTGCAACCCCTTCGGCTTGCGCAAAATGATTGTGCATAAGCCAATATTCCCCTTCCAAATTAGGCGTAGTGTCCGTATCTAACGGCTCATGCCCATGAAAAACTATTTTTCGTTCAATATGTAAAAACTTTAAAGCTTCAAGGCTTACCCCCGGAAACGGTTTTTTATTAAATCTTTCTATCTCTTTCCATTTTTTATGCCAATCGGATCTAACCATAACTACGGAGCCTTCAGGAATTATGCCGTATTTTTCTTCCCATTTTTTTATATCTTCTACCTGCAGATGATACCCATTATCTTGAGCTACCTTACTATGAATATCTATCACAACTAACGGACGTATTGCATAAGTTGCAGGAATATCGCTTATTGTGGCTCCCAGTTTATCCCAATGAGCCGGCGGATCAAGCTGAGTTCCGTATTGATCGGTCGTAAGCTCATAAGCGGTTGCCACAAAGCCATGCTTTTTGTAAGTAAACTCCTCGCCTACTTCCACATACCCTTCAATGCGATTTCCGGCTTTTGCGGGTTTAAACTTAGCGTTGCCAAAGCCGTGCCATACAGCCTGAACAGGCTCAAAGGCATGAGTAAGATCAATATACTTGGCATCTTTAAATATGTTATTATATACTTCCCAAAGTCCGCGAGTTTTCTCTTCAGCCGTTGCGGTAAGTCCGGCAAAAAATATAACGGATAAAATTGTTGCTATTAAAACCGATTTCTTCATTACAGCCTCCTTTTAAATATGGTTTTATTTTAGGTTATAAGACATTACTCTTTTATTCGTTTGCTTTATTAAATGTCAATTGAATAAAAGACGTTGTTTGTGTGGCATATCTTAATTAAAAAAGCTGGCTGCATAACTTGCCTTTTTTTTGTATAATGGAAAGGAAGCGACTTTCTGTAAGGGTGTTGTAATGGTATGTTTAATTTTCAAGTGGGCCGTGAAGGAATCGAACCTTCAACCTACTGATTAAGAGTCAGTTGCTCTGCCAATTGAGCTAACGGCCCCTCGTATTAGATAGATAACGGGTAAGCGGCGTCTAACTAACAATTTGAAAGCTGATTGTCAATTTTTTTATGCTAACTTTATCAAAAATTTTATAATTATTCCTTTTTGCATCAAAAATTTAATTATAAATTTTTATATATATTTCTTGACTTTATACCATAATTATTTGTAATTATTTTTATACTTATTAACCGAATATATTGAAAGGAAATTTCTATGGATAAAATATTAAAAATCAATATGACAGGCGATGCTCCCAATTTTAAAATCGAATCTTTGGGCGATTATGAAGGGCTTGGAGGCAGAGCGATGACCTCTGCGGTTATCTATAAAGAGGTTCCGCCGTTATCTCATCCTCTTAGCGCGGATAATAAACTAATTATAGCTCCCGGTCTTATGAGCGGATCCGCCGCTGTTATATCCGGCAGACTTTCGGTAGGGTGTAAAAGCCCGCTTACAGGAGGCATTAAAGAGGCTAATTCAGGAGGACAGCCGTCTCAGATGCTTGCCAGACTCGGCTATGCTGCCGTTATTATAGAGGGCAAACCGAAACAGAATAATTTATATAAACTGTTTATAAGTAAAGACGGAATTCAACTAACTGTTGATAATAGTCTTAAAATGCTCGGCAATTATGATTTGATTGATAAAATGAAAGAGGCTTACGGAGATCAAATCGGATGTATATCTATAGGACCGGCCGGCGAAATGAAAATGTCTGCGGCTTCGATAGCCTGTACAGATATGGAATTAAGACCTACCCGCCATGCAGGGCGAGGCGGAGTAGGCGCTGTTATGGGTTCCAAAGGAATAAAGGTTATTGTTATAGATGACAGCGGCACGTCTATCCGCGCTCCAAAAGACAAGGAAAGATTTAAAAATGCAAATAAGGCTTTTGCCGAAGGTCTTAAAAAACATCCCGTTACAGGAGAAGGACTTGCGGCTTACGGAACAAATGTTTTGACTAACATTATCAACGAAGCAGGCGCGTATCCCGCTCACAATTTTTCTTTCGGACAGTTTAAAGGAGCCTCTAAAATCAGCGGCGAAACTATGGCGGAAACCGAAACTAAAAGAGGCGGTTTGGCTACTCACGGCTGCCATAAAGGCTGCGTAATTAAATGTTCCGGCGTTTATAATGACAAAGACGGAAATTATCTTACAAAACAGCCTGAATATGAGACTGTATGGGCGCATGGCGGAAACTGCGGAATTGACGATCTGGATGCGATTGCTATGTTAGACCGTCTTGACGACGATCTGGGGATTGATACCATAGAGATGGGCGCTGCCATAGGGGTTGCTATGGAAGCAGGGCTTTTAAAATTTGGAGATGCGGACGGAGCTATCAGGCTTTTAAAAGAAGAGGTGGGGAAAGGAACCCCGTTAGGACGCGTTTTAGGAAACGGAGCGGCTGTTACAGGTAAGGTTTTTGGAGTTGAAAGAGTTCCCGTAGTAAAAGGGCAGGCTATGCCAGCTTACGATCCTCGCGCTGTGCAGGGGGTAGCGGTTACTTATGCAACCAGTCCGATGGGAGCGGATCATACGGCTGGTTACGCGGTAGGTTCCAATATTATGGGAGTAGGCGGAAAAACGGATCCTTTAAAGCCGGAAGGCCAAGCCGATCTTTCGCGCGATCTTCAAATAGCCACTGCAGCTCTTGATTCTACGGGCTTATGCCTTTTTATATCTTTTGCTATTTTGGATCAGCCGGAAACCTTTAACGCTATGGTTGAGCTTTTAAACGGCTTTTTAGGAAAAGATTTTACCGCAGACGACATTATCGAACTCGGCAAATCTGTACTTAAAAACGAAAGAGATTTTAATACAAAAGCCGGATTCACCTCCAAACATGACAGACTTCCCGAATATTTTAAGAATGAAGTTTTACCGCCCCACAAGGTTACTTTCGGGGTGTCGGACGAAGAGTTGGATCAGGTTTTTAATTGGTAAAATTCTAATTTATATCCTGCTTCGCAAAAATCGAAGCAGGATATAAGAAATAAAAATATATCCATGAACATTCATATTATCACATCTAAATCCGGCGTCTCTTTTTTCTCCTTTCTTCTTAATTACGGAGTAGGCGTAAAAATTTACGATAATCCGAGCGTAAAAAAATTTTTATTAAAAGATCTTAAAATAGACGAAGATTATATTTCTAACAGAATTCAGACTCTGTTTTTAAATTCCAAACCTATCGACAATATTGATAACGCCTTTCTTGAAAATGGCGCAACCCTTGCTTTATCTGCGGCTATGCCGGGGACGGCAGGAGCGCTTTTCAGAAAAAAAGGACGCTATGCGGCCATGCGAAAGCAGATAACCTATACGGATAATATAGATATTAAAAAAAACAAAGAGGGTAAAATAATATTAAAGCTTTTTAATATGCCGGCAAAAGAGCTTGCGGGTATAATTTTTGAACGCGGAGTATTGATAGAAAAAGAGACTTTAAGCCTTTTTTTAAAAAATTATAACCAACGCATAACGCCTCATATAAAAGAGATACATTCGGATTGCAAAAAAAAGGATAAAACGATTTTTTTTAACCGCAATTTAAAAGCTATAAACTTAAAAGTAACCTTTTCATAAATAGTTGCCGTATGAATTTGAGCATAAAGCTTAAATAATAAATTTATCAAATCAGTTTCCGTATAAAAACATCTTATTTTGTTCACCTTTAAAGCTTATAAAAATTTTAAACGCAGTAATATACAAAGTATTTCAAGGATTAAAATTTTTATCCAACGCCGCGATCAAGCAAAAGAAGCCTTGTTTCTATAAAACCTACTAACCGCCGGCGATAAGCGGAAAAATTCCTATCCTGTCCTTATCCTTTAAAACCTCATCTCCGTTTGAATGGCGATTGTTTAAAAAAATTATCTTTACCTTTTCTAACGGCAGATTGAGCTTTTTTATCAGGCTATAAACCGTAGTATTTGGTTCAATATCAATAGCCCATAGATTATCCGATTTTTTATCCGGCATATAGTTTGCCAGCCCTGCATATAGTTTTATATAAACTTTCATTATAATTATATCTTATTTTTCAATTAATTTTGTTTGATATGCGCTAAAATCCGCCTATTACCCTTTATAATCATCTTTTCAATAATAGACATTTCATAAATTAAAAAGCTTTTTGAAACAAACAATAAGTTTTCGCATAAAAAATTAATTTTACAGGTCGAATAATATTGAAAATTCTTCTGTTTATACTCAACTAAAGCTCGTTGCGTAACAATTACGCCTTGCTCGAGCTACTTATAGATGTTATACAAAACCAAAAAATTTTAAAGGGGTAATAAAAAAATGAGGTCTAAATTAAATAGAATTACGATGATACTGATAACGGCTTTTCTATTTTTTGCCATATTTGTTTTTATAAAAAAAACCGAAAGCCAAAAACCTGATTTTGAGTTTGCCTTACCCGGCGACACAAGTAAAGCAATAAACGCCGAAAGCCAACTTGCCGGTATTGTTTCGGACGCTAAAAGCGGTCTTAGAAATTTATCTATATTATTAATAAAAGACGGAATCGAAACGGTTATTTTTGAAAAAAGCTTTCCTAAAACAAAAAGAGTTTATACTTATAACTTTAATGTTTCCATTAAATCTAAAGATCTACAAATTAAAGACGGCAAAGCATTATTAAAAGCTATGGCGTCTGATTATTCTTGGAGAAATTCCGGAAGCGGAAATTTAACGCAGATAGAAAAAGAGATTATTATAGATACAAAACCTCCGAGAATAGAGATACTAAGCGGCGCTCATAATATTATACAAGGAGGCGCCGGGCTTGTTATATACAAACTATCCGAGCCTTGCAAAATATCCGGCATAAAAGTAGGAGATAATTTTTTTCCCGGATATTTGAGCGGAGCAAAAAATAAAAACATATTCTTTGCTTTTATAGGGCTTAATTACGATCAGCCTACCAATACTGCAATTGCCGCCCAAGCCGTAGATTATGCGGGAAACGAGGCAAAAACAAGTTTTTATAAATATTTTAAAAAAGCCTTCTTTAAACAGGACATTATTAATATAACAGACGGCTTTTTAGAACAAAAGATGCCGGAATTCTCGGACGATATCAATTTAAAAACAAAAGAGGCTTCTTTAATAGAACAGTTTTTGGAAATAAATAGAGATGTAAGAAAAGCAAATTTTAAGCAGATACGGCAGATATGCGCAGACACAGAGCATAAAAAATTATGGGAAAAAACATTTTTAAGATTTCCTCAGTCTGTAACCAGAGCAGGCTTTGCAGATGCAAGAACATATAAATATAAAGGAAAAAATATTGACAATCAGGTTCATTTGGGAATCGACTTGGCTTCAACCGCATATTCGAAAATTCCCGCGGCAAATTCAGGTAGGGTTGTATTTGCGGAATTTTTGGGAATTTACGGAAATACCGTAATAATAGATCACGGATTAGGACTTTTCAGCTTATATGCTCATCTTAACAGAATAGACGTAGAAAAAGGAGCTGACGTTAAAAAAAAAGATATTATAGGGCGTACTGGAATGACAGGTATGGCGGGAGGCGATCATCTTCATTTTTCTATGCTTGTTCATAATATTTTTGTAAACCCTATAGAATGGTTTGATGCAAGCTGGATAAAAAACAATATTACTTCAAAAATAGAATCTATACGGAATGAATAAACATAAACCGCCTAAAAGCGCTTTTAGAGATAACATGGAAGCTATAATAATAGCCTTAATAATTGCTTTCTTTATCCGCAGTTTTGTAGTTCAATCTTATAAAATACCGTCCGGATCCATGAAAGACACCCTTTTAATAGGAGATCATTTATTAGTAAGCAAATTTATTTACGGAGTAAAACTCCCTTTTACAGATATTACCCTTCTCCCAATATCAAAACCGAAACACGGCGATGTGATTGTATTTAAATTTCCGGAAGATGAAAAAAAAGATTTTATTAAAAGAGTAGTAGGCATAGAAGGGGATACAATTGAGATTAGAAAAAAAAGACTCTTTGTTAATAATAAACCGGCAGAGTATAAAGCCGCGGCATTTAAAAATACTAATATTATCCCGCCTTGGCGTTCCCCAAGAGACTATTTTGGTCCTATAACGGTTCCCAAAAATTCGATATTTGTAATGGGAGACAATAGAGATCACAGCTACGACAGCAGATTTTGGGGCTTTGTTAAACTTAAAAAATTAAGAGGAAAAGCGCTTGTAATATTTTGGTCTTGGGATAGCGAAAATACCCGCCCCCGATGGAATAGAATCGGAAAAATAATTAAATAGCGTCAATTTGATTTAATAAGCTATATATCCAAATACAAAGAGGGCTCCGAAGAATTTAAAACTTGAGCGCCCTCTTTTGTTACTGCAACCATGTTTTCTAATCTTATACCGCCGTAATTTTTTATATATATTCCAGGCTCCACAGTAAAAACCATACCTTTTTTTAAAATCGTATTATCAATACGATTTATTCTCGGCGCTTCATGAACATTAAGCCCTACTCCGTGCCCTAAAGCATGCCCGAATTTTTCTTTAAACCCCATATCATCTATATGTTTTCTTGCCGCATTATCTATATCAACAGAGTTTGCTCCCGGTTTTATCAGCGCAATCGCTTTATTTTGCGCCTCCAAAACAGCATTAAAAGCCTCTTTTAAAAGATTGTCCGTCATGCCGAATATAAAGGTTCTGGATATATCCGAACAATATCCATCCTTTTTTACGCCCCAGTCAAATAGAATCGTCTCCCCTTTTTTAAATACCCTGTCCGAACAGATTGCATGCGGAATTGCGGCATTAGGTCCGGATGCGGCTATTATAGAAAACGATAATTCGTCCGCCCCTTTTTTCCGCATCTCCTGTTCAAGCAGCCAAGCCGCTTCTTTTTCGCTCACACCAAGCTTAAATTTTTTCATAAAATCGGCAAAAGCGGATTCCGCTATATCCAGAGAGTTTTTAATAAGTTTAATTTCCACTTCTTCTTTGATAATTCTTATATCTTCTACAATATTATCGCCGGGCACAAATGCGGCTTTTACCTCTTTTTCTTTAAAATGTTCTATGAGCTTTTTATACATAAAATAGGTAAGACGGTAGCTTTCAAACCCGACTGCCGAAGGATTCAATTTTTTTATAATATCTGCGGTCTCTGCCAAAAGATTCTTTTTATATATATAAAGCTGGTAAGCCGAGTCAATTTCTGCCTCTGCTTGTATCTCATATCTGAAATCTGTTATAAGAATCGCTTTATCCTGCGTTATTATAATAATGCCGGCTAATTCGTCCGGCTGGTTATCTGCAGCCGTAAAACCGGATAAATATCTGCGGTTTTCGGCAGATGCCACTATAAAAGCCTCTATATTTTTTGTAAATAACGCCTTTTTCATCTTACTGAGCCTTTTTTTTATATCCTGCATATTACTCCGTAACTTCTTAATTAACTTGTTATAATTTCTAAATTAATAATAGCGTTTCATATTAACATGTCTTCGATCTCTTGAGTATAAGAGCCGTTGTCATTATAAATTATTAAAGGAGACGCCACTTTTACGCCGGATTTTCCCCCTTTTACCCCTTCGGTTAAAATCAGTTTAGCCTCTTTGTTTTTTTTGGAATGTATGCTTCTAATCAGTTTAGGCTCTATTCCGACAATTTTCATTTCATAAAAAAGCTCCGCCATTCTTACTGCCGGATAAATAATTACAAATCTTCCTGAAACCTTCAGCATAATTTTTGCAGTCGCTATTATATCTTTAAGCGAGGCTTTTATCTCGTGTCTTGCTATTGCCTTTTGAAAATCGGGATTGATTTTTCCGGAACCGGCTTTTCTATACGGAGGATTCGATACCACAACATCTGCGGGAATAAAAAAGGAATCCTTGTTAAAAAGCCTAAAATCCGCCTCTGCAATCTTAATTTTTTCGGTCATATTGTTTGCCGAAACATTTAATTTCGCAATATCCGCAAGACTTTTTTGCAGCTCGATTCCTAAAATATTAATATCTTTTTTCTTAAAAGCCAAAATTAACGGAATTATTCCGGAACCTGTTCCCAAATCAATAATCGTATCCTTACAGGAAACAGTAGAACATAAATAAGCCGCCAAAATAATCGAATCAATCGAATATCTGTAGCCATTTTTAGGCTGATAAGCTTCAAGTTTCCCTTTAAAAAAAGTATCCTTTGTTAATAAATCTTTGTTAAACATCGGCTCCCGCCTTAAATTTTATATCTTTTATCGCATCTTTTCCCATCGCCTTATTTAACTTTGCAATAACATCTTTTTTTAAAAAATGAAGCTGCTGCATCATAGCGGGATTATCCACATTTACTATCAATAATCCGCCTTTAAAGGCCGCCGGTTTTGTATGGGCAGATATAAAGTCTCCAAGGGCATCCTCCCATACATCCCACGCTTGAAGCATAAAAGAGTCGTAAGATATGCGGTATTTTGCAAGAGCGTCGGTTAAAAAATCGCCTAACTTAAAAAAATGCTTATTATTTACTCTATTATCATTCATAAAAATCCGTATCCGCCAAAAACTCCGCAAGCTTTATATCTGCCAAACAGGTAATCTTAATATTTAGTCTGCTTCCCTCAACAACCGCAACCTTTGCCCCGATTCTTTCAAGTTTTGAAGCGTCATCCGTATCTAATGCTCCATCTTTATAAAATTTTTCATAAGCCGACAATATCAAAGAATACTTAAAAGCCTGCGGTGTCTGCGCCATCTGTATCGTATCTCTTTTTACGGTTTTTTCTATAAAACTATCGACTCCGATCATCTTTAAAGTATCGGTTATAGGAACCGCCAAAATTGCTGCTCCGCATTCTTCGGCTTTTTTTATACATCTTTTTATATCCTTTACCGATACAAAAGGTCTTACTCCGTCATGAATAAGGATAATGCCGTTTTTATGCTCTACCCTTTTTAATCCGTTATATACGGAATCTTGACGATTAACCCCACCTTCCGCTATTTTAATCTTATCCTTTTTATCTACATAGCTTAAAATCTCTGCCCTACAAAAATCAACCTCTCCCTTCGGAACTACAACAATAATCTCTTTTATCTTATCAATAGATTCAAAAATCCGAATTGTGCGGCTTAAAATCGGAACCTCTTTTATCTTAATATACTGCTTAAAAATTTTGCTCTTCATTCTTAAGCCTTTTCCGCCGGCGGTAATAATAGCCGAAATCATAATCCACTCCGTTTAAATATTTTATAAAAAATTACAACCCAGCCGTTTTATATAACAGTCTTTCTTTTGACATTTTACATATCAGGCTATATATATATTTTTTTTATACTTCACAAGAAAGTAAAATATAAACAGATAAAACCATAATAAATAAAAACAATAAGCAAAAATTATGATGAAACTATCCAAACAACAGGCAGAAGCGGTTAAATATACAGACGGGCCCGCTCTTGTAGCGGCGGGAGCAGGCGCCGGCAAAACAGGAACTTTAACCGCAAAAATAGCATATCTTATAGCAAAAGGCTTAAACCCGAAACGGATACTTGGAATTACATTTACCAATAAAGCCGCAGACGAAATGAAAACCAGACTTATAGAAATAACCGGAAGAGATCCGAAAGATTTTTTTTGGGTCCGAACCTTTCATTCCGCATCATACCTTATTTTAAGGCAGCATTGCGAACTGCTTGGATATCAAAAACCGCTTCAAATAATAAACCTGTATCAACAGCAAAAAACAATAGAAGATATACTTAAAAAAGGAAATATAGACAAAAAATATGCAAAAAGCATGCTTGCCGAAATATCCAAGGCGAAAAACTCCTCATCCCCGGAAAAACATCTTGATCTGGCGCGCAAAAAATTTTCAGCGCCTATAACCGAAATATATGAACTCTATGAAAAATCATTAAAAGTGCAAAATTGCGTGGATTTCGACAACATACTTCTTATGACCCGAAACCTTTTACGCGATTTTCCGGAAATAAAAAAAAAATACCAAGAACTTTTTCAATACATACTTGTTGACGAATATCAGGATTCAAACGACATTCAAGAAGAATTAACCTCTCTTCTTTTAAAAGACGGACGGCTTTTTTGCGTAGGAGACGACTGGCAGGCGGTATATGGATTTAGAGGAAGTAATATAAATCATTTTCTTAACTTTACCCGAAAATATAAAAATGCAAAGATATTTAAACTGGAGCAAAACTACCGCTCTGCAGACAAAATAGTAAAAGTTGCCAACGGCATAATAAAATTAAATGAAAACAAGATAGATAAAAAATGCTTTTCAAAATTAAAAGGAGGAGTAGTTAAAATATACGAGTATGCAGACGAAGAGGAAGAAGCCGCAACAATAGCTCAAAAAATTAAAAAATTCCATCATTACCAAGGCAAAACAACCTCGTACGACAAGTTTGCGGTTATTTATAGAACAAGATTCTGCTCTCTTGCATTTGAAAAAATATTTAGAATCTATAATATACCGTATAAAATGGTAGGCGCTCTAGGTTTTTTTGAAAGAAAAGAGATATTGGATATATTATCATACCTTCAATCCGCAGTTTTTATTAAAGACAACGCCTCTTTTTTACGAATAATCAATACCCCAAAACGCGGAATAGGACCCGCTTTATTAAAAAAAATAGAAGATAACAGACCCGAGGAAGCAAGCCTGCAAGAAACTGTAAAAGAATTGCTCGGGCGCGAGCAAAAAATATTTACTCCCAAAATAGAAAAAGAACTTACAAACTTAATAAAGCTTCTTGACAATATAACCAAAATGCCTCCAAAAGATGCCATAACCGAAATAATGATACAAACAAACTATAAAGAGCATCTAAAACAATACGTTCAAAATAATGATGCAGATTATACGGCAAAAATCGAAAATATAGACCAGCTGATATACTCTGCGGCTCAAAACGGAAACCTTGAAGATTTTTTGGAAGAAGCCACCTTAATAAAAGAGGATAAAAATCAAGATAACGCCGAAGATACGGCAAAAGTTAATCTTTTAACAATACACGCAGCAAAAGGGCTCGAATTTCATACGGTATTTATAATAGGATGCGAAGAAAACCTGCTTCCCCATTGGAAATCCATAAATTCGGACAAAGAGCTTTCCGAAGAGCGGAGGCTTATGTATGTTGCGGCGACAAGAGCAAAATATAACCTATACCTTTCCTGCGCAGATTATCGCAAAGGGCAGTTTAACCCGAAAAGCAGATTTTTATATGAGATTCAAAAAAGTGGAATAGTTTAGATGCTTAAAAATAACAGATTGTAAAAACAGAATATTTATTACGGTATATCTTTAACTTTAAAAGCGTGAGGATATATTTTCTGAAGTTGAATATAATTTTGCATGTTCTGCAATCGCAAAATCATCTGTCATGCTTGAAATAAAATCACAAATTACTCTGATAAGATGTTTTTTCATCGGTTTGCTTTCGTCCGATGAATAATATGTTTTGTCCAACCAATTTCTCTTTTCGCCAATCGTTTTTTCACTAATATTTTTTTTATCAGAATAGAATTGTTCAAAAAGTTGTTCTATCTTACTATTGCTCAGCTGTTGAGGGTTTGACAAATATGCTTTTGCTAATTGACGTATAATAAATTTTGCTTTCCCATCCATTCTTTGTACTTCATAAGAATTTAAAATCAAATTTTTTAAGTTATCTTTTAAGTTAGAAGAACTCTTCTCTAACTCCGAATTATAAGATATAATTTTATCGATTTTAATCTTACCGCTACTACTCGAAAATTCATCGCCTAAATTTAATGTTGGATATAACTTTTCAAAGTCTTTTTTTGACTTAATCTTATAATATTTAATAAAACATTGAATATTATTACAAGAATTTTCAATTCAGGAACGATTTAAATATCCGACAACCAACTTTGATAGTTTTGAAATAGCAAATCGTGTTTCACTTTTTTTTATACTGTTAAATATTTTTTTTTCTTCTTGGGTAAAATATGGGTATAAGAATTCTTTAATTAACTCTAATATCTCATCAATCTTTATTACATTTGCAATAAGTCCGTCCTCAATGTCATGGTGTCTCTGAGCGATTTCATCAGCATATTTAACAAGCAAACCCTCAAAACTCCATGCCTCACGCCCTTCGTCTTTAATCTGCAACATCTTATTATATTGATTATAAAATTTATTGTTTAATACTATTTCATTTTCATTTTTCTTATTGATATATTTACATTTTCCTTCTTCTTTATTTCTATTCTGAGTATATTTACATTTTCCATTAATTGCATATATACATTTTTTCCAAATATCTCCCGTATGATTTTTTATGCCCCATAAAGTAAAGTTTGATAAATTAATTCCTTTAAATGTATCATAGAGATCGGTTAGTTCGGCAGCGAGTCTTACTCCCTGTAAGTTATGCTTAAATCCCATCTCTTCTTCATCTAACTGTATGGATAAATCGCTTAAGGAATCACAATTTGTAGCTATTAAATTTAATACTCTCTCGCCCGTATGACCGAATGGGGTGTGTCCTATATCATGACCTAATGCAATCGCTTCCGTAAGGTCTCTATCTATCCCTAAAGCCGTTGCTGAAAGTGTTGCAATTTGAGCAACTTCTAATGAATGCGTAAGGCGGGTTCTGACGTGATCGTCAAAAGCAGGAAGAAATATCTGCGTTTTTCGGCTCAACCTTCTAAAAGGTTTTGAGTAAAGAATACGATCTCTATCCCGTATAAAATCATTTCTATATTTACTGTTCGAAATATTTTCATTGCTACTACGCAAAATATATTTAGAAGGCGCCCATATATAACCTTTTTGAATTTTTTTACATTTTTTCATAAAAATACCCCGCTTATCTATCCCATATCCTCATAACCTTTAACCAAAACCTCTCTCGGTTTTACTCCGTCTGCGGGACCTATTACCCCTTCTTGTTCCATTACTTCTATTATGCGGGCAGCCCTGTTGTATCCGATTCTCAAATGTCTTTGCACCATTGATATTGAGGCTGTTCCGGCTTTTGCAACAAGCGCTACCGCCTCGTTATATTTTTCGTCATATTCGGTTTGAGCGTTATCCGCATTGTTTTTTTTCGTAGGTTTTAGGATATTTTTATCATAATCCGGCGCGCCCTGCTTTTTAAGATAAACTACTATTCTTGTTATTTCCGCCTCCGAAATGTATGCTCCGTGTATTCTTTGGAGTTTTCCGGTTGAAGGGGGCATAAATAGCATGTCTCCGTTTCCGAGTAGGTTTTCGGCTCCGTTTGCGTCTATGATTGTTCGGGAATCTGTTTTGGAGGATACTTGAAAAGTCATTCTTGTAGGAAAGTTTGCCTTTATAACTCCTGTTAAAACATCAACGGACGGTCTTTGGGTAGCAAGTATTATGTGTATTCCGGCTGCCCTTGCCATTTGAGCAAGTCTTGCAAGAGAAACTTCCACCTCTTTTGAAGCTACCATCATTAAATCTGCAAGCTCGTCTATTATAATAACTATTTGAGGAAGCGGCTCGAGCTGTTTCTCCTCCTCTTTTTTTATTTCTTGGTTTTTCGATTTTATGATTTCTTTTATTTTTTTGTTGTATCCGGCAAGGTTTCTCGCATTGCTTTGCGCGAGTAGTTCGTAGCGTCTTTCCATTTCCCGAACAGCCCAGCAAAGAGCGTTTGTAGCCTTTTTTACGTCTGTTACAACAGGCACTATAAGATGGGGTATTCCGTTGTAATCGGATAGCTCTATTCTTTTTGGATCTATCATTATCATGCGGACTTCTTCGGGCGAAGCTTTGTATAGTATGCTTGTTATCATTGTATTTAACGCTACGCTTTTGCCGGAGCCTGTCGCGCCCGCAATAAGAAGATGCGGCATTTTGTCAAGCTGGGCTACTATGGGTTCGCCCGCTATATTTTTTCCCAAACATAATGTAAGCTTTGATTTTGAGTCTATAAATTTTTGAGAGGTTGATATTTCCTTAAAATATACGGTTTCTCTTTTGTTGTTGGGGATTTCTATTCCTATTACGGCTCTGCCGGGTATGGGAGCCACAATTCTTATGCTTATGGCGCTAAGCGCAAGCGCAAGATCATCGCTTAGATTTGCTATTTTATTTATTTTTACGCCGGGCGAGGGTTCATATTCAAATGTTGTAATAACGGGTCCGGGATTTATGGCGGTTACTTTGCCGGTTACTCCGAAATCGTTCAGTTTTTTCTCAAGTAGTTTCGCTTGCATGGAAAGGTTGTTTTCATCTATTTGAGTCTTGCTTTTTTCTATCATGTCAAGAAGGTTAACGGAGGGCAGACTAAACTTTGCCTCTTCTGCGGCAAATTGAAAAACTTCCTGTTTTAACGCCGGTTTTTGATTGAAAACCGGTTGTTCGATTTTACCGGCGGGGCTGTTTATTTTAACCTGTTCGGCATCTTGCCCTTCGCTTTTTCTTTGGGCAATACGCTTTGCTTTTTTCCTACGTTCGGAATGTTTTATTAAAGATGTATCTATCTTTACCTTTTTTGTTTTTACAAAACTAATAATTGCTTTATAAGCTTTGATTATGGAACAACCTGTGGCAAGTATAAAACCGGCTGTCCATAATAATAAAAATATTATTATAGCGCCGGCTGTATTGGCGTATTGAACAAAAAAAGCCCGAAACGCCATTCCTACTATTCCGCCGGAGGCAACTTTTGTCCCGAATATAATATAATTGTCTTTTAAAACGGAAAAAATTGCTCCGGTCATTATTATAAGGATTATTCCGCCCGCAATTGACGTAGCTGCGGAAATATTTTTTTTTTTCAAAAAATTAATCCCAGCCAAAAGAAGCAGCGGCGGGATCAAAAAAGCGCCGATTCCAAAAAGCCCTATTAAACCGCCTGCAAGATATGCCCCGAATATTCCGAATATATTGTTTATATTTCCGGAAATCTCCTTTGCATTGTTTAAACAAGGATCCGAACCGCTGTAAGAAAGCAGGCTTAAAGAACTTAATATTACAAGAAAAAAAAGTAGAATGGCGTATAATTCTTTTCGCATTTTTTATTTTATATCTCAGTATCTTTGTATCTGTATTTCGCTCACACCTCAATAATAAACGGATATATCGCAGGTCTTCTTTTTATTGTATATACAAAATATTGTCTTAAAGCTCTTTTTAATTTTTCCTGAAGCTTTTGGATTCTATTTTCAACGCCATAATTTATCTCCTCTACTATTTCCAAAATAACGCATTGAGCATCTTCTAACAAATACCCTGTTTTCATAGGAAATACAAAGCCTTTTGAAAATATTTCGGGTCCGTAAATTATTATGCCTGTCTCTTCGTCCAACGCCATTGTTACTATTACAAATCCGTCTTCGGATAAAATCCGCCTTTCTCTTAAAACGCTGCTGCCTACGTCCCCTACCCCTTTACCGTCTATAAGAACTCTGCCCGTAGCTATTTTTTCCGTAAGTTTCCCTTCATTATTATCAAATTCTATAACCTGTCCGTTTTCGGCAAGCAATATACAATCTCTGGCAATCCCCATATCTTTTGCCAGCTTTGAATGAAGAACAAGGTGTCTGTATTCTCCGTGTATAGGTATAAAATATTTCGGCTTTACAAGACTTATCATTAATCTGAGCTCTTCTTTAAAAGCATGTCCTGAAACGTGTATTTCGGATATTTTTTCGTATATTACGTCCGCTCCTCGTCTGTAAAGATTACTTATTATCTTTGTAATTGCCCTTTCGTTGCCGGGTATAAATTTAGAAGATAATATTATTGTATCTCCCGTTGTTATTTTTACCTGCTTATGAATTCCGGCAGACATTCTTGCCAAAGAAGACATCGGCTCGCCTTGGCTTCCGGTTGTTATTATTATTACTTTATCTTGGGGATAATTATCTATTTCGTCAACAGTTATCTCCGCATCTTCGGATATATTTATATAACCGAGCTCTTTTGCTATACTTACGCTTGTTTCTAAACTAAAACCATTAAATACTGTTTTCCTTCCATATTTTTCGGCTATCTCTACTATTGCCGCAATTCTGTTTATATTTGACGCAAAAAGAGCCACTATTACTCTGCCGGTAGTTTTTTTGATAATATCTTCCAACTTATCCGCAATCTCTTGGCGAGATATTGTATAGCCTTCCTTTTCTACGTTAGTAGAATCGGAAAGCAAAGCAAGAACCCCTTTTTTTCCGAGTTCTGCAAATTTGTTAATATCCGTTTCTTTATTATTTAAGAATCTGTGATTGATTTTAAAATCTCCGGTATGCACTATAAGCCCTACCGGAGTATGAATCGCTATTCCTACGCCGTCTATAACGCTGTGGCTTACTCTTACAAATTCCAGTTTGAACGGACCTATTTTTAATTCTTCGTTTATATCTATTTCATAAAGCTCCGCAGTATTTAAAATCTGATGCTCGGATAACTTATGCCGAATCAACCCGAGAGTAAACGGAGTTGCAAATATGGGAACATTAACTCTCTTTAAAAGATACGGGATCGCTCCTATATGATCTTCGTGTCCGTGAGTTAAAACTATAGCGGCTATTTTAGATTTGTTCTGCTCAATATAATCCATTTTCGGAATAACTATATCAACCCCTATCATATAATCTTCCGGAAACATAAGCCCCGCGTCTATTATAAAAATAGAATTTTCATATTCAAAAAGCATCATATTCAAGCCGATCTCGCCAAGACCGCCGAGAGGAATTATTTTTAACATTTTTAACCTTTTTTATAATAAGTTGATCGAAAATTAAAAAAAATTAATCTTCGCTTTACATCTATGCAAAATAAAATATTTTTCTATAACAAATAAATAAAACAAATCTTAAACCGTAAAAATTCGGTATAAGTTACAACTTATTATAAAGATAAAAATAAAAATTTCAATGTTTTTGTGTATCTGTTACTTTATTAATATAATTTCCGTAAAAAACCCCTTTGTTTTACCCAACGCTTAAAATCAAGTAAAAGAAGACGTTTTTATACGAAAACTATAAACTATGTAATGACGCTAATCTGATTAAATGTAGAATCAACATAATCTATTAGCCAATCCCGCTGTTTTTTATCCGCATATCTTATGCAGCCGCATCTTATTTTATTTTTTGCTCTTACCAAAAACTCAAACGACGCGCTCTGACTATCAAGTTCAACCGCAAAATAAAAGGGACCGCATTCCGATGCATGCTCTTTCTGCTCGTCAGACAACAGATTGTCATCTAAAAAAATTCTGTATATTCCCTCTATACAATTATCATTATGAAATTCTTCCATATGCGATCTGATTTTACAATAATCTTCCACTCTAAGTTCGTCTATTGTGTATTGTTTCATTGTTTTCTTCCCTAACGCCGAAATTTATGCAGTTCTGTACAACAGATTTTCACATGTTTGTTCAATGTCCATAAACTCATATCCCTGTTTTGCGATAAAAAGATTACCGGAAATTGTTTTAAGTTTTTCAACCGCAGCCTTTACGGCATATTCGGATTGATCTACTCCTATCCATTTTCGCCCGTTTATTTGAGCCAATTTAAGCGTTGTTCCGGAACCGCAAAAACAATCTAAAACTATGCTGTCCGGATTAGAAGAAGTTCGAATAATTAAATCTAATAATTCCGAATTTTTTTCCGTAGGATAAACCGGATATTGAGGGTCTTTATATTTCCAAACATCTTGAACTCTTTTGCCTTCTCTTTCTTCTGCAAAAATTATTTTTCTCGGATTTCCGGTTGAAGACCGCTCAATCAATCCTTCTTTATCCCATTGTTCCATCGTTTCAACATCTGTCCGCCAATGTCTGCCTTTAGGAGGCTTTATTCCTTTAAACGGCTGCCCCGATCTTCCGTTTTCCGTTTCTCCGGGAGCATGAAGCGGCACGGTTGTATATTTTCTTCCTTGTTTGTCTGTTTTGGAAAATAATTTTTCAATATCTTTTTCGGTATATTTTTCTTTCGGCTCGTTCCATATAGCTTTTGAAGTTTTTGTGTAAAAAAGAATAAGGTCTTTAATATTGCCGTAACCAAGTCTCGCAAAGTTTTTGGGATTACATTTAATTCTTGTAATATCGTTTCTAAAATTTTCTATACCAAAAACCTCGTCCATCATTACTTTTACATAATGCCCGATTTTATAATCGGCGTGTAAATAAATAGAGCCTTGTTCCGATAACAACTCTTTAAGCAGAATTAACCTTTTTTTTAAATACTTTATAAAATCGCTGCCTATAAGTTTGTCGGCGTATGCAATATCTCCGTTTTTTGAATTGCTGATAGTAGAAGCCCTGCCATCCGTAATTGTGAAGTTTCCGTTTGTCGCAAACGGGGGATCAATATATATCAAGTCAATTTTTCCTTTTAAGCTTCTATCTTTTATCAGATAATTAAGAGCATAAATATTATCCCCTTTAATCAGTAAATTTTTCACAACTTCCTTCCTTATAGTTGATATAAAAACTCTCGCAATACTAACGCGCTCATAATATTATAATCTTTATAACGCTCGGTTAGCAATTTATACATTTTATTATTCCCTTTAATATAAAGAACCCCGTCTAACACGGCAATCTTTATTGCCTTCACCCCTTTTGTTTCAATCATATTTATAGCGTCGTTAAACTGCGCATTCTGATATCCGCCGAAATCGGTAAGAAACTTTGCCTCTCCTATAACATATTTGCCATTAAACCTCGCCGCAAAGTCAAGTCCTTTATTATGATTGTAGTCCAAATTATTCTTTGCAAAATTCATCATTGCATTATCGCTTGCGTCTAAAATAGCGTCATTATTATTTGCAATAAATTCAGATAAATCAACGGGCGTAATCCCAAGAGATTTTTTTCTTAACCAACCTCTAAACATCGGACCAATCTGCCGATTAGTCTCTTTGGGTTCGCTGCATCGCTCAAAAATCTTATTAAGTCCCATTTCATAAAGTCTGCCGCAAATACGATTTATAGTTCTCGGGTTTCTATCAATTGCGGATTTATCCCTTCTTAAATATGCAACATAGCTATCCTTTATCGGAAAAAGTTCAAGTTTTAAAAGTTCTCCGAACAAAGCGTCGTTATTTTTACAATTAAAGTGTTTTTCAACGTCCGTCCATATTTCTTTGTTAATATCTCTTATGCCTTCAGGAATTGTCGGATATACATGAAACAGATCGTCAAGATATGATCTTTGATTTGCATACTCTATGCTTAATTTAAGCCAACGATTCATTAGCGTCCCCCATTTTTTTACGTCCGGAATTAAAAATATCGGATAGAACCGCTCCGCCCTCTCGTTTTATTTTTTTAAGATAATCTTTTGTAAGCATTATCTCCCTCTCTTAATATATGGTTTGATTTTTTTTATTTAAAATCGTTTATTAATAGGTCTATTACAAAACCGATATACCAATTTTACGCAATAATGTCTTTAGATTTTTTAAAAAGAATAAACCGCTTGCAGTCCGTTTATAAAAGCATTATTCTTTACGTCAAAATTTTATAACGGAAAAAATAATTACTATGACTTTATCATTTAATTCAATAATAGAAGACGCTCGGGAAAGTTTAAGCTTTTTAAAAGAGATCGGCTGCAATAATTTTGAATGCTCCGAAAACAGCTTAAAAATAATAGAAAAATGGAACTTTAAAAAATTAAAGTCGGAAATTGCTTTATGCAATAAATGTAAAACCGCTCAAAACCGCAAAAATATAGTATTCGGAGAAGGCGCCTTTAATGCAAAACTTATATTTATAGGAGACGCTCCGAAAATTGAAGAGGAAAAAACAGACAGACCTTTAACAGGCGAGGCGGGAATACTTTTAAATAAGATAATATCGGCTATGGGACTTTCGTTGGAAACCGTCTATATTTGCAACATTCTTAAATGCAAAACAGACAAAAATATAAAAAACTGCGAAGAAGAAATAAAAAACTGCCTTCCTTTTTTAAAAAACCAGATAAAAAAGATAAATCCCCAAATTATATGCACACTCGGAACAGAAGCTTCCAAAGCGCTGTTAAATACTAAGGCTGGCATAACCGCTTTAAGAGGAAAATTTCATAATTACTACAAAATCAAAGTGATGCCTACTTTTCACCCTGCCGAACTTATTGAAAATGAAAATAAAAAGCGTTATGTATGGGAAGATATGAAAAAAGTTATGGCGATTATAAACCAGCCTCGCTGATAACAACCGAATTTAAACCAAAAAAAATAATTATAAAAAAGCCCGTTGTATAACAAAATATTTTGTTCGTTTTCAAGGCATACAAAAATTTTAACCGCATCAATACTTTGAGTATTTCGAATATTAAAATCTGATCATAACGCTTCAAAACGAGCAAAATACTTTGTTATACAGCAGGCTGGAAAGAAAAAGACTATGGCTGGCAATACAATAGGACAGATATTTAAAGTTACAACCTACGGCGAATCTCATGGAATAGGCGTAGGCGCTGTTATAGACGGATGCCCGCCCGGCATCCCGATAAATAACCAAATAATCCGAAAAGCTCTTGATAAAAGAAAAACAGGCGCATCTATTGCAGGAACCAATAGAAAAGAGCCGGATCCTGCGGAAATAATATCAGGAACATTTAAAGGAGTTACAAGCGGAACTCCTATAATGATATTTATTCCGAATAAAGAGGCGGATAGCGAGGCGTATAAAGATATTGCGGATATATACAGACCCGGACACGGGGATATAACTTATATGCAAAAATATAAAATAAGAGACTGGCGTGGAGGAGGCAGAGCCTCCGCAAGAGAAACCGTCGCAAGAGTAGCGGCAGGCGCGGTTGCAAAAGCGGTTCTTAATAAAAAAAATATCAGCGTAAAAGCTTATACAATCCAGCTCGGAAATATCCGCGCAAAAAAATACGATTTTAGCCATGCAAAAACCGATCCTTTCTTATGTCCGGATCAACAAGCCTCCAACACTATGGAACAAGAGGTTGAAAAAGTAAAAAAAGACGGGGATTCTTTGGGTGGAATAGTAGAAATAATTGTAAAAGGGGTAATACCTGGGTTAGGAGAGCCTGTTTTTGATAAACTTGACGCGGACATTGCAAAAGCCGTAATGAGCATAGGAGCGGTAAAAGGGGTTGAAATAGGCTCGGGATTTTACGCGGCTTTAATGAAAGGTTCCGAAAATAACGATTCTATTTCCAAAAACGGTTTTGCGACCAATAATGCCGGCGGAATTCTTGCAGGAATATCAAACGGAGACGATATTATTATAAGGGCTGCGGTAAAGCCTATACCTTCCATAAGACTTGAGCAAAAAACAATAGATGAAAAAGGAAACGAAAGAACAATCTCTATACAAGGAAGACACGATATTTCTGCAATACCAAGGATCAATTCGGTATGCGAAGCAATGGTAAGTATAACCCTTGCGGATCATCTTTTAAGACAAAGAGCAATAAGATGACAAATTTAATATGCGTAATAATTTTATCTTATATAGCCGGTTCAATACCTGTAAGCATTATAATTTCCAAAATATTTGCAAATACGGATATAAGAGAATGCGGAAGCAAAAACCCCGGAGCCGCAAATGTTTATCGAACCGTAGGACCCGCTGCGGGCGCGCTTGCCGCGTTTTTTGATATATTTAAGGGCGCCGCATCAGCCTTATGGATTGCGCCCATAGCTTATGATATATCCTTATTTGAAAACGAAACCATATCTTTTATTGCAGGCAGCGCGGCTATACTTGGTCATATATTTTCTATATTTTTAAAATTTAAAGGAGGCAAAGGGGTGGCAACCGCTGCGGGAGTCTTTTTTGCAATGACGCCTATTGCGGCGTTAATATCTCTTATAATATTTGTATCTGTTGTTATGACGACAAAAATTTCCTCGTTAGGCTCGCTTCTCTCAACATGCTTAACGCCTATTATTCTTTTTGTAATGAGCGATTATTTTTATATGGATATTCCGAAGAACGCTATAAGCTTTGCAATATTTACAGCTTTTTTGATACTTTTTGCGCATAGAAAAAATATAGAGCGTATTGTAAAAGGTAAAGAAAATAAAGTTTAAAATAATCGAATAAAATATTTTTTAACTGTTTTAATGCAATATAAGGCATATCTAAAATAATAAGCTATGAAAGAATTATTAGACAAAATATCTTCTTATAACATATTCAATTGCTTGCTCCCTGGAACACTTTTTTCTGTGATTGTTTCTAATATAACGGATTTGAATTTAATACAATCTGATTTATTAGTTGGAGTTTTTGTGTATTATTTTATCGGTTTGATTATTAGTCGAATCGGTTCATTGGTTATTGAGCCAATTCTTAAAAAAATAAAATTTGTGAAATTTGCAGATTACGAGGACTTTGTAAGAGTTTCATGCAAAGATAAAACATTGGAGATATTATCTGAATCCAATAACATGTATCGAACCTTTATTTCATTGTTTTTACTTTCAATTTTGCTTAAACTGTACTTTATTTTTGAGAGTAAATGGATATTTTTATATAGATGGAATAGTTGGATAGTAGTTATTCTATTACTATTAATGTTTTTATTTTCTTATAGAAAACAGACAAAATATATAACCAAAAGAATTAATTCGCAAAAGGACAATTTATGAGTATAGTAAAGTCGTTTTCCGTAGGCAATGGCGATATGTTTTTTATAAAACATAATAGTGACAATTTTTCAATAATAGATTGTTGTTTATCAGACGATAACAAAGAAGATATAGTGGATGAATTAAAAAATGAGTCTTGTAAGAAAGGAATTCAACGGTTTATTTCAACCCATCCTGATGAAGACCACATTCAGAACCTTGATTATTTGGATGATAAAATGGGATTTTTAAATTTTTATTGCGTAAAAAATGAGGCGGGAAAAGAAGATGAAACTTCAGGATTTAAAAGATACTGTGAATTAAGGGATTCTGATAAAAAATCGTTTTATATAAGTAAAGATTGCTCAAGAAAATGGATGAATCAAACTAATGATGAGCGAGGCTCACCTGGCATTAATATATTATGGCCAAAAACAAGTAATCAAGATTTTAAGGATGAATTAGAAAAAGTAAAAGATGGAGAAAGTCCAAATAATATCTCTCCGATTATTAAATATAGTCTTCAGGATGGAGCAATAATGCTATGGATGGGAGATTTAGAAAATTATTTTATGGAAAAGATCAAGGATAAAGTTTTTTTTTCGAAGATTAACATTTTATTTGCCCCACATCACGGACGAAAAACCGGAAAAGTAATTAAAGAGTGGTTAGACGACATCAATCCTGATATTATAATCATGGGCGAGGCTCGATCAAGGGATCTTGATTATGCGGCTTATGATGGCTACAACAAAATAACTCAAAATTCAGCAGGAGATATAACCTTTAAATGTGAGAAGGGTAAAATTCATATCTATGTTTCAAACGAAAATTACTCAGTTGATTTTCTTGATGATGAGGGAAACGATGAATTTGACAATTATATTGGGACATTGAATATATAATAACAATATTTCAGATTAATGTAATAACCTATAACCCAAAATATTTTAAATAAAATATGAAACAAAAAAAAGTTCTTCTTATGATATTAGACGGCTGGGGAATCGGCGGAAACAACCGTAACAACGCCGTTTACGCTGCAAAGACTCCGATTTTAGACGGCTTAAAAAAAAAATATCCGCAAACCTCTCTTTTATGTTCCGGTAAAGATGTCGGATTGCCCCCCGCCATTATGGGAAACTCGGAAGTGGGGCATTTAAATATAGGAGCGGGCAGGGTTGTTTATCAGAATTTGTTAAAAATAAACGAATCTATAAAAAATAAAATTTTTTTTGAAAATTTTGCCGTAAACTCGGTAATGGATAAGGTTTTAAAAACTGAAAGAAGCTTGCATGTAATAGGGCTTTTATCCGATGCCGGAGTTCACAGCCATATTAACCATCTTTTTGCAATAATAGATATGGCTAAAAAAAAAGGTATAAAAAAACTATTTGTTCACGCAATTACAGACGGCAGAGACACTCCGCCGGACAGCGGGCTCAGCTATATAAAAAAAACCGCCAATTATTTATCAGAAATAAAATGTGGACAAATTGCAAGTATATGCGGAAGATATTTTGCAATGGACAGAGATAAAAGATGGAAAAGGATTAAAACCGCATACAATCTTTATACAAAAGGAGAAGGGATAAAAGAGGAACAACCGATAGACGCTATAAAAAAGGCTTACCAAAAACAGGAAACGGATGAATTTATAAAACCTATAATTATCATTGATAAAAAAAACAAACCGCTTTCCATAATAAAAGATAATGACGGAATTATATTTTTTAATTTCAGAGCAGACAGAGCGCGAGAAATTACGGCAGCCTTTACGGAGCCCAATTTTAATAAATTTATAAGAGCTTACACCCCGAAACTATGCGAATTTGTTTCTATGACCCAATATGACGATAAACTTAAAAATCCGCTTACAGCTTTTGCGCCTAATCGTCTTAAAAACATACTTGGCGAAGTAATAGCAAATAACGACTTACGCCAGTTAAGAATTGCCGAAACCGAAAAATATGCTCACGTAACTTATTTCTTTAACGCCGGAGAGGAAAAATCTTTTTTAAACGAAGATAGAATATTAATAGAATCTCCGAAAAGTGTAGCAACTTATGACCAAAAGCCGGAAATGAGCGCCTTTGAAGTAACCGAAAAAGCATTGAAAAATATTAAAAAGAATAAATATCATCTTATAGTTATAAATTTTGCAAACATGGATATGGTAGGACATACAGGAAAGCTTGACGCGGCAATAAAAGCCTGCGAAACCGTTGATAACCGCGTAGGAAAAATTCTGCCTGAAGCCTTAAATGCAGATATGAGCGTAATAGTAACCGCAGATCATGGAAATGCGGAGATTATGCAAGATAAAAACGGCAAACCCCATACTGCTCATACTACCAATCCGGTTCCTTTTATTTTGGTTGAAAAAAATATTAAAAATATTAAACTTAAGATCGGCAGACTTGCAGATATTGCGCCGACTATTTTAGATATTATGAATATAAAACAGCCGAAAGAAATGACAGGGAATAGCCTGATCGTTTCGGTAACCACTTAACCTTAATCTGAATTTGAGAGGAGAAATAAAAAATGAAAATAACAACTATACTCGGAAGCCCGAAAAAAAATGGAAACACTGCGGCGTTTCTTGAACAGTTTGAAAAAATTATGGAACAAAATAATGAGATTAACCGAATTAATATCAAAGATAAAAATGTAAACGGATGCCTTGGCTGTGGCTCGTGCAGAAAAAAACCGGATGCTATAGGCTGCGTTCAAAAAGATGACGGAGTATCCATATTTGAACAGATGCTTGATTCCGATTTGATAATATACGCCTCTCCTCTTTACTGCTGGGGCTTTACGGCTCAGCTTAAAGCTTTAGTAGATAGACATTTTTGCATGGTAAAAGAATTCAGCCTGCCGCATAATCACGTTTCTTTGTTAGAAAACAAAAAAGTAGCTCTTTTGGTTACCTGCGGAGGACCCGTTGAAAATAATGCAGATCTTATACAAACCGCATTTGAAAGGCTTGCCTTTTATATAAAGAGCAAAATTGCCGGCAAATTTATTCTTCCGTTCTGCTCGGATATTAATATTGCAAAAACCCAGGGCGCTACACTTGCCCAACAAATGGCGGATAGACTTACCGAAAAGCCTATTGCATAACTTTTTATTTTGCTCATTTTCACGTGCCGTAAAACCGGACAAAATCCTTGCAAAAAGTGGATTGAAAGTAAATAATAAAGGGATTGCTCGCTTCTATCGACAGGATAGGAAGCGCTTTTTCTTACTTGTTATTTCGATGAGCGTAAGCGAGGAGAAATCTTATAATTGTCTGAACTGTGATTTATATAATTAAATGAATGCTATGATAAATCAAAGCCAGCCAAAGTATAGATCTATACTTTGCGACTTTGTATCTTAATTATAACCGTATGAATAACATAAAAAAATTAGTTTCGGATTTAAAAAAATTTAACGAGGAGTATCGAAAAGGCACTCCTCTGATTACAGATAAAGAATACGACTCTCTTATAGAAAAACTAAAAAAAGCAGTCCCCCAAAACCCTTTTCTTAATACCGTAGAACCGGAAATCTTTGAAACCAAAAAAGAGGTAAAACATCCCGCCCCCATGCTCTCTATTGAAAAAGCATATACAAAAGACCAACTTAAAAAATTTATAGCAAGAGTAAAAAAAGAGGCTGAAGAAATAGGCATAAAAAACCCAGAATTTACGGTAATGCCTAAACTGGACGGGCTTGCAGGAAGAGACGACGGCAAAATTCTTGCTACAAGAGGCAGCGGAACAGTAGGCTATGATATAACGGAACTTTTTAAAAAAGGGCTTGAGCCTATAGGCGGCAGGGGCTACGGACTGGGCGAACTTGTTATTGTAAATTCTTATTTTAAAAAACATCTTGCCAAACATTTCGAGCATCCCAGAAATATGGTTGCTGGAATTGCGGCGGCAGATAATCTTAACGAATTTGCAAAAAAGGCCCTTGCAGAAAAAAAAATTCTTTTTATTCCTTATACTTTTTTGGATAAATGGACTGGAACAGGCGAAGATCTACTTGGAAATTTAGAAAAAATCTTTGAAGATTTGGCTCAAAAAACCGACTATCCTATGGATGGTATGGTGGTTTATATAGAAAATAAAGAGATAAAAAAATATATGGGATCTACCGCAAACGCTTACAGATGGCAGATAGCGGTAAAAACAAAAGGGGAAACAGGCGTTACAACGGTAAAAGATATTATTTGGCAGGTGGGAAGAACAGGAAATATAACCCCCGTATTATTAGTAGAGCCTTTATCGCTTTCCGGCGCTACAATAAGACGAATTACGGCTCACCATGCCGGAATGGTTCAAAATAAAAAAATCGGCAAAGACGCAGTAATAGAGGTTATAAGAAGCGGCGAAGTAATTCCGAAATTAGAAAAAATTATAAAAAAGTCTTTAAAATTTAATGTCCCTGCTAAATGCCCCTCGTGCGGTTCAAAAACCGCATGGAATAACGATTTTTTAAAATGCGAAAATTATAACTGCAAAGCCCAAATAGAACAAAGAATAAACCATTGGTTTAAAACTTTGGGTAATGCAAATTGGTTCGGAATTAAAACGATACAAAAACTCACGGAAGCCGGTTATGACGATATAAAAAAGATGTATTTGTTACAAGAAACCGATTTTGTTAATATAGGCTTCGGGCCGATTCAATCTAAAAATCTTATGCTCTCTCTTATAACAAGCCAAAAAAAAGAGATTGAAGACTGGCGTTTTCTTGCGGCTTTTGGAATTGTCAATCTTGGAATAGGCGAAAGCGTTAAACTGCTCTCTTATATAAGCCTCGAAAAAATTTCTATGGCAACCGCAGAATTTATTGAAAATATAGAAGGATTCGGACCTATTACAAGCCTATCTATAGCGGAAGGGATAAAGAAAACATCTAACGATTTAAATTATATGCTCTCTTTGGGTTTTAATCTTACAAAAACTCCAAAGGCTTCGGAAATTAAAAGCAAAACCTCGCCTATTGCAGGAAAACGTATATTATTTACGGGTAAAATAGAATCCGGAACCAGAGAAAATATGCAGATTAATGCAAGAAAATTAGGCGCTACGGTTCAAACCTCCATCGCCAAAAATACAGACTATCTTATATACGGAACAAATGCGGGAGCTTCCAAATTAAATAAGGCAAAAAAACTTAAAATATATACCCTTTCCGAAAAAGAGTATATTGATCTAATAATAACACCAGAAACTAAAAGATATTAATATCTTTTAGTTTCTGGTGTTATCTATAAAAACTTTTTTTATTTCACAGCCTCAGCTAATTTTTTACCCGGTTTAAATTTTACTACATTTTTAGCTTTAATTTTAATTGTCGCTCCTGTTTGCGGGTTACGTCCGTTACGCGCTTTTCTTCTTACTTTTGTAAATGTTCCAAAACCTACAAGCGTAACCTTTCCATCTTTTTTCTTTAACGCATGAGTTATGCCGTCAATAAAAGAATTTAAAGCAGCAGTTGCTGCCGTCTTGGAAATTTCCGCATCATTAGCTACTTTTTCTATAAGTTCAGCTTTTGTCATAAAAATACTCCTTTATTTGTAAAATAAAATTAAGCTATCAATAAGCCAAGAAAGTAACCCCCGTTTTTTATGAATTAACCTATAATAGCGCTTCTATCTTGTCAATATTAAAGTTGTTGGAATTTTCTTTATTATATTTTTTCAAAATTTTTCTATATGCTTCAACAATCTCTATTCCCTCTTTTTCGGATACTATATGTTTTACTCTCTCTTTAAAATCGGCTCCGTAAGGCATCCCTTTTACAAATTTACAAAGCCTACTTCTCATCATACGCGAAGCTTTTGTTTCTCCCAAATATTTAACAGATTCGGTAAAATACTTTATCATAATATCAAAATGTTTATCTATATTAACAGGCTCCACTTCCTCTTTTTTAAGCGCGCTGTTTATAGCCGTAAAAATAAGCGGATTGCCTATCGCCGCTCTTCCTATCATAATAAAATCCGCCTTGGTTATTTTGATCATATCCAGAGCATCTTTATAGGTTATAATATCTCCGTTTCCTATTATAGGAATTGATACCGATTTTCTTACCGCAGTTATTATATTCCAATCCGCAAATCCTTTAAAACCCTGGCTAACGGTTCTGGGATGGATCGCTATAGCGCTTATTCCGCAGTCTTGCGCGATTTTTGCTATCTCTTTAGCCTGATAGCCGTCTCGCGTCCATCCAGATCTGATTTTTATAGTTACAGGTATGGATACCGCATTTTTTACAGCAGCCATAACTGCCCGCGCTTTATCCGTCTGCTTCATTAAAGCGGCTCCGGAGCCTGATTTTAATATCTTTTTTACGGAACAGCCAAAATTAATATCTATTATATCCGCGCCGCTTGCCTCGACTATTGAAGCCGCCCTTGCCATAATAAAAGGATCCGCGCCGAATATTTGAACCGATAAAGGTTTTTCTGCCTTGCAGCTTGTAAGCATTTCAAAGGTTTTTTTAGATTTATAAACCAAAGCGTACGAGCTTATCATTTCGGAATATACTAATCCGCAGCCCGCCTCTTTTACAATGATTCTGAAAGGAAGGTTTGTAATTCCAGCAAGCGGCGCCATAATTAAAGGGGAATCTATTTTTACTGTGCCTACTTTCATTGTTCGATTTATATATTTATATCTTTCAATTTGCAGAGATACAAAAAATTTCTACTCGCTGCGCTCGTCAAAATAACATGGCAAAAAAAATTACTTCCGGTCTTATCGAGGCTACTGCTTCATCCTGTCATTTCGAGCAAAGCGAGAAACCCCTTTATTATTTCCTCATCAATAAGCAAAAAGCGGAGCAAACGAACTTGAACATTTCTTTTTTTAATAAGCTACGCAGAATTTGCATAACAATAAAGACAGTTATTAAAACAAGGATGCATATTATACAAGCCTATATCATAAGAGATTGAACATCCGCAACCGGCTTTTACTCTCTGCCCGGCATCTTTTTTAAAGGATAAATCTTTGCCGTATAAATTGGATAAAAGATCCGCATCAACGCAGGCATTCTTTTTAACACGGCTGACTTCGGGAAAAATATTTAATACATCTTTTTCGCAGCAAGTAAATAACGAAATATTTTTTAAAAAAAGATAGTTTTCCATTCTTATAAGAATCTCTTTTTTCTTTTGAAGGGGTATTTCAACAAAGGAAAAATTTTGCAAAGCTTCGGTTCTTCTCTTTACTTTTAAATAAATATCCAAAAAGCTTGTTACGCATCTTTTAACTTTTAATTTAGAGACATTTTCCGCAATATACTCAAAATTATTAAGATTATTTTTTATTTTGTTATTTTCAATTTTATAAAAACAGATAGGATCAAACCTCCAAACAACCGTTTCGGAACCAAACCTTAAACATATCTCTTTTAACTGATTTATTCGTTCCTCTAAAGGCGGTATATTCGGCTCTAATATTTTTGATTCGGAATTTAGCGTAAAATTAAAAAAAAGATTATATCCCTGCTTTTTTAATTTTTCTCCGAATTTTTCTTTTAAAAAAACCGAAAAATTTTTTGACCAAAATATTATGGTATGAACTTTTAGCGGAGATGCCGGAATTTTTCTTACCGCCATATTGTAAGGATTGGCTGTTTCAAAGTATCCGATTTTAATTCTTTTAATAAACCAGTCCATATAAAAAGCGGGTATGTCTGTTCTTCTTGAAGCAGATATTACTATTTTACAATTATCAGAAATCAATATCTTTTTTTATCTTTTCGGTTTTGCTCTCAACCGCATCCGCCCAAATTTCTATGTCAGAAATAATTTCGTCTGAGGTTTTGTCTTGCGATTGAAATACTCCGACGCTTTTTTTAAAAAAATCAGAACTATACGATTTGATTATATAAGACCGATTCGGAAAATCAAATTTGTATTTTTCTGCCGCATTCTCTGCCTTTTTTTTATCGGCATAATATCCGAAATGCACTACATACCAATTAATCTTTCCGTTTTCGGAAGCTTTTAATTTTATAAAATCTGCAGGATAACCTCTTCCTTTTAAAAATGACACTCTATTTAACACATTCTTTTTATTTAAATAGGACGTCACTTCTACTATATATATATCATTAGCTTCGGAAGCAAAAGCTTGAAATCGAATTTTTTCCGTTTCTATTCCATATATGTCTATATAAAACAGGGCAAAAAATATAAATAGGTTAAATAACTTCCGCATATAACAAACCTTTATTTCAAGCCTCTTGTATAACAAAAAATTTGTTTATTTTTACATTATGCTCAAATTTTAAATACTCGCTATGCCTGCGTTTAAAATTTTTACACTCCGTAAAAACGAACACAATCTTTTGCTATACAAAGGAACTATTTTAAGTTTTATGAGAAAATCTCTATAGATGGAATATGAGAAGTGAAAAATCGAACAACATAGAAAAAATGAATAATAGAGTAAGTAACTTGAGTAACTATTGAATTAGAGATTATAAGTTGAAATAATTAAATATATCGCTATAATTTGTCAAGCAATAAATTTGCTGCATAGCTTCCATTTTGCCCGTTTTCTCGTTATGCAGCAAATTTATAAACAGAAGAGCTCCAAAGTTTTTTGCGTAGCGGCGGCTTTTGCTTATGCCAGCGTAAGCATTCTATCCAAAGCCTTTTTTGCGTCCTTTTTTACCTCATCGGGAATCGTAACCAAATTATATTCTCCCGGTTTTTTAAGGGTTTTAATAAGATTTTTTAAATTTATTTTAAACATATCTTTACAGCTGGATACATAAAGCGGTATAATTTTTTTATCCGGATACTGCCAAGCAAGCCTTTTAATTAGATTTATCTCCGTGCCTATAAATATAGCGGCATTTTTTGCGGCATTTTTTACATAGTCTATAATATAAGCGGTAGAACCTGCGGCATCCGAAATTTTTACTACTTCCCGCGGGCATTCCGGATGAACGACTATTTTTGCGTCAGAAAACTCTTGTCTTACCTTTAATATTTGAGAAGTAGTAAAATCAAGATGTATGGGACAATACCCTTTCCAAACTATCACTTTTGCTTTTTTTATATCTTCCGCCTTATTTCCGCCAAGCTTTCTACTGCAATCCCATAATATTACAAGCTCCGACGCAATACAGAGTTTATCGGCGGTATTTTTTCCCAAATGCTCGTCCGGGAAAAAAAAAATTTTTTCGCGTCTTTTAAAAGCATACTCAAAAGCTTTATCCGCGTTTGAAGATGTGCATACAAGCCCTTTGTTTCTACCGCAAAAAGCTTTGATTAAAGCGCTTGAATTCATATAAACTATCGGCGTAGCCGTACCTGTCCCCGCTATTGATTCAAGTTGAAAAAAAGCTTTTTTAACCGATCGAATATCCGCCATATCCGCCATCGGACATCCTGCGGATATATCAGGTATCTGAACGCTCTGATTGGAAGCCGATAATATCGCTGCGCTTTCCGCCATAAAATGAACTCCGCAAAAAATAATAAATTCGGCTTTTTTATCAAACGCTGCTTTTTGAGAAAGATCAAAGGAATCGCCAGCAAAATTTCCAAGCGAAACTATTTGGTCTGTCTGATAATGATGTGTTAGTATAAGAAGTCTTTTACCAAGTCTTTCTTTTATCTCATAAATATCCGCAAGCATTTTATTGTCCGAATTATTAACGCTCATTTGATTCCTTTTTTAATTTGATTTTTATTTTTGAACTTTTTTACAAAAAATATTAAATAATTACTATGTTTTTCTTTCTATTAAAAATATTCCGTAACTAGCCCTTATATTATCAAATAATTTTACTATTTCTCCGGTTTTATCATCATTTTGGGTATTTATGGCGGTCTCTTTTAAAATGTGCAGATTCAACTTTCGAGCAAATTTTCTAAAATCTTTTATGGTTATTACTCTTATATTCGGAGTATTATACCATTCGTAAGGAAGCTGATTAGAAATAGGCGCCCATCCTAAAAACATTAACTGCATTCGGATTGTCCAATGGCTGAAATTAGGAAAACTTACTATTACTTTTTTCCCTATATTTAATATTGAATTGATTAATTTCAAGGGGTTATATATTTGCTGAAGCGTCTGGCTTAAAATAACATAATCAAATGAATTCGGTGGATAATCCAAAACCTCTTCATTGATGTCTCCTTGCAGAATGCTTAATCCTTTTTCTATACATACGGCAACTTTCGATTCGTCTATTTCAATGCCGGTAATAGCAGCATTTTTTTTATTTTTAAGAAAATAAAGAAGGTCTCCCTCGCCACAGCCGAGTCCTAATACTTTTGAATTTTCTTCTATCCAAGAGGCTATAATTTCCAGATCGTAACGCATCTTTTTCTTATGTTTATATTTATTTTATAAGCTTTTTAAGCGGCTCATTTTCTTAATTTAGGAGCTGCAACATATTTTTATATTTATATTATGAGATTTCTCCTCGCTGTGCTCGTTGACATTACACGGCAAAAAAAATTCCTTCCTATCCCTGTCGAATGACGGGAGAAACCCCTTTATTATTTCCTTTTAACCCTGTTTTTGTAAAGACAAGGCATATTATCTCCTTTGAATTCCCCTTTTTAAAGGGAGGACACAGGTGGATTTTTGTGTCTAATGCTATTTATAAATATTTCCTTATAAGTATTTTTAAGAAAATTTTTAATCATTTCGATAAATCTTTCAGACGGAAGTAAAAAAGCGTCATGCCCCCAATCCGCCTTTATTTCGCAAAAACTTACGTCAAGCCCGCTTTTTTTCATTGCTTTTACCATAAGTTTAGACTGATAAGTAGGATATAACCAATCGGAGGTAAAAGATATAACCAAAAATTTTGCGTCAGCTTTTGAAAAAGCCATAACCAAAGAATCATTTCCATATTCTCTTGCAAAATCAAAATAATCGGTTGCTTTTGTTATGTATAAAAAAGAGTTCGCGTCAAAACGTTCCACGAATTTTTTACCCTGATAATGAAGGTAGTTTTCAACCTGAAAATCGGTACTGAAATTAAAAGAAAAATTATTTTTATCCTGTAATCTTCTACCGAATTTTTTGCGCATTGATTTATCCGAAAGATATGTGATATGCCCGATCATTCTTGCTACGGCAAGTCCTGCATTAGGTTTTTTTTTATCATAATAATGCCCGTTATTCCAATTAAGATCAGCCATTATCGCTTGCCTTGCAACCTCGTTAAAAGCTATGGCAAGAGCCGAATGTCTCGCCGTAGTGGCTAAAAGTATCGCCGAAATAACCGTTTTCGGATATTTAACGCTCCATGCCAATGCTTGCATTCCGCCTATAGAACCGCCTATAACCGCCAGCAGTTTTTCAATACCAAGATGATCTATAAGTTTCTTTTGAGCGGTTACCATATCCCCTAATGTAACCAATGGAAAGTGAGTAGCATAAGGACAGGAAGTTTCGGGATTGATTGAACCGGGTCCGGTTGATCCCATACAACCGCTTATTATATTGGAACATATAACAAAATATTTATCAGTATCAATACCTTTGCGTGGACCTACCATAAATTCCCACCATCCCGGTTTTATATCTTTTTCGCCATAGTAGCCTGCGACATGAGAATCTCCGGTAAGAGCGTGAAGTATTAATATAGCGTTACTCTTATCGGAGTTCAAAGTTCCGTAAGTTTCATAAGCTATAGTAATAGGCCCGAATAGCATTCTGCTTTCAAGCATAATCTTATCCGAAAAAATAACATATTCTTTTTTTACTATTCCTACCGAATTTCTACTTTTATTAAACTCAGAATAATCACTCATATTTTTTCCAAAGCCTGCTTTAAATCCTTCATAATATCGTCAATATGCTCTATACCTATGGAAAGCCGCACAAGATCATCGTTAACTCCTCCTTCTTCACGCTGTTTTGCGCTTAACTGAACATGCGTGGTGCTGGCAGGATGAATTGCCAGGCTCTTTGCATCTCCTACGTTTGCCGCATGTGAAAATAATTTAAGGTTGTCGATAAATTGAGCGCCGGCTTTTTCTCCTCCTTTTATTCCGAATACTACCATGCCTCCGAATCCTTTTTTCAAATAACGACTTGCTACAGGGTAAGACTGATCCTCTTTTAAACCCGGATATCTTACCCATTTTATATTAGGATGAGTTTTAAGATATTTTGCGGTTTCAAAAGCATTTTGACAATGGCGTTCCATTCTTATCGGAAGAGTTTCAAGCCCTTGTAAAAATATCCACGCATTATCTGGCGATATGGACGCCCCTAAATTTCTTAAAGGAACAAGTCTCATCCTAACGGCAAAAGCTGGACGATTTTGCTCTTTAAAATCATGCGCATATCTGATGCCATGATAGCAGACATCCGGTTCATTGTATAATTTAAATTTCGGATCTTTCCAATTAAATTTCCCCGCGTCTATAACCGCTCCGCCTATTGCGGTTCCGTGGCCTCCTATCCATTTTGACAAGGAATGGACAACAATATCCGCTCCGTATTCAATACTTTTCAGCAAATACGGAGTGGTAAAGGTAGCATCTACTATTAAAGGAAGATTATACTTTTGAGCTATGCCGGAAACCGCTTCTATATCCATAAAATCAAGAGAAGGATTGCCGATAGCCTCTATATAAATGCCTCTTGTTTGGGAAGTAATCGCTTTTTCAAAATTATTCGGGTTACTCTGATCTACAAATTTTACAGTAATTCCGAACTGGGTAAGTATGCTGTCAAACATCGTATATGTTCCGCCGTAAAGATTTTTTGCCGCTATTATCTCCTCGCCTGTAGAACATATATTAATAATTGTATAATAAACCGCCGCCGTTCCGGAAGAAAGCGCCAAAGAGGCAGCTCCACCTTCTAATGACGCGAGCCTTTCTTCAAGCATTTGCTGAGTAGGATTCATTATTCTGCTATAAATATTGCCGCTTTTTTTTAATGTAAAAAGATCCGCTGCATGTTTTGTATCTTTAAATAAAAAAGCGGAGGTTCTATGAATAGGTGGCGCCATAGAATTTATAAATAAATTCGGATCGTTGCCGGAATGCAGACATAATGTTTCAAATCTGTATTTTTCGCTCATAATTTGAAAGCTCCTTTTTTATAAAAAGGATACATTATATAATTCTTTACTTTTATGCAATAAATAGTTCCGATATAAAGAGGCTATTTGTTACTTGATAATTAATATCGGATAAAAACTTGTAATTAGTAGCCTCGTATAGATATGATAAAAAAAAATTGTTTGGGTTTTAAGCATTTGATAAAAATTTTAATCCGCCTTGAACTCAAGCAAAATCTAACATTTTTTTGACGGAAACTATCATGTTTTATAAAGTTTCTCCTTGCTCCGCTCTTCGAAATGACACAGCAAAAAAAACTTCCTTCCTGTCATTTCGAAAGAAGCGAGAAATTCCTTTATTATTTTTATAATCATTCTTTTTTGCGTCTATAATATAGGCATAAAAGTTTCTGCAGAAATAACGCAAAAGAAGACTTTTTATATAGAAACTATTTAATTGAAAGCAAAAAGGAAAAATATTAAGAATGCAAAAAATCAACAACAACTATAAAAACGCTATTTCTCCTCTATTTCAACATATTGACTCTTTGTTCTGTCTTTAATTATATTATAAGTATTGAGTATATTTTGTTTTAGCATCTCTACCATATCTTCTTCCCCTGATTCTAAAATTGCTTTTGCAATCTGAAGCAGTCTGAAGACTTCGATCTGCTTTTCTCTTTTTTCACCACTCATCAAATAACGTCCTAACGCGAGCATATCTTCATAAGTAGTATCCAAAGCGCTTGCTATTTTGGCTAAAGTTTCATGCTTACCGCTTCGCTTACCCAGTTTTATTCTGTTTAACGTAGGCTGCGAAACATTCGCTTTAAGCGCCGTAGTATATTCGCCGCCCCATCCTTGCTTTTCCATGTAATATTGGAGCGCGGTTTTATACATTTCTTTTGGATTTATAACTAACATATTTTTGTATATTATTCATATTAATCAATTAAAACAACAAAAAATAGTTGACATAATGCAATATTATATGCTTATTTATATTCCATATGGGTAATATTAAACATGCTAACAACAAGGGGGGGGTTTAGCAATGATAGATAATAAAAAAGAAGAACAAACTATTGAAGAAATATTATGCAAAAAATTCAAAAAGTTAAAAGAATTAGTATATAGCTATAAAGGGCTGGAACTAATTATGAAAAATATAGAATCGGTAATAGAAAATCCGAGAAAAGGGGTAATAAATATATTTACGATTGGTAAAAAAAAGCCTTATCTTATACCATTAAAGGAAAAAAAAACCTTTTTTAATCAATTGGACAGCTTGCTAATGATAAGAAAAGCCTTCAGATACAAGTATAAAAATCTGCATATACTATTAGACAATGTGGAAGCGGTATCCGAAGTATCCGAAGAAAACAAACTTCGTATTTACATGAGAGGAGGCAATAAAACCTATATTATACCTTTGGATGAAAAAGAATCCTTTTTGGCATGTATGACCGTCTGTTTAACAGGAAAAAAGCATCTTCTAGAAAATATAGAATATAGATTTGTAAATCAAAGACGGTAGAGACATTGCCATTGCAACGTCTCTACTTTATAACTTTGTATGAAAGTAAAAAGCGGTTTTTTTTATGATGATTTATTAGGCATTATTTTAATAATCTGACCTATATACAACAGGGTTGTCGAAAGATTATTTATATCCTGTATCTTTTTAGCGGTTGTTTTGTAGCGTCTTGCAAGATTCCATAAAGAATCGCCTTGTTTAACTTTATATGAAAAAGATGTTCCGCCTCCTTTTGAAGATTTTTGATAAAAAACCGCATTAGAGCTCAGTATTTTTAACTTCATATTCGCAAATATTATATTATTTTTCTTGATATTATTAACCTTTTTAATACTTTTTACGCTTGTTTTATAACGTTTTGCAAGCGTAGAGATAGTTTCGCCTCTTTTTACCTTGTGATATATAAATTTACTTTTACTCTTCTTTTTCCATTTTGCAGGAAGCCCTGAAACAGGTAAATTATCAATATTTGCAATTAATAAATCTTTCTTTCCCAAAGGCATCCGTAAAGAATATTTTTTAGGAGGCAAAACTCCGTATATTAGCGCAGGATTCAATTTTTTCAAAACATCTTCGGAAACCGATATTAATTTGGCAATATTTTTTAATGAAGTCTGCTTATTAACGTCCGCTGTTTCATAAAAAAGAGGCATCGCCGGCATTACTTTATCCAATCCGTAGCGCTTGGGATTTTTTACTATATGCAGCGTAGCCAAAAACCTCGGAACATATTCTGCGGTCTCGGGAGGCAATTTTTCATAAATCCCCCAAAAATTATTCGTAGAGTCTACATTATGTCTTTCTATTATTCTAAGAAGTCTGCCTTCTCCGCAGTTATATGCCGCAAGAGCGGTTGACCAATCGCCGAAAATCTCATGAAGTTTTGCTAAATAAGAAATAGCCGCTTCAGTCGATTTAATAAAGTCAAGCCTCTCGTCTATATAAGTATTCCGTTTAAGACCGAAGTTATTTCCTGTAGAGGGTATAAACTGCCATAAACCAAGAGCTTTTGCGGGAGAAAGCGCTTTTACGTTAAATCCGCTTTCTACAAGCGGGAGCCAAGACAACTCTTCCGGTAAGCCTGCATCTCTTAACATTTTTACTATTTGAGGACGATACTTACCCGCTCTTTTATAAGCCCTTATAAAAAAATTTTTATATCCTCCTTTGGTAAAAAGGTCTATCTCTTTTTGAACATACCTATTCATAATTACGGGTATTACATCTCTTTTTCCGTCGGCGTAAGGTTTTTCGATAGAAGGCATTTTGGAAGAATAAATATCCATAATACGTTTTGAAATCCAAAAAGTTAACTCCTTTTTCTGACGAGAGGCTTCAGGAACATCTTCCATATTCACCTCGGTTATAAGAGAATAGGCTTTATCCAAAGTTTTCAAAGCCTGTTCAACTTTCCCTTTTTCCCATAAACTTTCGGCAGTTTCACAGAGATTCAAAGCATCGTTAAATAGCGATTTAATAGCAGGGTCAACATCCTCATAATCGCCGGCAATATCTTCGGAAGAATCGTCAAACCTTTGCTCATCTTCAAAAAATTCTTCACCGTAAATTTTATTATAATAAGAATGATAAGAACTTTCAGGTTGCTGTAAACAACCGCAAATAAACAACAAAATAAAACCAAAAACCGTTATTTTCGATAAATTGTATAAATAAGTCATTAAATAACCTCTTATGATTTTTATATAGCATCTAGTATTCTTTGACAAAATGTTTTCTAATAATAAAATATTTCATATTTGTCAAGAACGTATGGCAACTAACCACCTTTTTTTATTATAAAATAAAATCTTGACGCTACAGAAAAATCTAACAATTTTATATAAAAATATCTATTATAAAAACAAATAGTTATCCGCATTGACTATAAACCGTAACTCTTATATAATGAATCTATATTATTTTTGCCAATTCCGGCAGATAAAAATAAAATCGGGAGAATCTCATAATGATAAGCCTTACTTTAAACGGCAAAAAAATAAACTATTCCGGCAAAAAAGATTTAAAGCTTATAAACTGGATTAGAGATATACAAAAAATAAAAAGCGTAAAAGACGGCTGTTCCGGTCAGGGAGTCTGCGGGGCATGTTTGGTTGAAATAGATGGCAGAGCAAAACTTGCATGTTCCGTATCTATGGAAAAACTTCAAAGCGCCAACATTTTAACCCTCGACGGATTTCCTACGAAAATAAAACTTGCTTTGGGAAAAGCATTTGTAGCCGCAGGAGCGGTTCAATGCGGATTCTGCTCCTCTGGAATGCTTTCGCGCGCAAAAATATTATTAGACAAAAATCCTAATCCGAGCAGAGAAGATATAACAAAAGCGATAAAACCGAATCTATGCAGATGCACAGGCTATGTAAAAATAATAGACGCAATACTTCTTGCCGCAAAAACCATCAGAGAAAACAAAGATATAAGCTTTGAAAAACATAGTATCGGCTCTTCCGCTCCCAAATATCAAGGCGTAAAAAAAGCGCTCGGAACATCCGAGTTTACAGACGATATAGAGTTTGACGGCATGCTTCATTCGGCTTTATGCTTTACCGAACATCCGCGCGCAAAAATATTAAGCATAAATACCGCCGCGGCGGAATCGATGTCAGGAGTAGTGAAAATCTTAACCGCAAAGGATGTTCCCGGCAAAAGATATTTAGGGGTTATAGTAAAAGATTGGCCCATCTACATTGCCCAAGGGGAAACTACCCGATACATAGGAGACGTATTAGCCTGCGTTGTAGCCGAATCCGAAAAAAAAGCGCAAGCAGCCGTTAAATCAATAAAAGTAACATACAAAGTCTATGAGCCGATTACGGACCCCAAAAAATCGATTGAAAGCAATATCAAAATACACCCCGGCGGAAACATATTAAAAGAATCGAATATATGCTACGGAAAAAATATCCGACAGGTTTTTGAGACCTCCGAATATGTAGTATCCGAAACATTTCAAACCCAAAGAGTTGAACACGCATTTTTGGAAACCGAAACCGGAGTGGCAACATACGAAAATGACATAATAACCGTCTATTCTCAGTCTCAGGGCATATATGAAGATAGACATCAACTAGCCGAAATGCTTAACATAGAGGAAAAAAAAGTAAACATCAAACTTATTGCCGCAGGAGGCGCTTTCGGCGGCAAAGAAGACCTTACGGTTCAAGGACACGCAGCATTGGCGACTTATCATCTTAAAAAGCCGGTTAAAGTAAAATTAAACCGCTTTGAATCAATTAAAATGCACCCCAAAAGACATCCAATGCAAATGGAATACAAACTGTCTGCCGACAAAGAAGGCAAATTCACGGGACTTTATGCAAGAATCATAGGAGACACAGGCGCATACGCCTCCATGGGAGGACCTGTTACCGAAAGAGCCGCAACCCATGCGGGAGGCGCATACTACATTCCGAACATAGACGTAAAATCTATGGCGGTTTACACAAACAATCCAGTATGCGGGGCAATGCGCGGTTTTGGGGTTAATCAGGTTACCTTTGCAATAGAAAGCCTTATAGATCAACTATGCGAACAAGGCGGGTTCAATAGATGGGAAATAAGATACAAAAACGCTTTGGATAAAGGATTAACAACTACAAGCGGGCACAAACTAAGAAAAGAAACAGGCTTAAAAAAAGCCCTGCTTACGCTTAAAGAAGAATATAAAAAATCCGAATCGGCAGGAATAGCATGCGCTATTAAAAACTGCGGATTAGGCAATGGCATACCGGAGATAAGCCGCGTAAAAATTAAAATATCCGAAAACGAAAAAATAAGCATACTGCACGGCTGGAGCGAAATGGGGCAAGGAATAGACACGGTTTTAATACAAATGCTATGTCAGCATCTTCAATTAAAAGACACTTCAAAAATAGAAGTTATAGTAGCCACCGAAAACGAAACTACAGGCGGCTCCACCACAGCAAGCCGAGGAACATTCCTTGCGGGCAAAGCATTATTACTCGCTGGAGATAAACTCAAAAAAGAGATGAAAAAAAATACCATAAAAAAGCTTGCAGGCAAAACATATACGGGAGAATACATATGCGACTGGACAACGCCGGCTGATTTTGACGGCGAAGTAATAAGCCATTTTGCTTACAGCTTTGCAGTTCAGATGGCAATACTTACAAAGCAAGGTAAAATCAAAAAAATCAAGGCGATTCACGACAGCGGCAAAGTAGTAAATAAAAAACTCTTTGAAGGGCAAATCGAAGGAGGCATAGCAATGGGTTTGGGTTATGCGCTTACCGAATCGCTTCCTACGGATAAAGGCAAAATAATAAACGATAAATTCGGCAGACTCGGACTGCTACGCGCATCCGATATCCCCGAAATAGAAGTAATATCTACTGAAATATATGACATAGACGCTCCATTCGGCGCAAAAGGGGTAGGTGAAATAGCGTGCATTCCTACAGCGCCGGCAGTAGCCTCCGCTTACAGAAAATTCGACGGAAAAAAACGAACAAAGCTTCCGCTAACGCCGATAACAAAAAAGCTTTAACTTTCCGAGATTTAAAAAATTCTTCGCTATATATGTTACGCAAAGGATTTGCCGGTTGAAAAGCTTAAAAAAATAGCTGCGGAAAACCTTAACAAACGCTGAGAGGGGGTAATTATGACATTAGCCGAAAAACTTATTAGTCAGGGGAAAAAAAAGGAATAAAACAAGGCTTATCTCAAGGGATGTCGCAAGGAATGCAGCGGGCTATAATTGATATTTTGGAAAACCGCTTAAATTCGGTTGACAAACAAATTCTGAATTCATTAACCAAAATAGAAAATTTTGACAAATTAATATCTATAGCAAAACTGGCTGCTTTGGTTAATTCGTCGGAGGAATTAAATATTATTCTAAATTAAAAAAACAGATAAGAAGAAATTTCTCGCTTCGCTCGACAGGACAGGATAATAACGATTAGAACTGATATTCAAACACAAAAAAAGAAAAAAGATATGAAATTTATAGCAGACTTCCACATACACTCCAAATATTCGATGGCTACCGCAAAAAACCTTGATCTTGAAAACCTATATATATCCGCTTCTCAAAAAGGGATAGACATAGTAGGAACAGGCGATTTTACGCATCCGGCTTGGTTTGCGGAAATAGAAAAAAAATTAATATATGACGAAAACGGACTTTTAACATTAAGGGAAGATATAAAAAAAGAATGCGATACATACATCCCGCAAACCTGCAAACGAGACGTAAAATTTGTATTAACCTCGGAGATAAGCTCCATTTATAAAAAAAACGGCAAAACAAGAAAAAACCACAATCTAATTTTTGCGGCGGACCTTACGCAGGCAAAAGAGATAAACAGACGTCTTGATAAAATAGGAAACATAAAATCGGACGGCAGACCGATATTAGGGCTTGACGCAAAAAACCTGTTGGAAATAATCTTGGAAGTAGGAAAAGAAAACTTTTTGGTTCCGGCTCATATATGGACGCCTTGGTTTTCTCTTTTTGGCTCAAAATCCGGTTTTGATTCCATACAAGAATGCTTTGAAGATTTAACCGAACATATATTTGCTCTTGAAACAGGCTTATCATCGGATCCGGCTATGAACAGACTTGTTTCGGATCTGGACAAATATACCCTAATATCCAACTCAGACGCTCATTCTCCGGCAAAACTCGGAAGAGAAGCAAACCTTTTTGATACGGAAAAAACGTATAAAAAAATAAAAGAGGCGATGAAAAGCGGAGATAAAAAAAAATTCTTAGGCACATTGGAATTTTTTCCGGAAGAAGGCAAATACCACTTTGACGGACATAGAAAATGCGGCGTAAGCCTTCATCCGAACGATACAAAACTCCATAACAACTTGTGCCCTGTATGCGGCGAACCGCTTACGCTCGGCGTATTACACAGAGTAAACGATCTTGCCGACATAGCCAAAGCCGAAAAAAGAGACATAAGCAAATTTCCTTCTTATTACAGCATAATACCCCTTATAAATATAATATCTTCAATACTGCAAATGGGCGCGGGTTCAAAAAAAGCGCTTTTAACATACAACAAAGCTATAGAAACTCTGGGGAACGAATTTTTAATACTAAATACCCTAACAAAAGAAGATATAGAAAAAGCTAACATTCCGCTATTGGCAGACGCCATAGAAAAGGTCAGAAACAACAAAGTTATTCTTATACCCGGATACGACGGCGAATACGGCAGAATAAAAATTTTTGACGAAGAAGAAAGAAAGAGGCTGCTGCGCCAAAAAAGCCTCTTTATAATAGAGGCGAAAAAAAAAGAAAAAGCTATTACTCCTTCTTTCAAAAAAGAAAAAAAACCGAATGTAAACCCGCCAAAGCGCCAAAAAACCGAAACCTTAAACAGCTTGCAGCAAAAAGCGGTGGAACAAGATAATATCAATCTGCTTATAACAGCCGGCCCAGGAACAGGTAAAACAAGAACAATAACCGAAAAAATAATCCGGCTTATAACCGAAAACAAAGCTTCATACCAACAGATACTTGCAATAACATTTACCGATAAAGCCGCAAATGAAATGAAAACAAGAATATCGGCATCAATAAAAGAGAAAAAAATGCCTCAAGTTACTACATTTCATTCCTTTTGCTTTAAATTTTTAAAAAATATAGACAAAAACAAAAATTACAAAATAATAAACGATTACGAGAGAAAAAAAATCATTACAGACGCCATAAAAAAAGCTTCCGTAAAAGAGAAAAATATCCCCTCCGCCGAAAACATCTTTAACCTAATAAGCCGAGCAAAGCAAAATCTGTTAAAACCGCATCATAATCTTAGCGAACAGGCAATAGAAATTAGCGCCGAATCCTTATCAAAAATATATAACCAGTATCAAAAACTTCTAACTTTTTACAAAAGCTACGATTTTGACGATCTTATATTAAATACCGCGGCAATATTAACCGACGATGACCAGATAAAAAAAGAATACCAAAAAAAATTCAAATATATATTTATAGACGAATATCAGGATATAAATAAAGGAGAATACCAAATAATAAAATCTCTTGTATCGGATAACCGCGAAAACTCCATCATTGCAATAGGAGACCCGAACCAGTCCATCTACGGCTTCAGGGGCGCGGACGCCTCATATTTCAAACATTTTACAAAAAATTTTCCCAATGCAAAAAGAATAACTCTAACCAAAAACTACCGCTTTCCAAATTACATATTAAAAGCCTCAAACCAAATCATCGAAAACCCCAATCTTGTATTTAATAATAACGAAACCGAAAAAGAGAAAAAAATAAAAATAATAAGCGCAAATTCCGAAAAAGCCGAAATAGAAGCAATAGCTAAAAAAATAGAAAACAGGATAGGCGGATACGGCTATTTTTCCATAGATACAGGACGCGCCACAATATCTGCAAAAAGCTTAATGAGCTTTGCTGATTTTGCCGTTTTATACAGAACCAAATCCTTTGCAAAAAACATTGCCGAGATATTTGAAAAAAGAGGAATCCCTTATCAGATAGCTCAAAAAGAGGAAATATTATCTAAAAAAGGAATAAAAGAGATACTATCCTTTTTAAAAATAATACATCAAACCGCAATTTATGCGGATATAGAAAACATAGAAAAAATCATAAAACCGAACATAAAAAAAAACAGCATAGAAAAATTTAAAGAATGGAGCTACAAAAACAACCTCCCGCCTAATGAAGCTATGGAAGCGGCAAAAATCCATCCAATAGCCAACATTACAAATACAGATCAGTTAAAACTATGCCAATTTTTCGACAAAATAAAAAAATACAAAACAGCCGCAAAAAAATTATCCTTATCCGAACAAATAGAATATATAAAAAATATAAACCACATAAAAACAACAATAGAAGAAAAAAAAAACAGAAACCAAATCTATAAAAAAATACTTGCAACGGCAGATCAATCCGATAATAATATAAACATATTTTTTCGAAAAATCGCATCATTAAAAGATACTGATCTTTACAACGAACTTGCCGAAAAAGTAACCTTAATAACAATACATGCGGCAAAAGGGCTTGAATTTACAACAGTATTTATAGCGGGCTGCGAAGACGGCTACATACCCTTTAAAAACTTTCGGCGTTCTGATAATAACAATAACGAAGAAAAAAGACTCCTATACGTTGCTATGACCAGAGCAAAAGAGGCGCTTTATATTACCTACAGCAAAAAAAGAAAAATCTACGGAAAAATTACAAATCGAGTTATATCCCCTTTTATCCAACAAATAGACGACGGCTTAAAAGAGGAGGAAAACCCATGGACAGCTGTAAAAAAAAAAAAGAAAAAATATATACAGCAGGAAATAACCTTTAAAAACGGGTTGTAATCTGATAATAATATTTTAAGCAATTTTAAAGCCGGACGCAAAAATAATACCCGTCTTCAATCTCAAGTTAATATAGCATTGCAAAAATACCTAATAGAGCAAATAACAACAAAGATAACGGAACTAAAAAAAGCGAAAAAAGCTTTGGGGCGAAATACGGATACGATTACAACCGATTTTGCGAACAAATAACGGAAGATGAAAAATTCATAAATCATATTGAAAAAATATAAACAAATTATGGGAAACAGATATGGCGGATTGGGAATTCTGCTATAAGGGAATAGAAAATCGGACAAAACAGCTTCGAAATATTTTGATAACATTATAAAAAAAAACTTGACACACAGATACATTAAGTATAGAAGCTATTCAACAAAACAGTGATGCGGGGTGGAGCAGTCTGGTAGCTTGTCGGGCTCATAACCCGAAGGTCGCAGGTTCAAATCCTGTCCCCGCTACCAATCCTTATCAAACAAATCCAAAATATTATCCTTCCATAAAAACCGAATAAGCAAATTTTTATCACGTCATTGATTACATAGGGCGTGTCATCGTTACTTTTGGCAATGTACAGTTTATTTTTACCTATTTGAACCTTACTTTTACTCTCTGTTGATAATAGCAATCATAATATAATTTAAATTTTTTAATAATACGACTTCTTCTTTGAGGAATTGATTTGAAAACTATAGAGGAAGGTATGCAATAGTCTTTTATTATAAATAAGCATCCGTATGCGGCAAAAACCTTGCGCCGGAAAACCTACTCATAAACTCCTGATTTACATTAAGCTCCAAATAGGTAATCATATCCCGAATCTTATCCACAGTCTCTATAAGTTTCGGCTCTGTTAAAAATAAAACCGCCCCTTTCAAAGAACTGTTGCCTATGGCTTTATACCTTTCAATAGGAATATTCGGAAGCATACCGATTGAAATTGCAGATACAGGATTAATAAAATATCCGAAAGTTCCGGCTACAAAAAAATCGGATAAAGAGGCAAAATCCACCCCGACTGTTCTAGTTACAGTTTCCAAAATAGTAAACATAGCCGCTTTCGATCTGATCAAATTATCAATATCAATACTGCTTATCGTAATATCCGCATCTGCTCCGTATTCTCCCTTTTTTACTATTATCAGATACTTTATTTCATCTTTAACAATCAAACGCTCGGCGCATCTGCTATCAACAAACCTTCCCCGCTTATCAATAAAACCGTATAAAAAAAGCTGCGCTGCAAGATCAATAAGCCCTGAACCGCATATTCCTATAGGATGCAGATTATCTATAGTACAGACTTCAAATTCCAAATTTTCATTAATAACAACCTTATCTATTACGCCTTGACCCGCCTGCATTCCAATCTTTGCCGCGCCTCCTTCCAAAGCGGGACCAGCCGCGCCGGCACATCCTATAAGCCAATCTCTGTTTCCCAAAACCACCTCTGCATTAGTTCCTATATCCGTAAAAATAGAAACCTCCTCCTTTTCATACATACGGGCAAATAAAATCCCCGAAATAATATCTCCGCCGAAATAACTCCCAATATTAGGAAAAACAAAAATATTGGCAAAACGATTTAATTCAAGCCCGATCTCATCCGCTTTAAAAATAGGCGGAGTATTAACCGCCGGAATATAAGGCTCTCTTATCAAATATTTTGTGGGAAGCGATAAAAAAAAATGAGTCATAGCGGTATTGCCCGCAATCGCCAAACAATATATATCTTTCGGCAGAATCGAGCAGGAAGCGCAAAGCTTCTTTATATTATTATTTATTCCGTCTATAACAAGCCTGTTTAATTCCTTACGCCGCTTTTCATCATCCGCATAATGAATTCTGGCAAGCACATCCGCTCCTATTTTAACCTGCGGATTAATAAAAGACGCCTCCCCCATAACCTCTTTTGTTTCCAAATTAACCAAACAAAGAGCAATCATAGTGGTTCCCAAATCTACAGCAATTCCGGCAAAAATTTTTTCTTTGTCCGCTACTACTACCATAGTCAATACAAACCCGTCCCTCTCCTCAGCCAAAACACATCTTACCTTATAATTGCAGCGCCGTAAAATATCGGGAATATCCTTTAACATCTTCAAATCAATCTTAATACGATCGGTTTTAAGCTCCTTTTTTAATCCTGCCAACAGCCTGTCTGCATCTCCTCTGTTATCTTTTAAAGAAGGATGCGCAAGTTCCAATTTTAATATTTTAATCATAATTTTTATATCTCATTTATTAAATCTATAAGCCAATTCATAGCCGCCCCGGCCTTCTCTTTTATAAAAACATCCGTTATCGAAGAGGTTATACAGGTCGGCTTCGTATTAATCTCAATAACCTTTGCCCCGTTAGATTTTGCTTCAAAAGGTATCAAAGAAGAAGGCGCAACTACCAAAGAGCTTCCGGCAACAATCATAACCTTACAACTTGAAATCATCTCGCGGGACGCCTTTAATACATTCGGATTAATAGACTCGCCGAAAAAAATACAATCAGGTCTTAAAATCCCTCCGCATTCGCATAAAGGAGGCGCGACATCCACCTTTACCTCCGAACTTTTAAATACCTTGCGGCAGTCCATGCAGGAATAAGTTGCAAACGTTCCGTGAAATTCAACTACATTCTTACTTCCGGCAGCCTGATGCAAACCGTCTATATTAGAGGTAATAATACCTTTTAACAAACCAATCCTTTCAAGCAGAAAAAACCCCTTATGAGCGTCGTTAGGCTTTGCATTATCTATAATAGCCTTTTTATCCGCTAAAAAAGCCTTCCATATCTTTTCCGGATTCTTTATAAAATTATCTATATTCGCATACTCATTAGGATCAAACTTTTCCCATAATCCGCCCTTGCCCCTAAAAGGCGGAATACCGCTTTCTACCGAAACCCCCGCTCCGGTTAATGCAACAACACATCCTTGTTCCTTAATAAGCCTTGCGGCTTCTAAAATTTCATCCGCCATATTATACCCGCCTTTCTCCGTTCATAATTTTTTTCCTGTCATTTCGAGCGAAGCAAGAAGTCCCTTCATTATTTCCTTCTAACCCGTCTCGCTTCTCAACCCTTCGGCATTCTTTTATAAAAATTTTTTATTTTACTCAAGAAATAAGCAAAACAAACCCTTTCAAAAAAGATATATCCTGTTATAATATTATAATTGTAACTTATAGTCCGTAGCCTTATTGCCGACAGAGATATATTTTGTTCTTTATGAAAAAAGATAAAAAAATACTTAAAACCGTAGGCAATAATATTCGCTCTATAAGAAACTCAATAGAAATTTCACAGGAACAGCTCGGATTTCTATGCGATCTTGATAGAACTTATATCAGCGATGTCGAACTTGGCAAAAGAAATATCAGCCTTATAAATCTTAATTCAATAGCCGATGCAATGAATGTGCAGTTGCCTGATATTTTATATAACCAGAAACAAAATATTAAAAAACCGCCTAATTCAAATGGAAACGATTATATAGTAAATAAAAAATTCAAGTTTAAATCCGGCTTTATAGTCAAGCCCGAAGATATTAAATTTGCGGTTTCTATGACTTCCGATAGACTTGAAGAATTACCCTTTTCTCTTTTTCAAAGTATAAATTTAAAAGCTTTAAGCGGAATAGTAGGAGCAATTTTTGCTTTATTTCTATCAAAACGGGTAGGAGCAATTATAAATCCTATTGAAAAAGGACACCCTGACATAATACCCAAATCCGGTAAAAATTCGCCCGAAGATATTTTAAGAAATTATCCCGAAGGATTAGAGATTAAATGCACTGTCGGCAACGTAACAAAAGGAAGCAATCTAAAAATCGGACAAAAAAGACTGCCGCAATTAACAGGTATAACTTGGCAGGCTCATCATAAAGACGTAAAAAGTCTTTTGGGTTTGATAATAGACTTTACAGGCAAAATAAAAGACAAAAATTTCTATCCTGCAATTACCGGCGCATTTTATTCGGATAAACTTTTGGTTGAAGACTGGGGAAAAATAAGCGGAATAACAGGACGAAATACTAAAGTTACGGGAATGAAAGCATCCGGAAAAAAAATGAGCGAAGGATGGGGCATGCTTATTAACAATTATGACTATATTGAAAAATATAAAAAAATATTCTCTTTTAATATTTAATAATTCGGATATACAATAAAAATGTTTTACTATTACGGAAGAAAAAAACAGATAGCAAAATATTATCCCGTTCCAAATTATAATACAATAATAGAGCCGTTTGCAGGCGCCGCGGCATATTCTCTTTATAAAAATAATTGGAAAAAAAAGGTTATTCTAATCGAAAAAGATAAAAAAGTTTTCGATATTTGGAATTGGCTCATTTATTCCGCTACGGTTGACGACATAAAAAAAATGCCCGAATTAAAAATAGGCGAAAAAAGTTCCGAATTTTTACATATTGTTCATGCCGCTACAAAAATGGCATTCCATTTTAAAACAATAAAAGTAACGCAAATCCTTGCAAGAAATTGGGAAATAAGCAGAAGAGTTCTTGCCGAAAATCTTTATAAAATAAAACATTGGAAGATAATTTGCGGGGATTATAAAAATTCGCCACCAGCTTGCGGAATGGGCAAAAAAAAGAAAAGGGGAGATAATTTTTTGCGAAGGCGAAAAAGCCGATTATCTACCCTTTAAAAACCTTGTTTGCCTTAAAGGTATTGCAGGAAAAACAAATAAAGAAGTCTTATATTATCGCAGCGATTATCATAGAAAAATACCAAAACAGCTTGCTCTTTTTTAAAATTTTATTAATCTGCAACGTTACATCTTAAATATCTAAACAGATCGGTTATAAAAAATGGACAACTTTTTTAAAGTAAAAAATTTAGAAGAAATTACGGAATATACCTCTTTGTTTTCACCTGTAAAAGCGCAAGAGGTTAATCTTTTTAAAGCATTAAACAGAGTATTATACCAAAATATTAAAGCAGATGCCAATCTGCCGGATTTCAAACGCTCCACTATGGACGGTTATGCGGTATGCGCCCGCGATACTTACGGAGCATCCGAAGCAAACCCTGCTTATCTTACCGTAAAAGGAGCCGTCAAAATGGGAAAAATCCCCTCCTTTTCCATAACGCGAGGGGAAGCCGCAAACATTTCAACAGGCGGAATGCTTCCGAAAAGAGCGGACAGCGTCGTTATGATAGAACATACCGACATATCCGATAATACTACTATCGAGGTTTTAAAAAGCGCGGCGCAAGCGCAGCATGTTATAGAACAGGGAGAAGATTATAATAAAGGCGAAACCATAATATCTGCAGGAACAGTATTAAGAGCACAGGAAATAGGACTGCTGGCGGCTTTTGGAAAAAATACGGTAAAAGTTTTTAAAAAACCGAAAGTTGGCATAATATCTACAGGAGACGAGATAGTAAACATAAAAGAAACCCCCGAACACGGCAAAATAAGAGACGTTAATACCTATACCCTTTTTGCATCCCTTAAAAAAGCGGGAGCCGATCCCATAAGTTATGGAATTGTCCAAGATGATTTCGATTCCCTTTTTAAACTCTGCCAGCAGGTTTCATCCGAAACAGATATGCTTATGCTTTCCGGCGGCAGTTCGGTAGGAACAAAAGATTATACCGTAAAAGTATTCTCTTCTTTGCCAAATTCCGAAATATTGGCGCACGGCATATCAATAAGCCCCGGAAAACCTACAATACTGGCAAACGCTTCCGGAAAAGCTTTATGGGGGCTTCCGGGACATATAGTTTCGGCTATGGTTGTATTTGAAATAATAGTAAAAAAATTTGTAAAAAAAATAGCCGGATGTAAAAAGGATAAAAAAATATATTACCCTTTTGCAAAACTTACCAGAAACATATCTTCGGCTCAGGGAAGAGTAGATTTTATAAGAGTAAAAACTACTGCAAACAACGACAAATTAGAAGCTACTCCTGTTTTAGGCAAATCAGGGCTTTTAAACAGCATAGTAAAAGCAGACGCCTTAATTAAAATAGATAAAGATACCGAAGGGCTTAATAAAGGGGATAATGTCCGTCTTATCATCCTTTAAAAAGCCCCTTGCATAACTTCGTCTTTTGCTTGATTTCGGCGTTGTAGAAAAATTTTAACCACAGGAATACTTGAAGTATTTCGAGGATTAAAATTTGAGCATAACGCAAAAAACGGGTAAAATACGAAGTTAGACAGCGGACTTTAAAAAGAGAAAAATGAGCTTCAGACAAACGCAGATAAAAAAAAATCTTAAAATAAGAAACCAAACAATAAATTTCATCCGAAAATTCTTTTATCAAAACAATTATTTGGAGGTGGAAACCCCGATAAGAATTCCCGCGCCTGCCCCAGAAAAAAACATAGATGCAATACCTTCGGAAAACTGGTTCTTACAAACCTCGCCGGAATTATACATGAAAAAACTTTTGACGGCAGGATACGAAAAAATATTTCAAATTGCAAAATGCTTCAGAAAAGAGGAACGCGGAACAAAACATATACAGGAATTCACCCTTTTAGAATGGCATGAGACAGACGGGGATTATATTCAAATGAATGAATATCTGCCAAAACCTTATAACCTTTATTGCCTCGGAAACAGGCTTGCCAAACCCGTTTTTTCATACGATTATCCTTTATAAAAAGGAGCTCTTGCAAAAAAAAAAGAGCGAAGATTTTAAAAAAAAATCGGCGGTTGCAGAAAAATTTGAGCTTTACATAGGAGGAATAGAACTATGCAACGCTTTTTCCGAATTGACAGATAAAAAAGAACAGACTAATAGACTTATCTCCGAACAAAAAGCAAAAAAAGCCGGCAAGCCTGTATATCCTATGCCGTATAAATTTTTAAACGCTTTAGATAAAATACCTCAAGCCTGCGGCAACGCTTTGGGCATAGACAGGCTTGTTATGCTTCTTACCGATTCGGATAGTATAGACAAGGTTATAGCCTTTACTCCCGAAGAACTATAAAATTATAAGGCAGATAAAAAAATGAAAATAGAAATTAAAAACAGAAATTTTTTAAAACTACTTGATTTTAACCCGGAAGAGATAAAATACCTTTTAAATCTATCCGCAGGATTAAAAAAAGCAAAAAAACAAAAAAAAGAGATTCAAAAATTAAAAGGCAAAAACATAGCCTTAATTTTTGAAAAAACATCTACAAGAACAAGATGTGCATTTGAAGTCGCGGCTTACGATCAGGGAGCAAACGTTACATACATAGAGCCTACGGGGTCTCAGATGAGCAAAAAAGAATCCTTAAAAGATACCGCGAGAGTTTTGGGCAGACTCTACGATGCAATAGAATACAGAGGCTTTGAGCAGGAAAAAATCGAAATATTGGCAGAATATGCAAAAATTCCGGTATTTAACGGACTTACAAACGAATTTCATCCTACTCAGGCACTTGCAGATTTTTTAACAATATCCGAGTATTCGGCAAAACCTATCAATAAAATAAAACTCGCCTATATAGGAGACGCCAGAAACAACGTAGCAAATTCATTATTAATATGCTCCGCAAAACTCGGCGCAAGTTTTACGGCAATAGCGCCTACAGATATACAGCCGGATAAAACCATTATAAAACAGGCGCAAAAAACCGCCTCCGAAACAGGCGCTAACATATCAATAACCGATAACATACCTCAAGGGCTTAAAGATACCGATTTTATATATACCGATATATGGGTATCTATGGGCGAGCCGGAAAATATTTGGGAAAAACGAATAAAACTCTTGAAAGATTATCAGGTCAATAGTAATAACCTCAAACTTACAGGCAATCCGAACGTAAAATTTATGCACTGTTTGCCAGCATATCATAACCGCCAAACCGAAATAGGCGAAGCAATCTATCAAAAATTCGGGCAAAAATTCGGGCTTGACGGAATCGAGGTTACCGAAGATGTATTTGAATCCAAAGCCTCAATAATTTTTGATCAGGCAGAAAACAGGCTTCATACCATAAAAGCGATTATGACTGCTATTTTATCAGATTAAATAGTTTCCGTAGAAAAAAGGAGAGATGTCCGAGCTGGCTGAAGGAGCACGACTGGAAATCGTGTGTGCTGTTTATAGCAGTACCGAGGGTTCGAATCCCTCTCTCTCCGCCACAACTATTTAACCGCCAAATTAATTTTTCAAACGCTCTCTTTTACTGTATGAGAAGCAAAGTCATAAATTTTTAGCCGCTTACTTTCCCATCTTTTTATAAATTGTCTATAAAGATAGTTATATATATCCTCATACTCATTTTTATCTGTTCGTTCAAAAGCATAGCAGGCTGCATTATGGACGTGTTTATACGGGGAATATTGCTGAACCCATACATAGAGTTATCTATAATAATAAACTTTCATAACATTTTCGAAGAATAAAATTTTACCTTTATATTATCATTAGCTTTATGCAATTCGGTCAGTTGTTTTAACGTGTCTAAAATTTCCCGTTTATATTCTTCTATGTTAATACCGCCTATCTGATTACATCTTTTTTTTATTGCTTCGCTATCGAGATTTGCAAGCAGCCCTTTTGTTGCCATAATAATAAAGCCAATAAATTAATCCTATAATAACGCCTAAAATACCGCTAATAATATTCGGATAATTCGATTGAAATTTAATCAAAAACTCTACGACTTTTATAAGATAAATAAAATAACCGGAAATCAGAGAAGTTGTTATAGAAATTATGAAATGTTGTATTATGATATTTTTATCAACGGTTCTTATTGTAGCTATAGCGGAACCGTTCGTTATAAAAAAATTAGCCATTATATTCTTCCTTTATTAAAAAAATTACGGTTAACGTAATAAGATGATACAAAAGGACGAATCGCCAGCGAGCCAAACTTATTAGAATGATGAATTAAATTGTATCTGATTTCAAAAAATAAGGAAAGCAATTTAAAAAATCAAATTTTTTTTAGGTAATAGGATATGATTTTCTTCTTCGGTTGAAATTTTAAATTTAAGTATCCGTATCTTCTATACTATCTATTAATTTATTGTTATATTCGGCAATCCATTTATGGATAGAGAATACGTCAATAAACGCCCATATACAAAAAGCGATAACCCCTATAACTCCGATGCCCCAACAAGAGAGAAAAATACTTATAATCATACCTATCAGCATAGTAAGGGCATATTTTCGTCCGCAATAAAAGCGATGTCCGCCAAATCCGCCTACAAAAAACCAGATTAAATATGCAGGAACGGCTGATTTTTTATTTGCATCATAACGCATTTGATTAAACATTTTTGCCCCCTTTTGCTTCTTCTCCCTTTTTTACTTAAAAAATGCCCCCGGCAGGAATCGAACCTGCGGCGCAAGGATTAGGAATCCTTTGCTCTATCCACTGAGCTACGGGGGCAAAACCCTATATTTGCAAGTATATATCTTGCAAATCGAAATATCCTTATAATTATTTACCCTTATTTACAAGTTTTTTTAATCCGCTTATATCCGATTCGGAGATGTCCGAAGTTTTTTTACGTAGAAGTTGTGAAAGAGGCTAACTTTTTGCAAAAAGCGCGTTATAGGTTTGAATATCTGTAACCTCCATCGGCTTCTCTTTTAAAGATTTAAGCGCCTTGCATACAGCCTGCGCCCCTGCGATTGTTGTTGTATATGGTATTTTAAATTTTAAGGCGGAACGTCTTATTTTAATTCCGTTCTCTTTTGAGATTCCGCCGGATGCGGTATTAATTATAAGCTGAATTTCACAATTTTTTATGGCGTCTATAAGATTCGGTCTTTTAAAAGAGATTTTATTTACCTGCTTATTAATAATCCCTTTACTTGTAAGATAAGCGGATGTTCCAGCCGTAGCCGCTATATTATATCCCAGCTTTTTTAAATCTTGTGCTATTAACGCTGCCTTTTCTTTATCCTTATCATTTACGCTTATCAAAACCGTACCGGTTAAAGGAAGGTTTTGTCCCGCCGCAAACTGAGCTTTTGCATAAGCATATCCCAAGTCTGTATCTATGCCCATTACTTCGCCTGTAGATTTCATTTCGGGTCCTAAAACAGCGTCTATTTTCTCAAATCTGTCAAACGGAAAAACAGCCTCTTTTACACAAAAATAAGGCGGAGTTTTCTCCTCTTTTAAACCAAGCTCTTTTAAGGTTTTTCCTATCATTGCTTTTGTTGCAAGTTTTGCAAAAGGTATTCCGGATGCTTTGCTTACAAAAGGTATTGTCCTCGAGGCTCTGGGATTTGCTTCCAATACATAAAGTATATCATCTTTTACCGCATATTGAACGTTCATAAGCCCTATTATTTTAAGCTCTTTTGCCATAGCTTTTACGGATATTTTTATCTGCTCTATTATTTTATTGCTTACCGAGTATGGCGGAATAATGCATGCGGAATCTCCGGAATGAATACCTGCTTGTTCTATATGCTCCATTATGCCCGCAATTATGATGGTATTGCCGTCTGATATTGTATCTACGTCTAATTCCACGGCATTTTCCAAAAATTTATCTATTAAGATTGCGCCCGAATCCAATTCTTTTAAGGTGGATTCCAAAAAATTTTTAAGCGCTTCTTTATCATAAACCCTTTCCATTCCCCTGCCGCCTAATACATAAGAGGGTCTTACCATTACAGGGTATCCTATTGTTTCGGCTATATTAAGGGCTTCGTCAATTGTATAAGCGATTCCGTTTTCCGGCTGAATAAGACCGAGTTTATTTAACATTTCCGCAAAAAGTTCTCTGTTTTCGGCTTTTGCTATGCTTGCAGGAGGCGTTCCTAAAACAGGAATTTTTGCCAGATTTAAAGCGTCGGCAAGGTTTAAAGGAGTTTGCCCTCCGAATTGAATTATTACTCCGTCCGGTTTTTCCATTTCGATTATATTAAACACATCCTCTTTTGTAAGCGGTTCAAAATAAAGTTTATCGGAGGTGTCGTAATCTGTGCTTACGGTTTCGGGATTGCTGTTTATCATTATGCTTTCGATTTCCTCTTCTTTTAAAGCATAAGCCGCATGAACGCAGCAATAATCAAATTCTATACCCTGCCCGATTCTGTTTGGGCCTCCGCCGAGTATTATAACCTTTTTGCGCTCGGTTATTCTTGCTTCGTTCTCTTCTTCGTAAGTTGAATAATAGTATGGAGTTTCTGCCTCAAACTCGCCCGCGCAGGTATCTATCAGTTTATATACGGGGGTAATGTTTTCTTTAAGCCTTATTGATCCTATTTCGGATTCTGTCTTTTTGGTAAGAATAGATAGTTGAATATCCGAAAACCCCCTTTTTTTTGCCTCTTTTATAGTTTTTGCAGATATATTCGCGCCTTCGGCTTTTATTTTGTTTCCGTATTCTACAAGCTCTTTAAATTGATATAAAAACCAAGGGTCGATTCCGGAAAGTTTGTATATCTCTGCTACGCCTATTTTTTGCTCCAAAGCCTCTTTTAAATAAAATATTCTTTGAGAGTTAGGAACCGCAAGTTTTTGTTTTATTTCGGATAAAGTATGTACAATATCTTTCCCGTCGCTTCCAAAACCGCTTCTGCCTGTTTCAAGAGATCTTAAGGCTTTTTGAAAAGCTTCTTTAAATGTTCTGCCTATAGCCATTGTTTCGCCTACAGATTTCATAGATATTGTTAACAGATCTTCGGCTTTTGAAAATTTTTCAAATGTCCATCTGGGGATTTTAACTACGCAGTAATCTATAACAGGCTCAAAGGATGCTAATGTTTTGCCTGTTATATCATTTTTTATTTCATCTAGGCTGTAACCTACAGCAAGCTTTGCCGCTATTTTTGCAATAGGAAAACCTGTGGCTTTGGAGGCTAATGCGGAGCTTCGCGATACTCTGGGATTCATTTCAACTACTATTATATCCGAGTTTTTCGGATTTACCGCAAACTGAACATTTGAGCCTCCGGTATCAACTCCTATTTCGCGTACTATGGCAATAGAGGCGTCTCTTAATTTTTGATACTGTTTATCGGATAATGTTTGGGCGGGGGCTACGGTGATGCTGTCTCCTGTATGGATTCCCATAGGATCAATATTTTCTATGGAACATATTATTACCGCATTATCATCTCCATCTCTCATTATTTCAAGTTCGTATTCTTTCCATCCTAAAACCGATTCTTCTAGCATAACCTGCGAAATTATGCTTGCATCTATGCCCGCTTTTGCAATTTCCGCCAGTTCTTCGGAATTATACGCTATGCCTCCGCCTTTTCCTCCAAGCGTAAAACTCGGTCGCGCTATTATAGGAAATCCTATCTCTTCGACTGCTTCAAAGGCTTGCTTGACATTTGTAACCATTCTGCTTTTCGGGATTCTTAATCCTATTTTATTCATAGCTTTGCCAAAAAATTCTCTATTTTCGGCTTTTTTTATAGATTTTAAAGATGCTCCTATAAGTTTTACGCTATTTCTTTCCAATACCTTTTTTTCCGAAAGTTCAACTGCTACATTAAGGGCGGTTTGTCCGCCTAAGGTTGGCAGTAACGCGTCCGGTTTTTCTTTTTCTATTATTTTTGTTGCAGTTTCAAAGGTTACGGGTTCTATATAGGTAAAATGAGCAAGATCCGGGTCTGTCATTATGGTTGCAGGATTTGAATTTAACAAAACTATTTTATAGCCTTCCTCTTTTAAGGCTTTGCAAGCTTGAGTTCCGGAATAATCGAATTCGCAGGCTTGTCCTATTACTATAGGCCCTGCTCCTATCATAAATATCTTTTTTATATCCTCTCTTTTCGGCATATTTTCAATTTATCCTTATAGATATATTTTTTATATTCTATCAGAAATATTCAAATTTACTTTGCTCCGCTTCTTACTTATCGCTTCGAATTTTCGGCTGCGTTTTGCTAACAATGTGAAAACTCAAGCTTCGCTTTCAAACAGTTCACATTATTTGACGTAAAACTTGCCGCAAATTGTTTCCTCATCAATAAAAGCCGCTACGCAAAAAACTGTGCACATCTCCCTTATATCATTACTTTTTAGTCAAGAGAGTTTATTATGTTTTGAAAAGAGACATTACGCTGCCGATTAACTTTTTAATCATAATTTCACAATTAATCATATTAATCACAGTTTAAATTTTTTATAAATTCCGGAGGGCGGATAACTTTATGCTCGGAATTGATAAAAGCATTTTTTGTAAATCCTTTGGCATGAATTGTTTTCTCATCTTCGGAAATAATTTTATATAAAAAAGCAAGCCCTTTTTTATATTACGGATTTATTGAGGTATCAATTATAATAAGCTCATCGTAATGTGTAGGATCTATATATTTACAGTTTGCCTCGGCTACAGGCGTAAATATTTTTTTATCTTCTATCTCTTTGTATGTGATATTTAAATTTCTGAAAAACTCAGTTCTGCCTATTTCAAAAAACCTAAAATAATTGGCATAATATACTATTCCGAGCCTATCTGTATCCCCATATATTACTTCTATAGTAAGTTCTAAAGCTCTTTTCTTTCATATCTTATATTTATCTCTACTCAAGACGGTTGCATAGCTTCGTTTTTTTAAAGATATTCAAGTTGTTATGCAGCAGCAGTATCCGTCTCGCTTTCATCTTCGATCCTAATAAGTACCGGCTTTTCTAATACTATGTCTAAAGCGGATATTTCTTTCAAAGCCTTTTTAACTTCGAATTCTTTTGCCAGATGAGTAATTATTATAACAGGCACTCCCTCTTGAGGATTTCTTCCTTTTTGATGAACAGATTTTATGCTTATGCCGTAAGAGCCGAGTATGCCGGCAACCTGCGATAAAACGTTAGGTTTATCTATACAAAAAAATCGGAAATAATAATTGGTTAAAATATCGTCAATTGATAGAACAGGCTTGTTTTTTATTTGGTTTTGCATAAATCCGGCAATCGGAATTCTAATTTTTGTATTAAATATTATATTTCTGGCAATATCAATTATATCTCCTACTACCGCGCTTGCGGTAGGCATCATTCCCGCTCCATAACCGCATAACATAAGTTCGCCTACAGCGTCGCCGAATACTGATACGGCATTTAAAGAGCCGTCTATTTTAGAAAGTATGTTGTCTATCGGTATCATTGTAGGATGAATTCTCGCTTCGATGGAGTTTCCCAAATCTTTTGTTATTGCAAGAAGTTTTATTAAGTAACCAAACTCTTTTGCATACTTAATATCGATTTTGGCAATACCGGTTATTCCTTCTATATAAATATCTTCGAAATTTACTTTTGTTCCGTAAGCCAAAGAGGCCATTATTGCGGTTTTGTGAGCCGTGTCAAAACCTTCTATATCAAAATTAGGATCCGCCTCCGCATAGCCGTTTACCTGAGCTTGAGCAAGCGCCTCTTCAAACTCTATGTTTTCGTTTGCAATTTTGGATAATATATAATTGCATGTGCCGTTTAATATGCCGTTTACGGAAGTTATATTATTGCCCGCAAGCGATTCCCGTAGGCTTTTTATTATCGGTATCGCGCCTCCCACGCTTGCTTCATAAGCTATATCTACTTTGTTTTTATCTGCAAGTTCAAACAGTTCTTCGCCTGCTTCAGCCAAAAGGGCTTTATTTGCAGTAACTACATACTTTTTATTTTTAAGCGCTTTTATGATGAATTCTTTAGCGATTGTTTTTCCGCCTATCATTTCTACTATAATATCAATGTCGTCATCATTTATTACTTCCAAAGCCTCTTTTGTAAGAGTTCCTTTTTCAAAAAGGACGTCTCTTTTTTTATTCAGATCAATATCAGCTGCTTTTTTTAAACGCAGCTCCACCCCTGTTCTTTTTGTTATAATTTCTTTATTTTCTATAAGAATTTTTGCGGTTCCCATTCCTACTGTGCCTAATCCTAATAATCCTATATTAATCTTTTTCATAGCTTTATATTCTATTCCCTATTATTAGTTTTATCTGTCTATATTCGATCCGGAGATGTTCAAAGTTTATTTGAGTAGCGGACAATTATAAAACTTTTTTAATTCCGCGTACAGCCTGATGAATTCTCATTTCATTTTCTATAAGGGCAAAGCGCACATAATCGTCTCCGTATTCTCCGAAACCCAACCCCGGAGATACCGCTACTTTAGTCTCTTTTATAAGAAATTTAGAAAATTCTACGGAACCCATTTTTATGTATTTATCCGGTATTTTTCCCCATACAAACATTGTTCCTTTTGGGCTGGGTATATGCCAGCCCACTTTATCAAGACCCATTATAAGAGCATCCCGTCTTTTTCTGTATATTTCGCATATTTCGGCAACGCAGCTTTGGTCTTCGTTTAAAGCTATTATCGAGGCTATTTGAATAGGCTGAAATATGCCGTAATCAAGATAAGATTTAATTCTGCGGAGCGCGCTTATAACTTCTTTGTTTCCTACGCAAAAACCCACTCTCCATCCTGCCATGCTGTAGCTTTTAGACATTGAAAAAAATTCTACGCCCACATCCTTTGCCCCTTTTGCCTGAAGAAAACTAGGCGGGTTATAACCGTCAAAAGCTATATCAGCATAAGCAAAATCATGTATTACAATTATATTGTGTTCCTTTGCATAATCTACTATTTTTTCAAAAAAGTTTAAATCAACTACTTCCGTGGTAGGATTATGAGGATAGCATAAGATTAAAACTTTAGGTTTAGGCCATGTTTGTCTGGTTGCAGATATAAGGTTTTCAAAAAAATTCTCTTCCGGGCCAGTAGGAATTCCACGGACGTCTCCGCCGGCAATGATAGCTGAAAAAGGATGTATCGGATATGTAGGAGTAGGAGCAAAAACTACTTCTCCCGGTCTTATGGTTACAAGTATAAGATGAGACATTCCCTCTTTTACTCCGATTGTTACTATGGCTTCTTCATCCGGATCTATATCTATATCATACCTTCTTTTATACCAATTGGAGATCGCAAGACGAAGTTTGGTAATGCCCATTGACGCGGAATATCTGTGATTATGAGGCTTTTGAACCGCTTCTATAAGCTTATCTACTATATGATGAGGCGTTCCCATATCAGGGTTGCCCATACCAAGATCAATAATATCTTCTCCTCTATGTCTTGCTTCCATCTTAATTCTATTTACGGTGGCAAATACATAAGGAGGCAGCCTGTCTAATCTTGCAAATTTTCTCATTGGTATTCTCCTTTGTATAATCGTTGCTATTTAAAAAATAATTTCCTATGTGTTAACGCCAATTATGTCAAGAAAGATTCGTTTTGTTTCTTTTTTTCGCTTATGTTGCTTATAATATTCTTTAATGTTATATCTCCTCCGTTTATATTTTTATTATGGAGAAAAAAATTTTATGAAATTAAAAACAATCATTATATCGATTCTGTTATTAATAGCCCCGCTTTTTTTAACCCAAGCTACGGCAGAAAAGCTGCCCGCAGATATTGTATGGGAAACCAACGATTCGGATCCTGTGTTTTCGTCGGATAAAGCTAAAAAAGGCGGGACCATACATTTATCCTTATTAAGCTTTCCTATGACATTTAGAACTGTAGGTCCCGATTCCAATGGGGCTTTCAGAAGCGCGATATTAGATAATCAGCTTGGTTTAATAGGAATTCATCCGAATACCTTAAATATCATACCTGAAATAGCTACCCATTGGGCGCTCGGAAAAGATAAAAAAAGTATGTATTTTAAGCTTAATAAACAAGCAAAATGGTCGGACGGCAAGCCTATTACCGCGCAGGATTTTGCATATACTCTGGAATTTATGAGATCCAAACATATAATTGCCCCTTGGTATAACGATTATTATACCAAAGAGATTGAAAAAATAATAGTATATGACGATTATACTCTGTCAGTAGTTTCTACAAAGCCGGTTCCGGATCTGCATTTAAAGCTGAGTATTATTCCGATTCCAAAACACTATTACCAGCCGCTTGATAAAAATTTTGTTGGAAAATATAATTGGAAAATTACTCCTAATACTGGACCTTATCAAATTTCCGATTTTAAAAAAGGAAAATATATAAAATTTAAAAAAAAACAAGACTGGTGGGCAAAAAACCTCAAATATTTTAAAAACAGATTTAACGTAGATAGAGTAATATTTGAAGTGATTAGGGATTTTAATATAAGCTGGGAATATTTTAAAAAGGCAAAAATTGATGTTTTTCCGCTTAATTTTCCAAAATACTGGCATGTTAAGTCTGATACCGAAGTTTTTAACAAAGGATATGTTCATAAAATATGGTTTTTTAACGATACCCAGCGTTCCGCATCAGGTATGTGGCTTAACTGCGATAAAAAAATATTTGCCGATAAAAATATCAGATACGCTTTTGCCTATGCTATGAATATAAAAAAGGTTATCGGCGAAATATTAAGAAACGACTATTGCAGGCTTCAACAAGCATATATCGGTTACGGCGATTATACTAACCCAAATATAAAAGCCCGCGAATTTGATATGGAACAAGTTGATTTTTATATGAAAAAATCTGGCTGGAAAAGAGGAGAAGACGGAATATGGACAAAAGAGGGCGAGCGTTTCTCGGTAGAGGTTGTATATGGCGTGGATGAGCATACTCCGCGCCTTGTGGTCTTAAAAGAGGAGGCAAAAAAAGCAGGCATTGAACTTAGGCTTCAAAGGATGGATCCTGCAGCTCTTTTTAAAAAAATTCTGGAAAAAAAACATGATGTAGCATGGATGGGATGGAGCGTTTCTTTACGTCCTCAATATTGGGAATTTTTTCATTCCGTAAATGCTCACAAGCCTCAAACCAACAATATAACAAATATTGACGATCCGGAAATCGACGCCTTAATAGATTCTTTTAGAAATTCTTTAGACGAAAAAGAAAGAATTAAGCTTTCACTCGAAATTCAAAAAAAGGTTCATCAGGCAGGAGTTTTTGTTCCAACTTTTATGGCGCCTTATGTAAGGCTTGGATACTGGCAATGGTGGAGGCTTCCGGAAATACCCGGAACAAAAAGAAGCGAAGACCTGTTTGATCCTTTTTCAAGTTTAACAGGAGGGCTTTTTTGGTTTGATAAAGCCTTATATGAAGAGACGAAGCAGGGTAAGGCTTTTGCTCCCGTAACTATTATAGATGACAGATACAAATAATTGGATAACAAAACAGTTTGTTATCCAACATGCTTTAATCCATAATTATTTTTTGGAGTTATAAAGATTTCCTCTGTTTATAATTAAGATACAACGCTGCAAAGTAGAGAGGTTGTATGCAACCTCTCTACAGTTTTCTTCTTATAATCATTATTAGAGATTAAGCATAACTTATGATTGAAGATTTAAAAATAACAATAATTCAGTCTAAAATTATATGGGAAGATATAAAAACAAACATCGAAATGTTTGATAAAAAGATAGATTCTATTAACGAAAAAACAGATCTGATACTTTTGCCGGAAATGTTTACTACAGGTTTTACAATGAACGCCCCAAAGCTTGCCGAAAGTATGGAAGGCGAAACTGTTGACTGGCTTAAAAAAAAATCGAAAGAAAAAAAAGCGGATATAGCCGGAAGTCTTATTATTAAAGAAAAAGAAAAATTTTTTAACAGGCTTGTATGGGCAGATCCGAACGGCAAAATTATAATATATAATAAAAAACACCTATTTAGTATTGCGGGAGAGGATAAAATATATACCTGCGGAACTGAAAAAGCAATCGTTAATATAAAAGGCTGGAGAATAGCCCCTTTTATATGTTACGATTTAAGATTTCCGACATGGTCTGTAAATTTAAACACGGTTTATGATCTTGCAACATATACCGCGAATTGGCCATCTCGGCGTTCTTATGCGTGGAATACTTTGCTTTGCGCGAGAGCTATTGAAAATCAATCTTACATAGCTGGAATAAACAGAGTCGGATTAGACGGAAACGGCATTTTATATTCCGGCGGCAGTAAAATAATAGATCCTTTCGGAATGCCTATCTTTGACGCCGAAAAAAAAGAGATTATTCGGACTCAATCCCTTAAATTTGAGCCTTTACATAAACACAGACAAAATTTCCCAGTATTTAAAGATGCTTCCATATAAAAATTTTAACCGCAGGCATATTAAATATAAGTCGAGGATTAAAATTTGAGCATAACGCCGAAAATGAGCAAAATACGAAGTTATGCAACCGCATTTTAAATACTTGTTGTAATATATAAAAAAAACCCTTATAAACTGCGCCAAAGGGCTAAAAATTATAATCTGGAATATAAAATAAAAAAGCAAGGAGAATACCGAATGGGTTTGGTCGGCAAAATGATAGGCGGCGCGCTTGGGTTTGCGATAGGCGGACCTCTCGGCGCAATACTCGGCGCTTCATTAGGGCATCATGTTTGTGATAGAAAAGAGGGGGACAAAAACGCCGTGCGTATATCTGCAGGAGCCTCTGACAATCCGGACGTTACCTTTTTCGTAGCAGCCTTTTCTATGATTGCAAAAATAGCAAAAGCTGACGGTAGAGTTTCGGAAGCTGAAATTAAATCCATAGAAAATTTTATGGTAAATGATCTTTCTCTTAATCAGGCAAGCAAAATGATTGCCACAAATATATTTAAAGCCGCTATTTCTTCACAAGAAACATTTGAAAGCTTTGCAGTCCAGTTTTATAATCAGTTTAAAGATCAACCGCAACTTTTGGAGATGATGATAGATATTTTGGCAAGAATATCTGCTGCAGACGATAAAATAAGTCCTGTCGAAGAGGAGCTAATTTTAAAAGCCGCAAACATATTTAATTTAAAAAACGATAGATACGAGTCTATTATCTCAAAATATATTAAAAAAACGGATAAATATTATGCGGTATTGGGATGCGAAAAAACCGATTCTTTGGAGGAGGTAAAAAAACGCTACAGAAAGCTTATATTGGAATATCATCCCGATAAAATAGTTTCAAAAGGCTTACCCGAAGATTTTATAAAATTTGCAAACGATAAATTTCGCGAAATTAAAGAGGCTTACGATATAATAAAAAAAGAGCGGGAAGCCTCTGCCGTAAAATCATAAATAACCAAATTTTAAAAGCGCTTTTGTATTGTTAGACCAATTTTTTTCAACATGAACAAAAAGCTTTAAATAAGCGGGCTTGCCTGTCATTTTTTCTATATCTTTTCTTGCTTCGGTTCCTATTTTAACAAGCTTGCTTCCGTTTTTGCCTATTATAATTCCTTTTTGCGAATTCTTTTCTACATGTATGGCGGCATATATTTTATCAATTCTATTATACTCTTTAAAAGATTCAATAGTAACCGCCACGGCATAAGGAATCTCTTCTCCAGTATATCTGAAAACCTTTTCCCTTATTATTTCCGCCGCTATAAAGCGCATCGGCATATCGGTTACCGCATCTTCTGGAAAAAGCATATGGGATTTTGGCATAAATTTTTCTATTTCGGCAAATAAAATATCAAGCCCTGTTCCATGTTTTGCCGAAATAGGCACTATGCTTTTAAAAGGATAATCTTTAAAATCCTTTTCAATAAGAGGCAGCAAAGCGGTTTTTTTTATAATATCTATTTTATTTAAAGCAAGAATAACAGGCTTTTTAATATTATTAAGTCTGCTCAACAGAATATTTTCCGACTTTAAATCGGAACGGAAGGCATCCGCTATAAATAATATAACATCTGCATCCGATATTGCGGATAATGCGGAATCTACTATTTTGCTATTCAACACCCCTTTTGCTCGATGAATCCCCGGAGTATCTATAAAAATATACTGGCAGTTTAAACGTGTAATCAGCCCTAACATGCGGTTTCTTGTTGTTTGAGGCTTTTTTGAGGTAATGGAGATTTTCTGCCCTACCATCTTATTTAACAATGTAGATTTCCCGGCATTAGGAGCGCCGAGTATAGCTATAAATCCAGCTTTATATTTATTTGACGCCTCTTCCAATTATAGCCTCCCATACTTTATCTTTTCCGAGTTTTGATTTTGCCGAAAACAGTATAATTGCCTCTTTGTTTATATCAAATTTTTCGGATATTTTTTTTCTTCTTTCAAGCTGTTTTCCTCTTGAAAGTTTATCCGCTTTTGTAAAAACGATGATATAATTTATAGAATAAAAATTTAGCCAGTCTATAAAATTAAAATCTTCAATGCCCGGGTCGCGTCGTATATCTATAATAAGAACAACACAAGTTAAATTCTTGCGTAGGTTAAGATAATTTTCCACCATTTCTCCCCAGCTTTTACGGACATAAATAGGAACTTTGGCATATCCGTATCCGGGCAAATCTACAAAAAAAAAGTTTTCGTTTATATCAAAAAAATTAAGCAATTGAGTCCGCCCCGGAGTAGAGCTTGTTTTAACGAGACGTTTTCTGTTTAAAAGAGCGTTTATCAAAGAAGATTTGCCTACGTTTGACCGCCCTGCAAATGCAATTTCCGGCAAATCGGATTCGGGATAATGCTCCGGCTTTACCGCGCTTTTAATAAATTCGGCTGTTTTTATTATCATAATTTATATTCTTAAAACCTTTGCCCCTCGAATCTTTTTGTTTTTAATCTCTATTAACGCCCTGTTTGCATCTTCCAAGGCAAACTCGTCAATTTCCGACTTAATATTAAGTTCTGCCGCAAGCGATAAAAAATCGCTTACATCCTTTCGGCTTACGTTTGCAACGCTTTTAATCTCTTTTTCCATCCAAAGATGAGTTGGATAATCAAGCTGTAAAAGATAATTTTTATCTGTTTCCTCTTTGCGTATCGCGTTAATAACCAATCTTCCGCCTGGCTTTAGCCTCTTTAAAGCTTCAACTACAGGTTTCCATACGGGGGTGGTATCTATGATACAATCCGGCGCATTCGGAGGATTTTCGGAAAAATCTCCCGCCCAGTCCGCTCCAAGCTCTATTGCAAAAGCTCTTTCTTTCGGATTTCTGGCAAAAACAAAAATTTCTGTTTTCGGGTATAGATGTTTGACTAATTTAAGAACAAGATGGGCAGACGCCCCAAATCCTGTTAAGCCCAAATTCTGCCCTTCGCAAAGCCCCGTTAATCTTAACGATCTGTAACCGATAGCCCCCGCGCATAATAGCGGAGCCGCATCAAATTCGCTAAAGCATTGCGGAATGGAATAAGCAAAATTTTCCGAAATTTTCATATATTCGGCATATCCGCCATTAGCGTCTCTGCCGGAAGCCTTAAACTCTTTGCATAAATTTTCATTGCCGGATAAGCAAAACCCGCATGTTCCGCATGCGGAGTATATCCAAGCAACGCCGACTTTATCTCCGATTTTAAATGCCGTTACCTTATCGCCCACAGCTTCTACCCTGCCTACCGCCTGATGTCCCAAAATAACAGGCAGACTCGGAGGCGAGGTTCTGCCTTCGATTTCGTCTATCTCCGTATGGCAGACTCCGCAAGCCGAAACCTTTATTAGAATCTCCTTTTCGCCGTAAACAGGAATAGGCAGTTCCATAAGTTCCAACGGAGTAGGATTTTCGTTAAGATTGCAGAGTTTTTTTAATACCATTGCTTTCATAGGTTTATGCTTATAATCCGATTATAAGATGCCCAAACGGGAATCCTTTATTTTTTAAAATTGTATTCCTAGTATATAAACTACACTTCTCTTTATCGGCTTTTAAATTCAGCGTAGATTCCAATTCATTGTTTTCAAAAAATTTAACAATGTTTTAAAACAAGCCTTTAGCAAGCTTGTAAATATGTATCAATTACAACATCCATTATGTTGTCCTATAAGTTTTTTTATATGATAATTGTATAAAGGATTAACAATTTGTCAAGATTTAAACATAGGAGAGCAAAAAAACGGGCAACCTCGCCCAGTATGCAAGTCTATTCATAAGCGTACATATATCATACTGATATTTTACAATTTTATATTTCTATATCTTTGTATCTTAAATATCATTAACATATATCCATACTTATATCCACAAACCGCGCAGAGTGTATAAGCGCGCCGGAAGATATAAAGTCTATGCCAGGTATTGCAAACTCGTTTAGATTTGAATGGTTTATGCCGCCGGATACTTCAATAAGCACCCTTTTATTTATAATTTTTACGGCATCTTTGATCATATCGGGCTTCATGTTATCAAGCATTATAATATCCGCTCCGGCTTCTACTGCCTGACTAACTTGTATTAGATCCGAGGCTTCGGCTTCGATTTTTAAAAAATGAGAGGTCTTTTTGCGTATTATGTTTATAGCACCGGCAATGGAACCCGCGGCTTTTATATGGTTGTCTTTTATTAAAATTCCGTCAAAAAGCCCGAATCTGTGATTTGTAGCCCCGCCTGTCCGCGCCGCATATTTTTCGGCTATACGCCAGCCCGGAGTTGTTTTGCGGGTATCTAACAGTTTTATCTTTTTATCTTGTAAAAGGCGGACATAAGATCGAACATTTGTAGCTATACCGGAAAGTTTTTGTAAAAAATTAAGCGCTGTTCTCTCGCCTGTTAAAAGCGCTTTCAATTCTGCGTTTATTTTACAGATATACTCTTTTGCTTCAACAGCGTCTCCCTCTTTTGTTAAAGGCAAAAATATGGCATTGGAATCAAGTTTTAAAAAGACTCTTTTTGCTATATTAAGCCCTGCAACAACAATAGGCTCTTTTGCTATTATAACCGCTTCGGCTTTTTTATCGGTTTGTATTAGATTGTCGGTAGTTATATCTCCCGCGCCTATATCTTCGGCAAGCGCCAGCTCTATAAGATGTTCTATTGATTGGTGCATATATAAATTTACTCGTTTAAAGATGTTATTTTGTCCAGATTTGCTTTTAAGGTATTATATTTTTCTTCCGCCTCTTTGTATTGCTCCCTCGCCTTTTCTATAACATGTTCCGGAGCGTTATATAGAAAGTCGTTGTTTGATAATTTTTTTGTAACCGAAGTTATAACTCCGCTTAATTTTGCAATCTCTTTTTCAAGGCGCGCCCGTTCTTTTTTAACCTCTATTACCCCTTTTAAAATAACGTAGGTTAAAACCCCTTCTGCAGGAACAGATACAGCAGAGGCTTCCGGCTCTTTATCGAAAGGTTTTGCTATAAGCGATTTCAATCTGCCCAAATTTATTATCAGGTCTTGATTTGCCAATATGGTTTCAATTAAGCCGGAAGCCTGCGCCACATGTATTTCTACTTCAAGCTCCTTGCCGGGGGCAATATTCATTTCCCCTTTCACATTTCTAATTCCTGTTATGATATCAAAGCAAAGTTTAATATCTTCTTCCGCTTCAATATCTGCAAATGGTTTGCCATCAATTATATACGAAGGATAAACCGCATTCATAATAGAGCCGAAAGATGCGGGAAGCTTATGCCATATTTCTTCGGTAATAAAGGGAATAAAAGGATGCAAAAGTATAAGGGTATCTTTTAAAACTTTGTAAAGAACGCTTCTTGCAACCTTTTGAGCAGTTTTTCCCTTTTTTCCGTATAATGCAGGCTTTGAAGCTTCTATGTACCAATCGCAAAATTCGTGCCATACAAACTGGTAAAGCATGTTTGCAGCCTCATTGAATTTGTAGGCGTTTAAAGCGCCAGCGGTTTCGGTATAAAGACGGCTTAATTTGGATAATATCCATCTGTCTGTTACGGAAAAATTTTTTTTGTCTGCAAGATCGGCAGCTTCTTCGTTAATATGTATAAAGGAAAATCTTGCCGCATTCCATAATTTGTTTATAAAGTGGCGGTATCCGTCAACTATTTTATCAGACATTTTTATATCTCTGCCCTGAGATGCAGATATTGCCAAAGTGTATCTAAAAGCGTCTGTCCCGTAGTTTTCTATCAATGATATAGGATCTATAACGTTGCCTTTTGACTTGCTCATTTTTTTGCCTTCTTCGTCTCGAACCAAGGCATGAACATAAACCTTTTTAAAGGGCGCTTCTCCCATAAAATGTATTCCCATCATCATCATACGGGCAACCCAGAAAAATATGATGTCAAATGCAGTAACCAAAACCGCAGTAGGATAATATTTTTGTATCATTTTTGTTTTTTTGGGCCAGCCCATTGTAGAAAAAGGCCATAAAGCGGAGCTAAACCAAGTGTCTAACACGTCCGTATCCTGCAATATGTTTTTAGAACCGCATTTTTCGCATTCTTTGGGGTCTGTAGTTGTTACGGTAAGATGCCCGCATTTTTCGCATTCCCAAGCCGGTATTCTATGCCCCCACCAGATTTGACGGGATATGCACCAGTCTTTTATGTTGTTAAGCCATTCATAGTATGTTTTGGTCCAGTTTTTCGGTATTATTACGGTCTCTTTTTGTTCAACCGCATTCTTTGCTTTTTCAGCCAAACTTTTAACGGATACAAACCATTGCTCCGAAAAATTCGGCTCAATAACCGTAAAACATCTGTAGCAATGCCCTACGCTGTGAGGATGATTTTTTATATCTATTAACAAACCTTTGTTTTCAAGCTGTGTTATCGCCTTTTTTCTGCACTCAAATCTGTCTATCCCCGCAAACTCTCCGGCTTCAGCCGTCATTGTTCCGTCGTCTGCTATAACCTTGATTATTTCCAGATCGTGACGTCTGCCCATTTCAAAATCGTTGACGTCGTGAGCCGGAGTTACTTTTAAAGCGCCTGTCCCGAAAGAGGCGTCAACATATTTGTCTTTTATAATAGGAATGGTTCTGTTTGTAAGGGGGAGCTTTACTTGGGTTTCTTTTAAGTTTAAGTATCTTGTGTCTTTCGGGTTTATAGCTACCCCTGAATCTCCCAACATTGTTTCAGGCCTTGTGGTTGCCACAACAAGCCCGTCTTTGCCGTTTAAAAAAGGATAACGGATATAATAAAGTTTGCCGTCTATATCCTGATGTTCGACTTCAAGATCCGAAAGAGCCGTATGGCAGCGGGGGCACCAATTGATTATATAATTGCCTTTATATATTAGTTTTTCTTGATAAAGTTTTACAAAAACCTCTCTTACCGCATTGCAAAGTCCTTCGTCCATAGTAAAGCGTTCTTTAGACCAATCGCAGGATGCCCCAAGTCTTTTCATTTGCTGGATTATTGCGCCGCCGTATTTTTCGCGCCATTCCCATACGGAATTTATAAATTTTTCTCTTCCTATTTGATGTCTGGTTTTTCCTTCTTCGGCAAGCTTTTTTTCAACAACATTTTGCGTTGCTATTCCGGCATGATCCGTGCCGGGTATCCAACAAACATTAAACCCTTTTATTCTTTTATATCTGCATAATATATCCTGTAAAGTGATGTTTAAGGCATGCCCCATGTGAAGAACGCCTGTTACATTCGGAGGCGGTATTACTATCGAAAAGCTTTCCCCTTTTTTTTCGGGATCTGCGGTAAAAAGGGATTCTTTTTGCCAAAAATCATACCATTTTTGTTCAACTTCTTTATATTCGTATCCTTTGTTTTGTATATCGGAACTCATAAATTATTTATACTCCGCTTGATCTGTTTTCGTAAAAAAAGGAGAAATCTTTCTTTTTTGAATTTATAATTTTATTATAAGATTTCTCCTCGCTTATGCTTGTAGAAATAACTCGGTTTTACAGTCATTCCTTGTTATATCTAAAATCGGGCTCGGATATTTTATTCGGTAAGGCTCTGTTTTAGTATTTTTATCTCTTTTGAAACTATATCTTCGATTACTCTTTCCAATATAGCGTCTATTTTATCTGCAAAGAGTTTTTTTATAACCTTTTCCAAAGCCTGTTCAAAATCTTCTTCGGTTACTTTAATGTGGTCCGTATTGATTTTTTTATCCGATTTATCATCCGGCTGGATTAGATTAAGATTATCCTCTGTTTTTTCTATTGGACTAAAATCTTTTTTTTCTTCTTCGGTTTTAACATCTTGATCTTCTGCATCAGACATTTTAACAATATCTTTTAATATTATAACGTTGTTATCCATTAGCTTCCTCTGTTTATACTTTTATTATGAGATTTCTCATAGCTGCGTTCGTCGACCTTTTTATATTTTTATCCGCCGCTTAAATCAAGTAAAAGAAGGCGTTTTTATACCGGAAATATTCAAAAACGGGTTGTTTAATACTATTGTTCTATCTCTTTGAGGCCCTACCGATATTATATATATCGGAATTTCGGATAATTCTTCTATTCTTTTCAGGTAGTTTTTTGTATTTTGAGGTAGATTGTCATATTTATCTATTAAAGCAATATCTTCGTTCCAGCCCGGCATCTCTTCATATACAGGCTGGCATTTTTCCAATACTTTGCCGTCTGCAGGAAAATCTTTTATTATGCCGTTTTTATATTTATACCCTGTGCATATCATAAGGCTTTTTAATTCTCCCAAAACGTCAAGTTTTGTAATTGCAAGCCCTGTTAATCCATTTAATTTAACCGCATTGTTTAAAACTACAAGATCAAGCCACCCGCATCTCCTTCTTCTGCCTGTAGTGGCGCCGAATTCCGCCCCTTTTTTTTGAATAAAATCTCCGGTTTTATCGAATAGTTCGGTAGGAAACGGTCCCGCGCCTACTCTCGTAGTATAAGTTTTTACTATTCCTATAACCTCGTCAATATATTTTGGTCCTATTCCTGCTCCGGCGCATGCGCTGCCTGCTACGGTATTTGAAGATGTTACATAAGGATATGTGCCGTGATCAATATCTAAATGAATCCCCTGGGCTCCTTCCAAAAGAATCTGCCCTCCGTTTTTAATCAATTTGTTTATCGCAGCAGAAGCGTCGGCAATGTAAGGGGCCAGTATTTTTGCATATTCGCTGTATTCGGCAAATATTTCTTCAAAGACTGGCGGAGTAAGTTTTAAAAATTTTTCAATATAAAAATTTTTTTCGGCAAGCACGGCTTTTAATTTTTCGGCAAATCCTGTTTCGTTTGTAAATTCTACAAAACGTATCCCTGTTCTTGCGGCTTTATCTTCATAACAGGGGCCTATGCCTCTACCTGTTGTTCCTATTTTTTTATCAGCCTTCAGGTTTTCGCGCCCTGTATCGATAAGTTTATGATAAGGCATTATAACTTGCGCTCTATCGCTTATTATAAAATTTTTCGGGGTTACGGTTATATCTTTTTGCTTTAAATAATTTATCTCTTCGATCAAAACTTTCGGATCCACTACAAGCCCGTTTCCGATAATGCAAATTTTTTTTTGCAGGATGCCGGAAGGGATAAGATGGCTTATAAATTGCTCGCCATCTACCACCATTGTATGTCCTGCATTGTTTCCGCCTTGAAAGCGGACTACCGCATCCGCATTTTCAGCCAACAGATCGACAATTTTACCTTTCCCTTCGTCTCCCCATTGGGTTCCCACTATTACTATATTAGCCATAATGTATCCTTTTTTTTGGTTTTATACGGTGTCAGCTTATGTCTAAAAAACTATAATCATGTTTCCATTTAACAATATTTAAATCCTTTTTAAATCCGGTATGAGCGAAAATTCATACCTTTAGTATCTATACTTTTATTTTCCCGCTCAACAATAATTTGAATTTCATGGTAACCGGTTTTATCTTTTTCTATATCGTAAATATTATGTATAACATTCTTTACTTTATAGTTATAGCTAATGTCCTCATATGTAGAGACGGTTATATAATCGCCAATTTGTCACAGATTGTAACAAAACATCAAATTTGTTTAAACACTTATTAGAATAAGCTTCCGATTCTATTTCTATAATAGTAGCTTGTATTTCGCCTTCCGAACATTTGTTTAAATTACTCATTTTTATCCTCCGATTTCAATTCCGGTTTTTTGTATTTCTTTTAAAAATCCGCTGTTATCGTTTTGTTTATCTATTAAAACAGGCTCTATTCTATCGTCTATCTGCCGTCTTAATTTCCATTTTTTTTAAACTCCATTAAGATAAATTATGGTTTCTTGCAAACAATTTTAACGCCTTTTTCGGAAAAACCCCAGCATAAGCTCTCGACATTCTTCTTGCATAACTCCTCCGATTATTTCGATACGGTGATTTAAATTCGGATCCTCATGAAGCGAATAAACCGATCCTGCGGCGCCGGCTTTGTAATCCGCAGCGCCGTAAACTATTCTTTTTATTCTGGCGTTTACAGCGGCAGCCATACACATTATGCAGGGTTCTATAGTAACGTATAATGTTGTGTCGCCAAGTCTGTAATTGAACAATTCTTCCCCCGCTTCTCTTATCGCAATTATTTCGGCGTGAGCCGTAGGGTCGAATAGGTGTAAGCAAAAATTGTAGCCTTTTGAAATAATTTTGCCCTTATTGTCAACCAAAACCGCGCCTATAGGAACTTCGGACAAATTTTCGGCTTTTTTTGCCTGCTTTAAAGCAATAGCCATAAAATCTTTATGCTCCGTTTTTTTTCCTACGTATAAAGAACGTCTTTTTTCCTCTTCTCCCCATTTTCTCCAAATATATCTGGCATAATAGACCAAACCTTTAAAAAACATTGTGTTATATACCCTTCCTCGCAATATTCGGGTCGTATTCTAATCTCTGATGTTTTGCCCGTTTTAAAATAAATATAACGGGTTGAATAAGTTTTGACAATCAAAAATTAATATTCCCAAAGCCCGCAGGCATAAAAAAATCTCTGTCTTTTCGTTCGATTATATTTTGTTTTGAGATATTCAAATTTATTTGCTCCGCTTTTTGCTTATCGCTTTATTGTATTAATTTTCTTGCAATATGTTTATGTTGCTATTATGTAGTTCCTGTAGCAACAAACCTTCTTTTGCTTGATTTGAAGCGTTGGATAAAAATTTTAATTCTCAAAATACTTCAAGTATTCCTGCGGTTAAAATTTTCTGCCGTAAACTCAAACAAAATAAAATTTGTTTCTACAGGAACTATTAGTTTTTAAAAATTATAAAATTGTATTTTTTGAGCAAAAAATTTTAAATCGGATATTTTAAAAAAATAAGGATATTTTAATAATGCCGAAAATGTTCAGGCCCAACAATAGAGAAGGAAAAATATTATCCAAAATAGAATCTTCCAAAGAATTGAAAAAAAAACAGATAATACGCGGAATTAACGAATGTATTGAACCGCTTGCCAACGCGGTTACTATGAAGCTTATAGAAGATAAACTTATAGAAACTACAAATAAAAACAGTATTGAAGAACAAATATTAAAATGTCTGGAAAAACTAAGCAGAGCCGACGATTTCGAGATAGATTACAAAACCGCTCCTTTTAGACAATTGGTTGTTAATACGCATATAGTAAGCTTATATTTAACCGCATTTGTAATAGAAGACCTTATAAACCATAAGGCTGTAGTGGATATATACGGTTCGGATATAGAGATATACGGCTGTATAAACAAACAGGTAGTAAAGTTTTTACCGTAATGAACAGGCTTTACTCCGCAGAATTTATAAACGGATATTTTGAAGATCCTGGGCTATTTGTCTCTTTTTTATTTCAAAAACGGGCAATACTTTTTGATCTGGGCGATATTTGCTCTTTAAGCGAAAAGAATATACTTAAAATAGAGCGGATATTTATAACTCATACTCATATAGATCATTTTGCAGGCTTTGAAAGACTTATAAGAATAATGCTCGGAAGAGACAAAAAAATATATCTTTACGGGCCCAAAGGCTTCATTAAAAACATAGAAGGAAAGCTTGCCGGATATAATTGGAATCTGATTAAAAAATATAAAAACAACTTTGAAATAAACGCTTATGAAATTTTGGAAGGCAAAATTTTATCAAGAAAATATATATGCAGTCTGGCTTTTGAGCCTACTATTTTGCCGGATAAGCCGTTTAACTGCGGAGGTGTTATATACGAAGATGACAATATTCTAATAAAAGCCGCAATACTTGATCATGGAATAGAATGCCTTGGCTTTTCTATGGAAGAAAAATTCAGGATTAATATAATAAAAGAAAAATTAGCCGAACTCGACGTAGAACCGGGGCCTTGGCTTACAGAATTTAAACAAAACCTTATCCGAAAAATATCTGGCAAAAAATATAATAATAAAATATACGCTGATAATAAACCGTTTGACATTAAAGACCTTGCCGAAAAAATAGCAAAAATTAATTCCGGCGAAAAGCTTGCCTATATATCAGATGTTAGATATACCAAAGAAAATATAAACAAAATTCTTCCGCTTGCCAAAAATGCAAACAATCTTTTTATAGAAGCGGTTTTTGCCCACAAAGCTAAAGAGCTTGCCGCGCTAAAAAATCATCTTACCGCAAAACAGGCAGGTAAGATTGCAAAACTTGCCGAAGCAAAAAAAATATCCGTATTTCATTTTTCTCCGAGATATAAAAATCAGGAAAGCCTTCTTATAAACGAAGTCGTAGAGCAATTTGACTTAATTTAACCGATTACGCATAGTATTTACAGGTTCGCCAAGAAGCGAAGCAAACAAACGTAAATATCTCCGAACTGAATATAATCAGAGGAAGTCCCATATCTAAAAATATTTTAGACACAAAAAAGAATGACGAAATTTCGCCGGATAACAAAGTAGTTTGTTATCCGGCGAAATTTACTTAAAAAGTTTTACTATATCACTATAAACAACATAAACCATAAGCGCCATAAGAAGCGAAAACCCTATCTGCTGCGCTCTTCGTTTGATATTGATATTTACGGGGCGCCTTATAACCGCTTCTATTAAAAACATAAAAAGATGCCCTCCGTCTAAAACAGGTATAGGCAGAAGATTTAATACCGCAAGATTTATGCTTAAAAGCGCCGTAAAAAAAAGTAGAGAAACAATCCCTTTTTTTGCCTGTTCGCCGGCCATCTGAGCAATCATAATTGGTCCGCCTATCTCCATCTCTTTTGCGGAAAGCCTGCCGGAGACCATCTTTACTATGCTTGTTCCTATAAGATTCACGACCTCAAAAGAACGCCGCGTCCCGTATTGCAGCGCCTCTATAGGATTTAAATCCTTTTTTAAAAAATCGTTTCCCGCTATAATACCTATTACATACTCTTTTTTCTTCTCTCCAAAAATATTTTCAATCTCCCTTTTTTCGGGAATAATATCAAAATTTAAAATCTCTCCGTTACGCGATACAGATATTTTTAAAGATTTCCCTTTGCTTGCGCGAATATTTTCCGCCATATCGTTCCATGTTAGAATCTTTTTATCACCTACTGCCACAATCAGATCATTTTGTTTAATTCCGGCTTTTTGAGCAGGTCCTGTCTCTGTAACCTCTCCTACGCTTGCCTTTGTAACCGCAAGCCCGAAAGTATAAAAAATTGCCGAAAATATTATAACCGCAAGCAAAAAATTAAAAACAGGGCCTGCCGCCACTATAAGCGTTCTTTGCCAAAGAGGCTTATGGGTAAAAGATAAAGGAATATCGGCTGCGTCAATATCATCTTCCGGATCTTCTCCTACCATCTTTACATATCCGCCAAGCGGTATTGCAGATACTCTATAGTCCGTTTGTTTATATTGTTTGCCGAAAAGCCTAGGACCAAAGCCAAGAGAAAACTTTTCAACCCCTACGCCGAAAAGCTTTGCAAATAAAAAATGTCCGAACTCATGAAAAAATACAAGTATTCCCAAAACAACTATAAACGCGACAATATTATTAATCATTATATTACTCCGATAAAAGAAGCCGCTATCTCTCTTGAAAGAATATCCGCTTCCAAAATTTGATCTATATCTCCATTTAAAGCTTTATTATTATATTTTAACATAGTTTTTTCTATAATTTTCGGTATTGATATAAAATCAGTTTTTTTATTCAAAAAAGCCTCCACTGCAATCTCGTTTGCCGCATTTAATACCGTAGGCATAAGTCCGCCCTCTTTTAAAGCTTCGTAAGCAAGCCTTAAACATAAAAATTTGTCAAAATCCGGCTCTTCAAAAGAAAGCCGGCCTATCTTTGCAAGATTCATTCTTCTCTGTTTAATCGGCAGCCGTCTCGGATAAGAAAGAGCATACGAAATTGCAGTTTTCATATCCGGATTTCCAAGCTGCGCTATTACGGATCCGTCTATAAATTCTACCATAGAATGAATTATACTCTGCGAATGTATTAAAACCTCTATTTTGTCTTCGTTGATACCGAAAAGCCATTTCGCCTCTATTATTTCCAACCCCTTATTCATAAGAGTCGCGGAATCAATACTAATCTTTTTTCCCATACTCCAAGTAGGATGATTAAGAGCCTCGTTTGGTTTTATAGAGCCGAATTTTTCTTTCGGGAGTTCTCTAAAAGGACCGCCTGATGCGGTTAATATTATTTTGGTTAATTCCTCTTTTTTATGCCCCGCAAGAGACTGAAATATCGCGCTGTGTTCGCTGTCTACAGGAAAAATTTTAACCCTTTTTGCAAAACCCGGTTTTGTTATAAGTTCGCCGGCCATAACCAAAGTTTCTTTATTTGCCAATGCTACATTTTTACCCGCCTTTATTGCCGCCACCGTAGGAAGCAACCCCGCTGCGCCTACTATTGCAGATATTACAATATCCGCATTAAAATAAGAGGCAGCCTTTTTATACCCCTTTTTGCCGGATACTATCTCTATTTTTAAGCCTGCCGGAAGAAGCTTTGCTAGTATATCCGCATCCTTTTCTTCATATACCGCAGCTAATTTCGGTTCCAACTCTATTATCTGTTCCGCCAAAAATCTCATGTTACTTTTTGCGGTAAGCGCTTTTACTTTAAACTCTTCCGGAAACATCCTTATTATATTAACCGCATTTACGCCTATTGAGCCGGTAGAGCCTAATATTGAGATATTTTTCATAATTTTATATTAAATTTTGTTTAAGAATAAAAATTTTTATGCGTCGCCGAAATCAAGCAAAAATAAAAAGCCGTTATAAAAACTCCTTTATAAAATATGCGGCGGGAGCGGCAAATAAAAGAGCGTCTATTCTATCTAAAACCCCTCCGTGTCCGGGAAGTATATTTCCGGAATCCTTTATGCCGGAAGATCGTTTAAGCATAGATTCAAACAAATCCCCAATCTGCCCCGCAATACCTATCACAATACAAATTATAAAACATTTCTGCCAAGATATGTCCGGCAGAAAAAAACATTTTATTAAAAACCCGGCGCAAACGCTGGATATTAACCCCGCCGCCGAGCCTTCTATGGTTTTATTAGGGCTTACCAAAGGAGCAAGCTTATTGCGTCCCAAATAAGAACCCGCATAAAACGCGCCAGTATCTCCAGCAAAAACAGCGGCAAGCAACAAATATACCCAAGCAGCGCCGTTATCCGAACCTCTTATAAGAATAGCAAAAGATAAAAATAAAGGTATATATATAAGCCCGAAAACCTGCTTTATAACCGCATTGTCAAGCTTATTATCCTGATTATATCTAAACAAAGATATAAAAGCGGATATAAACAGATTAAAAGTTATTATAAAAAAAATTAACCGCATATCCTCTATATAAACCCCGTATATCAAAGCCAAAGCAAACGGATAACTTACTGCGGTTAAAGGCTTAAACTCGGATTTATTAAACACTATTTTATTATATTCATAAAGGGCAATAAGCAAGGCTACCGCTATAAATGCGGTAAATATAAAATCCGCGCCGTATTCCACTATAACAATCAGAAGTAAAACCCCCGCCGCCCCCGTAATTATCCTTTTAACGTGCATTATTCTTTTAAGCCTTTCTGCTTGCCTTTTTGCATTTAACGAAGCAAGCCCTTATCGTGCGGATTATTAATTATGGTATCCATTATTAACTCCGTTTTTTATCGGCATTTATACGCCGTTTAATTTATGCAAAAAATATCATTTGCCGATGGCAATTACAATAAATAAATTATCCCCTTGCATACATTAGCTTGAAATTTCGGAAAAAGATAATATCAACTTAACCAAAAGCCAAATAATAGATATGTTAAAAGATATTGGGCTTAACCTGTTACATTTTTTTGAAACTATAATTTCGCATTTAATTCGAGAAATTTTTTGAATGAAAAATAAGCTTTGTTTTTTTATATTCCAGATTTTTATTGATATAAATTTGAAAAGATATATAAAAGATAAACTGAAATTAGGATAAAAATAAAATGGTACGCCTGAAGGGATTCGAACCCCTGACCTACGGATTAGAAGTCCGTTGCTCTATCCAGCTGAGCTACAGGCGCACATTACCAGATAAGAATTACGCTATATAGCAGTATATAAAAAAAAGTCTATAAAAAAATGATTTCTGACAACACCAATCCAAACAATTCCGAAAAAAGAATAGAAATTGATAACAAAGCAAAAGGCGCTTTGGTAAAATCTGCCGGCAAAGCTATTAAATTATACGATCCTTTGGATAAATATATGAGAGAAATTAACAGATACAGACTTCTCACCAGAGAAGAGGAGGTGATTCTGGGAAAAAGAATACAAGAGGAAGGGGATCAGCAGGCGGCATATATATTGGTTACTTCAAATCTTAGACTTGTAGTAAAAATAGCTTTGGAATTTCAGCGGGTATGGATGAATAATCTGCTTGATCTTATACAGGAAGGAAATATCGGTTTGATGAATGCGGTGCAAAAGTTTGATCCTTATAAAAATGTAAAATTTTCATATTACGCATCCTTTTGGATTAAAGCATATATACTTAAATTTATAATGGATAACTGGCGTTTGGTAAAAATAGGAACAACTCAGGGGCAAAGAAAACTTTTTTTTAAACTTAAAAAAGAAAAAAAACGTCTTATAGAAAAGGGTTTTGACCCGCAGCCGAAGCTTCTTGCCCAAAATCTTGGAGTAGCAGAAAAAGAGGTAATTGATATGGAACAGCGTCTTGATAATTGGGATATATCTTTAAACGCTCCTGCAAAAGAGGACTCGGATACTCCGCTTATAGATATTTTTACCGCAGAATCGGAATCGCCTGAAACAAATCTTGCAAAAAAAGAACTTAAAGCGATTCTTTATTCTAAAATAAAAGAGGTAAAAAAAGAATTAAACCTTAAAGAAAAAGATATTTTTGAAGAACGTATCTTTTCGGATACCCCTTTAACCCTTCAAGAATTGGGAAATAGATATAATATATCAAGAGAACGAATAAGACAGATTGAAAAAAATGTAATAAACAAAATAAAAAACCGATTCAAAAAAGATATACCGGACTTTGATAATATATAATAAACATATACAAATATTAACGACTATTATACTATTAATAGCGCTTATAGCGGTTTATTCATGTTCTTTTATCAATATAAAAGCCGAAAAGATAAAGATGGATAAGCATTACGAAGCAAATATTTCGAAAAAAAACAGAAGCTATTATAATTTTATGGCGTCTCGGCTTCAAATTAATGAATTAAATTATAAAGAGGCGTTAGATACTATTAAAACCGCCATAGAAAACAATCAGGAATCCGAGTACTTAAAAAAAGAAAAAATCAATCTGCTTATACGGCTTAAAAAAGACGCTGAAGCCCTTGAAGAAATAGAAAATCTATTAAAAAAAAATCCGAAAGATATCCAACTTCTTATAACAAACGGAGATATCTATCTAAAATTAAAAAATATAAAAAAAGCGGAAGAAAAATTTTTAAAGGCTATTGAAATCAGTCCGCAATTAAAAAAAATATATTTTATATTGGCAGACATATATACGCAAGCAAACGATTTTAACAACGTAACCCAAATATATAATAGTTTCATACGGCAGTTTCCAAATTCTTACGAAGGCTATTTGATGCTAGGCAAACTATCTGTAAAAGCCGGCAAAATTAAAAAAGCGGAAAAAGCGCTTAAAAAAGCGCTGGAAATAAACCCTGACTCCGAAGATACAAAATTTGAAATAATAAAACTTTTGAAACTAATAGGGGTAAATACCAAAACCGAAAACAAACAGGATATAAACGATATAATAACAAATTTTTATATTGATATTCTACAAAATAATCCCGGCAACACAAGAGCCGCTTTAGAACTTGCATATTTTTACCATACTATAGGAGAGAGAAAAAAAAGCAGGCTTATATTTAACCAGCTTGGAAAACAAAGCTGCGACAACCCAGAAATAATGCAGTATATACTTGCACTTTCCGAAAGCAAACTTTACATACCCGCTTTAATAATGTTAGAAGAATTAATTCTAACGGCAAAAGACGCAGCGGCAGATTTTCATTATATAGCAGGGCTTATTTATGAAGAATTAAAAAATATAAAAAATGCAAAAAAACATTACTTGCAAATAACAAAAACTCGCCAAACTCTTTATGAAAATTCCGCTTTAAGACTTGCCATAATATACAAAGACCAAAACCAAATAGAAAAAGCGATTCAGCTTCTTGATAAAATAACCGAAGAAGGAACAAACAAGGATTCTTTATTTTTTTTATATCTAGGGCTTTTTTATGAACAGACAAAGCAACTTGATAAAGCAAAACAAGCAATATTAAAAGGGCTTACGAATACGCCAAAAAATGTAAATCTTATATTCAGACTCGGGGTAATATACGACAAACTCGGTAAAAAAGCCTCCTGTATAAAAGAGATGAAAAAAGTAATAAAATATGAACCAAATAACGCGCAGGCGCTAAATTACATTGGCTATACTTATACGAATATGGGCAAAAACCTTGCGGAAGCAGAAAAATTTATAAGAAAAGCCCTTACAATAAGCCAAAAAAACGGGTATATAATAGATAGTTTGGGCTGGGTATTATATAAAAAAGGAAAATATCAAGAGGCTATAATTCAGCTTGAAATCGCCAGACAATATGTAAAAGATGACCCAATAATATTAGAACATCTCGGAGATGCTTACGCAAAAAAAAACAGAATTAAAGCCGCAATACAATATTATCAAGAATCTATGGAATTATCCAAAAAAAATAATACAGAATTGAAAAAAAAAATGAAACGTTTGGAAAATAAAAAATGAAAAAATATATACCGCTGTTTTTTATAATCTCTATCCTTTTCAGCTGCTCCTTAAAAGCCCCCAAGCCTTTTCCGCTTAACCAGGAACAAGCCGAAATTATCTACAGATTAAATCTACGAAATACAAATCTTAAAACCGCAAAAGGATTTGCCAAAATAGAGATTCGCGAAGTTAAAAAAAAACCTATATCCGCGCGCTGCGCATTTGCTTATTTACTGCCAGATACAATAAGAATTATTCTTACAAATGACTTTAATATGCCGATAATAAATATAATAAGCAATGGCAAAGACTTTTTATTTCACGACCTTCAAGAAGATAAAAAATATACAAAAAAAATAAAAAAAAATGATGTTATAGCGGGACTTCCTGTAAATATAACAAACCTGCTTACCCTTATGAGCGGAAACGCCGATATAAGATCTGAAAATATAAAAAAATATATATCGAAAAATAAAGAGGATATAATAATATTAAAAAATAATACCCGCATTACTGTTGATAAAAAAGACATTTCGATAATTAAAATAGAAGAAAAGATAAGAAGTATAGAAATTAAAGATTACAAAAAAACCGGAGACTACCTGCTGCCGTATAAAATTATAGCAACGGAGCCTGAAAAAAATACTACCGTAACAATTGAAAAATACCAGACAAACGTAAAACTTAACAATACCATATTTAATACCGCAGATTGACCGCAGATTACACAGACTGCCGCAGTAAATTCTCATATAAACATAGCATTAGTTCCTGTATGAAAAACCTCACTAACATCCAAAATATTTTTATCCAAATTAGTAAAAAATACCAACCCCTGCTTTGTAACAAGGCAGGTATTCTCAATTCCTACCGCTCCTATCTTTTCAAATACCGCTTTAGGCTCAACGGCTATTATCATATTTTTTTCCAAAAGCATCTTCTGCCATTTTGCCAAAAAAGGATATTCATCCAATTCCAGCCCTACTCCGCGCTCTACAAAAGTAACTCTATCTGCATCCGCTCTCATAAAATTATCTTTAAAGCCAAGCCCTTCCGCTTTTTGAATCGCTATATTATAAATGCAATATCAGATAACACCCTGTTTTATCTCTTTTCTATCAAAGCTTCAATATCTAACATTGCATTGGGGGCTTCAATAAGCTTATTCAGCAATTTACCAATAGATACAATATGCATCTGGTCCGCCAAATAACCTTTATATGCAAATACATAATCTACTACCACAAGCTCATTCTTTGCTATCTTTTTAAAAGAAGCCATCTGAGCGGTTGCAGAATTTAAACCCGCTCCTCTGCAAGATATGTAGGAATCCGCCGGAAACACCGTATAAAATATGCCCGTAAAACCATCTCGTTTCCCCAAAGCCTCATCCTTACTATTCCCTGATGCCCCAACCTTCTCATATAAGCCTCAAGTTCCGCTGCAAACTCTATCTCGGAAATCCCTTCTTTTAATAATTCTGCGGCATAAGATACGCTTTTATCCGATAATTTGTAGGCTTTTTTTATTATAATCAATTTCATACTCCGATTTTATGCCGCATACAAGACGGATACAATGAGATATATCCACAATTTTTATCCGGTTGAACAATTTTTATAGTTAAGATACATACCCGCCGTAATTACGTCTAATTCCATACCTATGGTTCTATGTTGCGGATAACCCTGTTTGCGTAATATAGAAAAAAAATCTTTCAAACTCGAAAAAGAAACGATTTTTTCTATGCCGGATTCCAAAACGGCTCTTTTAAAGTTTCTTTTAACCATAATATAGATGTGCCGTAAGCAGATATATAAAGATATGCATACTGAATCGTTCCTGCAAAATAATAAAGAACCGTATTTTGAAGAATTAACCCCGCATCTATATTATTTTTTATAAGATAAGACTGAAATTTTTTTATTCTGCTTTCAATCTCTGCTTTCGGAATTTTATTTTCCGGATTATACATTATAATCTCCTTTTTTATATTTGGCTATCAGTAGAAAACGCAAATCTGCTTCTCTACCTGTTCAGATTTTTATTATGAGATTTCTCCCCGCTACTCTCGTTGACATTACACAATATTTCATTTATCATTTTTTATAATTAACATAATATTATTTGGCAAATAATATTTCCGGGAAGTTAAAAACAAAACATTTTACAGTGCAAAAACATTATTCTGGTAAAATTATACTGCGTGTCGCTCCTGAACTTCACGCCGCGATAACAGAGCAAGAGCTCAAGTATACGAAAAAAGCGTAAACCAATGGACTTCCGAAACATTAGAAAAAGCGGTTAGAATATAATTTTTGTTTTTACGCCGAATTTTAACAACATAGGCTACTATTAAGATTATTTGTAATAGCAGGAGGAATTACTTAATATGGCATATTTTTATCTCGCAATAGGTATAATTTTAGAAGTAATCTCTACAGGCGCGCTAAAAGCGTCTGTAAAGTTTACAAAGCTTTTTCCGAGCGCAATTGTAGTAATCGGATACGCCGCGTCGTTTTACTGCTTTACGCTGGTTTTAAGAACAATTCCTATCGGAATAACTTATGCAATATGGTCTAGTTTGGGAATTGTATTAGTTATGCTATTAGGTATATTTTTGTATAAGGAGATTCCTGATCTGCCTGCAGTAATAGGAATGATATTTATAATTTTAGGGGTTATTATAATAAATTTTTTTTCCAAAACAATAAAACGCTAATAATATTTAATTTAAACAATCTGCAAATAACGAGGTTTAAAATAAAATACCGCTCGTTAATAGAACGAAGTAATCTTTTCATCCGAATAAAAAGCAAATAATAAAGAAGTTGAATTATTAATGCCGTTTCTACCGTTTCGGCATCCGAAAATTCGGATTGTTTGATAGAACAAATTATCCGGCGAATTAACTTTTAATATTTGGTCTTATATCTAAAATTTCAACCGGTCTTGTTATGTCAATAAAATCTCTTAAATTAACAGTAAACAGACAATCTGTTTTATTTTTCGAAGCATCAATAATAAGGCGTAAAAGCCAACCTACTACACTAATATGTCTTTTCTTTTTTAATGAAGACTCAAACGAACGTTCAAGCACCTCGTCTCTATATAATTTATCATTAAGATATTTTATATTATCCGATTTTAAAAATTTTTTAAAATCCAAAAGCGCAAATTTATTTTTTACAAATTTAGTTCGAAGCGTTAAATAAAGGATTGGGTAAGGAATAATTATTTTAAAGCCCGCAAGCTTCTTGGCTAATTTTTTGTCATAATATGCGTCTTTTTCATCAAACATAGCATACCATCAGCCTGTATCAGCCAGAGCATTTTTCATAAATTTATACCGCTTCTTCCTCATAAGAATCGTCTGCTCCTGAATATCATGTCCAAGGAGCGGCTTTTCTTGCGCCTAATATAAATTTGCCTTTCATTTTATTGGTTTTTTTATCCCGATATATTATATAAATGTGGGTTTTTTTATTTGTTTCCACATTTTCTTCAATATCTTCTTTTAAACTTTGAATAATATCGTCTGATATATCCGATTTAATAAAAGCAAGACTGTCTCCGCATTCAATAGCGCCTTTGGTGTCAAGCTATGTATAAAGCCCTTCGTAGTCTCCCCTAATTCCGAGATCGTAACTGAGTCATAAAGTTTTTTTCATACTTATAACCGCTTTTAATTTTAAAAGTATTATCAGTTAGCTTCAACCAGCGAAAGTTTTACCGCGCATACTTTAAATTCCGGTATTTTGGATATAGGATCCAACGCTGCATTTGTAAGCATATTTGCGGCTGCATTTGCAAAATGAAACGGTATAAATACCGTGCCGGATACCGCTTTGTCCGATATTTTTACTACGGCGTCAATCTCGCCGCGCCTTGAAGTGACATTAACCTTTCCGCCTTCGATTAATTTGTATTTTTCGGCGTCATTATTTGTTATTTCTACAAAGCATTCCGGCGCTCTTTCGTTTAATCCTTCGCTTTTCATTGTCATTGTGCCAGTATGATAATGATATATTATACGCCCTGTAGTTAGATACATAGGATATTCTTCGTCTGTTTTTTCTGCCGGCTCAATATAATCTATTGCATTAAATACCCCTTTTCCTATTGGAAACGTTCCCACATGTAAAATAGGGGTTCCGGGGTGTTCTGTATTCGGACAGGGCCAATAAATACCTCCCTCTTTTTCAAGCTTTTGATATGTTATGCCTCCGTAAGAAGGGGTAACAAATGCTATTTCTTCCATTATTTTTTCAGAATCTTCGTAATGCATTGAGTATCCCATTCTAAGCGCTATCTCAGATATTATTTTCCAATCATCTCTTGCATGTCCGGGCGCTTCGACCGCTTTTCGGACCCTTTGTATCCTTCTTTCGGTATTGCTGAATGTTCCATCTTTTTCGGCAAAGCATTTTGATGGTAAAACTACGTCTGCAAGCTTTGCGGTTTCTGTTAGAAATATGTCTTGAACAACCAAAAAATCAAGATGTTCCATACATTTTTTTGCATGGTTTAAATCCGGATCCGATACAAGCGGATTTTCTCCTATTACATATAAAGCTTTTAACTCTCCTGTATGAGCATTAGGTATCATTTCGGTTGCTTTTAATCCGGGTTTGTCCGGTAAAATCGGAACCTTCCAAGCGGTCTCCATTTTTTGACGCATTTCCGGAAGTATTACTTTCTGATAGCCGGAATATACGTCCGGCAGCCCTCCCATATCGCATGCGCCCTGAACGTTGTTTTGTCCTCTTAAAGGATTGACGCCTCCCCCTTCTATACCCAAATTGCCGCATAGCATTGCAAGATTTGCCAAAGATTTTACGTTATCTGTACCTGTAATATGCTGGGTAATACCCATACAGTAAAGTATAGAGCCCGCTTTTGCGCCCGCATAAAGTCGGGCTGCCTCTATAATTTTATCCGCCGGAATTTCTGTTATTTTTTCAGCATATTCCGGAGTAAATTTTGCGGTTATCTCTTTTAACTGCTCAAATCCTACGGTTCTTTCCTCTACGAATCTTTTATCGTAAAGATCCTCTTTTATAATAACATGCATCAAACCGTTTATCCAAGCTACATCAGCGCCTAATGCGGGTCTTATCCATATATCCGCAAATTCTACCAGTTTGATTTTTCGCGGATCTATTACTATAAGCTTTTTATTTTTAAATTTTACGGCTCTTTTAATAAATGATGATATTACGGGATGATTTTCGGTTGTATTAGAGCCTGTTACAAGTATTACGTCCGCTTTTTCAATATCGGCTATGGTATTTGTCATTGCTCCGCTTCCAAATGCAGCAGCCAGACCGGCTACGGTGGAGGAATGTCAGAGACGAGCGCAATGATCTATGTTGTTGGTGTTTAAAACAGCTCGGGTAAATTTGTTTGCAATATAGTTTTCTTCATTCGTAATTCTTGCGGATGTTAAAACTCCGATACTATCTCCGCCGTAGTTGTCTTTTATTTTGGCAAAGTTTTTAGCCGTAAAATTTAAGGCTTCCGACCATGTAGCCTCTTTTAATTCTCCATCTTTTCTTATCAAAGGAGATGTAAGCCTTTCGGAAGAATTTACAAAATCAAAACCGAATCTCCCTTTGACACATAAACTGCCGTAGTTTGGAGGAGATTCGGCATCACCCGTTACCTTTATTATTTTATTATTTCTTATATGCAAAAATATTTGACAGCCTACCCCGCAGTATGTGCAGGTGGTTTTTACCTTTTCTGTTTTCCAAGATCTTGCGGTATAACGAGCATCTTTTTCTACAAGCGCGCCTACAGGGCAGACTTGAATGCATTCTCCGCAAAATACGCAGTCGGAATCTTTTAGAGGTCTATCTCCTGCCGCCACAATTTTTGTATCCGCTCCTCTGTATCCAAAATTTATAGCTTCGTTTACCTGTATTTCGTTGCAAGCCTGAACGCATCTTCCGCATAATATACAGCGAGAAAAGTCTCTTATTATAAACGGATTTGCAAGCTCCGCAGGATATTTTGTTCTTTTTTGTTCGTATTGTCCGCCTATCGCCTGATATCTAAAGCATAAATCCTGAAGTTTGCATTCTCCCCAAGAAGGACATAGTTCTTCGTTATTACCTTCATCTTTACAAACGTTTAATTGAAATTGCGTCCAATCTTTAACGCCGGATATAGCGCAATTATGATTTCCAGAAGCCAAAAGAAGGTTTAAAGTCTCTTTTCTTGAAGATATTACATCCGGAGATTCCGTCATAACATCCATACCGTTTTCCGCGGAAGTAGAACATGCCGTTATAAGCGCTTTTGCTCCTTTTACCTCCACTACGCAAATTCTGCATGCTCCTGTAGGAGAAGCTCCTTTCAATTCGCAAAGAGTAGGTATTTCGATATTATTTCTTCTTGCTACGTTAAGAATCGTTTCCCCTCGTTCAAAAGAGAGTTTATTGCCGTTGATAATAATTTGGTTTTTATTATTCATGCTAATATCAGTCTCCTATTTCAAGCCCGCCATCCAACTTCATCCTTTGTTGGATAACGGACTTTTTGGAGATGGTTATCTCCGTTTATAATCATTCTTTTTTATGTTTATATCTTTTTAATCATAGAAATTTTCAATATTTTTTATATCGCAGTCTTAATTATAATTTTCAGACTTTATCCTTTTATTCGGTTTTGGTAAAAAATGCTAAAATCACGCCAAAAAGGCTTCTTTTCAAAAAATAAGCTTCAAATTTTTATCAGAAATATTATCAATTACCTTATCAATAAACTCCTTTTTGGCTATTCCGTATTTTACTTTGCCATCAAGAGTGCGGACAGAAAGGGTATCCGCCTCTTTTTCTTTTGCTCCTATAGTTACTATAAGAGGAATTTTATTTATCTGAGCGTTTCTTACCTTTTTATTAAGACTTTCGGTTCGTTTGTCTATTTCAACTTTAAAATTTTTATTTTCAAACTCTGCTTTAACCTTTTCGGCATAAGGAATTATTTCGTCATTTATAGGAAGAATTATAATTTGGACCGGAGACAGCCAGAGCGGAAATCTGCCAGCGAAATGCTCTATAAGTATTCCCAAAAACCTTTCCACCGAGCCGTAAATAACTCTGTGTATCATTATTGGTCTTACCTTTTCATTACGGTTATCTATATAGCTAAGATCAAACCTTTCCGGCAAAGACATATCAAGCTGTATTGTTCCGCATTGCCAAGTTCTGCCCAAAGCGTCTTCTATGTGCATATCTATTTTGGGCCCATAAAAAGCGCCGTCTTTTTCGTTAATTTTATATTCTTTGTTATATATTTTTAAAGCCGCTTCCAACCCGCTTGTTGCAGTTTCCCATTGTTCGTCTGTGCCGATAAATTGTTCCGGTCTTGTGGAAAGCTCAAGATGAAAATCTAAACCAAAGGTTGAATATATTTTTTCTGCAAAGCGTAAAACTCCCAAAATTTCATCATGTATCTGGGCTTCGGTCATAAATATATGAGCGTCGTCTTGATGAAACGCCCTTACCCGAAATAAGCCGGATAATACTCCGCTTAATTCGTGTCTGTGAACAAGCCCTATTTCTGCGGCTCTTATAGGAAGATCTTTGTAAGAACGGGGTTTTAATCCGTAAAGAAGCATTCCGCCGGGGCAGTTCATAGGCTTTATTGCATAATCCTCTTCATCTATTTTTGTTGTATACATATTTTCTCTGTAATTTTCCCAATGCCCGCTCTTTTCCCAAAGTTTGCGGTTTAATATAAGAGGAGTTTTTGTTTCTATATATCCGGCTTTTTTATGCTCCTTTCTCCAGAAATCCAAAAGAGTATTCCAAATCTCCATCCCTTTTGCATGAAAAAAAGGCATTCCGCGGGCTTCGTCATGAAAGCTGAAAAGATCCAGCACAGCGCCTACTTTTCTATGATTCCTTTTTTTTGCCTCTTCAAGAAACCGCATATAAGCTTTAAGCTCTTTTTGGGAAAAAAATGCGGTTCCGTATATTCTTTGAAGCTGATCGTTTTTTTGGTCTGCCCTCCAATAAGCGCCGGACACTTTGGTAAGTTGAACTGCTTCTATAAATCCTGTATGCGGAACATGCGGCCCTCTGCAAAGGTCTGTAAAATCTCCCTGCGAATAAAATGATATGGTTCCGTCTTCAAGTTCGGATATTAACTCGGTTTTATAAGGATCCTCTTTATAAAATTCCAAAGCCTCTTTTTTGCCGATCTCTTTTCGGGCAAACGGAAGCTTTGCCTTAATAATTTTTTGCATCTCAGCTTCGATTTTTAAAAAATCCTCTTGAGATACAGGCTCCATATCAATATCGTAATAAAAGCCGTCTTCTATTATGGGCCCTATGGTAAGCTTTGCCTGCTTATAAAGACACAAAATCGCATGCGCCATAACATGGGCGGCGCTGTGCCTCATTATTCCAAGCGCATCTTTATCTTTTGTAGTTATTAATCTTACTCTGGCGTCCTTTTCTATTTTACAATTAAGATCCTTTATTTCGCCGTCTATTTCAACCGCAACGCAGTTTCTAAATAAACCTTCGGAAATGCTTTTTGCTATATCCGCGCCTGTGGGGCTGTTTGGAAATTCTTTTATACTACCATCTGGAAGCGTAATATTTATCATCATAAAACCTACTTTAATAAAATATTTTGTTATTCGGAATAAATTCTTTTCCCTTTACGCTTTGTTATAAAAAAATTCAATCATTTTTATATGTATTATTATGAGATTTCTCCTTGCTTCGCTCGTCTAAATTACAAGCAAAAAAAATCGCTTCCCGTCCTGTCAACCGAAGGAAGAACTCTTTTTATTATTTTGTTAATTTTAAAGATATGCAAAAATGGGCAAAATAAGAAGTTATGCTGCGAACTTTTATAATTTTTATTGTCAATACTACTTTTAGACTGTAAATAAAACCAAAATTAACCGAAATAAAAAAGATATGACGGAGGAAAAAATATGCGTCCTATATGGTTTGATAAAACGGATAACAGCGTAAATATAATAGATCAAAGAAAACTTCCGCATAAAACGGTAATAGAAAAGCTTATCTCCGTAGCTCAAGTTATAACGGCAATAAAAGATATGTATGTCCGAGGAGCCCCTCTTATAGGAGTAACTGGCGCTTACGGAGTATATATAGCGGCAAAAACCGTTTCGGATAACTGCAAAGATATAAAATCATATATTGACGCCGAGTGTCAAAAATTAAAAAATGCCAGGCCCACAGCCATCAATCTAATTTGGGCGGTTGAAAAAGTATTTCAAAAACTTAATTTTTCGGCGAATATAGAAGATATAATAAATACAGCAAAAAAAGAAGCGAGCGCCATAGCCGAAGAAGAGGTTGAAAACTGCAAAAAAATAGGAGAATACGGCTTATCTTTGATAGAAGAAATATCAAAAAAAAAAAACGGAAAAACGGCTAATATATTAACCCATTGCAATGCTGGCAGACTCGCATGCATAGAATACGGAACCGCTACCGCGCCTATTTATGCGGCATTTGATAAAGGAATTGATCTACATGTATGGGTTGACGAAACAAGACCTCTTAATCAGGGAGCAAGACTTACCGCATACGAACTTGAAGAAAAAGGGGTGAAACATACCGTAATAACCGATAATGCGGGCGGGCATCTTATGCAACACTCTTTGGTAGATATTGCAATAGTAGGAACAGATAGAACCGCTTATACAGGAGACGTTGCAAATAAAATAGGAACCTATTTAAAAGCCCTTGCCGCAAAAGATAATAAAATACCCTTTTATGTAGCGCTTCCTTCCAGCACATTCGATTGGAAAATAAAAGACGGAATAAAGGATATTCCGATAGAAAAACGAAATTCGGACGAAATAAGATATGTGGAAGGGTTTTGCCGCGGCAAAATTGAAAAGGTTGCAATAATGCCGCAAAAAAGCCCCGCGGCAAATTATGCCTTTGACGTTACTCCGGCAAGGCTTATTACAGGATTTATAACGGAGCGCGGCATCTGTAAAGCAAATAAAGAGGCTGTGTTATCTTTGTTTCCGGAAAAAAACAGGAGCAAAACTTATGGGTAATTTTACAGAAACCGAAAAAAAAATAATTTCTGCCCTTCAAAAAGATATACCCGTAGCCTCAAGACCTTATAAAATAATGGCTCGGCGTTTGAAGATTTCGGAAGAAACCTTTTTAAAAGTATTAAAAGAACTTTCGGATAAAAAAATAATAAGACGTTTTGGAGCTACTTTGTGGCATCAAAAATCCGGTTTTTCAGCAAACGCTATGTGCGCTTGGGAGGTGAAGGAAGACAGAGCCGAAGAGGTAGGCAAAAAATTTGCTTCATTTAAAGAAATTACCCATTGTTATAAAAGAATTCCTCAAAAAGATTGGCATTATAACCTTTATACAATGATTCATTCCAAAGATGAAAAAGGATGTATTGCAACAGCAAAAAAGCTTTCAAAAGCGGTTGGAATTGAAAAATACGAATTATTATTTAGCGTAGAAGAGCTTAAAAAAACCTCTATGCAGTATTTTTAGTTAGTTGAAATGGTTATGATTAATAAAAAACTGTTAGATGATATTGTTATCAATGTAAATGAAGCCGAATATATTCCTCTGTAATAAAATTTATTTGCAAGGTTCTTCAACTGCAAACAGCAGGTTAGACTGGAACGATTACGATTTATGCTTTTCGATGAAAGATTTGTATGAAGGAACAATATAAAAATCATATACTGCTTATAAACCCTTGGATATGCGATTTTGCAGCTTATGATTTTTGGGCAAAACCCATAGGTTTGTTATATATCGGCTCAATACTGAAAAAATCCGGTTATAACATCTCTTATGCAGACTGCCTTAACAGATTTCATCCAAAAGCAAAACAAAATATCAAGCCAGATTATAGATGTGGAAGAGGTCCATACCTTAAAACCAAAATTAACAAACCAAAAGGTTTAGAAGATGTTCCAAAAAATTTTTACAGATACGGAATAAAGAAAAAATGGTTTATTGAAAACCTGTTATCAATACAAAAACCTTCTGTTATATTGGTTACCTCCTTTATGACCTACCAGTATCCGGGAGTAACCGAAACCATATCTTTGTTAAAAGATATTTTTCCCGATACTCCTATAATACTGGGCGGCATTTACGCAAATTTATGTTATGAGTATGCCTTAATAAATTCAGGAGCCGATTTTGTAATAAAAGGAGACGGAATAAAAGAGGTTTTCAAGCTTGTGAAAAAATATACCGAGCAAAAACCTGTATTTGAATTAGATCTGAAAAACTTTAATTCTTATCCCTACCCCGCATTTAATCTTCAAAGTAAAATAGCCTATATTCCTATTATAACCTCAAAAGGATGCCCTTATTTCTGCGCTTACTGCGCTTCAAAATATTTAAATCCGAATTTTATAAAAAAAGATCATAAAAATGTAACGGAAGAAATATTTTTTTGGCGCCAAAAATTCAAGGTAAAAGATTTTGTTTTTTATGACGACGCTCTTTTAATAGATTCCGAAAATCATATAATACCGATGTTAGAAAAAATCATAGCAAAAGGATATAATATAAGATTCCATACCCCTAACGCTCTTCACGCAAAAAATATTTCGAAAAAAGTTGCAACGCTTATGTTTAAGGCTGGTTTTCATTCAATAAGAATCGGACTTGAGACTGCCGATTTTGAAAAACGAAAAGCAATGGATAACAAAATTACCGATAAAGATTTTATTAACGCCGTAACAAATCTAAAAAAAGCCGGTTTTTCGTACAACCAGGTTGGAGCGTATCTTTTAATAGGGCTGCCCGAACAAAGCGTAAAAGAGATGGAATCCGGTATAAAATTTGTAAAACAGGCAAGAATAACTCCTGTTTTGGCTTATTATACTCCAATACCTCATACAAAAATGTGGGATATGGCGGTAAAAACCTCCCGTTACGATCTTAACGCTGACCCCATATACACCAATAACGCTATATTCCCATGTATGGACACACCCTTTTCGGACGGAAAAATCTCATACTTAAAAAGGCTGTCGGCTTCGCCTTAAAATCTTTTTTTATGCCTCATACTACACCATATCTATTTGAAAATTATTATGTTAAATTGGTTGATTCTCTGTTATAATCCGAATATATAAAACTTTAATAAAAAAAAAGATTAAATGTCTAAAAAATTCGGTCATATATTTGGAGTTTATGAACTGGTTATAACAGGAAGATATTCAAGAAAGTCCGCCGTAAGGGAAATCGCAAAGAAGAGCGGGATAAATCCTACGACTGTAGCCGCTTCATGCACACGGGATATTTATATTAAAACGGCAAGACTTGATGAATTCTTAAAACCTAAAAATATCAAGGATTTTAAAAAATATTTAATAAAATACTTTCCCAACTATCGAACTAAAATTGAAAATTTTTTTAATAATTTGACAAAGGCAAAACTTTAAATTCAATATGGCATACTCTATTAAACAGCCCAAGCAGGAGGCATAAAATGGAATTTAAATATAATCCGTTAAAAACGGTTCAAGCCGCCGGACTTTTTTTAAAGTTAAATAAACGGGCTATGGAATATATGAAATTAATCAAACTGCTTTATCTTACGGATAGAATAGCGTTAGATAAAATGGGCGCTACTATTACCGGGGATAAGTATGTTTCAATGAATCATTGTCCCATTTTAAGTAAAATATATGATATGATCAATCATGGTCCCATATATGATAAAGATAATCCTTGGTTTAAATATATCTCGCCGCCTCAAAATTACTGCGTCCGATTATCCGAGGATCCGGGAAACGACGAACTTTGCGAAGAGGAAAAAAATATCATTAAAAAAATCTATAAAACCTGCGGGAATATAGACGTATGGGAATTATCAAATTCGACTCATTTCTTCCCGGAATGGCAGAATCCTTATGGTAGCGCAATTCCGATTAAAATCGAAGAGATACTTTCCAAATTAGGAAAAACCGAAGACGATATAAAAGCTATTAGAGAAAACATTACCAGAGAAAACCACTTTGATATGCTGCTTGCATATTAAAGAAAACATAGCAAAATGCTTAACCAATTAAATGTAGGCAACGCGTTTTTATTGGCTACTCCGCCCAATGATAAATATCTGTTTATCATTATCGCTCCTACCGAAAACGGAAAATTTTTTTGTGTGAACCTAACCTCCAAACGTAATAATTCCGATACCTCTTGTATTCTACAAAAAGAAGACCATACCTTTATTAAACATGATTCCGTAATCAATTATAAAGATGCCAGAGAAATTAATCCGCTTATAATTAAACAGTTAATCTTAAAAGGAGATTGTAAACTATATAAACCCGTTTCGCAGGAAGCGTTAAATAAAATTCAAGACAGAGGCATAACTTCTACAAGATTGAAAAATAAATATAAAAACTTTCTCAGCTTATTTATAGACAAAAGATAATGCATTATATAAAAAATAAAAAAAGAATTTGACTTTTAAGCTTAAATCCGATTTTTTATCTTATTCCTAAAAAAGGAAACCTTAATAACTATAAAAATACTGATAAAATTCCGCTGTATAACAAAGTAGTTTATTCGTTTTAAAGACGAAAAAAATTTTTAACTGCAGGAATAGATGAACTATTTCGAGGATTGAAATTTTTTTTCGACGTAGAAAACGGACAAAATACAAAGATAGACAGCGAAATTTAAAAAGGGGAAAATATGAAAGTAACATTTTACGGAGCCGCAAGAGAAGTTACAGGATCCGCTCATCTAACGGAATTCGGCGAAAACGGCATACTTTTTGACTGCGGAATGTTTCAGGGCAGAAGAAAAGAGAGCGCTGATAAAAATAAAAAATTTCCTTTTAAAGTCGATTTGGTTACAAACATCATTCTTTCTCATGCCCATATTGATCATGCCGGACGGCTTCCGTTAATAAGCAGGGAAGGTTTTGGCGGGCGTATAATATGCACAAGAGCCACTGCGGATATATCCAAATATCTTTTGGAAGACAGCGCCAGAATACAAGAATCCGATGCTGCATACCTTAATTATAAAACCGCAAGAGCGCATCTTTATAAAATAAATAAAGTATCAAGCAAAAACAATAAAGAATCGCAACGAATAAGAAACCTGCTTAAACCTATAGGACAAAAATTAAATCTTAAAGCAATAGGCGAGGTTTTATACAAGTATAATCTTCCAAGAATTAAGCATCTTTACGGCATCGAAGACGTAAAACGAACACTGGGCTGCATAGAAGCCTATCCTTACAGGTATCCGATAAAAATAGGAAAAGATGCGGAGGTTATCTTTTATGAAGCGGGTCATGTTCTGGGTTCGGCAATATCTGTTTTGCGAATAAAAGAAAATGGAGTTGAAAAAAGAATATGTTATACAGGAGATCTTGGGCGTTCCGAAAAACCTATATTAAGAGATCCGGCTTTAAATTTTGAAAAAAAGGATAGAAACATTGATCTGCTTATAATGGAAAGCACCTATGGGAACCGTATGCATGAAAAAGCGGAAGATATAAAAACAAAATTAAAAAAAGCGGTTACCGACGCATACAATAAAGGAGGAACATTATTAATTCCTGCTTTTGCTTTCGGACGAACTCAGGAGATAATATATGTTTTACATCAACTCTATGACGAAAAAGCGGTTCCGAAACTGCCGATATTTGTAGATAGCCCCCTTGGAACAGAACTTACAAAAGTTTTTGGGGAACATCCGGAAGTATATGACAAAGAAGTGCATCAAACCTTTTTGGAACGCGGAGAAAACCCTTTTTCATTTAAAGAGATAAACTTTACCAAATCCGTCGCCGAATCTATGGAGCTGATGAAAGAAAAAAAACCACATATAGTAATATCATCTTCCGGAATGTGCGAGGCTGGCAGAATTTTACATCATTTAAGATATAAAATACATAATCAAAAAAATATCATTTTAATAGTAGGGTATATGGCTCAAAACACCTTTGGCAGGCACATTTTGGATAAAGGGCGAGAATTTGAAAATAACGGAAGAATAGGAGAAGCCCCTGTTTTAAATTTTTTTAATAAAAGCTATCCGCTGCGCGCAAAAGTGGTTAAAATAGGAGGATTTAGCGCTCATGCAGATAAAGAAGAGCTCACAGGCTTTTTAAAAAAATCGAATCTTAACATAAAAAAAATAGCGGTGGTTCATGGAGAAGAGGAGAGCGCCTTATCTTTTACAGACACATTAAAAGCAAACGGGTATGATGCTTTTACGCCATATTTTAAAGAAAATATTAGCATATAACTATATGAAGGAGTTAAAAACTATGTCCGATAAAAAAAGAATAGTAAGCGGAATGAGACCTACAGGCTCAATACATCTTGGAAATTTTCATGGCGCTTTGGCAAACTGGATAAAAATGCAAAACGAATACGAGTCGTTTTATTTTGTAGCGGATTGGCATGCCTTAACAAGCGAATACGAAAACCCTTCAAACATTTTGCAAAATACTCAAGACATGCTTATAGACTGGCTTGCGTCTGGATTAAATCCGGAAAAGGCAACCATCTTTGTGCAGTCTCAAATAAAAGAACATGCCGAGCTTTATCTGCTTCTTTCTATGATAACTCCAGCCACATGGCTTGAGCGGAATCCTACCTATAAAGAACAAGTAATTGCTTTATCCAACAAAGACCTTTCTACCTTCGGATTTTTAGGCTATCCTGTTCTGCAGGCTGCCGATATTATAATCTATAAAGCAGACGCCGTTCCCGTAGGAATTGATCAGGTTCCTCATGTTGAAATTACAAGAGAAATAGCCCGAAGATTCAACTATCTCTACGGAAAAGTATTTCCGGAACCCCAAGCCGCGCTAGCCGAAAGCCCCAAATTACTCGGAATAGACCGCCAAAAAATGAGCAAAAGTTATAATAACGCAATATATCTTTCGGATGCGCCCGAAAATATACGAAACAAAGTATCCGGAATGATTACCGATCCGCAAAGAGCAAAAAAAAAAGACCCCGGAGATCCGTCAGTATGCAACGTGTATGAATTTCATAAGTTATACACCTCCGAAACCAAAAGAAACGATATAGAAAAATCCTGCAAAAAAGCCGAAATCGGATGCGTGGAATGCAAAAAAATAATTGCCGCAAACCTTATAGAATCTCTTGCTCCGTTTAGAGAAAAAAGAGAATATTATCTTGCCAACCCCAGTCTGTTAAAAGATATAATTCAAAGCGGAAATAAAAAAGCGCGAGCCGTTGCTTCCGCTACAATGGAAGAGGCAAAAGCCGCTATTAAATTATGAAGAACAATAATTCCGATTACAAAGTAAAACTTGATATTTTTGAAGGTCCGATGGATCTTTTGGTGTATCTTATTAAAAAAAATGAAATGGATATACAAGATATACCAATATCTTTAATAACCGAGCAGTATCTTTATTATCTTAAATTAATAAAAGCTATGAAGATAGATCTTGCGGCAGAATTTTTATTGATGGCCGCGACTTTGGCGCATATAAAATCCAAAATGCTTCTACCTATCTTTCAAGATGAAGATTCCGAAATCGAAGACCCCAGAGAAGAGATAACAAGACCTCTTATAGAATATCTTAAAATAAAATCTGCCGCGCAAAAATTAGGAAAAAACAACATACTCGGAGTAGATACCTTTGTAAGAGCCGGAGATATAGATAAATTTAAACCGAATGCCAAAGAAAAACCCCTGCAAGTAGGACTTTTCGAGCTTATAGAGGCTTTTGCCGGCATAATGAACAAATTTGCGCCGGAAGAACAGATAAATATAACCGCGGATGCTATATCTATAAAAGATAAAATAAACGAAATAATAAAGATACTCGAAGCAAAAAAGATGGAGGTCTTTTTGGGTTTGTTTGAAAAAAGCGCGACCAAAATAGAATTAATAGTAACCTTTCTTGCAATTCTTGAGATGGTAAAATTAAAGATTATAGAGGTTATTCAAACAAAACAGGAAGGGATTATGAGAATTATCTTAAACTAAAACGCCCCTAAATCCGCACTGCAAGCCCATTCTATAAAATAACCGCCGTTTAATATCTGCATAAAAGCATCTTGATTTTTTAAATCTGCGAAGGCTTCGTATTTCAAATACGGAGCAACGTCAAAAATTCCGACTCGCCCGTTCTCATCTACTATTTGCAGCGTATAATCTTGTTTAGGATAAATTTCTTTAATCTTCATGGCATTATAATTCGGTTCGGAGATGTTCAAGTTTATTTGCCCCGCTTTTTGCTTTAAGACTTATCATAATTGCGGATAACGCGGCGGGAGTTATGCCGTCAATTCTTGAAGCCTGCCCAAGCGAAACAGGCTTTATTGCCGAAAGTTTCTCTTTCATCTCGTTGGATAAACCGCAAATTTTAAAATAATCGAAATTCGGATTTAGTTTAATATATTCCGCATCCTTAAATTTTGCTATCTCTTTAACCTGTCTTTTTATATAACCTTCGTATTTAATTTCAATCTCCGCCTGTCTTGCGATATTTTCCGTTATAGACTCCGGACTTTTTGCAAGTTTATTTACAGCATCATATCCGAGTTCCGCTCTTTTTAAAAGCTTATCCAAATAGGTTCCGTTATCAATAGGAGATGTACCTGCTTCTATCAAATACCGATTGGTTTTTTCGTTCGGTTTTATAACCGTTTTCTTTATCCGCTTAATCTCTTTTTTTACCTTTAATGCATCATCTTTTACCGCCTCAATTCTTTCTTTTGTAATAAGACCAAGCTTATAACCTATTTCCGAAAGTCTTAAAGGGGCGTTATCCTCTCTTAATACAAGCCTGTATTCGGCTCTTGAAGTAAACATCCTGTAAGGCTCTTTTGTTCCTCTTGTAATCAGATCATCTATCATAACCCCGATATAAGCCTGGGATCTGTCTAAAATCATAAATTTTCTATTTTGCACTTTAAGCGCCGCGTTAATTCCAGCCCATATCCCCTGAGCCGCCGCCTCTTCATATCCCGAAGTTCCGTTTATCTGACCGGACAAAAAAAGCCCGGAAATCTTTTTAGTTTCCAAAGAAGGCGTAAGCTGAATCGGATCTATATAATCATATTCTATCGCATAAGCCGGACGCATTATCTCAGCTTCTTCCAAGCCTTCAACAGAGCGGACAAATTGAATCTGAATTTCTAACGGTAGACTATTGCCAAGCCCGCTTGCATATATCTCTTTTGTAGCAAGCCCTTCAGGCTCTAAAATAACCCTATGTCTTCTTTTTTCCGGAAACTTTGCAATCTTATCTTCAAAAGAAGGACAGTATCTTGCCGAAACCCCCTTTATATAGCCTCCGTATAAAGCCGAATATTTTAGATTTTTGCGCACAAGCTCTACGCTCGGCTCCTTTATATAACCTATATAACTCGGCATTTGCGGCAGTAAAACCTCCTTATCCGAAAAAGCCGAAAATCTTATAAATTTATCGTCTCCTTTGTGAAGTTCAAATCTGCTAAAATCAATACTGCCTTCATGAAGTCTGGGAGGCGTCCCTGTTTTCATTCTTCCGAGTTTGAAACCCAAGCTCGCCAATTGTAAAGGAAGACTATAAGAGCCGAATTCTCCGGCGCGTCCTGCTTTAATAGATTTATCCCCTACATGAACAAGCCCGTTTAAAAAAGTGCCTGTTGCCAATACCACAACTTTAGCTTCGTATCCAAAACCGGTTCTATCTTCAACCCCCGCTATTTTACTGCCCTCTATAACAAATCTGCTTATTAAAGCCTGCTTTAAATCCAAATTTTTTTGATATTCCACAGCAGATTTCATCTCTTGATGATAAAGATTCTTATCATTTTGAGTTCTGGAAGATTGAACCGCCGCCCCTTTTTTGATATTAAGAGTTTTATATTGAATTGCGGTTTTATCCGCAATCTTTGCCATCTCTCCGCCCAGCGCATCAATCTCTTTAACAAGATGTCCCTTTGCCATACCTCCTATAGAAGGGCTGCAAGGCATTGCGGCAACCTTATCAATGTCTATAGCCATAAGCAAAACCGAACATCCCATTCTCGCAGCTGCAAGCGCCGCCTCGCATCCTGCATGCCCCGCTCCTATTACAATTATGTCATATTTTTTATTATAAATGCTCATTTGCCATCTGCCGTAATATATAGTAAAAACCCTTACACAATGTCTTATTTTGCTCGTTTTCGGCGTTATGCTCAAATTTTAATCCTCAAAACAGTTCATCTATTCCTGCGGTTAAAATTTTCGCATGCCTTAAAATAAACAAAATTCTTTGTGGGGCAAAGGTCTTTAGTAAATTAAATCTTTAAAAAAATCGGATTATACATAGTTAGTTAAGCTTTTATGATAATATTAAAAATCAAACAAGTAAAATGCAATTTTTCTTATTTGTCATTTCAACAAACATCTATTACTATTTTAGAAAGACAAAAAAAATGATTATGAGAAAATAATCAAGGAATTTTTCGCTTCGCTCGAAATGACAGGACGTAACGGCTGCCTTGACATAACTGGAAAAATTTTTGCTTGTTATTTCGACAAACGAAATGGTGAGAAATCTCTTAATGAAAATTTAATCGCAAAAAAGGATGATAAAATTTTGTTATATAACAAAATTTAAAAAAAATGGAAAAAAGATATCTTAATCTAAACTCATACTTTAAAACCCTTTTCGGACATAGAGTTCATAAAATAGCGGTTGACGCTGGGTTTACCTGCCCAAACAGAGACGGCAAAATATCTTTTTACGGCTGCATCTACTGCAACGCCCAAGGCTCCGGAACAGGCGCAAAAGCAAAAGGAATCTCCATAACCGAACAATTAATAACCGGCAAAAAAAAAATTGCCAAAAGGTTTAAAGCAAAAAAATTTCTGGCATATTTTCAATCCTACACAAATACTTACGCCCCCTTTGATATTTTAAAAAAACATTATGACGAAGCCTTATCCGTAAAAGATATTGCAGGGCTTTCCATAGGAACAAGACCGGACTGCATAAACGAGCAGATATTATCTCTTTTGGAAGAATACGCAAAAAAAAAATTAATATGGATAGAATACGGCCTACAATCCTCCAAAAATAAAACCCTTAACTTAATAAACAGAGGGCATAATTTCAAAACCTTTCAACAAGCCGTCCAACTTACAAAAAACAGAGGGATAAAAATCTGCGCCCATGTTATAATAGGACTTCCACAAGAAACAAAAAAAGATATGATAGATACCGCAAAAGCTGTTGCAGTCCTTGAAATTGACGGAATAAAATTTCATTCTCTTTATGTAATCAAAGGAACCGAACTTGAAAGACTTTATAAAAACGGCAAATATACGCCTATAAGCATGGAAGAATATGTTGACGTTCTATGCGATTTTATTCAGCTTCTACCGCCGCAAACAGTCATTCAAAGGCTTACAAGCGACCCGCATCCCAAAGAGATTATCGCTCCGTTATGGTGTCTGGAAAAACTAAAAACCGTAAATCTGATTAAAGCAAGAATGGAGGCTTTTAATATGAGACAGGGGGAAAATGGACTTACCAATAAAATCGAAAACTAAACGGCGCTTTTATACTCAATACAAAATTCCGATAACGGGCAAGTTTTGCATAAAGGCTTTCTTGCAATACAAATCTGCCTGCCGAAAAATATAAGACGCAAAGAAAAACCGTTCCAATCCTTTTTAGGAACTACTTCCATAAGAGCAAACTCCGCTTTTTTAGCGTCTTTGGTTTTTTCTATAAATCCGAGCCTTGAAGATATTCTTAATACATGAGTATCTACAACCATACCCGGTATTCCGAAAGCAGACCCCAAAACAACATTTGCGGTTTTTCTGCCTACTCCAGGCAGTTTTACAAGCTTTTCCAAAGAACCCGGAACTTCGCCATTATATTTTTTCAAAAGCATTTCGGAACATCTTTTAATATTATTAGCCTTTGCTTTATAATATCCTGTTGAATATATAAGGTTTTCTATAGACTTTAAATCCGCTTCGGCAAAACCTTTCGGCTCCGGAAATTGTTGAAAAAGTTTTTTAACTACTTTATTAACCTGTTTATCCGTGCATCTTGCGGATAATATTGTAGCTATTAAAAGCTGAAACGGATTTTTATGATAAAGCGCAGTTTCAACCAAAGGATAAAGCTCTTTTAAAATTTTTAAAATTTTTTTAATATTCAATTTCGTATTTAACATAAAAAAACCTCTATTGCTAAAATTCAAATACAACAAGGCGCGCCTATAAAGGAGATGTCCGAATTGGACATCTCCTAATCAAGTTATAACCATATAAAAAAAAAATTCCTTTTATTGCGTTATTTAGACAAGCAAAGCGAGAAAAAACTCAAAACCGATAAAAATATATTATGAACATAAAAAAAGTAAAAGCATTAGGACTTTCTTCCGGTGGATTAGACAGCATCCTTGCCGGAATATTTTTACGCGAACAAGGCATCTACGTTGAATGGGTATCGTTTGAAACCCCCTTTTTTTCCGCAAAAAAAGCCAAAAAAGCATCCGAGATTGTCCGAATACCCCTTATAATAAAAAATATTACAAAGCAATATATTAAAATGCTTAAAAATCCGGCATGCGGTTACGGAAAACATATCAATCCTTGTATGGACTGCCATGCCTTCATGTTTGCCCAAGCCGGAGAAATGATGACCCAAAAAGGATTCGATTTTCTTTTTAGCGGCGAAGTGGCAGGGCAAAGACCAATGTCTCAAACCAAATCCGCCTTGCGTTATGTAGAGAAAAAATCAGGCTTTGACGGTTATATATTAAGACCTTTAAGCGCAAAAATACTTCCCGAAACAATACCGGAAAAAAAAGGCTGGATTAAAAAAGATAACATGCTTAATTTTTACGGAAGATCCAGAAAACCCCAAATTCAACTTGCAAAAACTTTTAATATAACGGATTACCCCGCGCCTGCAGGAGGATGCCTGCTTACGGATAAAGGCTTTTCCGATAGATTAAAAGACCTTTTTGCACATCAAAAAGAGTATGAAGAAAGAGAATTTCATCTTTTAAAACATGGAAGACATATAAGAATAGATGAAAAGATAAAAATAATAGTAGGAAGAGATCAAAAGGATAACGAAAATATTTTATCCTTATATTCAAAACAAAAAGATATTCTTATACAAATGAAAGATATTCCCGGACCCGTAGGGCTTGCCGTCAACGGAGGAACAAAAGAGGAAATAAAAACCGCAGCAGGCATATGCGCCTCCTACTGCAATAAAATAAAACAGGGCGAAGCGGTTGATGCGGTTATAAACTCTTTTGATCAAACTTATACAATAGACGGAGTTTATCAGGTTAAAAAAACTCCGATATGATTTTCATAGAAAATAATTAAAAGAAGGAGTGTAAATGATGGATTGGCAAAATAAAATAATCAAAAATATATTATTAGTCTGGCTATTATGTTTCTGTAGCTGTATAAACGTTCCTGATAAATCATACTATAGAAATGTTCCTCTATCTAAAATAACCAATCCTTATATAATAGAAGTCAACGACAATGGTGAGTTTCATAATAAAAATCAAATAACTCATCTAATTTCAGGCTTAAAAAATGAGAAAGAGAACACACATATTGTATTGTTTATACATGGATGGCATCATAACTCTCATCCTAATGATCCACATCTTATTGATTTTAAAAAATTTTTAAGTAATTTGGGTAAAAAAGGAAAAAATCATAATACTATTGGCATATATTTAGGGTGGCGAGGCGAAGAAAAGACAGGAATAAACTATCTAACACTTAAATCCAGAAAAAACATTTCTAATATTGTTGGCTCTAAAGCATTAAATAAAGTCTTATCGATTCTTAAAACGATAGTAAAAGACAAAAATAATTTTAGAGTTACAATTATTGGGCATAGCTTGGGAGGCTCTGTTTTATTTTACTCAATTTTTGACGAAATTAAAAATGGTATATTTGATTTTAGCAAACAATTTAAATTTATAATGCTTAATCCAGCTTTATCTGCTTCAGAGTTTGACAAGGGGATACAAGGCGTAATTCATAAACGGCTTGACTTAAGGACAGAATTTCCTGTGATTGTTATGCAGTCGAACACTGATTTTCCAGTGAAATGGTTGTTACCATTTCTTACTGATAGCCCATCTGTCGGTTTTTCAAAAAAACATATAACTCATGGACTATGGGCTTGCGCTGAAGACAATGCGACATGTATTGATAATTTAAAAGCAAAGTACGAAAAAAAAACACAATGTGTGAAATTAATAAAAAATAAAACGTGGTATCTTCATACAAACAACCATACAAATGAATATAATGAGTATTCTTGCAAAGAGTCATGGGAGTTACCGTTTATCGTTATTCAAAATGCTCCAACAGTTAGTATGAATCATAACCAAATTTTAACTAATAGTTTTGCAGAAGCTCTTTTAGATATAATAGATGAACAGCAAAAATAGTTTTTACTAACAATGATATTCTATTAAATAGTAAAAATGGCTGGCTGTTATCTCTTTATTTTTTTATTATCAATAAAAAAAGCTAAGTTATGATGATATATCTTGAAATATTTTTGAAATTACTCTCAACAAGTTAATTGATT
>JAFDMF010000020.1 GCA_019306065.1 Deltaproteobacteria bacterium
ATGACAAATCACACATACTATTCAATTAGGACAGGTTCAAATCCTGCAAAAGACGGTTTAACTTTAAATAATTTAAAAAAGTTATTTAAACTATTATACAATAATATGAAGCAAAACGGCTATTTTGATGAAAGCTTTTATGCTTACGATGATCGTAAACCAAAAATTCCCAATGTCGAATTTGAAATATTTTTAAAAATTAGCAAAGAGAATTTATGGCCTATAAATGAATTTATAGAAGATTACAGCCAAGATGACCTTTTCGATATTATAGAATTCTTGTATATACATGTTTCAAAACCAATTAGTGGAGTTTGGGACAATTATTGGCAGATTAACTATTGGAATGAATTTGACAAAGCAGAAGGTCAAAAAAAATTCAGAGAAAAAATTAATGAAGTTCTCGGAAAATATATAGGTAAATTCGAGATAAGTAAAGATGGGGAAATACTTGAAAAGCCTGAAATCGGTCTTGAAGAAATATTTAAAGCGGGTATTCCGTCAAATGATGAGAAGGTAACGCAAAAAATTAAATCGGCAGTTCGTCAATATAGAAGACACGGGGCGACATTAGATGATCGAAGGCATGCAGTAAGGAATTTAGCAAATAATTTCGGTATTCGTCATCATAATGAAAAACAGAAAACAGATTATGATGCTGCGCTTTGGCTAAGTTGGATGTTTTACTTTTATTTGGCAACAATTCATCTTCTTGTTCGAAAAATAGAGAATACCAAAACCTAACCGATAAATTTATCTTATTACCTGAACAATCGTTATCCCGATTATAAAACCGATATTATAAAAACGCTTTCCGAAGAAACGGCTATAAAGCGTTTAAACGCTTCTACTCTTATCCTTTCTTATTTTTATATTTTTATTATGAGGTTTATCTTTAAAAATATTCCTTGATTTTCTCTTTATAAGCATATATTCAAAAAATATTATCAATAATATAAGAATAAAAAATGAATGATGACAAAAAATTTATATTTAAAATAAATAATAATATTATTTATTCGTTTCTATTATATATATTTATTATAGTCTTCGGAAGCGGATATTTATTTGCCGATATTATAGATGGCAATGTCTCTTGTTCCGATATTATTATAATAAAAGCGCAGGCGGAAGAATATGTTCCGAAAATGCCGGAGGTTTCTTTTCTTCACGATCTTCATACCGAAAAATTAGAAACAAAAGATGATTGTAAGATATGCCACAATAAAAAAAATAATTTTTTTATATTCGGATTTAAAGAATTAACCGGCAAATCAAAATATATGGATTTATATCATAATAACTGTACCGGCTGCCATAATAAGATTTCCGGTAAAAAAAGAGGTCCTATAAACGGCGAATGCCGCTTATGCCATAAAAAAAAAAAAAACTTTGTCTCTTCTCGACAGCCCGTATCTTTTTATGATTCGCTTCACGATATACACGAAACATCTCCTTTTATAAAAGCTTCGGAAGCTTATGGAAATAACTGCGGAACATGTCATCATAGCTACGATAATACTCTTAATAAAACCGTATATATAGAAGGAGAAGAGTCTAACTGTATTGAATGTCATGACGAACAAGAAGTTTTTAATAAAAATTCGCTTGCTTACGTTTCTCATAGCGCTTGTATAAACTGCCACATTGATCTGTTAAAACGAGAAGTGAAAACAGCGCCCATAACTTGCAAAGGGTGTCATCAAAGTAATTCCGAATAAAAAGAGAGCGGTTTGGCAGATTAATAAATTTTTGTAAAAAGTCTAAATTAAATAAAAGAAAGCTTTTTTCTACAAAAACTAACAAGCGGGGAAAACAATGTATCAATTTTTAACCGGATTTATGTTCTGGGTTTCGGTCTCAATCTTTTTTATAGGATTATTTGTTCGATTTATTTTTTATTTCACAGGATTAAATTGGCGACTTGACCGGGTAGCTTACAAATCGTATCCGTTTTATGGAATCAAAGGGGCTTTGAAATCGGTTTTTAAATGGCTCTTTCCTTTCTTAACTCGCGTATGGCGGAAACATTTTTTTATTACAATAGCATCCTTTGCTTTCCATGTAGGCGCTGTTATAGTTCCGTTTTTTTTACTTGCGCATAATGTTTTTATCCGAGGCAAATTAGGCATATTCCATTCCATTATTCTTAACCAGTTAACAGCGGATATATTATCTTGGCTCGTTGTTATAGGAGCCGTCATTTTAACAATTAGGCGTATTGTTTTGCCTCAAGCGCGAATTCTAACAAGGGGTTACGATTATTTTATACTATTTTTGGCTGTCGCTCCTTTTATAACCGGACTTTGCGCAAGATATGAAGTTGGAAATTATTCTTTTTGGCTTTATTCTCATATAATATTCGGCGAGGTGTTTTTAATAGCTGCGCCTTTTACAAAATTATCTCATCTGGTTTTATTTTTTGCTTCGAGAATACAAATAGGTATGGATTTCGAAATCAAACGCGGCGGAATGAAATCTAAAAACGGAATGGCTTGGTAAAAATCCGAATATTTTTAATCGACGCAGACGGCAATAAAATATTATAACAAGTTTTTTAAAATATATAATCAAGGAGAAAGCATATATGTATTCGGGCAAACTATGCTCCAAAGAACCTGTCAAAACAAAAGAGCAGCTTCAAGCGCTTCTTAAAGATACCAGAGGCAAAACATATTATAAAGAAATGCAAAATTTGGAGGTTGATACGGATCTTTTATGGAAAACAATTCAAACAACTTTAAATTCCAGAATAAAAACATGGCTTGAGATATGTTCCCGCTGCGGCATATGCGCGGAAAGCTGCTTTCTTTATCTTGCAAATGACAAAGATCCCACACAGATTCCTTCATATAAGATACAATCCACGCTCGGGGAAATAATTAAGCGTAAAGGCGACGTTGACAATGCCTTTATGCAGACGGCTATGGAAACCACTTGGGGAAAATGCACATGCTGCAACAGATGCGCTATGTATTGTCCAAATGGAATTGATACGGGCGTAATGTTTAGCTATTTGCGCGGATTATTATATCAGCAGGGTTTTGTTCCTTTGGAAATGAAAATCGGAGCGGGAATGCACAGAATATATTATGCGCAGATGGATATAACGGACGAAGATTTTATAGATACTTTCGAGTGGATAGTCGAAGAATATGAAAAGGATTATCAGGGGCTTAAAGTTCCGGTTGACGTTAAAAATGCGGATATAATGTACACGGTTAATGCAAGAGAGGTAAAGTATTATCCCGAAGATTTGGCTTACGCCGCAATACTTTTTAATCTTGCGCAAGAAAACTGGACGGTTACTTCCAAAGGATGGGAAGAAACAAGTTTAGCAATGTTTGCGGGAGACTGGGAAGCCTGTAAAATACAGGTTAAACATGTTTATGAAGCAATGGAGCGTTTAAAACCGAAACGAATGATAGGAACCGAATGCGGACACGCTCATAGAGCTACGGTTATAGAAGGACCATACTGGATGGGCAGAAAAGATGGAAAACCTCCGGTAGAATCTATTCATTATGTAGAATGGGTTGCCGAAGCTTTACGGACAGGAAAACTTAAAATAAATCCTGAAAAACGTATAAAAACGCCTGTTACAATACAAGATTCCTGCAATTATGTCCGCAACGGCGGATTAAAAGACATTACAAGAGAAATAATCAGTTACATAGTGGAACCCGGATATTTTGTTGAAATGGAGCCTTGCGGAGAAAACAATTTTTGCTGCGGGGGCGGAGGCGGCTTTAACGGGATAGGAATTTACAGAAATCATCGTAACAAAGGGCTTACAGTAAAGCGGGATCAAATAATTAAGACCGGCGCAAAACTTGTTCTTGCGCCCTGCCACAACTGCTGGGATGCAATAAGAGATTTGGAAGAGGAATTTAAAATAGGAATCAAATGGTCTTTTTTAAAGCCTCTGCTTATAGATATGGTTGAAATTCCGGAATCTATGAAACCTGCGTCGTAACGGACTAATAATATATGGCTTGCATGCCAATACGGTAGAGACGTTGCATGCGACGTCTCTACTTTGCAATTTTGCATTTTCGTATCTCTAAAAAAGGAAAAAATTATGTTTAAAACAATACTGCTTGCAGCATCTGCAGATCATGCGTGCGATAATGCGGCAAAATCGGCTTTTCGGCTTGCCGATTTAACAAATGCCCATATTACCGTTTTTCATGTATTGGGAATGCCCGCTCACGGTTTTAGCCAAGAGGTTATAGACGTAAAAACAGGAGAAAAGGTTGAAGCGAGCGAAGAATATATATCTTGGGTGAAAGAGGAGATAAAAATATATTATGCCAAACAGTTTGAAAAAACAAAAAGCTTTGATATTAAAATTGCGGTAGGCATGCCTTACCGCGAAATATTAAGAGAAATTAAAAACGGAAGGTACGATATTGTAACGCTCGGCGGAACTTCCAAAGAAAAAATTTCGGTATACAAAAAACATATGCTCGGTTCTACGGTATTAAGAGTAGCAAAAGCTTCGCCTATTCCGGTTATGGTTTTATGCCGTCCGAGTTCATCTTTTTTAAAAAATATATCAAGTATTCTTTTTTGTGCGGATTTTTCAAAAGAATCGGATGCGGCTTTTAATTTTGCGGCTAATCTTGCGAAATTTTTTAACTGTAACCTTGATATTTTTAATGTTGCGGATATAAGCCCCGTTTTTTCAAAAAATATAATAGAACAGGACGAAATAGATTCGCAAATATCCGCCGCTTACAAAAAAATAGAGGAAAAATATATTCCTCATACTAAAAATATAATAAAAACTGTAGCCAATGTTTGTGAAGGGATTCCGTATGTTGAAATAGTAAAATATGCGAGAGAAAAAAATTCTTCTTTAATCGTTATAGCGCATCATAATAAAGAAAACGAAAACTTCGGCTCTAATATGGAGCAGATAATTGTTCGTTCCGCCAGCCCTGTTATCAGCATTAATAAATAAAAATTCAGTTTACTTTTAACAATTATTTCCGATTTTTGACAATCTGTTCCTGTTTTTATCAATCTCCGCTCGTTTCTATCAAAGTCAGCTCGTTTTTACCAACCCCCGCCTCTCTCTCTCCTCCTTTCTTCCTTTGTATCTCTCCTCCTATCCTCCCATCTTCCTATCACAAACATCAACTCCGATATTTTTAAGTTCTTCTCTTATTTTATCCGCTTTAGCCCAATCTTTATTTTCTCTTGCCCGTTCCCGTTTTTTTATTAAAGTCTCTATGTTTTTGTCATAATCTTTTTTATCAAAATCAAATATCTGCAAAACCGTATTTATTTTTTTAAATACTTTGATAATTTTTTGCGCATCTACCTTATTAAGTTTTTTATCTGCAATTAATCCGTTTATCTTTTTTATGTTTATAAAAATAGACGCCAGCGCCGCAGATACGTTTAAGTCGTCGTCCATAGCGGATGTAAAATCGTTTTTTATATCGTAACAAAGCTGTTCGGTTTCCGAATAAGCATTCCCTTGTTTTATATTTATAAGGGTTAAAATAAACCGATTTATTCGTAAAAGCGCTCTTTTGCGGTAATTAAGTCTTTGGTCGGATAATGTTATCGGCTTTCCATAATGAGTTGCTATAAGCCAGTATCTTATTTCTTCTCCTGTATATCCTTTTTTTAATAAGTCTTCCACCGTATAAAAATTGCTTTCTTTATCGATTTTTTTGCCGTTAAACATAACTTTATCGCAATCTATCCAGTATTTTGCCAATGGCTTGCCGGTAGCGCTTTCGGCTATTGCTATTTTATTTTCATGATGAGGAAATATAAGATCTCTTGCGCTTATGTGTATATCGAATGTTTCGCCCAAATATTTTGCGGCTATTGCGGCAGATTGTATATGCCAGCAAGGGCGAACGTTTCCCCAGTCTGTTTTTGCATATATTCCGCGCTTTAATTCGGAAAGTTTCGCCCGCTTAAATAATGTAAAATCTTTGGGGTTGTTTTTTTCGTAACTGTCCAAATCAACGGTTGCTCCTATTTTTATTTTATCAAGATTCATACGGGATAATTTTCCGTATTCTTTACATTTCGAAATATCGAAATATAAGGAGCGTAATTTTTCGTAAGCAAAACCTTTTTCAACAAGCTTTTTTGCAAGCCGTATCATATCTTGTATATGTTCGCTTGCTTTGGGATAGTCGGATGCGGGCTGTATGTTTAAAGTTTTTAAATCCCGCTTAAATGATTTTATGTTTTTTTGCGTAAATTCGGTTATGGACATATCTTTCTTTAAAGAGGCTTCTATTGTTTTGTCGTCCATATCAGTAATGTCTGTTATCTGTTTTACTCCGAAATCTAAAAATTTAAAATATCTGCAAATTATGTCCGCAAGAAGATAACGTCTGCATTCGCTTAAATCGATTTTTGAAAACGCGGCGGGTCCGGAAGAATATACGGATATTTCGTTCGCTTTTAAGGAAGAAAAATTTTCCTTTTTACCGGATATTGTATTAAAAAACCGTATGTTTGTTTTTGCTTTGGGCGCAAAAAGCGGCGTGCTGAGATATCTTTCTCCTCCGTCCGGAAAAATAACCGCTATAACTCCGCTTTCCATTTTCGCAGCCTCTTTTCGGGCTATGCTTAAAGCGCCTCCGCTGCTCATTCCTACAAATAAGCCTTCCTCTTTTGCAAGACGTCTTGTCATTTCAAAAGCTTCGTCGTCGTCTATGTTTATTTTTTTATCAAGCAGTTCTTTTTGATATAGTTCGGGGCAATACGCCTCTTTCATATTTTTTAACCCTTGCAGCTTATGCCCCAGATAAGGTTCCACTCCTATGATTTTTATTTTATTATTCAGCTCTTTTAATCGTCTTGATAATCCCATAACGGTTCCTGTGGTTCCCATTGTGGCAATTAAGGCGGTTATTTCTCGGTTTGTCTGTTCCCATATTTCATTTGCGGTTCCGTAATAATGAGCTTGCCAGTTTGCCGGATTGTTGAACTGATCGGTCATAAAATAAAGATTGGGATTTTCTCTTGCAATGTTATAAACCTCTTCTATTGCTCCGTCCGTTCCCAAAGCCGCAGGGGTAAGAATAAGCTGCGCTCCCATAGCTTTTAATATTTGTTTTCGCTCTTCGCTTGCGGTTTCAGACATAGCTATCATAAGCTTGTATCCTTTTATAGCGCAAATCAAAGCAAGCCCTATTCCTGTATTTCCGCTTGTGGCTTCAATAATAATCTTATCGGATGTTAATGTTTTTTTGTTTTCTCCGTCTAATATCATAGAATAAGCAATTCTGTCTTTAACCGAGCCGCCGGGGTTCATATATTCTAATTTTGCAAATATTTTTACTTTGGGATTGGGATTTAATTTTTTTATTTCTACAATCGGCGTGTTTCCGATTGTATCAAGAAGGCTACGTTTCATTTTATTTTATTCCGTTTATTATGTTCGTTTATAATCTGCTTTAATATTATGCAATATATCCCCATTGCTTAAATTTTTCTTGCAGTTCCGGCTCTTTTTTAAATGCTTGGAAATATAAATATTCGGAAGCTAAGTCCGCGCCGTTAGGCCAAACAACGGTATCTAACTCTTTATCAACTTTTAATTGCGAAAATATTTTTATGTCTTTAAGCGGTTTGAAAAGCGATCCGGTTAAAGATTGACTTAAATCGACGGTTCCTGTTCTTCCATCGTTAAACGAAATTTTAACTTGATAGCCTTTTAAGTATTTTGCTTTGGTAACATGTAAAATCATAATATTACTCCAATGGATTAATCGGTTTCGGCGTTTCTTTGTTTCGACATAATTTCCAATTTTCTATCAGTTCATCTTTATGATTTTCATACCATTCTAACGCCAATCTCAAAGCTCGCTTTGGAAACTTTCCCTCAATCACTCCCGTTTCAATATTTACCGTAATTTCGTAATCTCCATATTTTGCATGAAAATGAGCCGGTAAATGATCGTTCCAATACATCGAAATGATGATTCCAAGAAATCTACTAATTACAGGCATCTTATATTTTCCTTAACTTTATTATTGTTGATAGTTTGAAAATTTCGCTATATTATTATTTAAAATCAGATTAAATGGTTCCTACGGAAAACAAACAAATTTTTAAACGGAAAAATATAAAATGTCAAAGATTAAAGATAACAAACCGATTAGTTATCAAGGGGTTTTTAAAAGTATATCCGTAATAATAAAAGGAGGCGGAGATGTTGCTTCCGGCGTTGCATATAATCTTTATAAAGCAAAAATAAAGTTTTTGATTTTGGAGATAGATAATCCTCTTTCGGTGCGAAGAAAAGTATCTTTCGCGCAGGCGGTAATTGACGGAAAAACTACGGTTGAAGGCGTAACAGCGGTTTTTGCAGATAATTACGAAAAGGTTGAGCGAATTTTATCCGACAATAATATTCCTGTTATAGCCGATACATTATCCGACGCCGTTAATTTTTTTAAACCGGATATAGTGATAGATGCAACAATAGCAAAAAAAAGTTTGGGATTAAAAAAAAATATTGCGCCTCTTACCATAGCTTTGGGACCCGGATTGGAAGCCGGAAAAGATGCGGATGTAGTAATTGAAACAAACAGAGGCAAAAACTTGGGAAAAATTATCCGTAAAGGATTCGCCTCTGCAAATACGGGGATTCCGGCAAGCGTGATGGGTTATACAAAAGAAAGGGTATTGCGGGCTCCTAAATCCGGCGTAATCAAAAATGTTTTGGATATAGGAGATTATGTAAAAAAAGGGGATATAATCTGTTATGTGAATGACGCCAAAGTCAAATCTCCTTTTAACGGAACGGTAAGAGGCTTGATTATGAATAATCGGGCGGTTTCGGCAGGCTTGAAAATAGGAGACGTTGACCCCCGCGCAGATAGACAAGCCTGTTATACTATTTCGGATAAAGCCCATATAATAGGCAAAGCGGTATTAAAGGTTGTTTTTGATTCGATATAACGCAACGTTTTTAAAAAATTAATTGTTCTATAACATTGGGGATGATGATTTTTTTTGTTTTAATTTAGTCATCAGCTTTAATTGCAAAACAGAAAGAAGTTTATTTCACAAATTTGGCGTAGAAGTCGGTAAGCTTGTCAATGGCTTGATTTACATATTTATCAATGTCATATAGATCTATATGTGTCGCGCCTTCTATTTTAAAGAGTTCTTTGGGTTCATTCGCTCTTTTAAAGGCAGTCTCGCTTAAACCGAAGGTAAGAGCTTTCGCGCCTGCAATGGCGAGATAAGGGGTTGGCGTCAAAAGTTCAATTTGGTCTGTAATATCAAAACTTCTGCGAGTATCTTTGCTAAAAAGAACCATTCTGTTTTTTCCCCAATTGTGAACTTTTCCTCTGGATGTCAGATAATATTCAGCCGCCTCTTTTCGCAGTTGATTTGAATTTTCGTCTGCTTCCGGCATTTGCTTTATATACTCTACTTCGCCTGTTTCAAAATATTTTTGTCTTGCTTCTCCGGACCGTTTCATTATGTTTGCTAATTTTTCTTTATCTCCCGGTTTGCCGTTAATTATTTGACTTCTAATGTCGAAAAGGCCTGAAACAGAAGCATAAGCTTTTACTCTTTTATCATAAATTGCAACTGCGGCGCCAAAACCGCCTCCGTTGCAAACTCCAAGCATGGCAATTCTGTTTTTATCAACAATATTTAGGGATCCGATATAACTTACCGCTGTTTTGATGTCTTCAATTTTCATATAAGGATTTTCGTAGTGTCTTGGTTCTCCTTCGCTTTCGCCATAGGTTCTATGGTCTATGGCAAGAGTTACAAAATCTTTATCGGATAATTTTTTTGCATAAATTCCTGCTGTTTGTTCTTTTACCGATCCTTTAGGTCCGACTACGACAATTGCAGACAATTTATCCCCTTTTTTATAATTTTTCGGAAGATAAAGATTTCCGACAACTTTTGCTCCTTCGCTTAGGAACCAGATTTTATTTTTTCCGATGTTAAAATCAACAGGACTATTCTGCAAAATTTGTCCGCCCATTTGTTGATTTTCCCCAAAGCTAGTAGAAGTAATCATCATTACTATTATCAGAATAAATATTATTTTTTTCATATTAATTCTCCTTTTATTCAGTTATTGTCGATAAGATTCTAAAGCCGTTGACCGCCCGCCTTTTTTTAAGATTAAAATAGCGGCGGTTGGTTAATATAACCATTACATAGTAAAAAATTATTCACAAGCGGCTTTTTGATACCATAAGGTTGACATGATAATTATTATAATATGTCTTGTTAAAGTAAATTAAACAAAAATACAGATAGCTCCGAAATAAATTTTAAAAATAATAAGCTTGCATATTGACAATTTGAATAATTAAAATTAATAAAAATAAAAAAATTTAACCGTTAATTTTGATTAATTAAAAGGAAAGGCTTAATTATGAAGAAAAAATTATTGTTACTTGCAGTCGCCGTGCTTTTTGTAAGCTTTTTTATATCTGCCGGTCTTTTTGCAGACTCTACGCCTCAAGATATAATTAACATGGAAAGTAAAGCTTATACCGAACATAAAAAAGGTATATGCGAATTTCCACATAAAAAACATGCCGAAGATCTTAAGCTAGAGTGCGGAACCTGCCATCACGATGATAAGGGAGCGGCTCTTGAATTAAAAGCCGGAGACGATGTGCAAAAATGTATAGAATGCCATAATAAACCCGGAGAAAAACCAAAAGGCAAAGACGCCCCGAAACTTACTCCAAAACAAAAACGGGAATATCATGCAGATATGATGCATGCTCAGTGCAAAGGCTGCCATAAAGATTATAATAAAGAGAATAAAACCAAAGCGGCGCCTGCTACTTGCAAAGGCTGTCATCCTAAAACTAACTAAATAAGATAAAGATGACCTTTTTAATAGGGGAGTAAGAATAAATTCTGCTTCCCTATTTTTTTGAATAATTTACGGCAAGCTTTACCATACATTCCGCCCAAAAGGGATTTCCTGCAGAATGTATATGTGTATATGTTCCCAAAACGTTTTTATAAAGAGCTCCGTCTTTTTTATTAATTAATCCTACCCCTCTTGTCATATCAAATACAAGCGAGCTGTCCTTTCCGTTCCATTTTTCAACTTTTGAATAATGAAACTCATGCCCTTTTATTATCATACCTTTTTTAAAGTATGGATTATCTTCTTGAACTTTAATTATAGTATATCCGTGAGCCGCGGGCCTTTTGGAAAATGAATATTGAATCGGCAAAACTCCGGTCATAGAATATATGGCGTCGTCAATTCTAATCGATTCGCTTAAATACATAAGTCCGCCGCATTCTCCGTAAATAGGCATTCCGGCTTCGGCAAAAAGTTTTATTTTATTTTTAAAACTTTTATTTGCCGCTAAATATGCGGCATGAGTTTCCGGAAAACCGCCTCCTATATAAAAAGCCGATATATCGTCGGATATATCGCTATCTTTTAAAGGGCTTATAAAAACTATATCCGCTCCATAAGAGCAAAGAGCGTCAAGATTCTCCTGATAATAAAATTGAAAAGCGGAATCTCTTATTACTCCTATTTTAGGTTTGGGACTGACTTTAATAGAAGGGGTTTTAGGCTCAATAGCGGTATCAATACTTAATTTTGAGGTATCTTCGGCTATAGCTATGATTCTATCAATATCTATATACTTTTTTACAATAGATAAAATGGATTGAACCGAGATTTCCGCCCATTTGTGCTCCTGCGTAGGCACAAGCCCCATGTGGCGTTCGGGAAGAACATCTTCTTTTAATTTCGGAATTACGCCGAGTACCGGTATTTTACAATATTTTTCAATTGATTTTCGAATAATCTGTTCGTGTCTGGCTCCCCCCACTCTGTTTAATATTACCCCTTTTATTTTTAAATTCGGATCGAATATTAAACAGCCGTAAAGAACAGCGGCTATGGTTCTGGTGGTTTTTGTACAGTCAAGACATAATATAACCGGCGCATCTAACATTTTGGCAAGCCCTGCGGTGCTGGTTGTACCGTCTGTATCAAGCCCGTCAAAAATGCCTCTATTGCCTTCGATAATAGCTATGTCGGCATTATGACTGTTTGATATGAAAGAATTTTTGATTTGATGATTTGGGATAAGAAAGTTGTCAAGGTTGTAGCATGGCTTATCTGCGGCAAGCGCAAGCCATCCGGCGTCAATATAATCAGGACCTTTTTTATACACTGCCACCGCTTTGCCGCGCTCTTTTAAAGCTGCAACTATACCTACGGAAAAGATGGTTTTTCCGGATCCGCCTTTAAGAGCTGCAATAATTATTCTTGGAATGAAATCACTTTCTTTTTGCAGCTCTTCGGTAAGGTTCATTTATTTATTATTAATCTTCATGCTCTGCGGCAGCCTGTTTGCCAGCTCCTTTTTTTCCATACAAAGTAGTGCTTCCGCTTGACCAGTATTCAAGAATTTCTTCTTGAACCATCTGATTAACAAGATTTTTAACTACGCGGGGTTTATCTTCCGGGAAAAGAGCATTAAAATCTTTAAGATAAAATTTAGATTTTGACTTTGACTTTTTTTTAAGAAAATCAAGAACTGTTTTTTGTCCTGCTTCTTTATCCATTTTTTATTTATCTCCGTTTGTGAAAATATCAGAGCCGGAGTTTTATAAAAACTCCGGCTCATAATATCTAATTAAAATTTAAACTGTGAAGATTGTCTCCAAGTATAATATGCAGAATCGCGGAAATCGTCAATAAGGTGATGCGTAAATTCAAGTTCGCATTTATCAAAAAATCTTTCCCATCCTATTCTTTCCGCCCATTCGCCGAGACGTTCGTATTTATTAGCATCCTTTGCATAAACATCTACGATTTTCTTAATGGTTTCCGTAGTTGTAGGCCATCTTGGAGCTTCATTCGGAATAAAGGCAACTACTACTTTGGAGAACTTAGGCATGCTAATTCTATTTGAAACTTTGCCGCCTACCATAAGAACTATACCGTCTCCTACGTCGTCTGCCAAAGGCATAGAAGGACACATTGTATAGCAGTTTCCGCAGAACATACATCTTTCATTCTTAACCGCTACGCTGTTTACGGTTTTGCCGTTGGCAAGCTCCACTTTTGAAGGTCTGATAGCAGCCGTAGGACATGCTGCAATAGCCAAAGGAATTTCGCACATTTTATCAAGATATTCATGATCTAACATCGGAGGTTTTCTATGAAAACCGAGGATAGCTATATCTGAGCAATGAACCGCGCCGCACATATTAAGGCAGCATGCCAAAGATACGCGCAGATGAGCAGGCAGTCTCATGCTTTTAAAATCGTCGAATAAAACATCCATAGCCGCTTTTACGGGACCTGACGCGTCTGTAGCAGGGGTATGGCAATGAATCCAACCTTGAGTATGAACTATATTGCTAATTCCTGCGCCTGTTCCGCCTACAGGAAACTTAAAGCTTCCTCCGGCAAATTTTCTGCTTTCAAGGTCTGCTTTTAAAGCGTTTGCCTTATCAAGACTATCGGCCATAAATTCTACATTATTTCTGGTTGTAAAACGAAGATGGCCTCCGCAGTATTTATCCGCTATATCGCATATTTCGCGGATATGGGTTACGCTCATAAGACGAGCTCCGCCGCATCGGACGGTAAAAACTTTATCTCCTGTTTCCGATACGTGAACCAAAACTCCGGGCTCAAGAATTTGATGATATTTCCATTTGCCTTTATTAGCTTTGATTATCGGAGGATAAAATTCGTCATATTTTCTAGGTCCGATGTCTGTAATTCTATTTCCCATCGGTTTGTCAGGATTATAACCTGAAGATATAAATGCCATTTTTATTACCTCCTCTATCTTTGATGATGTTTTCTGAATTCGTTAATATCTCGATCCCATCCGCCTTTAACTTCATCTTCTTTCCAGAATATGTACGGATTTGTTCTAGGCTCTTTTACATGCTGAGGTATAGCTTTAATGCCCGTAGCTTCAAGCAGTTTTTGAAAGCCCTGTCGTTTTATCAACTCGCCGAGTCTTTCACGGTTTTTGCCTTCTTCCATCCACCAATCCCATATAGCCTCTATAACTTCTTTTATTTTGTCATAAGGCTCTTCAACCTTAACAAAAGGAACAAGCAGGGATCCCATTTGAGCGCCGTCCAAAATAGGAGCTTTTGCGCCTACGAGAATTGAAACTCCTTTTTCATTTCCTATTCTTAAAGCCTGAGGCATAACATTGATGCAGTGCATACATCTGGTGCATTCTCTATTATTGATAGAAAGCTTTCCGCCTTCATAACTCATGCATTTGGTAGGACAAAGATTAATAACCTCTTTTACTATATCGAATTTACCCCAGTCGCGTCCCGAATGAGCGCCTGCATTAGGAGGAATTTCTCCGCCTACATAAGCGGCTACCGCTTTTTTGTCTATTCTTATATCGTCTTTCCATGTTCCGATAAAAGACATATCCGAACGAGCAATCGAGGCTACGCAACAGTTAGGACAGCCGTCGAATTTAAATTTAAATTTGTAAGGAAAAGCCGGACGATGAAGTTCGTCCTGATATTCCATAGTAAGCGCATAACATAAATCCTGAGTATCATAGCAGGCATACTCGCAGCGAGCCTGTCCTATACAGTCGGAAGGGGTCCTTAGGTTGGAACCGGATCCGCCAAGATCCTGATTCATATCATGAGTTATGGTATGAAAAATTTCTTCCAGCTGCGGAGTAGTTGTGCCGAGCAAAACTATATCTCCTGTAGAGCCGTGCATATTTGTCATTCCGCTTCCTCTGAAATCCCACAGATCGCATAATTGTCTCAAAAATTTTGTGTTATAAAACTTGCCGCCCGGCTGATTTATACGCAAAGTATGGAAATGAGCGACTCCGGGAAACATTTCCGGCTGATCGCAATATCTTCCGATAACTCCGCCGCCATAGCCGAAAACTCCTACTATCCCGCCATGTTTCCAGTGAGTTCTTCCGTGTTTATAGGAGAGTTCCAATATTCCCAAAATGTCTTCGCATACATCCTGAGGAATTTGGTGCTCCACACCTTTTTCATTCTTTGCTCTTGATTCAGCTTCCTGTTTTAAGTCAGAAACAAAACTGGGCCAAGGACCCGATTCAAGCTGATCTAACAAAGGCGTTGCATGTTTTGCCATTATTTACCTCCCTTTAGATTAATAAAAATTACCAATATTTCCTAACGCTGAATATTATCTTATTTTAAAATGAATTTTATTAAAAGTAATCCGACTTATTGTCAATAAAAAGTTTCCGAACTCTGCTAAATCGGCTTTTTTTATCCAACTCCGAAATTAAGCACAAGAAAGCTTTTTTCTATAAAAACCCGTTTATATCCGTATAATCAAGTCCAAATGCATCCGACACACCCTTATAGGTAACCTCTCCTTTTTAAAAAGCGTTGCATAACTTCTTATTTTGAATGCTTCCTATCCAAATCATCCGGGGCTAACATTAAGACGTGCAAAAAAATATTATGATTATAAAAAGATAAAGGGATTTCTCGCTTTGCTCAACATGACAGGTTTTTTTCGGATGGCGTTTTTTATATCTTTTAAGATAACTACCTTAAAAAAAATGCGGAAAAGGAGATGTTTTTTCCTTTTCCGCATTTTTTTTTAAAGCTGTGATTGATTTTTATATGATGTTTATGACCGTAGTTGAAATCAACAAGATGATTTATTATACAGCTTTTATTTTGACATCATAGGGCAGTCTTTCATCTTTTTCATCATACCCATGCCGGCTTTTTTACCGCGGCTTCCGCCGCCCATCGAACGATTATAAAAGGGATAAGGAACTCCGGCTTTCTTTAAGGCTATGCTCATATTTATATGTTTTTGATATAACTGGCTTCTAATGGCGTTGATTTCGGAAACAACTTTATCAATATCTTTTTGAGAAGTTTTATCGTCAAACAACATTGTATCAAGTTCCGCTTTTTTTTCGTTCATTTTAAGTTTTAATGCGGTTATATTTTTGCCGTTATCATCAATAACTTTTTGCACTCCAGTCTGTTTTTCTAGAGTCAATGATGCAAACCAAGGCATACTTTTATAAGCCCCGTTTTGCATCATACCCATGCCATAACATGCGCCGTATCCGGCGCCCATCTGAGCAAATCCGTTTGCGCCTAATCCTATTACTGCCAATACAATTGAAATTATTAATAACTTTTTCATTTTATCCTCCTTCTATGAATTGATATTTAATTATTAAAACGTTGCGTTAGTTTTTTATAACCGCTATCTAATTTTTCGATTAGTGATTTATTCTTTTATAATAGAATAAAAAATACTCTTGCATAACAAACAGTTTGTTCGGTTTTACGGAATACAAAAATTTTAAATGTAGTAATGCCAAAACTATTTCAAGTATTAAAATTTTAATATAACCCGAAAACTGACCGAAAAAAGAAGTTATGCAAGAGCATTATAACGTATAATTACTTTATATTCTTTTACTCTTATTTTCCACAGGTTCCTGTGTGATCTCCCGAACCGCCTCCGGAACCTTGTCCAGGACCTAAACCTTGACCGGCGCCTCCGTGTCCTTTTCCGAAACCTTGCCCCGCTCCCTGACCGTATCCTTTTCCGTTCCCCTGACCGGCAAAGCTGTTCACGCCTAATCCTATCACTGCCAATACAATTGAAACTATTAATAACTTTTTCATTTGTCCTCCTTTTATTAATTAATATTTAATTATTAAAACGTTGCATTAGTTTTGCAACCGCCATTTGCTATTGTTAATGTAGCAAATGGCGTGCCAACGATAAAAGATTTATTAAAAAATATATTCTTATTCGGAAAGTTATCATTATAACTATCGAAAATCTAATAAAATATAACTAACTCCGTTAAAAAATATTTTCCTTCAAGGCTGCGCCGAATAGTTTTTTTCCGCCTTAAACTCAAACAAAATAAAATGAGAACTAAACATTGAGTAAAATTTACTCGCCACATATATATCAAAAAGTAAATATCGGATAAAATTTACCCGTATAAATCTCCACAACTAAATTCAGATACAAAAAAGCCCCCTTGCGTCCTCCTTAACAACGAGGATAAAAAAAGATAAACAATGGGGTTTCCCTATAGATTGATAATGATAAAAAGCAATTTTTCTTATTTATCATTTTGACAAAGGCAGCAGTAAAAAATTTCATAAAACAGGATAGACATTATTTGCTAATACTTTATATAAATAATGGCTTTCTGTTTTATTATTAATTTGTTATAATGATTTACTCTTTTATAGTTGGCTATGAGATATCCACAACCCAGTCAAAAATCCGAAACGATAAGCAAAACTACTTTGGATATCGCCCTTCTATCTAATATCTAATTATAGAGATTTTGTATGTCAAAAAAAATTAAAAATAAAGATATAAGCGGTCTGATTCCTCCGTGGATTTTTATAGGAGCGATAGTTATATTTTTGCCGATTTTTTCCTTTATTACTATGAATAATATAAAGGAACACAAAGCAAATTTTAACTATCTTATGTTAGGAAAAGGAACCGCAATAATAAAAACTTTTGAAGCCGGAACTATGGCTGGCATAGGCGGTATGAATTGGGGAATTAAAGAAAGGCAGATGCTTATGTCGGAAATAGTAAAACAGTCTGATATAGCATATCTCGCGGTAACGGATATAAACGGCAGAGTGATAGCTCATAGCGATCCGGCTTTTATAGGAAAACAACATATAGATAAAAAAAAAAGTTTTTCGAATAAAATTAATATTAGAGAGTTAAAATGGCGAAAAGTTACAACGCCAAAAAATAAAAAAATATTTGAAGTATTCAGAGTATTAGCCCCTTCCTGTTTTTATCGAAACCGGCGCCATATAGAACAGGATATACCTTGTACTCCGCCGCCTTTAGATCTTAAAGGAAAAAAAAAAAGTTTACGCAAACAGATTATATTTGCGGGTTTCGATATATCTGTATTTGAAAAAAGCAGAGCGGCTATAATTCGTTATGCAATAGGCAGGGGTGTTATATTTTTTCTTATCAGTATAGCGGGAGTATTATCTCTTTTTATTATTCTGGGTTATCGTAATACTAACGCAATGCTGAGAAAAGAGATTGCGGAAGCCCGGCGTCTTGCTTCCATAGGAAAGCTTGCCTCGGGAGTAGCCCATGAAATAAGAAATCCTCTAAGCTCAATTAAGGGTTTTGCCACATATTTTAAAGAAAAAAAGTTTAATTCGGAAAAGGAATGCAATATTGCCGAAATTATGGCAAACGAGGTAGAAAGGGTAGATAGGGTTGTAGGAGAGCTTCTTGAATTTTCGGTTCCTGTCAAGCTTTATAAAACTGCGACTGATATTCAATCTATTGTATTAACCTTTTTAAAACTTGTAGAAAATAAAGCAACAGAAAAATTTATAACTATCAAAACCGAATTTGAAAAAAATCTTAAAACCGTAAATGCGGATTCGGATAAAATAGCGCAGGTTTTATTAAATCTTTATTTAAATGCCATAGACGCATGCAAAAAGGATGATTTGATAAAGATAGTATGTAGAAATCATAAAAAAAGGGACGGAATCGAGATAATAGTATCCGATACAGGAGAAGGTATGGATAAAAAGGATATACCGCATATTTTTGATCCGTATTTTACTACAAAGGCTTGGGGAAAAGGCATCGGGCTTGCGAATGTTCATAATATAATAGAGACGCATAACGGAAAAATAGAGGTTAAAAGCAAAAAAGGAGAGGGAACGGTATTTACAATTTATCTGCCCGCAAATTTTTAATTTAAGCTTTTTTATTACAGTATTAATTTTGGAGTCTTTTTTTAAAAAGAGTATATCTTTTTTTAACTTTGTCGTTATTTATACCTATAGCCATAGCCTTTTTTGCGCCTACTACGATTACCAATTTTTTGCCTCTTGTTATGGCGGTATAAAGAAGGTTTCTTTGCAAAAGTATATAATGCTGGGTTAAAACGGGAATTATAACCGCCGGATATTCGGAACCCTGCGATTTATGAACCGATACAGCATAAGCATGGATTATTTCGTCTAAGTCAGAGAATGAAAATTGTATATTATTTGAATCGAAACATATTACTACTTTCTGCTCCTCTTTATCTATTGTTATTATTTTGCCTATATCTCCGTTATAGACCTTTTTATCATAATTATTGGTTATCTGCATAACCTTATCATTTTCCGCAAAAGTCTTAAAGCCTACGGATATTGAAGAAGAATTTGGATTTAATACGCTCCTAAGCTCTTTATTAAGATTTTCCGCTCCCACTATTCCTTTGTGCATTGGGGTTAATACCTGTATATCTTCTATAGGATCAAAACCGAAACGTTTGGTTATCCTGTTTGATGCAAGATCAATTATGATTTTTAAAACCTCTTCCGGATCCTCTTTTTCTATAAAATAAAAATCGGTATCAGGCGAATCGTTTGCATAAAAAGGGGAAAGCCCCTGATTGATTCTATGAGCATTTACTATAATGGAGCTTTGTTGGGCTTGTCTGAATATCTCTTTTAATTCAACTACGCTTACCGCGATAGAATCTATAATATCTTTTAAAACATTGCCGGGGCCTACGGAAGGAAGCTGATTTATATCTCCTACCAATATAAAAACCGCATTTTGCGGGAGGGCTTTTAAAAGATGATGCATCAATATGACATCTATCATCGAGGCTTCATCTATTATTAACAGATCGCACTTTAAGGGGTTTTGTAAATTATGTCTGAAATTTTTATCAGTCATGTTAAAATCCAAAAGTCTGTGTATAGTAGAAGCGGGATAGCCTGTGGTTTCGCTCATTCTTTTTGCCGCCCGCCCTGTAGGCGCTGCAAGAAGTATTTTTGCGTTCTTTTGTAAAAATATTTTTACTATGGCATTTATTATTGTGGTTTTACCTGTCCCAGGTCCGCCTGTTATTACCAAAACCTTGTTTTTAACAGCAGATTTAACCGCCTCTTTCTGTTTTGTGGCAAGCTTAATTTTAAGTCTGTTCTGAATCTGTTCGACAGCTTTATCGGCATCTATGTCGAATAATGATTTTTGAGAATGGATAAAATTTTTTATACGAAAAGCTGAAGCTGTTTCGCAAATATGGTATTTGGCAAGATATACGGCTTTGTTATTTTCTGTCCAATCCTTATCTTCATTAATATCTTCTACTATAATCTGTTTGTTTAAGGTTAGGTTTCCAAGAGCTGATATTATATTATCAGTTGATATTTCTAAAACAGATTTGCATTTTTCAAGCAAAAGCGGATAAGGATAATATACGTTTCCTTCCTCTGCGGTTTTATTTAAAACATATAAAATTCCGGCTGTTGCTCTTATTTCGGAATCTTTGGCAATCCCGAGTTTTTCGGCTATGTTATCTGCTATTACAAAGCCTATTCCGAAAATATCCGCGGCAAGTCTGTAAGGGTTTTCTTGTACTATATTTATAGCGGCATTTCCGTAGCGTTTGAAAATTTTTACCGCATATCCGGAACTTACTCTATGGCTTTGAAGAAAGATCATTAAATCCCGAATATCTTTCTGATCCTCCCAAGCTTTTTTAATCATCTTAATTCTTTTGGAGGCTATTCCTTCGACTTTGGTTAAGCTTTCTATATCTTGTTCTATGATCTCAAGGGTTTTTTCCTTAAAATTTTTTACTATTCTTTCAGCCATTACAGGACCTATGCCTTTGATAAGTCCGGAGCCAAGATATTTTTTTATGCCATATACGGTAGCGGGCACAGATGTTTTGCAGGCTTTAATACGAAACTGCTCTCCGTATTGATGGTGATTGTCCCAATCCCCCTCCATTTCTATTATTTCGCCTGGAGTAGGGGATACAATATTGCCCACTACCGTAATTAATCTTCTTTCTCCGAATATTTTTACCCTTGCAACAGTATAACCGTTTTCTTCGTTATTATAGGTTATTCTTTCTATCTGGGCTTTTATTTTAATCGGAGAAGTCATATCGTAATTACAATTTTTTTCCTATTATTACAGCGAGTTCTATCATCCTGTTAGCATAGCCTGTTTCATTATCATACCAAGAAAGAACCTTGATCAAATTGTCTGCAACATAGGTATATGGAGCATCCACTACGGAGGATAATTTTTCTCCGTTAAAATCAACCGAAACCAAAGGAAGCTCGCTGTATCCGAGTATGTTTGCCAAATAGCTTTCCGAAGCCTCCTTTAAAGCGCCGTTTACCTCTTCTACGGCAACATTCTTCTTTTCTACAGATACTACAAGATCAATCAAAGATACGTTGGATGTAGGAACTCTTATGGCAAGTCCGTTAAGTTTGCCGGAAAGCTCCGGCAAAACAAGGGCAACCGCTTTTGCTGCGCCGGTAGTTGTTGGTATCATAGAAAGGGCTGCCGCTCTAGCGCGCCTTAAATCTTTATGAGGAGCGTCAAGAAGTCTTTGATCTCCGGTATAAGCATGGACTGTAGTCATAAGCCCGCTTTTAATTTTAAATTTTTCATTTAACACCTTTGCTACCGGAGCAAGACAGTTGGTAGTACAGGAAGCATTGGATATTATATGATGTTTTGCGCCGTCGTATTGATCGGCATTTACGCCTAACACTATAGTTATATCCGGATTTTTTCCGGGAGCCGAAATTATTACCTTTTTTGCGCCTGCGGCAAGATGTTTTTTTGCGTTTTCTCTGTCTCTGAAAAGTCCCGTGCTTTCTACGGCTATATCTACGCCAAATTCTTTCCATTTAAGGTCTGCAGGATTTTTAATTGAAGTTACGGCTATCTTTTTGTCGTTTACTTCTATTGCATCGCTTAACGCTTTTACATCCGCATTAAGTCTGCCGTGAACCGAATCGTATTTAAGCAGCTGAACTATTGTTTCAGGCTCCATAAGGTCGTTTATAGCAACTATTTCGGCATCTTCATTATCCAAAGCGGCTCTTAACATATTGCGCCCGATTCTGCCGAACCCGTTAATTCCTATTTTTATGCCCATTGTTTCCTCCTTGAAAATATCAGCATTATTAGATTATAAATCTGTTTTTTGTAGAAAAACATAGAAGTTTGTTTGGAAGTTAATACTTAAAAAAAACTTTAATCGTTAGAATTTTCAACCGATTTTAAGGATTAAAACCTTTTTTCAGCCTCAAAAGCAAACAAAAGCTATTTTCTACAGAAAAATTTTAAACATTAGAATTGTAAATCAGTCTTTTTTTTATGTCAAATCAGTTTTTAGCAAATAGAAATTTTCTCCCAATTATATACAGAACTACAATCTTTTTGTAATGTTGTTACTCTTGCAATATAATTCTCATAAACTTCAACCTCATACGATGCTCGCTCTATTTCCTGCATTTTTTCATATTGCTTTTGTTGCTTTTCCAATTTTTTTTTCTGCGGATTGCTTCTCTCTCCATCCGTCTCATCGTAGCTCCAATACTGCGGAGCATGCTTTTATATCCCATAATCGTCTCTCTCTAATTTCTATTATCATATTAATCATACTGCTTTAAATTTTTTTTATATTAACATTCATATTTCAAACGCTCATAAAAGAGAATACTCTCTTCCTGTCTTGTAGCTACAAGCAGTTTTAAATCTTCAATATCTTCATAATTGATTATCTCAACCCCTTCGTTTTCAAAATCTTTAAGAAACGACATTACCTTATTACCTACCTCTTTATTTTTTATAGCTACGCTGATTGTCTCCATTTTTTACCCTTTAAATAGTTCCTGTAGAAACAGATTTTATTTTGTTTGAGTTCAAGGCGGATAATTACTATTAATTATTGATCGCCGTAAAAGCAAAAAAAATATTTGTTTTTTTCTCTTGATTTATCCGCAACTTTATTGTGAATAATTTAAAATAATTTTATACACAAAAAAATATGATTATAAAAATAATAAAACGCAGTCAAAAATCCGAAGCGATAAGTAAGAAGCGGAGCAAACAAACTTGAACATCTCCAACGGGCTTTAACCGAAACATAAACGGAAGAAAGGTTAGAATATTATGGAAAGAATCGCCGTATATCCGGGCTCTTTTGATCCGGTAACTAACGGACATATTGATATAATCGAAAGAGGGCTCAACCTGTTTGACAAGATTATTGTGGCAATACTTTATAATCCCGCAAAAAAATCTATGTTTTCAGTAGAAGAAAGAAAAAAGATGTTAAAAGAGAGTCTTGCTAATTTTGATAATGTTGAGGTTGACAGTTTTAGCGGTCTTTTGGTTGATTATGCTCGTATGAGGAATGCAAAAGCAATATTGCGGGGTATGAGAGCGGTTTCGGACTTTGAATATGAATTTCAGTTGGCGCTTATGAACAGAAGGTTAGACAAAAAGATTCAGACGGTATTTTTAATAACTGGCTTGAGATGGATATTTATAAGTTCTTCTATTATTAAAGATGCGGCAAAATTCGGAGGAAATATAGACGGGCTTGTTCCCGAAACGGTTAAGCTTCATTTGCATAAAAAGTTTAGGCAAGAGGCGGAATAATCCGTCTCTTGATTATTTTTTTTTTATTATTACTATCGCCGCTTTTTTGTTGTCCAAGTAGATTGCCGCCGCTTTTTTTACCTCTTCTAACGTAATTTCGGAATATCCGGTATAGATGTTTCGCGCCCAATTCAATTTTTCGGGATAATTAACCGAATTTGATAAAACGGTATTAAGCCAATATGAATTTTTTTCCAATAGGTCTTTTATTCTGGTTAAAATGGGTTTTTTTACGCGTATAAATTCATCTTGGGTTATTTTTCCATCCGCCATATCGGAAGCTATTTTTTTTACCGCAGCAACGGTTTTATTTTCATCTCCGGTTTTTATAAAAATTTCGGCTCGCAATACTCCGTAACCTTTATAAGTTTCGCTTGGATTATTAAAAGCGTAAGAAGAATATGCCAGCCCTTTTTCTTCTCTTATTTCTTCGCGCATTTTTTCGGAAAATAGAGCCGCAAGCAGATTTAAGACTCTGGTTCTTTTTATGTCGTAAAAATCATCCGTATGATACGCCGCAGTTACTATTGCCTTTGGTATATCGGTTTCTATTTCAAACTCTTTTTTTGCGCCTATGGGAAATTTAGGCGACTTTAAAAGTTGTTTCTCTTTTTTAATTTCGCGGGCAGGCAAGCTTCCAAGATATAAAGAGGCATTATTTATTACCCAGTCTATATTAAAATCTCCTGTTAACGATATTTCTATGGCGCTTTTTTTCATAACGGGCTCAAGCCATGCTTTTATATCTGAAAGGCTTATTTTTTTTATATCTTCATAAGAAGGAAAACCGAATCTGGCATCTCCGCCTGCAAGAAATTTTTCTAAATAAAGCGCTTTGCCGCCTTCTATGTTATGGATTAAAGCCTCATGCTCTTGCCTAATATCTTCAAGCGCTCTTTTATATGCATTTTCTCTATATCCGGTATCTTGCAAAAAGGCATAAAGCAGTTGAAAAAGCAGTTCCGTTTCTTCGGGAACGCTTGCTCCCGAATATGCAAAACTCCCTTCGTCTATTCCAAACCATGTGGACGTATGTTTGCCTGCAAGCGCCTCGGATAATTGATCGTTTGTAAAAGCGCTTGTTCCGCTTTCGTTTATAACGTCAAAGGCAAGAGCGGAAATTCCGGCAAGGTTCGTAGGCTCGGATGATTTTCCGCCGCCGAAACTTGCAGAAAAAAGGATTTTATTGTCGTCAAAATCGGTTTTCTTTAGGTTGAGTCTTACCCCGTTTTCAAAATCAATCTGTATTATTCCCAAATCTTTTATATTTGTCTGATTGACTATTTTTCCATGTTTAGTCGGCGGATCCAGATACGGAAACAAAACTTCATCCTTTTCTTCCGGTTCTTCCACTGGCGTTTCCAAGCTTTGATAATAAATCTCTTTAATAATATTTTCGGGGCTGTTATCTTCGGTTGGATTAATTAATGTATCGCCTGTAACCAGCAAAAGAATGCCGTCATCTTTCCAATTATTTACAAAGGCTTCATAAACCTGTCGCGCAGTCATACCTGATATTATGGGGTCCGCTATTTTTTTTTTCTGTTTTGCCGAGTTATAAACTCTGTCGTTTGATATGGAATGTATTATTCTGCTTGCGAAATGGGCGCTTTCAATATTTTGTTCCTGTTTAACCGCATTTTCAAAAGAGGCGCTTAATTTTTTTTTTACTACATTAAGCTCTTCTTCGGAAAACCCGTATAAAAAAGTTTTTCGTAAAATTTTTTCAAGCTCAGACAATGTCTCTTCCCATTTACCGGAAGAAGGAACCGCTTCTATTGACGCATACTCTATATTTTTTAAATATCTGCCTGAATTTATTGATGCGGATATAAAAGGGGCATTGCCGCTGTTTATTATTTCGTCAATTCTTTGTTCTATTATTATATCAGCAGCTTTTTTAAACAGTTCCTCTTTTCTTAATAAAAGCGAATCTTTCGGAGCCGGAACTTTTCTAATTGTTTCTATGGAAACGTTTGTTTTGCCCGCTTTTTTTTCGTAATGATAAAAAGCTTTCAATTTTTGATGATTTATATCTCCGATACCGGCAAAAACGCGGGGAGACGCTCTCGGCTTAATTTCGAAAAAGATTTCTTTTAACCTTTTTTCAACAATATTTTTATCAAAATCTCCGACTATAACTATTACGCTGTTTTGAGGAGCATACCATGTGTCGTAGAACTCTTTTAAAAGTTTTTTATCCGTTTTTTTTATTACGGTTTCGTCCCCTATGGGAAGCCGTCTTGATATTAAAGAATCTGGCATTTCAAATTTAAGAGTCGAAACAAATGTTCTATAAGTATCCGAATCCCGCATATTTTTTTCGGATAATATTATTTTTTTCTCTTTTTCTATCTCGAGAGGTAAAAGAAGAGCTCCGCAAAGATAATCTTTAAGCACGGCAAGCCCTTCGGATACGCTTTTATCCGAGCCGTCCGGCAAAAAAATATCATAAACCGTCTTGTTAAAACCGGTATAAGCGTTTGCATCCGGTCCGAATTTCATCCCTATTTTTTGGAAATACTTTACAAGCTCTCCCGGCGGAAAATTTTTTGTGCCGTTAAAAAGCATATGCTCCATAAAATGGGCAAGCCCTTGCTGCTCTTCGGTTTCGTTTAAAGAGCCTGCTTTTATATAAAGATGCATCGAAACTCTGTTTCTCGGCTTATCATTCTTTTTTAAAACGTATCCGAAGCCGTTTTTAAATTTTCCGAAAGTCAATTCCGGATCCGGGGAAATATCGCTTTGTTCATGAGACCATGGTATATAGGGAGGATTACTATTGGTTACGCAGGCATTGCATAAGAATATAAGGGCGATAACCGGCAGTATATAAAAGGGTATTGATTTTTTACCTGCTTTTTTCTGTTTTATAAACTGCAACGGGCGTTTTTTTCGATTATGTAGGCTCGAAAATAAAGAAGCGTTTAACATATTTTATCCTTAATATTGTTATGATTTATCAGTATCAATTTTATATTTTTCCGAGTTGTAAGTTCCGGTCGTTTTTTCTTCAATTTTCCAAATCAAGCGTATGTTAATAATAATATCATAGCGGCATTATATACAGTCTAATAGAAAAAATGCGCGTAGATAAGATAATATAAAAAACTCTGCTTAATGAAGCAATAAAAAAACGTCTATTTCGGCAAGCGATTTAAAACGATTTTTATAAATTTAAAAGCTTTATTTTTCTATGCCGTCCCTTGCTTTAACCCCTTTGCTAAAATAATGCTTAACCTCTTTTGCTTCCGTAACAAGATCCGCTCTTTTTACCAATTTTTCATGCGCTCCTCTTCCGGTTATAACCAGCTCTACGTCTTCATGCTTTGCATCTATAAGTTTCATAAAACGCTCAATAGAACATAGTCCGTAAGCTACGGCTACGTTCATTTCGTCCATTATAATAATGTCGTATTTTTTTGTAGATATAAATTTTTCAACCTCTTCAAGCCCTTTTTCGCATGCTTTTATATCTTCGTCGGAAGGAGCTCCGTAAATAAAACTGCCCGTACCGTATTGTTTTATTGTTATAAAATCATTAAGCTTTTTTAACGTATTAATTTCGCTGCAATTACCTTTTTTCATAAATTGAGCTATAAAAACTTTCAAACCCGCGCCGATAGCTCTCATACTAAGCCCTAACGCCGCTGTAGTTTTGCCTTTGCCGTCTCCCGTATAAACCTGAATGTATCCGGACATAATAATTTTAACCTCGTCAATTGGATTTGTTTTAAAAAAACTAATCTGCCTTTATCATATATTAATCGAAATTTCATCATTTTTTTTGTAATTATATTATGTAGAGACGTTGCATGCAACGTCTCTACCGTTTTTATACTTTGCAATTTAAAAATTACAAACCGCCTCCTTTATATCTTTGCCATTTGTATCTTCATATCTTTTTATATTTGGACTTCAAAGATTCTGCTTGTATCGATTCCGAGTATGTCTATAACTTTTACCATTACTTTGTATTTGCCTTTTTGGTTGTATTGGTGAGGAATGCTTATAAAATCTAACTCTTGCTT
>JAFDMF010000009.1 GCA_019306065.1 Deltaproteobacteria bacterium
ATAGCAAATATACTTTTTTTATAGAAGAACCTGAAGCCCATCTTTTCCCTGTATCTCAAAAAAATATTGTTTCTCTTATAGGGAATATTTATAATTATAAACCTCATAATTTTGTTATTACAACCCACAGCCCTTATATTTTAACCGCTTTTAACAATTTAATATTCGGATACGAAGTTTCTAAAAAAAATGATATTGAGAAGATAAAAAAGATAATTGATCCGGATTCTTTGATAAACTACGAAGACGTAAGCGCATATACTATAAATAACGGAGTATTGGAAAGCATAAAGGATGACGAAACAAAATTGATAGGGGCAAGTATTATTGATTCGGTTTCGGACGATTTAAGCGAAACTTTTGATTCTTTAATCGAACTGGATATGAGCGATTAGATTATGGATTTTAAAAAATGCAGTAAAATCAATAATAATAAGATTATCTCTACTTATGAAAACCATAAAGCTTTTATAATAAACAATGTAGGGTTAAGAATAATAAGCAAGGTTAAGGTTGACGGATGTTTAATAACGGACGATAGAATACGTTGCGATTATCTGTTTGAAATTGATGAGCCTATAAGAAAGGTTATATATTTGGAGCTTAAAGGCAAAAATGTAAACAAGGCTTATGAGCAGTTAGAAGCTACGATCGGATATTTAAAGAAAAGACATAATAGTAAAGTCGTTAAAAAGAGAGCTTATATAATATCCTCGCGTGTTCCGCAAGCGGGTGCAGACGTTCAGCAATTAAAAAGTAGTATGGCAAAAGATTGTAACGTTCAGTTGGTTGTTCGTAACCGTAAAGTCGAAATTGCAATCTGATTTAATAAAACCGATTTATAAATTTTTTCCCGAAGCTATAAAAAAGTCGAATAAAAAAGGGAGTTGGATTTTATCGGTTAATATAAACGGAGGTTTAAAAAGGGAAAACGGAGTAACGGCGGTAAGAAAACGGTTTTAATTTTAAGGATAAATAAAGAAGGGGACGTAAAATTTTATGTCCCCTTCTTTGTTTGTTTTTATTGTTGTGAGGAACAGGCTTTAAATAAAGTTTGCGATAGGTTGGATTTTTCAGCTGCAGTTACTCCTGTTAAAGAGTTTATAAATCCTATTCCTTCCGTTACGCATTTTGTGTTGCTCATTGTTGTATAATATTTCCCCAGTCCTTCGGTAAGATTTTGAGCGGCTACGCCAGTGGAGAAAACTTTGCCTAATTTTACGTTTGCATTTTTCCCTCCGCCTATATTTGTGTTGCCTTCAAAACTTCCGAATACGGAATAGGCATCTGTTTTATTGTTGATTTGTTTTAAGGCTGATGCCAACTTATCCATATTGAAATTTTTTAATTTGTCGTCAGTTGTTTTGATAGCATTGTCAGCTGTTGAAATATCTGTTTTAGCTTGCTTGTATTCTATTAAATTATTTTTTAATAAAATCAGGTTGTCCTTTTTTCTTTGCTTCTCTGCTATACTTTTTAATATTGCGTCATCCTTTTCTTGATTGTTTAAGTTATCTATGTCTGTGCTCAAGTTATCTATATTTGTTTGTAAGGATGCTATTGCTACTTCTCGGTTATCTTTATCTGCTATATAGTTATAATGAGAATCTAAATCGTTTAGTGTGGCTAATATAGTTTCGTTTACTTCTTGTTGTTTTTTTTGAGCAGCCTCAAGTTTTTTGGTCGCTGTATCCTTTTCGACGATTATAAGTTTAAACTTATCAATAAGCGTATTATCGGCATCTGTTTCTTCATTGCCTACGTTATTGTTTCCTTTGATTTGTTGTAATGTATAGACGTCAGCGGTACAGTCTGTTTTGTTATTATCGCAAGGCTTTGCAACTGCAATAGGAACATAAGCCGCATCAACTATTTTGTAGCCGATGTTAGCCGTAAAACCGGGTTGATCTGCCGTTGCGGTTTTTATATCTAAACCTACCATAGCCGTAGAAGAATAAACCAATGGCGCTTGTTGTAAAGGCTGGCAGGCGGATATAAAAAAGGTTAGCATAAGCAGCGATAAAATAAATGAGCCGGTTATTTTGTATTTTGATTTTTCCATGTTTCTCCTTTTTTTGTAAAAACAAATGGATTAGTTATAAGGGTTTTATTTTGACTTAAAAATTTTTTTAAAGAATTTAATTCCTCTTTGCTTTCAACAACTATAAAAATACGGGATTGATTAATATCCGGAGCCGTTATTATCAGTTCTTTGTTATAACCGAGAGTAAAAGATTTCGCGCCGAAAAATGCGCCGAGTCCTTCAACGGTTATTAGGGTTGGAATGTCGCCGGAACATTGCGGTTTTACGTTAAGGATTCCATAATGAGACGAGATTGAAGGATTGCCGGATACTCGGATTACCGCGCATCCGTATATTGAGGATAATAACAATATTATGGCTATAAATAATTTTAATATTAAACGGCTGTTTCTCATTTTTATTATTATTATTTTAGTATTAATTTTTAATGAATTAATAAAATTAATCGGAATACAAAAATTTTTAAAGCATCAATTAATTAGTAGATTAGTAGATTAGTAGATTAGTAGATTAGTAGATTAGTAGATTAGTAGATTAGTAGATTAGTAGATTAGTAGATTAGTAGATTAGTAGATTAGTAGATTAGTAGATTAGATTAGTAGATTAGTAGAGCAGTAGATTAGTAGATTAGTAGAGCAGTAGAGCAGTAGATTAATTGTTTGAAATGAATAAACGAATATTTTTTAATTGTCAATAATTTTTTAAAATTATTTATCCGTGTTTTATTCAGGGATTTCTCGCTTTGCTCGAAATAACAGAAAGTGATTTTTTTTACTTATCATTGAACGGAGATAATGAAGAGTTTTTATAATAGGCGCAATATCAATAAAAGAGGGGCGTAAAATTAATTACGCCCCTCTTTATATAAAAAGTTTTTTTGTTTTTTTATAGGCATTTTGCAGGAGTCGGAGAATCCGCCGCATATTTATGCAGATATGTGAAGATGTCGTTTAACTCTTCTTCGGATCTTTTATCCCATTCTTTAGCGCATTCCAATTCGCTGTAATTCTCTTTTTCAAATGCGCTTTCCCATTGCGCCATAGTTTTGGAGTCCGGGCTTAAATTAGGAGCGCCTGCTTCGGAGTCCGCCTTATGACATTGTCTGCATTCTTGTCTATAGACATATTTTCCTTTTCTTTCATTTCCGTCGCTTTCTACGGCAAAGCTTACGCCTATAACGCATAGTCCGATTACAATTGATAATAATAGTATAACTGTTTTTTTCAAGGTAGTTTTCCTTTCTTTATTTGTTGTTAAAATACAACGTATCGGTCGCATTCTTCTATCATCTCGGCATTTCTTGCCTGTGTAACAAAATCTTTAAAGCCTACTCCCGGAACGTCTCCGGATAGACCCCAGCTTCTATAGCTTACGTCGCATACGGTTAATTTAGCTTTTCCTATTAATTTTGTAAAGTCTTCTTTTTTTGTTAAAAGCACGCCTTGGCCGGTAAAAAATATTTTTATATCTTTTCCTTTGTTATGGGCGGCTTCGGTAAGTTTAACCACATAATTCAGAAATTTATCTGAATTTACTAAAATTCCTAAACTTTCCGCCATGATTATATTCCTTTTCTTAATTTTTTATCAGAGCCGGTATATTGCTTTGTCCAAGGTAAAGATTTATTTTACCACCAGCATATTACTTTGTCGTAAGAAAAAATGTCGTCAACCAGATCATTCCAATTTATATTATCTTGGAATAGCGAGACTGTTTTTGTATTGCTTTTATCCGGCGTAATGATGTCCATAAATTTGTTTGTTATGTCTTCCGGTTTACTTTTACAGAGATAAAGGGTTTTCATAATTTATTCGCCTCGTTTTAAAAAGGAATTACAACGTCAGCTTCTTTTAAATACTGCCCTATTTGATCTATGCCTGCCTGTTGAAAGCCGTATTTTTCAATATTAGTGGAATTATTAGAGAATCTTTCCCCTTCCATTTCATCTAAAAATTCCATGTTGTCGCTGTACGCTTCATTCATATCTTGAATTTCATTGTTTAAAACTATCATCTTAATGGCGGCATCTTCTAACAATGCGCCGAGACTTGTTCTTAGCCCTTCGTATTGCTGATAAGGCTCTTTTATAATAACTACTACTTTTTTCATTATTGCCACCTTTTATATTTTGATAAGATATTTTGTATATCCCTCTGCCAGATCTTCAAGACTTAATAATTCATGTTTTCTTTTTGTTACAAAGCCAGGGATATCTTTTTTAGAGCCTTCGTCCGTTCCCCATACTTCAAGTATTTGACCCGCTTTCATTGCTTTTAATTCTTTTTTTGTTTTTAAAAGCGGCATTGGGCAGGTAAGCCCTCTAAGATCCAAAACTTTATCGCTTTTAGTATCAGACATAAATAACCTCCTAATTTGATATAGTTAAAATATTACAAATTTTTCCGTTTCTTCGTTCCAATTTGCGACTAAGACCCAAGAAAGGAAAAATAGCGCGTATAACGGAAGAGTAAGCCCCCAACCGAAAACTTGCGGAACCAGATACGCTTTTCCGAGCAAAGGATAAAGATCGAATTTGGTAAGAAAGTATCTGCTTACGTAAAAGCTTACGGAGAGACAGAAAATGCCGAGCATAACTTTGGTGTTTCCTTCCCCTATGCGCCATAGGGCGGAACTTCCGCAGCTTCCCATTAATATCATTCCTATTCCGAAGATAAGTCCGCCAAGAAGGGTTCCAAGCCCGAAAGGATGGCTTATCCCCATTGTATCCGGCTGTAAATAACCCCATTTTATAACCGCCGCTCCGGCCGAATATATTAACAGGCTTAAACATACGGTTTTAACCATTTCAGCGTCTCCTGTCATCAATGGGCATCTGAAAACCCGCACAAAACAGAATCGGGATTTGTGCATTACAAGCCCTATTAAAACGCCTATAAAGCATATTCCGCCGGTTTTAACTTCATCTTTGCCTGAATAGATGTAAAATATTAGAATTGCAACGGCAAAAACGAGTATTCCTAGTATAGGTTGGATTTTTTTCCAGTCAAAGCCTTCGGAAGTCTTTTTATTTTTTACCTGCGTTTTGGGAGGAGCAAGGTTGTTTATTTCCCAAAGAACTATTTTAAGTCCTATGTATGCTCCGGCAATAAGCCCTATCATCATTGTAAAAGCGCCCATAGAAAAAGCGCCTACGCCAGAGTAAAAAGCGCCTCCTATACATCCGCCGGCAAGGCTTATTCCTATGCCCAAAAGGGCTCCGCCTATTATTCCTTTAAAATATTCGCGGGCGGAAGATATCTGCCATTTGAATTGTCTGCTTAAAAGAGCGGAACCTAACGCGCCGATAAGCATTCCTGCATTAGATACGGAGATCGGATGCAGCCATGGTTTTATTTTCGGAATCTCTTCTTTTATGTTGGTAATATATCCAAGCCATTCTATCCAGTTAAGATAACCTCCTGTAACTCCCCAAGGGAAATTCCATAAAAAGAACAGAAGCGCAAGTATTGCCATAAATATACCGCCTAACCAAAGGGGCCATGTGTTTTCAAAAAGAAGAGAATATCCTTTTTTTATATCCTCTTTTACAAAACCCCAAAAACCTGTTTCGTCCATAATTACCACTCCCTTATTTGTTTCGTTAACAACTTGATTTTCCTATTTCTACGGAAACTGTTTTAAAAATTTTTAGAATCTGAATGTTAATGAAAAATATAAGTTTAAAGCATTATCTATTACCGGCGAAAGTCCGGTTGAATATAATTTTTCCAAAGATGTCATTCCGTCTATTTTAACGGGAGCGCCAAGCGGGCTTCCGCTTCCGGTATATTGATAGTCATAATACATGAGCCCTAATTTTGCAAAGAAGTTTTGATTGAATATCGGCTGGATGTAATAGATCTCATAAGCGTGTCCTCTTGTGGCAAGTTTGCTTGCTACAAGAGAATCTTCCGCGGTAGTCATACTGAGCCAGTATTTTGATCCCCAGTTGTATTCCAGCCCGAGTTTGCCGTCATAAGGCATAGAAAGTCTTGTTCCTATATAAAAGCTGTATCCGTTTTGATCTTCAAGATTTCCATTAGAACTTAAAAGCCCCATTCCGAGCATTTCGTAAAAAGGGATTTTGGAAATATTGCTAGGCGAAGTATGACTCCAAGAGGCCCCTGCAAAAAAGTCAATATCGTGTTCGGCTTCAAAATATTTTTTTAAATTTGTTTTTAAAAGTAAAGAGAAGACGTCATAATCGCCTATGTTGGTTTGTGGCTCTACTCTGCTGATCCATCCGTTGGAGTTTTGAGCAAAATTATACTTCCCTGTTGTTGGATCTTTAGTTACGGTCATAGGCATAAGGGTAAGCCCTGTAAATCCGTCTGTAAGTCCTTCTCCGCGAGCATAAAGGGCTGTAAGATTAGTAACCGAATCGTTATAAATGGTATCGATAAAACCAAATACATTAACGTCATCTACATCGGGGATATTCATTAATGAATAGGAATTGCCCCATCCGCTTTCAAAAGCTATTCCATAGCAGAGTTTAAATACATGTCCGGGTATATTAAAAAGATTTTCCAGATCAAAATTCAAAGATATTCCGTCAAACTGCCAGTTTATAGCGCTGGCAAGAGGAGCTCCGCCTTCCAAGCTGTATTCTCTGAATTCCAAAGGAGAGCCGTCCGTAGAAGGACGTCTTCCTACGGAAAGGCTTGCCGGAACTTTTTTCCCTGCATTGAATTTATAATTGAAATAGGCTCGTTCTAGATGGATATTGTCTCCCGAAGGAACGCTTGACGAGGTTCCGTCTAAATATACGTCTCCTAAGCTTCCGTTGTTGAATTTTACTCCGGAGCTATCTCCCCATACCTTATATGCGGCAAGTCTGCCGGTGAAATCAAGCTTGTCGTTAAATTTTGATTTCATGTTAAGACGAAGCTTTTCGGTAAAGATTACGTCGTTGGAAGCGGAGCTTATTTTGTTAAGAGGCATTCCATTTAAAAAGTTGGCAAAAGAGGTTCCGCCTGATTGATATTGAGATAGCGTTTGATTATTATGAGTGGAAAGCAGGGCGCCGTAAACATTATCGGGCATGGCGTATATATCGTTGTAATGTATTGATTCTACGTTAGATTCAAACTCAACGCCGAATGATATTTTATCTGTAGCTGCATGAAGTTCTGTTTTGTCTATTCTTTTGGAGAGTTTTTTAAACTGCTTTTTTTCATACTTTTTAAGTTCCGAAATTTTTTTTTGAAGATTTTGAAGCTCTTCAATCATAGTTTTTATTTTATTGTCAACTTCGTTATACTCTTCTCCGCCTGAAGAATCGTTATCCGAACCGCTTGAATCTTGGGCATATAATGCGGAACCCGCGCTTAAAAAGCATGACAAAATTATTACGGTAAACCATTTCCGTATTTTTGAAGTTAAATCCTTTTTCAATTTCATATTTAATCCTCTTGCAATAAATAATGTTAAAAAACGTATTTTTTTTTTCTGGTTATATTATGAGATTTCTCCTCGCTACGCTCGTCGAAATGACAAGCAAAAAAATATCTATAATATAAAAAAGCCTTTTTTGCTTGGGTTTGGCTTTCTACCGTAATTACATAAAAAAATAGCAATATAAAAGAGGCGTCTTATCTATGCCTCCTTTATACAGCTATTTTAAATGTATAAGCCATATATTAATATTAGCTTTTCAAGTCAAGTAAAAACAGGAAAAAAAGAGGTTTTTGGCTTTAAAGTTTTATAAAATGTTGATAATTTTTGCTATAAATCTCTTTTTTTGAAAGGATTTAAAAAAGCCCGTAAATTTTTTTTTCGCAATACGGGCATTTTCCGGTTTTAATAAGATTTTTTATAATATTAGACCCCTGTCTTTGTATTAAAGTTTTTTTACAGGCGGGGCAGACGGTATTTTCGGAATTGTTCCCCGGAAAGTTTCCTATATAGATATATTCCAATCCCGCGGATTCTCCTATATCTTTTGCAGTATAAAGAGATTTGCCGGAAGTGGGCGGAATGTGAGAAAGATTGTATGTAGGATAAAAACGGTTTATATGCCACGGAGTATCTTTGCCGAGATTTTTGGCTATAAAGTGGGCAATAGATTTAATCTCTTGTTCGGAATCGTTTATTGTAGGAATTAAAAGGGTTGTAACCTCTAATATTATTCCGTTTTTTTTCATAAATTTTAAGGAGTTTTTTACAGGTTCAATATCGGCTTTGCATATTTTTTTATAAAATAAAGGATTAAAAGATTTTAAATCTATGTTTACCCCGTCAAGCCATGGAATAAGCGCTTCAAGACATGATTTAGACATATAGCCGTTTGTTACGAATATATTTTTAACTCCTTTCTCTTGCGCCATAGCCGCAATATCTGATGCAAATTCAAAATATACGGTAGGCTCGGTATATGTATAGGATATGCTTGAGCATTTATATTTCAATGCAAGATTAACAATTTCTTCCGGATTTGTCTGTTTTCCTTGTCCGCCAGAATTCTGTTTTGAATGATTAATTTGGGATATATCCATGTTTTGACAAAAAGAGCATTGAAAATTGCATCCGGAAGTGGCGATTGAAAAGGATACGCTGCCGGGTAAAAAATGAAACAAAGGCTTTTTTTCTATAGGGTCTATATTTGCCGCAGCTATTTTTCCATATACCAAAGAGTAAAGCGTTCCGTTTTTATTTTCACGCGCTTTGCATACTCCTCTGCGCCCGTTTTTTATAATGCAGTTATGAGAGCATAGAAAACATTCAACCTCATTATTATCTAATTTTTTATAAAATTTGGCTTGCTGCATAACCTTTTAAATACCGGCAGTTTGCTTTGTTAAGCTTTTTAATTTAAGAGGAGCAGTTCTAAAGGTCGGCTTTAAAACCGCTGTTATTCCTGCAAAAGCCCCGAACGGATTTTTGCGTAGAATATTTTCCAAATTTTCATTTTTTAATGTGGATTCCTTTATTAACGGCAGAGGCTGATAAGAGGTTTTCCATGTTATTGGAATATCGCCCATTAATGATTTTATAATATTATTTATTTCCCAAATTGCAAAAAAACGGGCTTTTTTATAAATTGTATCCGAAAAGATACCTTTAATTTTTCTTTCGATATTTTTTACGGCGTATTTATTTAATATTCCTATAAAAATTTTATCTTTTGTAACTCTGCACGCCTCTTCTACGGTTTTTATAGGATTTTCGGTAAATTCTAACGCAGTTATAAGCAAAGAGTAATCAAAAGAATTATCTTTAAAAGGAAGATCTTCAAATACGCCTTTATGTATATCGACTTTATTCTCCAGCTTTTTTGTCGCAATATCTATCAGATAAGGGGAGGCTTCGATACCTGCTGCATTTAATCCTTTTTTTATAAAAAATTCCAGATGATAGCCGAGTTTGCATCCTATATCAAGTATAGAGGCTCCGGGTATAGGCGCAAGCATATTATAGGCAAGCTCAATCTGCTTTGTGATTATTTTTGCATTTAAAGGATCTTCAGCCCATTTTTTATAAAGCTGCGAATTATTAAAGTCGAATATATAACTCATAAAATCACTCGTTTTGTTTAATTGATTCCAAAAGTTTTGCTTCTACTTCATAACCGAGTTTTTCAGCCTCTTTTATATGCTTTTCAGCCTGTTGTTTATCCCCTTTTTCCAGATATGCAAGGGCGATATTATTATGGGCAACCGCAAAATCCGGCGAAAGTTCAAGTGTTTTTTTATTTGCTTTTATAGATTCGTCTATAAGCCCTTTCATTAAATATGCGTTTGCCAGCGTAGTATAAGCTTGAATAAACTGATTATTAAAAGTTATAGCCTTTTTTAAAGCCGCTATGGCTTCGTCCGTCTTTCCGAGTTGAAGGTTTATAAAGCCTATGTTTCCGTATCCTATAGAAAACCCCGCTCTGCAGCTCACCGCTTTTTTATTATATTCCAAACATTCTTCCAAATCTCCGTCTTTTAAGCGGAGCCCCCCCAATTGAACATAAGCCTCTGAAAGAGTAGGACTGCATTCTATAGCCTCTAAAAATTCCTTTTTAGCTTCATCATAAAGCTTTTTGCCCATAAGAGCGACTCCAAGATTATAATGAGAAGTTCCGCATTCCGGATTAGATGCTATGGCGCTGCGTTGTATAGCAATATATTCATCGACATTCTTTGCTTTTTCCATTAATTTTTGCTCCTTTTTTAAAACCGTTGCATAATTTTTTATTTTGCGCGCTTTTTGTAAAAATAAACAAAATTATTTGTTATGCAGCCCTCTTTTTGATTTATAACTTGATACGGTTATTATATTAATTTAGTATGGAAGTAAATATAAAGTTTCAGAGATTTTTTTATAGAATCTTAATCTAATGGTAAAAAAGAATGACTATAAAAATAATAAAGGGATTTCTCGCTGCGTTCGTCGAAATTTCATAATATAAATAATAGGGGAATATCCATAGAATAAAAGTTAGACGCAAAGGGGAAAAATTTCATAAAAACGCTATGGAAAAATTATAACTATACAACATAAGGAGAATGTTATGAAACAAGGCTGCTATACGGCGTTAATCACTCCATTTAAAAATGATGGCATAGATTATCAGGAAATTGAAAAGCTTATTGAATTTCAAATAGAAAATAGAATCTCCGGCATACTTGTTTTCGGCACTACGGGAGAATCTCCTACAATTGAGCCGAACGAACAAACAAGCCTTATTGATTTTGCCGGAAAGCTTATAAAAGACAGAACCATGTTTATAGCCGGAACAGGAAGTAATAATACCGCTAAAACCCTTAAATCAACCGAATATGCGGTAAAAGCGGGAGCAGATGCGGCTCTTTTGGTTGATCCTTATTATAATGGGCCCAGCTCGCTGGAGATACGCAAAGAGTATATATCTCCGGTTGCAAAGGCGTTTCCCCAAACCGAAATAATACCTTATATAATACCCAGCAGAACAGGAACAAAACTTTTTGCCGAAGATATGGCAATATTAAAAGAGGAGTTTTCCAACATAAAAGCCGTAAAAGAGGCTACAGGCGATTTTGATAACATGAAAAAAATCAGATACTTTTGTCCCGAAAATTTTTCAATATTTTCCGGAGATGATGCAAATACATATAAAATGATGACAGATCCGGATATACTGGCATCTGGGGTTATCTCCGTAATATCCAACATAGCCCCGAAAGCGATTGCAGATATGGTTAGTTTTATAAATAAAGGAGAACAGGACAAAGCAAAAACAATAGCATTTGCAATGGCGCCTTTATTTAATCTTGTAACCTTCGGAGTTTCCGAAAAAACCCCTTACGGCGAGGTTTTTTACAAATTTAAAAATCCGCTCCCCATAAAAACCGCTATGAATATACTCGGAATGCCTGCCGGAAGATGCAGAAGACCTTTGGGAAAAATGACAAAAGATGGGGTGGATATGATTATAAGGGCTATAAGAAAAGTTCATTCCGCAGATCCCGAAATATTAAAGCCTATAGCAAACTTTTTTAACGTAGATATTATAGAGCGTATAAATAATTCAGATTATATAACCGATCTTTTTTACAGTTAGGTTTTTGATATTTTTTGCGCTGAAAAAAAGAGTATGATGAATTAGCGGAGGTAATTTTAAAACCGTCGGCTTATAAGAATGCGGAAATTTCAGAGATTGAAAAAGAGATAGATATAGGAATAAAATCGCCGATCAGCCAGCGGAGTCATGAAAAAATTTTTGACAACATAAGAGAAAAATATGCCCGCGCGTTAGGATGTTCTTTGTCCGTTAAGCTTATGAGCGTATAAAATTCATTAGTAAATCAACTTGGGAGAGATATTATATGAAATCAATATCAAATAAAAAAGAGAATTATTTTTATGATAAGTTGACTGAGAAGAGGCAAGATTCCAAGCCATTAAAGCATAAAATGGAAGAAACTGTTCGGAAACTTATGGAAAATGATACAACTATAAATAAACCGGGAATGCTTTTAGGCAAAATACAAAGCGGTAAAACGCGAGCTTTTATTGGAGTAATAGCATTATCTTTTGATAAGGGATATGATATTGCAATAATACTTACCAAAGGAACAAAAGCCCTTGCAGAGCAAACATATAATAGATTGGAAAAAGATTTTTCAGAATTTATTGAGGTTGATGAGGTTCAAATAAGAGATATAATGCATCTTCCTGATGAACTTTCGAAATATGAACTTATGGACAAACAGGTCTTTGTTGTAAAAAAACAAACTCATAATTTGGATAGAATTATTAAAGCGCTTACGGAAACTTATCCTGATTTAAGTAAAAAATTTTTTTTTATTGTTGATAATGAAGCGGATTATGCCAGTATAGGTTTTAGAAAAGAACGGAAAGATATAGAATTATACAGGAGCTAATATCAGAAATAAATATAGTCGATTTTGATAGTAATGCAGGAAAATATTTTGGGAGAATTAAAGTCAATTTAAAAAGCAGCGGCGAAATAATTAACGATTCGGATTTGTTTATCGCCTCAATAGCGATTTCAAACGACTATACGTTTATTACTAATAACGAAAATCATTTTAGAAGGATTGAAGATTTAAAAATAAAAAATTGGATAGAATAAAAAAATTGGCTTTTCGGACTATGGAAAGATAACAATACGATATAAAATGTGAATGATTATTTTAGGAATTTGAGAAAAGGAAGATTTTAAGGAGCGGGAGTTTTGAAATAGGGAGCAAAATTATGGAAAAAAAAGAGATAGGGCAATGTAGGAGTTTAAAGATTAAATGCGTATCCGAGATAGGCTGGTTGGATCCCGAAAAACTTCTTAATCAAATGCAGAAAGGCGGAGGCTTGGAAAAAAATCAATGGACAATACCATGGTCTTATGAAAACGCCGCGGGTTTTTGCAGTTTGATTGATATGGAAACGCTTGAGGGCGAGCATCATAAATTTTTGTTGGATACGGGATGGAACAATCAATATATGGACAAATGTTTCAAAAGAGAAGGTATTGATAGAATGCTGAAAGATAAAGAAATAGATTCTTTAATAATAAGTCATGAGCATTTGGATCACTTTTGGGGCTTGGAAACAGTTTTAAAATATAATCCCGATATTAAAATTATTATTCCGAATACCTTTTTCCCCGAAGGTAAAGCTTTTTTAAAAGGAGCCGAATTTGCGGCGGCTAATGTTAGAAACAGAATTTCGCATGAAGGGGAGCTGATTAAAATTAAGCCTAAAGAGATAAAAAAAATATATGACGGCTGCGCGGTTGCCGCTTTCGATCTGCCCATTATAATACGGGTTAGAGGCGAAGTGTCATTATATTTTAATATTAAAGATAAAGGTGTTATTTGCGTTACTGGATGTTGTCATCAAGGGATTATAAGTTTTGCCGAATTTGCCAAAAAAAATATTGCCGGGGCCGAAAACCTGTATGGAGTTTACGGAGGTCTTCATATTGCTCCTTTCGGGACGCTGACTCCTGAAGGGGAAAAGGTTATAAAGGAGATGGCAAGATACAATTTTAAAAAGATTGCCTGCAATCATTGTACAGGTATTGAAGCGGTTCGTAAAATGATAGAATTAGGGTATCCTATTGTTAAGGGAACTGGCAGATACGGTTCGGCAAGCGATCTTTATATTGGCAACGGAGACGAAGTTATCTTCTAATCATTATACAAACTAATTCTTGACATAATCAGGGCGCTGCTATATAAATAAAATTTAAAATTTTCATAAGACAGACTGTTTAAGGAGTCTTTTTCCAGTATGAATCTGATAAGTTTTTTAAAAGAAAATAAAGAAAACATATTAAAAAAATGGTTTAAGTATGTATCGGAAACATATCAAACCAATACTTCCAATTTTTTAATTAATAAAAAAGATCCTTTTGCAAACCCCGTAGGCAGCGCCATAATGAAAGGACTTTCGGCTATATTAGATGCAGTTTGCGGGCTTGTGGATAAAAAAGAACTTCCGCCTTTTATAGATCCGGTTATAAGAATTAGAGCCGTCCAAAGTTTTTCCCCTTCCGAATCAATTGGTTTTATACTCTTTTTAAAAGATATTATCAGAGAAAAATTTTATAAAGAGCGTAATAAAGAAAACTTTATCAAAGAACTTCTTGCAATAGAAACACAGATTGATGAAATTATTTTTATCGCCTTTGGAATTTATACGGAATGCAGGGAAAAAATAAACGATATTAAAGCAAATGAATTAAAAGATAGAACTTATAAAGCTTTTGAACGCGCCGGGTTAGTTGATAAGACGGATAAAGTCTTACAATAGCCTTTGGCATGCCAATTCAACATGTAATTTAAGATCAATCCCTTTAAAAAAGGGTTGAAAAGCGAGGTGTTTGTAGATGAATATAAATTATTTGGCTTCGTTAATAGCAGTTATTGTTTTGTTTTTGCTCGTTTATGTAGGCGTTGAAGCGGCGGGGCTCCGATATTTTTTCGGAGTGTTGCTCCCATATCTTGCAGTGATTATCTTTATTATAGGTTTTGTAAAAAAGATAGTGGGATGGGCAAAAACTCCCGTGCCGTTTCGTATTCCTACAACCTGCGGGCAACAGGAAACATTAAGTTGGATTAAACCTGCAAAAATTGATAATCCGACTACCGGTTCCGGCGTTTTTGTGAGAATGCTTTTGGAAATATTATGCTTTAGATCCTTATTCAGAAACACTAAAATGGAATTAAGAGAAGGGGATAAACTCTCTTATGAATGGGAAAAATGGCTTTGGCTTTTTGCTTTGGCTTTTCATTATTCCTTTTTAACGGTTTTATTGCGCCATTTAAGATTTTTTTTAGAACCTGTTCCGGGATGCGTTAAGTTTCTGGAAAGCATAGACGGTTTTTTACAAATAGGTTTGCCCGGCATTATGATATCCGGCATAATTCTTCTTGCCGCTCTTTTATTTCTTCTTTTGAGAAGAATTCTTATACCTCAAATAAAGTATATATCGCTTGCATCCGATTATTTTCCGTTATTTTTGATTATAGGAATCGCTATAACCGGCATTTTAATGCGTTATTTCACTCGGGTTGATATAGCCGGTATAAAAGAGCTTACAATAGGTCTTGTAACGTTTCATCCTACGGTTCCGGATGGCGGCATAGGAGGGCTTTTTTACGTTCATCTCTTTTTTGTAAGCGTTCTTATAGCATATTTCCCTTTTAGCAAGCTTATGCATTTGGGTGGAATATTTATGAGCCCCACGAGAAATCTTACTACAGATACGCGGGCAACAAGACATATTAATCCATGGAATTATGACGTTAAAGTTCATACCTATGAAGAGTATGAAGAAGAGTTCAGAGAAAAAATGATAGGAGCCGGGCTGCCGGTCGAAAAGGAGAGTTAAATGTCAGAGCCGAGACCTGATGAATTAATAAGGAAAATGGAGCATAAACCGCATCAAAAAGGGTGGATGGATACTCCTGTAAACATTAGAAAAGGAATGTATTGTTACGCTTCAAATCCGAAAAGCGTAGAATATCTAGGGCTTCCTAATGCGCGCGCTTGGAATCCGCTTGATGTTGACTGGAAGCTTCCTCCCGATTGGCAAGAGATCATCCATAAAGGATTTAGAGAACGCCTTGATAAATTCAGATCCTTTAAAATTTTTATGGATGTTTGCGTCAGATGCGGAGCATGCGCGGATAAATGCCATTTCTTTATAGGAACAGGCGATCCTAAAAACATGCCAGTATTAAGAGCGGAGCTTTTAAGATCGGTTTACAGAAACGACTTTACTATTGCCGGTAAAATTTTGGGAAAAATAGCCGGTGCGAGAGAAATGACAATAGACGTTTTAAAAGAGTGGTGGTATTACCTGTTTCAATGTACCGAATGCAGACGCTGTTCCGTATTCTGCCCTTATGGAATAGATACCGCAGAAATTACCATTATGGGGCGGGAACTTCTTAATCTTTTAGGGCTTAATATAGACTGGATAGCCACTCCCGTTGCAAACTGCTACAGAACAGGCAATCATCTCGGAATACAGCCTCATGCTTATAAAGATATGCTCGACTTTTTTGTAGAAGATATTGAAGAGGTTACGGGAGTGAAAGTAGAGCCCTCTTTTAACAGAAAAGGAGCGGATATACTCTTTATTACCCCTTCGGGAGACGTTTTTGCCGATCCGGGCACATATACGGCTATGGGTTATCTTATTTTATTCCATTACTTAAAAGATATGGGATTAGATATTACATGGAGCACCTATGCTTCCGAAGGAGGAAATTTCGGCTTTTTTACTTCTCACGAAACAATGAAACGCCTCAATAAAAAAATGTATGCGGAAGCAAAAAGGCTTGGAGTAAAATGGATACTCGGAGGCGAATGCGGACACATGTGGCGAGTAATAAACCAATATATGGATACAATGAACGGTCCTGCAGATTTTCTTGAAGCGCCCGTTTCGCCCATAACAGGCACAAAATTTGAAAATGCAAGATCCACCAAAATGGTTCATATAGCGGAATTTATGGCGGATCTTATAAAGCATAAAAAACTGAAACTTGATCCTTCCAGAAACGATCATCTTAAAGTTACATATCATGATTCCTGCAACCCTGCCAGAGGCATGGGAATACTTGAAGAGCCAAGATATGTAATTAATAATGTATGTAATCATTTTTATGAAATGCCGTCCAATACCATAAGAGAACAAACATTTTGCTGCGGAAGCGGAGCCGGTTTAAACGCCGGCGAAAACATAGAGCTAAGAATGGCGGGCGGATTTCCGAGAGCAAATGCGGTTAAACATGTTCATCAAAAATACGGAGTTAATATGCTTGCCTGCATATGCGCCGTAGATAGAGCCGCATTACCGCCGCTTATGGATTATTGGGTTCCCGAAGTAGGCGTTACGGGTCTTACGGAGTTAGTGGCTAACGCTCTTATTGTACCGGGCGAAGCCGAAAGAACCACCGATTTAAGAGGCGAAGAACTTCAGGGTAAGGAGGAGGCTGAAGATGCTTAAAGAAAAGCGGATATTTAATAAAAAGCTGGTTATCGCAGGCTTAATTATTTTCATAGGCGTTATTACTTTTCCGTTTTGGTTCAACCATGCAAAAGTAGTCGCGCCGCCTGAAGTTAAATTAACCGAGAAAGCAAAAGAGGCTAAAGAATGCGTTTTGCCGGATAAAGTAAAAATGCGCGGTAATCACATGCAGCTTCTTGACATGTGGAGAGATACGGTAGTTAGAGACGGCAATAGGAAGTATATCGGAACAAACGGAAAAGAGTATGAAATGAGCCTGTCCAATACATGTTTGGACTGTCATTCTAATAAAGCCGATTTTTGCGATAAATGTCATGAATATGCATCTGTGAATCCCTATTGCTGGGATTGTCATATTGATAATCCGAAGGAGACAAAAAATAATGAAACGCAATAGAAGAGAATTTTTAAAACTGGCGGGTATAACTACCGCATCCGTTATAGGCGCTACAAGCGGCTTAACTATGGCGGAAGCGTCCGGTTCCGGCGAGGCAAAGCATAAGGCTATACTTGCAAAAAATCAAAAAGCGCTTACGGCTAAAAGATGGGGAATGGTTATAGATACTACAAAGCTACAAACCGCATCAGATATAGAACCGATCATTTCCGCATGTCATAAAATTCATAATGTTCCTGAAATGACAAATAAAAACCATGAAATAAAATGGATATGGGAAGAGGAATTTAAGCATGTTTTTGCAGAGCAGGAGCATGAACTGGTAAATGAAAGACTTCGTCATCTTCCGTTTTTAGTTTTATGCAATCATTGTAAAAATCCGCCATGCGTCAGGGCTTGCCCTACAAATGCTACCTTCCAGACAAAAGAAGGAATTGTAATGATGGATTTTCATAGGTGCATAGGCTGCAGATTTTGTATGGCGGCATGTCCTTACGGATCAAGAAGCTTTAATTTCCAAGACCCTCGTCCATTTATAAAGGAAACAAACAAAGAGTTTCCGACGCGTATGAAAGGGGTTGTGGAAAAATGCAATTTATGCGCCGAAAGACTTGCGGTAGGCAAACTGCCGTTTTGCGTTGAAGCCTCCAACGGAGCTATAATATTCGGAGACCTTGACGATCCGCAGTCTGAGATAAGAGAAGTTTTAAATACAAACTATACAATTCGCAGAAAACCCGCTCTTGGAACGGGTCCTTCTATTTATTATATCGTATGAGGTGAATATGCTTGAATTGGCGTTAAAAGGAAGTAAAAAATTTTATGGCTGGCTTATCGCCCTGTTAGTTTTGGCAGGGATAGGATTTGCCTTTTATTTATGGCAGTTTAATTTCGGGCTCGGCATAACAGGTATGAGCAGGGACGTATCTTGGGGGTTTTATATCGCCCAGTTTACCTTTTTGGTAGGAGTCGCGGCTGGCGGAGTTATGGTTGTTCTGCCCTATTATCTGCATAATTATAAAGCGTTCGGAAAAATTACCATTTTGGGAGAATTTTTAGCGGTTGCATCCCTTACCATGTGTATGCTTTTTATTATAGTTGATTTGGGGCAGCCTGTGCGCATACTTAACGTATGGCTTCATCCAACTCCTAATTCCGTTCTTTTTTGGGATACTTTAGTGTTAAACGGCTACCTATTATTAAATATAATAGTAGGCTGGAAGGTTCTTGAAGCCGAAAGAAACGGAGTGCATTATAAAAGTTGGCTTAAACCGTTAATCTATATATCAATACCTTTTGCAGTCAGTATTCATACGGTTACCGCATTTTTATATTGCGGGCTTCCGGGCAGAGGCTTTTGGATGACTGCAATATTAGCTCCCCGATTTCTTGCGTCCGCTTTTGCGGCGGGTCCTGCTTTGTTAATACTTTTATGTCTTTTTGTCCGTAAAGCAACCAAGTTTGATCCGGGTAAAGAGCAGATACAATCGCTTGCAAAGATAGTTGCTTATGCAATCTCTTTAAACCTATTCTTCTTTTTATGCGAAGTGTTCGTAGCTTTATACAGCGGCATACCGGAACATATAGATCATATAAAATATCTATTTTACGGACTTCACGGACACGGCATACTCGTCCCATGGATGTGGTCTTCTATGGGTCTAATGGTTTTGGGAATAATCCTTTTGGTAAATCCGACTACAAGACGCAACGAAGGCGTTCTTGCCGCGGCATGCGTTGCGGTTTTTGCGGGAACATGGATAGATAAAGGGCTCGGAATGATCTCCGGCGGATTTATACCTTCGCCGTTACATCATGTAAATGAATATGCCCCTACATTTCCGGAAATTATGATTACTCTCGGCGTGTATGCAATAGGCGCCATAGTTTTGACAATACTGTTTAAAATAGTCGTATCCGTAAAGGAAGAGGTAAACGGTTAATCCCTGTTTTTTTATCATAAAAATTTTTAATTAATGCGGGCAAATTCAATTGAGTTTGCCCCTATTTTTTTGAACGGCGAGGCTTATTTATGAATTATGAATATTTTATGCAAAAAGCATTGGGCGAAGAAAAAAAAATTCAATGCCGGAGAATTTACCATAGGCGGCGTTATCAATGATCAATATATTGTAAAATGAAATTTTCAATAGTTTGGTTACCTTTTTTAAAATCGTTCAAATATACAACATTCCCACCTTGTCGCTTGGCTTCAGATAATGGTCCTTCTTTAGCATCCAGCGTCAATACAACTGCACGACATGACCTAACTGCTATTGAAATATCTGCTTCGTTATTATAAAGTTTTGACTTTTTCTTTTTATTTCCTAAATAGCCGCGTAAAAGACTAGAAAATTTACTCTCTTCATCTGACATGAATCTACCTTGGTCAAAACCTCCAATTCTTTGCTCGGAATCAGGGAGACTATTGTTATTAAACCCAAAAATAGTATCAATTCTAATATTTGCAGCTTCTATTGTTTTGTAAATAAATTCCTTTAGTCCTGATTTTGAAATAGGTATAGGGTCTATCTCAAAATCCAATTCTTTGGTAATAAAAAAATTATATTTTTGCTGTGAGAAATGGTCAGGCAACCAGATTTTATTTTCATAAAGAAAATTCCAGATATTACTGTCTAATAAAATGTTCATTTTAGTTTTTTCCATATTAATTGCTAATGTCGCAAATCAGCCGCTGACGACATAAAGTCTGCCGGATTTGTCTTGTTATGCCCTAATTCTGCAAATATACGAGTTGCGAAATTGTAATTCCAAATTAATTGAACCGAACAATTAATTAATACAATTTGAACAAGATTACAAGATTACAAGATTAAAGGATGAACAGTATAAAAACAGGTTGATATTTCAATGATATTAAATTAAAAAATATAAAGATTATGAAAATAGAATATAACCATAAGAAATAATAAAGGGATTTCTCGCTTTGCTCGAAATGATAGGCTTTTTATTTCGGCGGGCATTCTGTAAAGCGTTTCGAGGATTAAAATTTTTATCTAATGCAGAGATCGGGCAAAATAGTCATTTTGGAACGGAAACCAATATAAATTTATGAATATTACTCAACAGATAAAAGCGGAAGCTGAGTATTTTTTTAAAGAGGCAAAAAAGAGCCACGACTGGCAGCATACTTTAAGAGTTGTCGCAATGTGTAAAAAAATAGCAAAAACGGAACCGAATGCCGACGCTGAAATACTGATTTGCGCTGCATATCTTCATGATATAGGAAGAAAATATCAGGACGAATCCAAAGGGGCGGTCTGCCATGCCGTAAAAAGCGTTCAACTTTCCGAACCTTTTATAAAACAGCTTCCTGTTGACGAAAACAGAAAAAATAATATACTCCACTGTATAAAATCTCATAGATTCAGAGGAGAAAATATTCCTAATACATTAGAAGCAAAAATACTTTTTGACGCGGATAAATTAGATTCCATAGGAGCCGTAGGAGTAGCGCGGGCTTTTCTTTTTGCCGGAGAAATAGGGGCGTCGCTTCATAACGGCATAATAGATATTGATAAAACAGCCTCATATTCCAATGAAGATACAGGATATAGAGAATTTAAAATAAAGCTTTCCAAAGTAAAAGATAAAATATTTACCAAAGAAGCCAGAAGAATAGCCGCAGAAAGAGACTCTTTTATGCATTTGTTTTTTGAGCGGTTTTTACTTGAATACGAAGGAAAAAAATAAAAGATGGCTCTTAATATAGTAACCGAGTGTGATGATTTTGTAGAAATACAAAATATACTTGTAAGCGTTTTTGATAAAACCGGACTTGATGCCTTTATTCCGTCTTTAATTAAAATCAATCCGAATATTAAAATAGTTTCTACCGGCGGAACTTATAAAGCCATAGAAAAAATAATCGGAAAAGATTCCGAAAAATATCTGATTAAAGCGTCCGATTATACAAAGCAGCCGGAAATGCAGGGCGGGCTTGTTAAAACCCTTGATTTTAAAATATATCTGGGGCTGCTTTCGGAAACCTATAATAAAGATCATATAAAAGATATAAAAAGAACGAATTCTTTAATTATAGATATGGCGGTATGCAATCTTTATCCTTTTGAGCAGGTAATATCAAAAAAAGATGCTACTGCGGAACTTGCGCGGACAAACATAGATATAGGCGGACCGTGTATGATAAGAGCCGCTGCAAAAAATTATATAAGAGCTCTTTCCGTAACCGATCCTTTAGATTATAAAATTATAATTTCCGAGTTAATAAAAAACAACGGCAAAGTTTCTTTAAAATTAAGATTTCAATCTGCGGTAAAAGCCTTTAAGCATACGGCGGATTATGACAAAATAATTGCCGAATTTTTAAATTCCAAAGAATTTACGGAAGTCGAACAATGCTACTTGACGAAGTAATTATATTGTTTGAACTGTGATTTGTCTGATTAATGTGATAGACTATGACGAAGAATGAAATTTATAGAGACGTATCTATTTTTTTAATTATAAACGGAGGGTACATCCGTTATTAACGATATTTAATCACAAAAAAAGATGATTATAAGCCGGAGTAATAACAAAGGAAAAAGCTAAATGCCGGACGACATAAAAAAGATGTATAAAAGTATAGCGGAGGAACATTTTCCGCAGCAGATGGAGATAAGTTTTGTAAATAACGGCAAAAAACAGACTTTATATTATGATAAGGTTACATGGACAATAGACGGAGTTTCAAAAGGGCTTCGTTACGGCGAAAATCCGGGGCAGCCCGCAGCGTTATATAAACCGGTTAATGGAAATCTTATACTATCCGATACAAAGACAATTGCATTCGGCAAATATCTTGTTTCCGACGTCCAGCTGCTTCAAGCTGGCAAACATCCGGGCAAAACCAATCTTACGGATACGGATAACGCGCTTAATATATTAAGATACCTTAATAATAAACCTTGCGCCGTAATAGTAAAACATAATAATCCGTGCGGAGTAGCCCAAGATGAAACTCTATTTAAAGCTTATCAAAAAGCTTATATGGCAGATAGAATTGCCGCTTTCGGAGGCTGTATAGCGTTAAATCGACCGATTGATAAAATTACGGCGCGGCTTATAGCCGAACAATATGCCGAGGTAATAGCGGCTCCGGACTTTGAAGAGGGAAGCTTTGAAATACTTGCTTCAAGAAAGAATTTAAGAATAATACAAATAGAAAACATAGCAAATCTGGAAAATTTTATAGGCAAGCCATACCTTGATTTTAAAAGCTTAATAGACGGCGGAATTATAGCTCAAATCCCGTTTACTCCGAATATACGCTCGGTAGAAATGTTAAAATCTGCGGAAACCGAATATAACGGAAAAAGATATGCCATAAAAAGAGAGCCTACTGAAAAAGAGGCGGAGGATATGCTGTTCGGCTGGCTGGTAGAAGCCGGAATTACTTCAAATTCGGTAATATATGTAAAAGATCTTACAACCGTAGGAATTGGAACAGGAGAGCAAGACAGAGTGGGAGTTGCCGAAATAGCAAGAGACAAGGCATATAAAAAGCTTGCGGATAAATATTGCTATCAGACTTATAAAGTTTCATATAACGAATTGGAAGATTATGATAAAAAAGAGGAGATAAAGAAACGGGTTGAGGTGGAAAAAGGAGGCTTAAAAAACGCGGTAATGGTAAGCGACGCTTTTTTTCCTTTTGTAGACGGAGTAAAAGTAGGAATAAAAGAGAAAATTTTATCGGTTATACAGCCGGGCGGAGCGGGAAATGACTGGCAAGTTATAGAAGAATGCAATAAAGCCGGCGTAACTATGGTTTTTACGGGACAAAGAAGTTTTAAGCATTGAAAAAATGTCAACATTAGTATTAGATAAACTGGTTAAAACCTATAATAAAAAAGCGGCGGTAGATAATGTAAGCTTGTCGGTTAAAAAGGGTTCTGTAATAGGACTGCTGGGGCCAAACGGCGCAGGCAAAACCACTACTTTTTATATAGCCGTAGGGCTTATAAAACCAGACAGCGGAAAAGTATTTTATCAGGGCGAAGATATTACAGATTATCCTATGTATATAAGAGCAAGAAAAGGGGTAGGGTATCTTCCGCAGGAGACTTCCCTGTTCACAAAACTAACAGTTATGGAGAATCTACTGATAGTATTAGAAGCTTCGGATATGGCAACAGCAGAACAAAGAGAGATTGCCGGCGGACTTTTGGAAGAGCTCGGCATAAAAGATCTTGCAGACAGAAATGCAGGGGTATTATCCGGGGGGGAAAAAAGGAGACTTGAAATAGCCAGAACTTTGGCGCTTTCTCCTTCCTTTATACTTCTTGACGAACCTTTTGCAGGGATCGATCCGCTTGCGGTTTCGGATATAAAAAATATAATAAAACATCTTGTAAAAAAGGATATAGGAGTTTTGGTATCGGATCATAACGTAAGAGAAACCCTTGAAGTTTGTGATAAAGCGTATATTATAAACGAAGGTAAAACTATTATATCGGGGCCGCCTCAAACTATTGTATCAAGCGAAATAGCGCGGGAAATATACTTGGGAGACAAATTCAGATTATAAACATGGACTTAAATCTTAACATAAAATCGGAAATCGCATTAAAACAGCAGTTAATTTTAAGCAAACGGCTTCAACTCGCTCTTAAATTTTTACAAGTTCCCAGAATGGAATTGGAAACTCTTGTGCAAGAAGAGCTTGAGACAAATCCTATGCTTGAAGAGGATACCGAATTTTTAGAAGTAGATGCCGATAAAATTGAGAATGAAACAAAAGAGGTTACGATTGAAGAGAAGTTAAACGATGTTATTGATTGGAGCAATTATATATCCGAATTTAACACTCCGGGAAAAATAGATAACGCTCCTGAACAAAAAGCAAATTTTAAAATCGAAGAGATGTATCTACCGAACAAAAAAACTTTATCCGAGCATCTTTATTGGCAGCTTGGAGTGTCATTATCTGCGGAAGATTCCGAAGGGCTGAACGTAGGAAAAATAATAATTGGAAACCTTGATCAAAACGGATACCTTAAAATAGACATAAAACAGATTGCAGAATTTGCCGAATCGGATGAACAAAAAGCAACAAAGATACTTGCGCTTCTTCAAACCTTTGATCCGCACGGGGTCTGCGCAAAAGATCTGCAGGAAACTCTTTTGATACAGGCAAAAGCAATGGGTATATCGGATCCTATAGTAAGTCTTATAATAAAAAACCATATAAAAGAGCTTGAAAGAAAAAATTTTATAGTAATAAGCAAGAGTTTAAATCTGTCGATAAAATATGTTATATTGGCGGCAAACATTATAAAAAGCCTTGAACCGTATCCGGGTAGAACATTCGGAGATTCTTCGCCCGTTCAGTATATAATTCCAGATATATATGTTCGTAAAATAGACGGCAAATTTGTACCTTTTTATAATGACGAAGGGCTTCCGAATCTGCGCTTAAACAATTTTTATAAAAATAAAACCTACGGTGATAAGGGAATAGACGGCGAAACCGAAAACTACATCAAAAAAAAGAAGGAAGCCGCAATAGAAATTGCTCGGAGCATATATAAACGAAAAACTACTATATGCAAGGTTGCGCAAAGTATTATTAAATTTCAGAAAGATTTTTTTGAAAAAGGATACGATCTGTTAAAGCCGTTAAACCTAACAGATATAGCAGCTGATATAGGAATGCACAAATCAACTGTCAGCAGAACTATTTCTGGCAAGTATCTTCATTGTAATAACGGCATTTTTGAATTAAAATATTTTTTTACCAATCTTGTTAAAACTACGGGAGGCGCTTTAACAACCTCCACCTCTATTATGGAAAAAATAAAGAATATAATCAAGAAAGAGCCGACACAATCGCCTTATGACGATGGGAAACTTACGGAAATATTAAATGATATGGGTATAAAGATTTCAAGAAGAACAGTTTCTAAATATCGTAACAAAATGAATATACTTCCCGCTTCCGCAAGAAAAGAATATAGCGGATAATTATTATAACTCTTAAAGAAAGGAGAGGATTATGCAGCTATCTATAACATTTAAAAATATTGAAACATCGGAAAATATAAAAACCCATATTGCCGAAAAAATAGAAAAGTTGGATAAATTACTGGATAATCCGGGAGAAGCGGCAGCGGTTCTTTCGGTAGAAAAATTTCGCAATATAGCCGAAATCAGCATAACCGGAGACAGACTTGTATTAAATGCAAAAGAGGAGACAAGCGATATATACTCTTCAATAGATGCGGCTATAGATAAACTTGAAAAACAGATTAAAAAAAATAAAGAGAAAATAAGAACAAAAAGAATAAAAAACAAAGAAAAATGGTTATCTCAACCAGAAAACATAGTCAAACAGGATAAGTCGGAACAGGAGATAAAAGTTAAAAATATTGATTATAAGCCTATGTATCCGGAAGAAGCGGTTATGCAGTTTGATATCGAAGGGGGCAATTTTTTAGTATTTACGAATGCAAAAACAGGCAGAGTAAATGTTGTTTACCATCGCAATGACGGACATTACGGGCTGATTCAGCCTAAAATATAACCTCCGAGTTTCCCTTAAAAAAGGGAGAGAACACTGTAAGGAATGATAGACTATGATTAAGAATTTGAGCCGTAGAGACGTTTTATACAACGTCTCTACTTTTAAGATAGTCAAGGAACCAATTAAAAAATAAAAATTATGAAAACATTAGATTTTTTAAAAAAAGAGGCGATTATAACAAATCTTTCGTCTCGGAATAAAAAAGAAACATTGGAAGAGATGGCGGCTCCGGTTGCAAAGATTTTAAAAACCGATAATGAAATATTAGTAAGAGCGTTAATGGAAAGAGAGCAGCTCGGGAGCACAGGCTACGATAACGGAGTCGGGCTGCCGCATGCAAAATTAAAAAACATTCAAGATACCGTATTAAGTTTTGGGGTCAGCAAACAAGGGATTGATTTTGATTCTTTAGACGGCAGTCCTACTCATATATTTTTTCTTTTACTCACTCCCGAAAATTCTGCGGGAATACATTTAAGACTATTGGCAAAAATTTCTAAAATTTTAAAAAATGAAAATTTTAGACAAAAGGTTATCAAAGCCAAAACCAGCGAAGAGATATTATCAATAATAAAAAAAGCAGACGAAAAATATTCGGAATAAAAAAATGAGCAAACTATGATAGGAATAATAATAGCAGCCCATGCAAAGTTAAGCTATGCCCTTATAGAAGCGGCGGAATTTATTAAGAAAAAAAGTCAGCCCGCTCTTCTGCCGCTATCTGTAAATATAGAAGATGAGCCTACCGATAAAATAATAAAAAAGATACAGGATGGAATAAAAAAGGTTAATCGTGGCAGTGGAGTATTAATATTAACAGATATGTTCGGAGGAACTCCATCTAATATAAGCTACTCCTTTTTACAAGAAGGAACCGTCGAAGTTTTATCCGGCGTTAATTTGCCGATTTTAATAAGAGCAATAGACAACCGCGAAAAAATGAAACTTAACGAACTTGCGGATAGTATCGAAGCGTTCGGAAAAAAAAGCATCTCCCTGGCCAGCGGAATACTTAAAGGGAATAAAAGGGATAATACTTGAAAGGAGAATATAAGATGAATAAACGGATACCTTTTATAGCCGGAAATTGGAAAATGTATAAAGATTGCAATCAAGCCGTAGAAACCATAAAAACTTTGTTGGAGTTGGCGTTTGAAGTTGAAGATGCCGATATAATGATTGCACCTTCATTTACCTCTTTATATCCTGTAGGAAAAATTTTAAAAGATTCAAACGTCAAACTTGGAGCTCAAAGTATTTGCTATCAAAAAGAAGGAGCTTTTACGGGAGAAATATCTGCCTCCATGCTGTTATCTTGCGGATGCCTTTATGTTATAATCGGGCATTCGGAACGAAGAGAGATTTTTAATGAAACTGACGAAAATATAAATAAAAAAATAAACGCCGCAATTAATGCGGGATTAATTCCAATCTTATGCATAGGAGAATCCGAAGCTCAAAGAGATGCAGGCGATACATTTAAAATACTTGACAAACAGATAGAATTAGGATTAAAAGACTTTTTTACCGAAGATTTAAATAATCTGATAATAGCTTACGAGCCTATATGGGCTATAGGCACAGGTAAAACAGCTACGGATGAACAGGCACAGGAAGTTCATAAATTTATAAGAGAAGAAATAGAAGCAAAGTTTGGAAAAAGCCTCGCGGAATCAATAAGAATACTATATGGAGGCAGCGTAAAACCGGCTAATATCAAACAATTAATGGATATGCCGGATATAGATGGCACTCTTGTAGGGGGTGCAAGCCTTGATGCAAAAACCTTTTCGGAAATTATAAAATATAAATAATGTCTATATTAATAACAATAATACATATTATAGTCTGTTTGGCTCTGATATTAATAGTTTTACTGCAAACGGGAAAAGGAGCGAACATGGGTTCTCTTTTCGGAGGCGGATCAAGCGCAAGCTTATTCGGCAGCGGAGGAGCCTCTACTTTTTTAACCAAAGCCACAACAATAGCGGCAATAATATTTATGGTTACCTCTTTAATATTAACCTCTACTTCCGGAAAGAAAAAAGAGGTATCTGTTATTGAAAAGGTAAAAGTTATGCAGACTAAAGATACTAAAACGGAGACTTCGGCTCAAGCGAAACAGTCGGATGCTACAAATGCCGAAACAAACAACACAAAATAAACAAATATGTGCCGAAGTGGTGTAATCGGTAGACACGCTATCTTGAGGGGGTAGTGGGCTATGCCCGTGCCGGTTCAAGTCCGGCCTTCGGCACCATATCATAAAAAGCAAAAAACTTAATCACTTCTTATAAACCGCAAAGAAAGAAAACAGACAAAAAATTAAAATTGATAATCGGTTTGTTTCTGATCTGAAGCAATCGAAAAAAGCCCTCCCATAATGAAAAAAAGCTTAAAGATCTTACAATAGGGCAGTTAAAAGATGCAGGTAAGCTAATTCATCTGCCGCTTCGCTCTAATTCTATCCGTCAAGAGATGATTTCCGATATTATAAATAATATTCATAGTGAGGAGGTATGGAAACGCATATTAAACGTTTAGTTTCCATATAAAGATATATTGAACCTGTTTTTCGGTCAAAACATAGAAAACCATTTAACATATAAATCTTTATCAATAAATAATGTTAAAAATAAAAAAGGAAACCGATAAGAATTTTGCCGATATTTATGAATTAATAAAATCGGCATTCGGACAAAAAGCGGAAGCGGCTCTTGTTAATCTTTTAAGAAAAAGCGACGCGTTTATATCTGAACTTGCTTTGACTGCGGAAATTGATAATAACATAGTAGGATATATTCTATTTACAAAAATTAGGATAGAAAATAACGCTGGCAAAAAATTCAAGAGTTTGGCGCTTGCTCCTGTCGCGGTAGCAAAGAATATGCAAAAAAGAGGAATCGGAGCAGGCTGATTTGTTACGGGCTTAATAAAGCAAAAGATTTGGGTTATAAATCTGCAATAGCATTGGGACACGAAAGCTATTATCCGAGATTCGGTTTTATTCCGGACTCAAAATGGAATATAAAAGCCACTTTTGATGTTCCGAAAGATGCATTTATGGGTATGGAACTTATAAAGAACGGACTTGCCCAAGTTGGTGGAACGGTTGTGTATCCTAAAGAGTTTGGAATGGTATAATAGGTTAAAATAAAAAATTATTAATAAAAAGATACCGAAAGCTTTTTGGCAAACAAAGTCGGAAAAAGAAAAAATAAATTCTTTCTTCTTCCGACTTTGTTATAAAATTTATTTGTGCTAAAATGTATAGTGTTTATTGAGATAATCGAATGACTGATAATGTATATGGTTTATCAATTTTAGTATTGATCAAATGAGGATTTCCAAAAGGCATATCCATATTAACTATTATCAATTCATCGCCCCTTATAATTACTTCGCAAGGTTCGTCTAACAATCCATTGCTTCCATCTGTATCGCCATTTTTATGCAGCGTTTTGATATTTCCATTCATGTCAAGCGAGTGAACGGCATTTCCTAAAAAATCCGCAATATATATTTTATTGTCTGTTTTGTTCCATACAATTCCATCAGCAGAAGTCATTTTAGTATCTTTTGCAAAAAGTTCCGTTTTTATAGGCAAGTTTTGTTTATCTAATATTGTCTTATAAATAACGCCATCTTCAACAATTGCAGTATAAAGATTTCCGTCGCCGTCAATTGTAACTCCATCCGCTCCGAATCCTACTCGTCCGCTTGATTTAAATGTCGCGACAAGATGTTTATCAGGATTATTTTTATTATACGGTTCTAACTGTACGGCATTTTGTTTCATTTCATCAAGACTAAACGCATAAACGCCACTGATAAGATTTGGTTTCTTTTCGTTTTGTTTAACTTTTGGCATATGTTCGAGGATTGTCTCCGATACAAATAAAGTATTACCTTTCCATGTTAACCCATTGGCGACAATAAATCCCTCGACAACTACATCTATATTAATAGGCGCACCGTTTTTTATATTGATTCTTAATAGTCTTGACTTATGGTCTCCATTCCAGAATATTTGCATATCGGCAACATATAAATTACCGTCAGGTCCAAAAGCGGCATCCATAGGGCCAATTTTGTCTGTTTCAGGATGCATATCCATTTTTTTAAATTTATACCATGTTGTTATGTTGTTATTTTTATCAATTTTTGCCATTACAGGCGGGGATGGCTTATTAATTTTACCTTCTTTTAATAGCTCTTCGTTGTTGAAATTCGGAATGGACATGATTATGTTTCCATCATTATCCAAAGCGGCTCCATCGGGTGTGTTATACTTCGTTGGCAGTTCCATAAAAAGTTGAATACTGCCGGATAATTGTTTTTCACACGATTTGGTTTGCATTGCACAACCGGTAAACATAAAAATAGATACTATAGAGATGAAGATCGTTAATACTATTTTGTTTTTTTTCATTTGTAGTTCTTGCTTTCCGTCATAAATTTATTAATAAGAATGCGTTCCCAGAACAACCTTTACGCCGAATTTTTTCTCCAGAGTAACCTTAAGCTTTTCAAAATTTATCGGGCAGCCTGCAGTTTCCATTGCAAGTTTTACGCATGTGCCGAAATGTATTGCGTCAAAAGGTCTGTCAAGGTTTTGGCTTACCTCTGTCAATAGTTTTACTCTCGGAACCGTAAGGCCTGGGCAGTCGCCGCAGTCGGTCATTGCAATAAGCTCTATTTCATCGTCGTAGGCTCCGAATGCTCCGTTTTTTTCTTTCATTGCTTTATAACATTTAGCGCATCCTATACAGGAATGATCTTTAATACGTTTACAATAAAGTATTGCTATTTTTGCCATAATAATATTCTCTTTTTAGGTTTTGGATTATAATATATATGTTCCTGTGCCGGAAGCTATAAGTTTTCCGGCATCATTATTAAGTTCAATCCTTGTAACCGCAACTCTGGTTCCGGCTCTTAAAGTATAGCCGGAGGCTATGAACCAATTGCCGTATCCGGGGCGGAGATAATCGACTCTTAAATCTACGGTGCCTAATCTGGAAAACTTTTTTTTTTGCGCTTCTATTGATTGTTCCGTATTTTTTTTATAAAAACTTACAAATGCCGCCATTCCTCCGGTTACGTCTATAAGCGAGGAAATTACTCCGCCGTGAAGGTTTTTTTTGATATAATTTCCTACAAATTCATCCTTCATTTTAATTTTGATTTTTATAGTATCATCCTCTATCGAATCTACCGTCATTCCAAGCAGTTTGTTAAAAGGAATTTTCTCGCTTACTATCTTGTTGATAAGAGAAAAAAAAGCTGAATTATGTATTGGAGTATTCATAATAAATTTTCATAATAAAAGATGAATATTTTTTTATTTTTCAATAAAAACCAGATAAAATTATTGAATAAACTTTTTTAAATATTCGTAGTTTTTTGTCAAGACTCCATTATATACTATTACTGCGTTTTTTATTTCGGAACATAAACCGGATTCTTCCAAAGTCGAGTCGTAATCCGCCTGTAGAAGATTCGGGATAAACGGAGAGAGGCTGGCGCTAAAAAATTCAGAAGAATCTTTTGGCAGTTCGCAAGGAAGATTGTCTACCGCTAATACCAAAACCCCGTCTCCTTTAACCCCGTCCGTAATTGTTTTATCAATAGGATTGCATATAAAGGAAGGCGAGCCGGAGTCTGTAGATTTAACGGTGCATTCAACAGAGCCGTTTAAATCGCATGTAATGTCCGCTATTCCGCATAGTTTCGGATTTTTAGAGTTGTGGTAAAGCTTTTTTAAAGCATCCCATGTAACGAAGCGGGGATATTTATCCTCCCAATAAATAGCGTTTATCAATATTGTAATATAAGGAAGGTATTTTTCAAATACGCTTGAGTAATTTTCCGGATGCTCGTAGTAATTATGAAGGTCGAAACTTTTGCCTATTGTTGATTCCACAAGATCTTTTTCTTTAAAAACGCATACATATATTTTATTATTCTCTTTGCTTTTTTCTGCGATCTCTTTTAAAGCGCCTGGCTCAATATATTCTACGGGAAGGGTGTTTAAAATGGACTGAGCTCCTTTTGATACGTTGCCGTAGCCTAAAATTCCTATAATAATCGGAGAAAGTTTTGAAGATATTCCCTCTTTTTTTATTTTTTCTCCTATAAGTTTTATCTTTTCTTTGGCGTCATTTACAGATTTATATCCATGAGCCTTTTTACATTCATCAAAAGTGGTTTTTATTTTTTTATGTTCCCAATATTCGCCCATAAGAGATAATATATCAATAGCTCCGGCATCTCCTGCAAAATTGCCGAAATAGACAAGCCTTTGGTTTTTATCGCCCGTTATTTTTTCGTAATCTATTAGGGTGGAACCTGATTCAATAATTTTTTTCAATAAAGGCATTCCGCTTTTCTGCCCTTTAATGGTATGAGAAAAGAAAAGATATGTTTTGTTATTTATAACCTTTTCTATAGGAATCTCTTTTACTCCCAAAATTACGTCTCCGGGCGTCATATCTTCGCATAATAAGGCGCCGGCTTTTTGATATTTGTCTTCTTTAAAAAAACGTTTTGAAGATTTTTCAATATAAGCTTTTGCTCCGGTTTTATCTATAATTTTTTTTAAATCATCCGGAACTATAGCGGCTCTGCGTTCCCACTGATTTTTATCTTCGGCTCGTATTAGTAGTGATTTCATTTTATTTTATCCTTTATCGTAAGTATATTAAGTTAGGTCTTTTTTTATTTCGGTAAATTTTATATCCATAGTCTCCAGTTCGTTAAGAACAGGCTCATATATTTGAGGTAAAACAGGTATATGGACTCCGGTTAAATCGATTTTATTTTCGGCTATTAATTTAACCCCTATTGCCGCTGGAAGCCCTACTGTGCGAGACATTGCGCTGTCTTTGCCTTTAATTCCTTCGGTTGCCAAAGTCGAAGTGATTTTCTCTTTTTTATTCGGATATTCGGCAATAAATTCATGATGCTGAACAAGCATATCTGTATCATTTTTTTGCGCGGACAGCTTTTGCTTTAAAATGTATGCAAACATATCAAACGCGGTTCCAGACGTTAAAGGAAGTTTTTTTTTGCTTAAAAGCCCCAGCCACTCTACCTTTTTTATTATAACCGAATGCTTAAAAACTCCTAAAAATGAGGCAAGTTCCTTTTTTAAATCGGACGAAGAATCGCTTATAATATTTGCAATAATATCATAAGGCGACATTTCGTTTAGATCGAATTTTTTATTTCTATCCAAAAGATTAAGCCTTTTTAAACAATCCCAAGTTTCGCAATGCCCTGGATTTCTTAATGTTCCCCTGTAGATGCTTGTAGCGTTTTTTATATTGTAAATATCAAGATAAGGAATTGAATCCCTATTTACATAAGCCTCGAAAACTCCAGCGCTGGGGACTTCCAAAAACCAATAATGACGGAAAAGCTCTTTTGAAGAAACTTTAATAATTTTTTCGTCTTTTAAATATTGCCCATCATTATCTGCAGCAAGCATAGCCCCTTCCGGGCTCCATGAAAACTTATAGCCCATAGGATTTGTATTGCTTTCCAAAGAGGGTAGTCCGCCGCAGTAAGAATAAAAGCTTCTTATTTCGCCACCAGCTTTTTTTACGGAGTTTATAACCTTCATAGCAGCCATATGATCAAGCCCCGGATCAACTCCTATTTCATTTAAAAAGATCAGCCCCTTTTTTTTTGCTTCCGAATCAAAAGACTGCATCTCCTCTTTTACATAAGAGGCTGTAACAAGATGTTTTTTATGTTCCAAACATAATCTTGCAACAACAGGATGCAATGTCCACGGCAAAAGGCTTACAACTATATCTGATGCGGCAACCTTTTTATTAAGCGCGTCTTTATCGTTAACGTTTAATGGTATAGCGCAGCCGTTTGGATGTTTGTTTATAAGCTTTTGTGCTTTATCTATAAATTCGTCTGCAACGGTTAGTTTTATATTCGGCTGTTTGAGCAGATAGCGCGCCAGAGGCCCTGCAACCAAACCTGCTCCGAGCAGCAGAATATTTTTAGTATTATTGTTATTAGTCATTTTCACTCCTGTTTTATTTATTAATAAAAAATGAATATCTTTTCATTTTTATAAATTCCGATATATTATATACAGCTATGAAATGTCCACGCTTCTTGCTTATCTCTTCGGATACGCAAAAAAAATTTGGACATTTCCTTTATAATAATTCCGTTCGCACGCCGCTCGTCTCCGTTTTTTACGTCTAAATTTTTGTCATTGGCATTTGCCCATATAAGAAAGTTTCGATTTTTAGTCAATTGAATCCGTTTGTTTTCATACGCTTTTATTAAAACTAAAGCTTGCCTTCCGAAACTAATCGGCTGAAATATTCAAACGAGCGGTTATATGTTTTTTCCGCTTCTTGAGAAAAACAGCATCCGGGAAGCTCTCTGCTTTGAAGATGATATTTTAAACATTCGCAGCAGATTCCTTTTCTTTGGCAGGGTTCATAAGTGCATTTACATTTTTCAAGATTTTTATCTTTATTACATTCCATTTTATTTTTTCCTCTGTTATACGGCGAACTTTTATCATTCTTTTTTGTGTTTAAAACGTAGTCATTGGGTTTTTTTGATAGACACAATATAAAAATATAGCCTAAAAACAATTAAAAGTATAGGTTAAATGATAGATTGACATTTAAAATCAATTATGAAATAAAAATTCAGTATTAACATTGGCCTGTGTTTGGAGAATTTAACATTATGAATTTTCAAAGATTTCAACATCCGGATATTAATGATAATATGTGGAATGAAATTGACGAGATAATAAATCTTAATCGCAACGTTAATGGAGCAGTGATAACCGTTTTAAGAAAGTGTCAAAAAATAGTAGGTTATCTTCCTGCAATGCTTGTTGATTATATAAGCTTATCCCTTAATTTGCCTGCAAGCGAGGTATTCGGCGTAGCCACCTTTTATTCTCTTTTTTCACTTAAACCGAAAGGGAGACATACTATTAAGGTATGTACAGGTACTGCTTGTTATGTAAAAGGAACAAAAGAGATTATAGGCCGGATAGATGCCGAATACGGCATTAAAGAAGGAGAAACCACAAAAGACAGACGTTTTTCTTTGGATTGCGTTAGATGTTTGGGCGCATGCGGGCTTGCTCCTGCAATGGTTGTAGACGATAAGACTTATGGCGGTCTTACTCCTGATAAGGCTCTAGAAAAATTACGAGAACTAAATTGGTTACGGTAGAAAAATCTCTATGGCTAATTTGATACGCAAAAAAGAAGAGCGATAAACTCTGACATCTCCTAATTGGATTGTAACTATATGAAGATAAAAGAGATAAAAAAAATATTAAAAGCGGAGATGTTAATCTGCTCCAAAAGCAAGATGGATATGGCTGTAATAGGGGCGGGAAGCGCGGATATTATGAGCGACGTATTGTCCGCGGTATCCGAATATGCATTGCTTCTTACAGGATTGACCGATGAATCTGTAATAAGAACCGCAAAGATTGCAGGGGTCCGAGCGGTTGCATTTGTAAGAGGCAAAAAACCGGAGACAAGAGTAATAGAATTGGCAAAAAATTATAATCTACCTCTTTTGGTTACCGAATATTCGCTTTTTGTGGCAAGCGGCAGGCTTTATATAAACGGGCTTAGAGGGCTTGACGGTTCATGGTAAAAAAAAATAACATAGATAAATAATGGTAAAATTAACTTTAGAAAAACTAAACAAGATAAAAGAGGATAATTTACTGTCGGTTAATTTCGAGGATAAAAAATATATTTTAATATGCGGCGGAACAGGCTGCCATGCAACTGGAAGCATAGAATTAAAGGATGTTTTAACACAAGAAATAGCCTTGAAAAATCTTGATGATGAAGTAAAAATTATTGAAACAGGCTGTAACGGCTTTTGCGCTGTAGGTCCTCTTATATCGATACAGCCTGGAGCATTTTTTTATCAAAAAGTATCGGCAGAAGATATTCCGGAAATAATAGAAACTCATATCATAAATGGCGAACTGGTAGAAAAACTTTTATATGAGGATCCGATTACAAAAGAAAAGATAGCCTCTCAAAATGATATTCCGTTTTTTGCGAATCAGATGTTAATAGCCTTAAGAAACAAAGGACGGATTAATCCTGAAGATATAAATCAGTACATAGCGACAGATGGCTACTTGGGAGCCTCAAAAGCTCTTTTTGAAATGACTCCGGAGCAAATTGTAGAGGAGATAAAAACTTCAGGTTTAAGAGGAAGAGGCGGAGCGGGATTTCCTACAGGAATAAAATGGGAGTTTGCGCGAAAAAGTGCGGGAGAAATAAAATATGTTCTTTGCAATGCAGACGAGGGAGACCCCGGAGCGTTTATGGACAGAAGCATATTGGAAGCTGATCCGCATGCGGTTTTGGAAGGGATGATAATAGCCGCCAAGTCAATTAATTCTCATAAAGGCTATATTTATTGCAGAACTGAATATCCTCTTGCCATAAAAAGATTAACCATAGCTATAAATCAGGCAAGAGAATACGGATTGTTAGGAGATAATATATTAGGCTCTAACTTTAGTTTTGACGTTGAAATATATCAGGGAGCCGGGGCCTTTGTATGCGGCGAAGAAACCGCTTTAATGAGATCAATTGAAGGTAAACGAGGCATGCCGAGAACCCGTCCTCCGTTTCCAGCTCATAAAGGCTTATGGGAAAAACCGACAATTTTAAACAATGTGGAGACATTGGCAAACATATCTCAGATAATAATAAACCGAGGCGATTGGTATGCAGACATAGGAACGGAAACAAGCAAAGGTACAAAGGTTTTTGCTCTTTCCGGAGATATTAACAATATAGGACTTGTTGAAGTTCCTATGGGAACCACATTAAAAACCCTTATTTATGAAGTAGGCGGAGGAATACCGAATAAGAAAAAATTTAAAGCCGTTCAATTAGGAGGACCTTCCGGCGGATGTATTCCGGAGCATCTTTTGGATACTCCGGTAGATTACGAAGCTATTGCCAAAGTAGGCGCTATAGTAGGCTCTGGCGGATTAATAGTAATGAATGAAAATACCTGCATGGTTGATATGGCAAGATTTTTCATGGAATTTATACAAGATGAATCCTGCGGAAAATGTTCCCCATGCAGAGAAGGCACAAAACGTTTATTAGAAATATTGGAAAGAATCTGCGAGGGAAAAGGAGAACCCGAAGATATAGATAATCTGGAAAATCTCGCGTCGGTAATAAGCAAAGCCTCGCTTTGCGGATTAGGACAAACGGCCGCAAATCCGGTTTTATCTACTCTGAGATATTTTAAAGAGGAGTATATAGCCCATATTTACTATAAAAAATGTCCTGCAAAGCGATGCGCGGCTTTACTTGACTTTGTTATTGATCCGTTGTTGTGTCAAAAATGCGGATTATGTTTTAAGGCATGTCCGTCTGATGCAATCGAATGGCAGAAAAAGGAGCCGGCGAAAATAAACAAAGACATCTGCGTTAAATGTCTTTCCTGTTTTAAAGTTTGTAAATTTAATGCTATTTTATAAAAAATATTGGTGAAGATAAAATGATTCAGTCAGTTTTAATAATCGGAGGTTTAGGTTTTATAGTAGGCGTCGGATTAGCGGTAGCGTCTAAACTATTTTATGTTTATGTTGATCCGAAAGTAGAGGCGGTGGAGTCCGTTCTTCCTGGCGCAAACTGCGGAGGCTGCGGATTACCAGGTTGTTCGGCAAACGCCGAGGCGGTAGTTGCAGGAAAAGCTTCTCCAGCGTCCTGCGTTGCGGGAGGACCCGAGCTTGCAAACGCCATTGCCGTAATACTCGGAGTAAGTGTTGAGGCTATAGAGCCGGATATAGCTTTGCCGGGCTGCACATATAATATTGAAAATGCCGACACAAAATATGTTTATGACGGCATAAGCGACTGCATTGCGGCTGCTTTATTTAGCGGCGGCATGAAGGTATGCGAAGTCGGATGCCTTGGTTTAGGCTCATGCGTAAAGGCATGTCCGTTTGATGCTCTTATTATAGGAAAAGATGGACTTCCACAGGTAGATTCGGAAAAATGCACAGGCTGCGGCGCCTGCGAAAGAGTATGCCCCAAAAACATAATAACTCTTACCTCTGTTACCAGACGCATCATGCTTGAATATACCTCGGATCACTGTACAACTCCGTGTCAAAGAGAATGCCCTGTAGGAATAAATATAAAAGAATATATCCGTCAAATAACATTAGGCAATTATCATAAAGCGGTTCAGGTTATAAAAGAGAGAAATCCGTTTCCTACGGTAATAGGAAGAATATGCCCCAGACCCTGCGAAACCGAATGCAGGCGCAAATACATAGATGAGCCTGTGGCTATAAATTTTCTTAAAAGATATGTTGCGGATTACGAAAAAGAGGCGGGAGGAAGAATTCTTCCTTTTAAGGCTCCGGAAACAAACAAAAAGATTGCGATTATAGGAGGCGGAGTTTCTGGGTTATCTTCAGCTTACTTTTTGGCAAGATTAGGACATCTTCCTACGGTATTTGAAAAAAGTTCCGAATTGGGAGGGCTTTTAAAAAATGCCATAGCAAAAGAAAGACTGCCAAAAGAGATTTTTGATTGGGACATTAAAGGGATAATCGAAACAGGAGTTGAAGTTCAACTCGATCAGACTCTTGGCGCAGATTTTACCATAGAATCGAAGCTTGAAGAAGGTTTTGAGGCAGTGGCGGTTACTACAGGGGGATGGGACGGCAGGCTTGCGGAAAAACAGATAGATTCTAATATTTATAAGCAGATACCTTCAACTCGTCTGTTAATAGATATAATAAAAAACGGCTATAAAGATATTTTTAAATCATCTGCAATAGTAATTTACAGAGGCGGAGAGATCGCAATAGAGGCGGCAAAAGAATGTAAAAATAAGGGGGCGGACAGCGTAACAATTATATATGAAGATGCGCCGTCTTTAGACCTTTCCGATACGGCAGGAATCAAAATCCTTTACGGCAAAAAAATAGAACGAATAATAGGAACAGGCGAAAAGCTTTCCGAGATAGAATATGCAGATTTAAAAAGCGGGTTAAAAACAGTTATACAATGCGATAATTTTTTTATTGCTGCGGGTAGGTATCCTGAATTTATATTTAAAAAATGCGATTCCGAAACAATATTATCCATAACTTCAAATGAAAAAGCGGATAAAATCAGATGGGAAGGGGTTAAAGTTTATAGTAAAGAGGACACATTATCCGATTATAGCGCTGCCGTTAAAGCAATTGATGCAGGAAGACGCGCTGCCGCCGCGGTTCATAATCTGCTTTACGGACTTTCCGCGCCAACACTGCCTAAAAATTCCGTGTTAAAAGATGTCTATATACAAAATACGGATAGTATCAATAATGTAGTACCGTTAAAAAGAAATATAATGCCCTTGTCAACTCCTTGGGAACTAGCTGAAGGCTGCGAAACCGAAAAAGGTTTTTCTTCCCAAGCATTTCAAGCCGAAGCAAAAAGATGTCTTCAATGCGGACTTATCTGTTATCGAAAAGATGAGGCATAAATAAATGTCAACGGAACAAGGATTGGTAATAGATACAAACGCTGATATTGCAACCATAAAAACCTTGCGAAGCGCGGCATGCAAATCTTGCGATCATAAAAAAAATTGCGGTAGCGCGCCGGGTAATGAAAACGAAATGCATGTAAAGGTTAAAAACAGACTCGGCGTTAAAATCGGAGATACGGTTATAATAACTATAAAAACAACCTCATTGCTAAAAGTGGCTTTTCTACTTTATATATTTCCGATTTTATGCATGATATTAGGAGCCGTTATGGGAAGAAAACTTGCTCCCTCTTTTATTCTTGACGAATCCCTTGCTTCCGTATTATCAGGAGCGATATTTTTTGGCGCATCCTTTTTTCTTATAAGAAGAAAAGGAAAAAAAATGGCGTTTAAAGAAGAATATGCGCCAGCTATATTAAGAATAAAAAAAAGAGGCGTATAAAAAAAAATATGATAAAAGATATAAATACCCTTTTTTTTGTTGCAGGAGTAGGACTTGTTTTTTTTATTTTAACCGCTCTGGCAATGTTAGACGTAGCTTCAAAAGATTTCGGCGACGTGTATAAAAAAGCCTTTTGGGGATTTATAGCTTTTATACCTTTTATAGGCTGCATAGTATATTTTCTAATAGGAAGAAATCAGGGCGTAAAAAAAAATAAGTCCGTATCTTAAAGTTTTTTTAGTTTTAAATTTACTTTTTTACAAATTCGTTTATATACATACCATTATGGTCCCATCGTCTAGCGGTCTAGGACGCCGGCCTCTCACGCCGGAAACCGGGGTTCGATTCCCCGTGGGATCACCAATTAATGCGATTAGTTGCAAATAGAAGTATTCTGCCGAACTTATTTGGTAATATTCAAATAGCGCGATAATTATAACTTTTGATATAATATTTTTAGAGATATTTATTATATTCGTCATATGTTAGGATTTATATAATTTTTAATAAATGTGGAGAATGAGTTATGATTTCGTTAGAACAAGCGTATCAAATTGCAACTATAGTTGGTTCTCTTGCCATAATTGGCATTGTCATACAAGTATATTTGACATTTAGTCAGTTAAAAGCAGACCATGAAAGATCAAGAAGAGAAAAGTCCATTGAGGCGAGATGGATCATTAGCCAGAAAAATAGTTGAATTTCTATCAGAAGAACAGTGTAGAGAACTTTTCAATCAAGAATCAGTCAAAATTTCTAAGAAGCATAAACCTTTGTTATCCCAGTTTTTTTAAAAAAAGGATTTTGAGAATAATGATGGTTTAATATCACTTAATGAGTTACAAGTAGCTAAATTAAGATGGCATGTAATATCTTATCTTAATTTACTGGAGTCTATTTTAGTTGCTTGGCAATACGGCGTCGTAGATAGAGAAATTATTGAGCGTCAATTTTCGTATCTTTTTGAACATAGCCAAGGACATGCTGCATTAAAACATTTTCGTACCGCTGCTGGCGGGGAAAATACCTATCCTGCGATAGAAATATTTTCAAATTATATCGAACAGAAAAGACGTAAAAGTTTAACTATGAAGGCAAATATTGCATAATAGCCTGTTCGATCAGACTTGTAAAGTTTGACCGTATGTTTATTAGATTTATTTTTATGGACTTATTTCATATGTCGATAATTTCAATTGTTTTTTTGCTATGATAGAAATCGGCTCGTTACAATTGGTTGGAGGGTCTGAATATGGAAACTTATAAAAACAGTTATACAAAGAATGAAGACGGATTGTTATGGGAACTTCATGAAATAAGACATAATTTAAATAAAAAAAGAAGAAACAAATCAATAGATGAAATAAATAAAGAAGCATTAAAAAAATATCATAATTGGGAAAAAGAATATAACCGAAAAAAAGAAATTGATCTGCGGCGAGAAGAAATCCGACAAGGCGATACGCTGTCTTCCGAGACAATTTGGAATCAAATATAACGATTAAATGTTAATCGTAAAAAAAAGCGGTAGAGACATTGCATGTAACCTCTCTACATAACTGTAATCCCCTGTAAATCTATTCAATAATTTTTTGTCTGTTCTTTTTTGGAAAATAATTAAAAATCACCGTCAATCAAATAATCATATAAATCATAATTGCCTACAATTTTTTTTCAATTCTATGTTTTTTAATCTTTCCTTTAACATTTTCGTAATACCCGTGAAAAAATCAAAGACATAATAAAAAAAAATTGATATATAACTTTTTTGATTGGTTTTTATTCAATATAAGGAATAACTGAATATGGCGAAAAAGGTTTTAAAAGAGCATATTATAAATAAAGACTGGTGCAAGGGGTGCGGTATATGCGTATTTTTTTGCCCTAAAAATGTATTGGAATTAGACAAAGAAGGAAAAGTTTTTGCCTCAAGACCTAAAGATTGTATTTGCTGCAAACAATGCGAACTTATGTGTCCTGACTTTGCCATAGAAATAGAGGTTCAATGAAACGAAACGTAAAATTTGTTCAGGGAAATGAGGCATGCGTAGAAGGGGCTTTGTATGCGGGGCTTGATTTTTTTGCAGGCTATCCGATAACTCCTTCAACCGAAATAGCGGAGCATCTTTCCGAAAGACTTCCTATAAAAGGGGGCAAATTTATTCAGATGGAGGATGAAATAGCCTCTATGTGCGCTATTATAGGGGCTTCTCTTACCGGTAAAAAGGTTATGACCGCCACAAGCGGACCCGGTTTTTCGTTAAAGCAGGAGGCATTGGGGTATGCGATTATGGCGGAGATACCTTGCGTAATAGTTAATGTTCAGCGGGGCGGACCTTCTACCGGAAATCCTACTCATGTAAGTCAGGGAGACGTAAATCAGGCAAGATGGGGATCTCATGGAGATTATGCAATAGTTGTAATGACAGCTTCTACTATTCAGGATGTTTTTGAGGTAACAATACGGGCTTTTAATATTGCGGAAACTTACAGAACGCCGGTTATACTTTTATTTGACGAAATAATAGGGCATATGCGGGAAAAACTGATTTTGCCGGAACCGGGCGAGATTCCCCTTGTGGAAAGGATGAGAACTTCGGTGAAAAGCGGAGTTGATTATCATCCGTATCTTCCGAGAGAAGACGGAAGGCTTCCTATGTCTGATTTCGGAGGAAAACACAGATATAATGTTACGGGGTTATTTCATGATATGTGGGGTTTTCCTTCTACAAAGCCGGAGATTGTTCACGGACTTTTAAGGCATCTTAACGATAAGATTATAAATTATGCGGAATCGATATGTATGTATAAAGAATTTGAGTTAGAAGATGCGGAAATAATTTTTATTTCTTACGGAGCCTCTGCAAGAACGGTTTTACATACGGTTAAAAACAGAAGAAAAGCGGGAGAAAAGGTAGGATTTATAGAGCTTCAAACCTTGTGGCCCTTTCCTTATAACATTATAAGAAGAAAATGCGCTAATGCCAGACATGTTATAGTGGTAGAGATGAACATGGGACAATTGACAAGAACCGTAAAAAATGCGGTTGAAGATCATAGAAAGGTATTTTTAATGAACAGAATAGACGGACTTTTAATAACAGTATCCGATATTAGAAATATTTTAAGAATGCTTCAGGGAAAAGGAGTATAAAGGGATGGCTTTTAAAGATTATATAAGAGAGCGCTTTTTTCCTCATATATGGTGTCCCGGTTGCGGGCACGGCATGGTTTTAAAAGGGATGCTTAAAGCGGTTGAAAAGCTTGGCATTGATAAAAATAATATAGTTATGGTATCTGGCATAGGTTGTTCCGCTCGTATTACCGGATATGTGGATTTTCATACGCTTCATACAATACACGGCAGAGCGCTTGCTTTTGCTACGGGGGTAAAAATTAGCAGACCCGAGTTATGCTTGATAGTTCCTATGGGAGACGGAGACGCTTTGGCAATAGGCGGAAATCATTTTATACATGCCTGTAGAAGAAATATAGATATAACCGCCGTTATTATGAATAACCGAATATACGGCATGACCGGCGGGCAGTATTCTCCTTTGTCTGGAATAGGCAAATACGCCTCGACCGCTCCTTATTCCACAATAGAAAACAAATTCGATATTGTGAAGCTTGCGGAGACTGCGGGAGCCTCGTTTGTAGCAAGAACAACAACTTATCATATTCGGGAGATGATAGATATTTTATGTATGGCTATAAGTAATAAAGGTTTTTCGGTAGTTGAGATATTTTCTCAATGCCCTACCTATTTCGGCAGAAAAAACGAGTTAAAAACTCCGACGGATATGCTTAATTATTTTAAGGATAACACTACTCCTATAGGCTCAAAAGTAAAAGAAGCAAATCCAGAACTTATTGAAAGAGGGGTTTTTATAAATAGCAGTATGCCGGAATATTGCGAAGAATATGATAAGATTGTAGCAAAAGCTAAAAAAAATACGGAAGTATAATTATGGAAAGATGTAGAATAGTATTTTCAGGATCAGGCGGGCAAGGGGTTATTACCGCTTCTATTATATTGGCTCATGCGGCGGTTATTTTTGATAATCTCGAGGCTGTGCAGTCTCAAAGCTATGGACCGGAGGCAAGAGGCGGAGCTACAAGAAGCGACGTAATAATATCCGAATCTCAAATATATTTTCCAAAAGTAATTCAGCCGAATATTCTTATATCGCTTACTCAGGAAGCATACAACAAATTTGCGCCTATCATAAGGCCGGGCGGAATATTAATAAGCGACCGCCGCTTTGTAACAACCGGAAGATATGTTGACGCTGTTCAAAAGAGCTTTCCGATGTTTGAAACGGTTATGGCAGATATAGGAAATCCTATAGTCTTTAATATCTGTATGCTTGGGGTTTTAATAGAATTAACAAAGATTGTAAGAGAAGAATCGGTTATTAAAACATTAGAGAACAATATACCGAAAAAATTTATAGATATTAATAAAAAAGCCTTATTCCTCGGCATCGATCTGGCGAAAGAGTAGAATATAATTATAATGGAATACGGCGGCATATATATACATGTTCCGTTTTGTATAAGAAAATGCCCTTACTGCAATTTTTACTCCGTAACCGAGCTTTCTTATATAAACCCTTTTTTTAAATCTGTTATAAAAGAGATAAAAAGCCGGAAAGAGAAAAGCTTTATAGCAGACTCCATATATTTTGGAGGCGGAACTCCAACCCTTCTACAGCCGGAGATAACAGCCGAATTAATATCTGCGCTCCGCGATAATTTTACAATCATTCATAGCGCAGAGATAACCGCAGAGGCAAATCCCGGAACAATAAATAAAGACAATCTGCATAAATTAAATAAAGCTGGAATAAACAGATTAAATATAGGGGTTCAGTCCTTTAACGATTCTGTCCTTAAAATACTTAATAGAATTCATACCGCGAAAGAGGCGGAAACCGCTTATTATTATGCAAGAGAAGCCGATTTTTTAAATATAGGAATAGATTTAATTTATGCGGTTTCGGGTCAGAGTTTAAAAGATATGACAAAAGATTTTAAAAAAGCCGTTAAATTGGCGCCGGAGCATATATCCGGCTACATACTTACATTAGAGCCGAAAACGGTAATGTATTCCGAGGTTATGAACAAAGTTTTGAAAAAAACGGATGAAGATTTGGCAAGTAAGATGTTTCTATCCGCCGTAAGATTTTTAAAAAATTCCGGCTATAGGCAGTATGAAATATCAAACTTTGCAAAAGCGGATTGTTTCAGGTCGGTTCACAACTTGAAATATTGGTCCTGCTCGGCTTATAAAGGCTTTGGTCCTTCTGCCCATTCTTTTGATAAAAACAAAAGATATTGGAATGTATCCGATATAAAAGAATATATACAAAGAATTGATAAAGAGAAAAGTGTTATTAAACAATCCGAAATTCTTACAAAAGAACAAAAGATAATAGAATTTATATATTTGGGTTTAAGACATTTTGGAATTGATATAAAAGATTTTAATTTTAAATTTAAAGCTGATTTTATTGCGGATTATAGCAGGGCGCTGTTTAAGCTGACAGGCGAAAGGCTTATTAAAATAGATTCTGATAGATGTCGTTTAACAGAAAAAGGTATGCTTTTTGCAGATTATGCGGCGCGGATATTAATATCGGATCTGCCGTTTAAAGATTGAACCTCTTTTATTTAGTTAGTTATTAAGCTCCGTTATCTCTTTTAAGGTAGGTAGTTCTTTTAAGCTTTTTAATTCAAATACTTCCAAAAAACGTTTTGTAGTGCCGTAAAGTATAGGCTTTCCGGGAATATCTTTTCTTCCGATTATCTTTATAAGCCCTTTATCCAATAGGTTTCTTATTATACCGCCGGAATCGACTCCTCGGATATATTCTATTTCCGCTCGAAGTATAGGTTGTTTATATGCTATTATAGATAAGGTTTCCAATGCGGCTTTGCTTAAACGGGAATAGAAAGGAGCGGCTAATAATTTTTTAATCCACTCGCCGTATTCCGGTCTTGATTTTAAGCGGAATCCTCCTGCGGTTTCTTTTAAATAGAATCCTCCTTTTCTTGTTTCGTATTCTTCGGCAAGTTGGTTAAGCATTTTTATTATACTTTCGTTATGTTCTACGGATAGTATTTTTTTAAACTGTTCTATTGTAACAGGCTCCTGTGCCGCAAATAAGAGGCTTTCTATAATATGTTTTAGTTGTTCCATCTTTTAGTTCCTATAGAAACTAGATGATAGATGCAAGCCTGTTTATTATAGTTATTATTCCTGCCTTGTCTTTTTGAGACGAGCCGGCTATTAAAATGTAAGATTTGTCCGCCTTTGTTTTAATGTATATGCAGATTTTTTTATGCGGTAAGAAAAATATCATAAAACAGCCGATAATTATCATAATAAAGCCAGTATATATATAAGGCACGCCGGGATCTTTTGTAATCTGCAGTCCCGTATAATAATGTTTGTCGTAACTTCCGGCAGAGATTATAAAAGCGCCATCTCTCATCATATCGAAGCGTTTAAACCTAACCGGAATAACTGCGGAGTATTTTTCTCCGGTATTGAGATTTATAGATACAAGAAAAACTTCTCCTATATTTTTTCCCCCGAATTTATAAGAAGATGTAAAGGCTTTTACTATAAATTCGCCTTTGTTTTCCGGAAGCTGATAATGCTTATTTAATTTTGCTTTTTTTAAATAATTTTTTCCGGAATCTTTATTAAAAAAATTAAGAGTTACGCTTTTAGAATCAAGCATTCCGTAGCTTGACTGAAAAACGTTTATACCTTTATATCTGAGAGGATCATTTACTATAATGCTTTTTTTCAATACCTCTTTATTATTTTCAATAACGCTTAAATCGGTTCTATACTCTTTTGGGGAGCCGTTTTCATAAAATTTAACTTCAAAATCGTTGCATTTTAATGCAAAATCAAGCTTTTTCATTTCATTTCTTTCGGTTAATCGAATTTCAGATGCGGTTTCCCCTTCTGCAAGATTAAGAAAACCGTCAAAACCGAATATCGAGCCTATAAGAGCGCCTGTTAGTAATATAATAATGCTTGTATGAACAATATATACCCCCGCCAAAGCGCTTTTTTTTCCTTTTTCCGCAAATATAACATATCCGTTATTTTTTTTTTCGGTTTTGGAATAAGAAAAGCTTTTTGAGACGGCATTTCGATATACATTTAATATTTCGGCTGCCGGTTTATCGGATATTATCTCTTTTTTATTTTCCGATTTTAAAAAGAAAGAAAGATTGAATTTGGGATGTTTGGAAAAAAATTTTTGTTTATCTTTTATTAATCTGTTTATAGAACATACGGTAATATTTATGCAAAGAAGAAGTTCAAGGGTAATAAACCAGCTTGAATGATACATGTCTATTAAGTTAAAAGCATAAAATATTTTTGTAATTGTTTCGCCGTAGTTATTTATATAAAATTCGTAAAGTCCACTTTGCGGGATAACGGTTCCTATTATCGAAGTTGCAGCGAGAGATATTAAAATTATTATCGAAAGTTTTACCGAAGCAAAAAAATTAAATAATTTATTTAATAACCGGTTTTTATTTTTCACAATATTACCTCTATTTTTATTTTATCGGTCAACTACAAAATTTTTTTATTAATAGCAAGCCTGTTTTAAAGAAAGCGAATTTATAAAATAATACCGATTTTAATATAGCCGAAAATATTTTTTGATTGATTTGCTTGATCAACCCCGATTGTTGCTTATACTGTTAATTTGAAGAAAGAAAAGCAGAACTGTTTTTGCGGTTAAATTTTTTTTAAATAAATTTATAAAGGATAGAGAAAAAAATGTGGAAATATTTGGGGTTGGTTAATAAAAATTTGGTAATAGCCATTCCGATTATGATGATTTTAGGTTTTATTTTCGGAATTATATTTAACGCTCAATTTTTAAAAAATCTGATTGTTCCGTTCACCTTTCTTATGGTTTATCCTATGATGGTAACCTTAAAGATTAAAAAGGTCTTTGAAGGAGGCGATACAAAGGCGCAGCTTCTTACCCAGTTTATTAATTTCGGAATTGTTCCTTTTGTAGCTTTCGGACTCGGAATATTATTTTTTCGGGAACAGCCTTATATGGCTTTAGGTCTGCTGCTTGCGGGGCTTGTTCCTACAAGCGGAATGACTATTTCATGGACAGGTTTTGCAAAAGGAAATATTGAAGCTGCCGTAAAGATGACGATAATCGGTTTAACTCTCGGATCAATCGCCACTCCTTTTTATGTGAAATTTTTTATGGGAGCAAATCTTGAAGTAAACATATCGGCGGTAATGAAGCAGATTTTATTTATTGTTTTTATCCCGATGATTGCAGGATATATTACGCAGCAGTTTTTAATGAAAAAATATGGAATGAAAGAGTTTCAACGGATTTGGGCGCCGCGCTTTCCCGCTTTATCCACTATAGGAGTGATAGGAATTGTTTTTATTGCTATTGCTCTTAAATCAAAGGCTATTTTAAGCTCTCCTCAACTGCTGATTTTTATTCTTATACCACTTACGATAATATATGGTTTTAATTATTTTCTTAGCACTTTTGTCGGAAAAATGCTGTTGCCAAGAGGAGATGCCATAGCGTTGGTTTACGGCTCGGTTATGAGAAATCTTTCGATCGCTTTGGCAATAGCAATTAACGCTTTTGGCCCGCAGGGTTCGACCGCTGCATTGGTTATAGCCATAGCTTATATTATTCAGGTTCAGTCCGCGGCATGGTATGTTAAATTTACCGATAAGTTGTTTGGCCCTATAACCGAAGAACCTGTTAAACCTTTCACGGATCCCGCAATCAAAACGCAGGAGGCTGTTTGCGAGCCTTCCGTAATACAAGATATAAAACGAATCCTTTATGCTACCGATTTATCGGAGACTGCCGGATATGCGATTCGTTATGCTTGTAGCATTGCGGATAAGTATAAAGCAAAAGTTACGATGCTGCATGTAGTTCCGGATAAGCTTGAAGAGTTGTCCGCATATGCAGGAACCGATATGGCGAAAATTTTTAAAAACGAGAATGAAAATTTTAGTAAAATAGACGTAGAAAACGCAAGAAGTCTTATGCAGAATCGAATTCGTATAATCTCGAGCGAAGCCTTAGAGGCGATGCCGACTTGTCCAGTATCCGAAGGGGATATAGTAGTAAAAACAGGAGATTTTACGGATAGGATTGTATCCGAAGCGGAAGAAAAAAAATATGATTTGGTCATTATCGGAACTCATGGTCATGGAAAACTGGCGGATGCGGTTATAGGAAGCGTAGCCCGTGGAGTTATAGCAAAATGCTCAAAACCTGTATTGGTTGTTCCTCTTCCGCATACTCTTTAATATGTTATAATTGTATAAATGCAGGCAGCTATGCCGCATTTATACAATTAACCTATAAAAAATCTTTTATTTGAAGCTGAATACTGTTATTTCCGTTCCATCTGTTAAAAGAGAGGCTGAATATTATATAATCGAATTTGTTTTTATCCAAATCTTCAATATCAATATTAAATTGAATCGCCTGAATAATTCTGCCGTTTTTACAAGTTTCATCTTTTAACAGCATTTTTTTATGGGTTTTTCCTACAATCCAATGTTTTGCAATACTTACGTTTTCGGCTATAAATAAAGGCTCCGGATTTGCAGAGCCAAACGGTTTAAGAATCTCCAATTCGGTTATAAGCTGCGAATTAATATCTGCAAAGGTTATTTTTCGATCTATAATAATATCGGCTACCGGCTTTTGACAGCTTAACAAGCCGGTTATTGTTTTTTCAAAATGCTCTTTAAAGCTTTTTATATTATCAATTTTAATCTTCATACCTGCAGCCATAGGATGCCCTCCGAAATCGTCCAAATAGCCTGCGCATTTTTTAAAAGCCTCGTATATGTCAATTCCGGGAATACTTCTTGCCGAGCCTTTTCCGAAATTTTCATTTAAAGCTATCAGCACGGCAGGACGCTTAAATTTTTTGGCGATTCTGGAAGCCATTATTCCTATTATTCCTTCATGCCAGTCGCGGTTAACCAAAACAAGCGATTTCCTTTTTAAAATATCCGGCGTCTGTTTTATATAAGCAAAAATTTTATCAAGCGCTTTTTTTTCGGTATTTTGGCGCATTATATTAAGCTGGTTTAAACTGTCGGCTATATTGCCTGCGGTTGTGTCGTCTTTGGCAGTTAAAAGCCTAACCGCATAATGGGCGCTGTCCATTCTTCCTGCGGCGTTTAATCTCGGGGCAAGTTTAAAGGATATATCTTCGGCATCTATTTTACCCCCGTTTATTTTACTTATTTTTATCAGCTTTTTAATGCCGAGTCTTGCCTGCGTATTTATATTTTCCAAACCTATTTTTACAAATATTCTGTTTTCGTTAATTAACGGCACTATGTCGGCTACGGTTCCTATTGCCACAAGATCGCATATTTTTTTTAAATTCGGTTCCTGTTTTGATTTATTCCAAAAATTTATATCTCTGAAATATTTTCTAAGAGATATTATCAAATAATAAGCCACCCCTACTCCTGCAAAATATTCAAAGCCTGCATTGCAGTCTTTACGTTTCGGATTTACTATGGCGTAGGCGTTGGGAAATATCTCCGGCATTTCGTGATGATCGGTTATTATAATATCAATTCCGGCTTTTTTTGCTTCTTCAGCGGCTTCAAAGCCGTTGGAACCGCAGTCAACCGTAATAATAAGATTTACCCCTTCTTTTTGGGCGTAATCTATATTCTCTTTTTTAATGCTGTATCCCTCTTTTATTCTGTGAGGAATATAAAAAATGATATCTGCCCCGGCTTTTTTTAAAAATTCATAAACTATAGCGGTAGCCGTAATGCCGTCAACGTCATAATCTCCGAATATTAATATTTTTTCGGAGTTTTGAACAGCCGTTGCTATGCGTTTAACCGCTTTATCCATATCTTTGATTTCAAAAGGAGATCCCAAATTATTTAAAGAGGGGTTTAAAAAAGATATTATATTGTCTTTTCGGAGCAGGTTTCTGTTTACAAGAATAGTTGCAAGAGTTTGTCCGCATTTTACGATCTTACTTATAGTATGGACGGCGTTAATATCAGGTTGTAAAATTTCCCAGTTGGTTTTCATATATTTATTATTTAGTTTGTTTTGATAATCATTTTTTACGGCGTATAGAATCAGTCATTGGCTATCTATGAGCATTTTGTTTGGCTTTGCATATAGCTTATAGAGAACTTTCAAACAAGGTTATTTTAACCGAAAAACCGATTTTTTAAATTTTTTGTTGAATATATTCTATTATATTTTTATAAAAAGAGGTTTTCTTTTGCTTGATTTGAAGAGGCGGATAAAAATAATAAAGGGGTTTCTTGCTTTGCTTGACAAGACAGGGTGAAACAGCGGCTTCGACAGGACAGGCTTCTTATTTTGACGGATGTTTTTTTGCTTTGTAATGTCAACGAGTGCAGCGAGGAGAAATTTTTTAATTAAATTATAAAAGGAAAGTTCGCTGTATAACAAAATACGAAGTTATACGGCGAACTTTAAATAAATGATTAAAAGATATTATTATATAAATAAAAAAAATATTTATTTTTTAAAATTTCTGCTCGAAGCTTGCGAAGGCATAGCAACCTTTGAAACAATTAACGCAAAAAAGGGCATTATACTGCTTTATATAGCCTGCGGAGCCTTAAACGAGTTTGATATGCTTATAAACGAATTAAAGAAAGATTTTACCATTTATGAATTGTTATAAGAAGAAGCGATTATATATAGATACTTTGGGATGCCAGATGAATGTTTACGATTCTGATAAGATTCGGCAAAGTTTTGAAAATTGCGGCTACGAAATTGCGGATTCGGTACAGGATGCGGATGTTATTATACTAAATACATGCAGTATAAGAGAAAAAGCGTGCCAAAAAGCGTTTAGTTTTTTGGGAAGAGTTAAAAAATTAAAAATAAATAAGCAGGTTACAATAGGAGTATGCGGTTGCTTGGCGGAGCAGGAAGGGGCCAATATAATTGAAAGAATGCCTTATGTGGATTTTGTAGCCGGAGTAAATGCCATATATCGTATGCCGGAAATAGTAAAAAAGGCGGAAGATAAAAAATGCCGTCCGGTAGATACGGGATTCGACAGTCCAGCAGGAGAGCCTTTGTGTCAAACCTCGAAAAGCAGAGTTGATATTTCCGAATTTGTAACGATAATGAGAGGCTGCGACAATTTTTGCTCTTACTGCGTAGTTCCTCATGTCAGGGGCAGAGAAATAAGCAGAAAGCCGAAAAACATAATTAATGAAATTAAAATGCTTGTTGCAAACGGAGCCTGCGAGATTACTCTTTTAGGGCAAAATGTAAACAGTTACGGGAAAAAAGAAGGAAGCGTTACATTTGAGAGGCTTATAGAATTAGTCAATGAAATAGAGGGATTAAAAAGAATAAGATTTACGACCTCTCATCCTAAAGATTTGGGAGATAATCTGATAGAAGCTTTTAAAAAATTTGAAAAATTATGCCCTCATATACATCTGCCTGTTCAATCCGGCTCGGATGCGGTTTTAAAAAGAATGAACAGAAAATATACAATAAAAGATTATATTGAAAAGATTGAAAAATTAAGAAAAACAGTTCCGAATATTGCCGTAACAAGCGATTTGATCGTAGGGTTTTGTCAAGAAACCCAAGAGGATTTTAATATGACCCTTAACTTGATAAAACATATCCAGTTTGACGGCATATTTGCGTTTGCTTATTCTCCTCGCCCCAATACTTTAGCGCAAAAATTTAAAGATACCGCGTCTGAACAGGAAAAAAAAGAAAGGCTTTACAGCCTGTTTAATCTTCAGGAATATTATACTAAAAAAAAGAACGCGGCGTTTGTAGGAACGGAGCAAAAAACGCTTGCGGAAGGGTTAAGCAAAAGGGGTCTTTTAAAAAATGAAAAAAAAGAATGGACAGGAAGAACCGATACTAATAAGATAGTAAACTTTATAACAAGCAAAGATGATAACCCGACAGGCAAAATTGTTAATGTGAAAATTGAAAAAACCTTTTCCCATTCTTTATGGGGCATACTTTGATTTTAATTTTTTATATTAATATGTTGGGAAAGGAAAAGGTATGTATAAAGCTGTAGTGGAAAATGTTCGTATAGATAAAACTATCAATTTACCGGTTATTTCCTTAAAACTGATAGAAAAAAATAAAATAATTCCTATTTATGTAGGGATGCTTGAGGCTTCCGCTGTAGTTTCGGCAATGCAGAACGTAAAGTTCGACCGTCCTATGACCCATGATCTGTTTAAAAATATATTGGGAGAACTTAACGTATCCGTAGCAAAAGCGGAGCTGGCAGATATTAGAGATAATACATATTACGCTAAAATTTGGCTGATGTTAAAAGATAAAATATTAGATATAGATGCCAGACCAAGCGACGCCATTGCTATAGCTCTTCGATTTGACGCTCCTATATTTGTTAATAGCAAAATAATGGAAAAATCAAATTTAAAAGATGACTATCAAATTATGGATACAAGCGAACAGGGGAAAAAATTGGCAAAATATCTTCAAAATCTGCCGGCAGATAAGTTTTGGAAGGTATAAAACACTTTGTTATGCAACAGGCTTTAATCGGAATGTAAACAGAGGAGCCCCCTTTGATTATATTATAGATACAAAAAAAGGGATGATTATAAAAATAATAGAGGGATTTCTCGCTTCGCTCAAAATGACAGGATGAAACGGCAGCCTTGGCAGGACAGGTTTTTTATTTTGGCAGACGTGTTTAATATCAACGAACGATTTTTTATTTGTTATTTCGCCGAACGAAGTGGGGGGAAATCTTATAATAAGAATATAAACAGAAGGTTAATATGAATATTAAAAAAGTAACAATTTGTGCGGCGGGCTTATTAATTTTATTTTTTCTTGTATCCTGCGGATATAAATTTTCGGGAAAAGAAAAGGTTGACGGAGGCATTTCGGAATTAAACGTTTTTATGTTTAAAAATTTTACTATTGAAACGCAGGTTTCGCCAATAATTACAAACGATTTAATAAACGAGTTTTCGCGAGGCGGAATAACCATATTAAACAGGTTTGGAGAAGTCGGCAATAAATCGGTTACTACGCTTACAGGAGCTATAAAGCTTATATCAACCGAAACAATATCCCGCATCACTGTAAGCGTTTCAAACGAACGGAGAATAAAAATTGCTGTTGACGTAAAACTTACGGCAGCCGGAGGAAAAACGTTCCGCTTGCTTGAAAACATCACCGAACAAGAGGATTATAAAGTTTATGACGAGAAACAGCATTCTGAAAATGCAAAGAATAACGCCATAAAAATATTATCGAAAAGACTTGCGGAAAAAATTTATTTAATGCTTACAGAAGATTTTTAGCCTGCAATTGCTTTGGTAAGTCTTGATATTTTTCGAGCCGCTGTTTTTTTATGAATAACCTTTTTTTTTGCGGCTCTATCTATAATAGACTGCGCTTTTATAAAAACGTTTTTTGCGGCGTCTGAATCGGCGGCTTTTACGCTTTTAATTATATTTTTAACTTGTGTTTTAATACTTTTATTGCGAAGATTTTTTACTTTATTCTGTTTTATACGTTTTAAAGTAGATTTATGATTAGCCAAAGTTTTACTCCTTTTTATTAAAAATTTTTTATTTTAAAGGTATAATAGTTAGATATAAATATAATTAAAAATAAAATTATTATATAATAGATTATAACATGTCAAGGGTTTTTATGTCGGAAGAATCAAAACTAACCAAAGCTGCATGGACCATAGGATCTGCAACTCTTCTAAGCAGAATACTCGGTTTTATAAGAGATATGGTAATAGCTGGTTTTTTTGGAGCCGGATATGCTTCGGACATATTTTTTGTAGCTTTTAAAATACCCAACATATTAAGAAGTCTCTTTGCGGAAGGCTCGTTAAGCGTTGCTTTTATTCCGGTTTTTACGCAGTATATTACAACAGATGGCAAAAAAAAGGCTTTTAATCTTGCGCAGGCGGCTTTGATAATATTATCCGTTTTATTAATCTTTATAACAATATTAGGAATAGCGGCCTCTCCTTTTATAGTAAAAATTATGGCGCCCGGGTTTATCTCCTATCCCGATAAAATAGCTCATTGCATTAATCTTACAAGAATAATGTTTCCTTATATATTTTTAATCGGGCTGGTAGGGCTTTGTATGGGCATTTTAAATACTCTCGGACATTTTGCGGCTCCGGCTTTAGCTCCTGTATTTTTAAATCTCGGAATGATAACATCTGTTTTTATATCAAAAACAATAAATATCAATCCTGTATATTGCCTTGCTTACGGAGTAATTGCGGGAGGTATTTTACAGCTTATACTTCAGATTCCTTTTATTATCAAATATAAAATCCCGATAATAAAAAAGCCGAATCTTAGCCATCCCGGGATAAAAAAAATAGGAAAATTAATGCTTCCGTCCATATTCGGTTCTGCGGTTTATCAGATCAACATCATAATAGGAACAATGTTCGCTTCGCTTCTTCCGGAAGGAAGCATTTCATATCTTTATTATGCGGATCGTCTTGTTCAGTTTCCTCTCGGCATATTTGCTATAGCGGCGGCTACGGCATTACTTCCCAGCCTTTCCAGACAAGCTGTGTTGAAAGATTATGAAGGGCTTAAAAAAAGCTTTGCATACACATTGAAACTAATCCTTTTTATAACTCTTCCCGCCTCTGTAGGGCTTATAGTATTAAAAGAGCCTATAGTTTCGCTTCTTTTCGAGCGCGGGGTTTTTGATTCCGAAGCCGTAAAACTTACGGCTTATGCGCTTTTAAGCTACAGCATAGGTTTATGGGCGTTTTCCTGCGTAAAAATTACGGTTTCTACATTCTATTCGATTAGCGATACAAAAACTCCGGTTAAAATAGCCGCAATATCAATCGGTTCAAACATAGTTCTAAGCTTTATATTAATGAAATTTTTAAGCCATAGCGGGCTTGCTCTTGCGGCTTCCTTATCTTCTATGATAAATTTAACCCTTCTTATAATATTTTTAAGAAAAAAAATAGGGCGGTTAGGAGGCAAAACAATTGTAAAATCCGGCATAAAAAGTCTTATCTGCTCTTTAATAATGGGCATTGTTTTATGGTTTTTTCTTTTTTTTATTCAAAAAAAATCGGTTATAACCTTTATGCTTATTTATAAGGTAGGACTTTTGATAACGGCGGGGGTTATTATATATATTGCAGTTTCCTGCATTTTAAACCGAAACGCGGTTAAAAATTTCGGCTCCGTAATAAAAAAAAGAGGGTAAGCTTTTTGACTAGAACAGAAAAAATTCTTATATACATATTATCTTTTATATTAATAGCAATATTGACATTTATAATATTCGGTAAAGACGGATTTCGTAATATTGCCGAATTAAAGAAAAAAAGAGATACTATAATAGAGGCAAATGAAAAAATTGCGGGTAGAAATAGAAAAACCGCAAGAATCATAAACAGATTGACAACTGATCCCGAATATATAGAACATATTGCAAGACAAGATATCGGAATGGTAAAAGAGGATGAAATAGTGATACAGTTTGCCGATAAAAAGGAGATTTTAAAAAATGATAAAGAATGAAAAATGGCGTACTGCTACAATTGCCGAAATATTTGTCAAACAGGGTTATTTAAACTATTCCAAAATAATATATGAAAGCCTGTTAAAAAAAGAGCCAAATAATATAAGATTAAAAAAAGGGTATGACAAACTTCTTGATAAAATTGGAAATTATGATCTGGCTTTGTCTCGCAGCTCCCAGCCTTCCAAAGAGCTTATTTTTCTTTTTAATAAGTGGATAAATTTGATCTTAAAATCCAAAAAATTAAACGAATTAGATGGGTTCAGAAAAAAATATAAAAGTTGAGTTTTTTGTAGCATGGTATAAAAAACTCAATTATGAAATAAAAAACATTCCATATACATATTTAATTCCAAAATCAATGCTGGAAAAATGATATTTTTGTCCTGTCCCAGCTACGGTTATATTTTTACCAGTTATTATTTTAAAGTTGCGTTTCATTATAAATAAATTAAAACTATCTGTTTGAGTACATATCCATTAATTCACGTATTTTAAATTTCGAGCACAATAGATTTATATCTACTATCAAAGGAATAATTATTGAAGTAATAAAAAGTATCCCAACTTGAGATTCAGAGATTGAGGAAATAAAAACCCAAGTAGAAATGTAGATTAATACACAAAAAGCACAAATAACGATTGAAACAATTACTCTATATTTTAGCTTCCAGTATCCTTTCCATTCATACAATATTTTGTTGTTACTCATTGGCGTTAATATTTGACTCGCTTGCTTAATAGAATATCCAACTGAAACACAAAGAATATAGATAAGAAGGTTTAAAATATCATTGTTATTTTTTAAACTATTGCCGATTTCAACAAAAATTTTTGGACAATATGAATATATTACGAAAATAATTATACTAAATAGCGCCTCATAAGAGATTATAATAATTTTTAATATTTCATGCAGTCTCATTTTTCACTATGCTTCATATGCCTGTCTTCTTTTATTTTTTTCAAAATTTTATATGCTTTATCGCCAAGAGCTTCTGGTTTAGCTTTTTTTAAGAAAGAAAAATTTTTCATTGTTTCAGAAGTTTTAATTGTAATTGTTTTTTCTTTTTGCCTTCCCACAACATAACCATTACCATACCCGTCTGCCGCCATAAGAATAGCGGCATCGCCAATAGGATATTTTTGTTCTATAATAGGGTTATTTGGTGTTTGTTCAGCTACTTTTTTCACAAGTAACGGAAGATTTGTTGAGATATTTTTATCTTGGGCGCTTTCTTCTTCGATTTTCATTCTATTAATACCCCTTGTTTCTAAATATTTTTTTGAAGATTCCCATAAGGGATTAAATAGTGGGTTCGGTGGTGAAATTGAAGCAGAAATTTTGAGAATGTTTTCGAGATTAGCTAGTTTCATGGCAAAAGTTCTAAGACCAGCAATCGGTTCAATCTTACAATTAATAAAAAAATTATCATATTTGTTTTTTACCAACGCAGCGAATCTCGCCATAAAAGTTTTCGGCTCTATATTCTCGGGTATCCTTAAAAATGCAATACCCGAGAATTCCGGGATATAGACAAATGGGCTTGATGCGATGCTAAGATTCGGTTCTTCTTGTGATAGCTCTTCTCCTTTTTCTGGGTCAATAACCATAACTTTTGTATCGGGAGAATATTTGCATGATTTGGCATATATGAAATGAATATTATTTATATTTTTTTGTTGGATATTAATGAATGACCATGCAAAATTCCGAAAGGTTATTGGAATTGGATTCAGAATGGCTTGAATTAGTTTTTCATGATTCAATCTTCCCGCCTTTATTATTCGTCCTAAATAATATGTACCATTTTTAGGTTGAACCATGTTTATTTATTCCTTTAAATTATTTAAGTTGTTTTTCCAATATAGCAACTTAATGTCAAATAATTTAATTAAAATGGTTTGTTATGGCTGTATATACCCAGCAAACTTACGGTCAGATAATTATGAAATTTATTTTTGCTTCATTTCCTGAAAATGACTCGGCAAAAAAACTATAAAGATATATATAAAAAATAGGTGTTTATGCCAATAACTTCATATTTTAATTGTTATTTCATAAAATCAAACCATTGCCGGTTTGATTTTTTAGCTGCAAATTGGTTATTTGTATCACCGTCGCCGCATTTAAAAAATAAAAATTGACAACAATAGGTTAGAGATATATTGAAACAATATAAAAAAATATAACGTTTGATAAGTATATAAAAATTATGCTTATTGATTTTAGAATCATTTTAAATAAATTGTTTATATTTATCGGAATCTACCGTTTTAAAATTTGATTAAAACTTAAAGGAGGAGAAAAAAAGGTATAATGAAACAGACAACTATAAGCGCTATAAAGGCGGATATAGGAAGTATCGGAGGGCATCTTTGTCCCAGCCGTTATCTTTTAAATAATGTGGAAAATTATATAAAAGAGAATAAAAAGGATCTGCTTATTAATTTTAAAATAAGCTATACCGGCGACGATATAGCTATTTTATCTACTCATAACAGAGGAAAAGATAATCCTGAAATTCATGGTTTGATGTTTGAAGCCTTTATGAAAGGAACCGAAGCCGCTCGCGAGCAAGGTTTATACGGAGCCGGTCAGGATTTGTTAAAGGATTCTTTTTCCGGAAATATAAAAGGAATGGGTCCTGCAGTTGCAGAGCTGGAATTTGAAGAGCGCGAAAACGAGCCTTTTGTATTTTTTGCCGCAGATAAAACAGATCCGGGGGCTTATAATCTTCCGCTTTATCTTGCTTTTACAGATCCTATGCACTGCTCCGGCTTGATACTTTCTCCTAAAATGAGCAAAGGTTTTAGGTTTGATATTATGGATGTTTCATACACGGAAGCGGATAAAATAATATCTCTTAATTCTCCGGAAGAAAGTTATGATATTGCGGCTTTATTAAGGGATCCTGAACGTTTTGTAGTGGAAAAGATTTCTTCCCGAAGCTCCGGCGAGCAGGCGGTTTCCGTAAGCACAACAAGACTTCATAATATCGCGGGCAAATATACCGGAAAAGATGATCCTATTATGCTGGCAAGGGTTCAGGGAAACTTTCCCGCAACCGGCGAAATGCTTTCTCCGTTTCATATAGCTCCTTATGTTGCGGGCTTTATGCGCGGAAGTCATAATGGTCCTCTTATGCCTGTTTGTCTTAATACTTCGGTATCCTTTTTTGACGGGCCTCCCGTTGTATCATGCGCGGCATACTGCGTTAACGGCGGACGTCTTACCGAGCCGGTAGACGCTTTTGCGCATCCTTTCTGGGATTATGTGAGAGGAAAGGTATCGGAAAAGGCGATTGAAATAAGAAAACAAGGGTTTTTCGGAAATTCAATGCTTCCTTACAGCGAACTTGAATACGGCGGAATTGTAGATAAGATGCAAAAACTGGAAAGCAGATTTGAAATAAGAGATGATAAAAAATAGCGCAGCCTTTAAAAAGGCTCTTGAAATAGGAAGACCTCCTAATATAACAAAGCTTTTTCCTAATTCAAAAGCTCTGATAGTAAGCGGCAAGTTTATAGACAGAGCAATGATAAAAAAAGGAAACGCTGTGGCGCTTGCCGCCAACGGAAGAAGTTATTTTATAATAAAGGGGGTTCTTCAAGCCGCGCAAAAAGCAAACGCAGCCGTAATTTTGGAAATAGCAAAATCCGAAGGCGGAACAAACGGATATTGTGCGGCAACTTTTTGGAATCTTGCAAGAATTGTCGATTCTTTATGCAACCAGCTTAATATAACGATTCCTGTGGCAATTCATGCAGATCATTACAAAATAAACGGTGAAAAAGATATACAAGAAGCAAAAATTCAAATTCCATCCTTATTTGACGCCGGAATAACATCTATAGCAATAGATGCATCTTTGCTGCCGGATGATAAAAATTTAAACGCAAACATTTTGTTGTCCGCATATATTCCTTTTTGGGCGGGTTTTGAAACCGAAGTGGGAGAAATAAAAGGCGCGACAGGGCTTTCTACGGTTGCAGACTCTCTATTTCTATCTGCAGGGCTAAACGCTTACGATATTTTTCCGGACTGGATCGCCTTAAACAACGGAACAGTTCATGGAATAGAAGAAAGCGGAAGCGCTGGCATACAAATAGAACTTACAAAAAAGATTCATCAGGCTCTTTTGCCTTATAATATATCCGGCGCGCAGCACGGAACTTCCGGAAACAGTTTTGCCTCGTTAAAAAAAATAGTTCAAAAAACAAAAACCACAAAAGCAAACGTAGCTACCGCATTTCAGATGATTTCATTGGGTTTGAAAACAAACGACGCAGGAAATACAATTTTAAACCAACAAGGGGATTTTATAAAGGTTAAAGGGCGGGGTGCGAGTGAAGAGGCTTGGAAAGAGATGCAAAAATACGCTTTAAATCATAATTTGAAAGCAGGCGGTTTAAAAAAATTAAATCTTGTTTTTGAAAACAGATTAATGAGCCAAAGCAAAAGAATAAAAGACAGAATGGCAAAAGGGGTTGAAGAATTTGCTTATAATCTTATTAAAAATATATTTAATTCCGAAAATACGGCTCCGCTTGTTTATGAAAAGATAATTGCGGCAGACTCTTATAATGCAAAGCCGAAAGCCGTAAAAATTGAAGATAAAAAAGACTGGACGCCAGAGAAAATAGTTTTTAAAGCTTCTTTGCTCAAAACTTCAAATGATAACAAGGCGGGAGATTTTGACGATTAAAATCCAAAAAAAAATTTTTTGCTATTTTTGCGGAGCGGGACTTGGAAGAAAATATATAGACGGAATACAAAGGCTTTTTTGTAATTTTTGTAAAACCCCCATTTACGAAAACCCCATACCTGCAACATGCATTGTGGTTTTGGATGAAAATAATCGTCTGATTTTGGTAAAAAGAAGCGTAGAGCCTAAAAAAGGGATGTGGTGTCTGCCCGGAGGTTTTATGGAGCTTTTTGAATCTCCGGACAGAGCCGCTTTAAGAGAATTAAAAGAAGAGACTAATCTAACCGGCGAAATAGATTCGCTGCTTGGAGTTCGTTCAAACGCAAATCCTGTTTACGGGACAGTTTTGGTAGTGGGGTATTTGGCGAAAAATTTTTCGGGAGATCTTTTGCCAGGAGATGACGCTTCGGATATTGATTTTTTTGCTTACGATAACAATATGCCGAAAATAGCTTTTGACAGTCACGATTATTTTATCAAAACTGTTTTTAATAATATAAAAAATTTATAACTGTAAATAAGACACAAAAGAGGAGAGATTATAAAAGATGTCCTAGTTTGTTTGCTTCGCTTTTTGCTATACTCGTCAAAAATTGTTTCCTTATCAATAATGGCCGTTATGCAAAAAAATTTCGGACATCTTCGGATCGAATATAAATAGAGGAGTAATAAAGGGATTTCTCGCTTTTTATAATTCAAAACCTAATGCTGTATTCAGAGTCTTTACCATTTAAATATTTTTGGCGTTATTGTCTTTAAAACGACGGTAATATAAATAGTGTCATAGGAGGTGCTAACTAATGGATCAGGAAGAGAGATTTTATGAAAAAATGAGAGAAAAAGGTGTTTCTAGACGAGATTTTATGCGTTATAGCGCTTATCTTACGGCAGCTATGGGGCTCTCATCTTCATTCGCGCCTAAAGTAGCGGAGGTTTTTGCAGCGCCTAAACAAAGACCGCCTGTTATCTGGCTACATTTTGCGGAATGCACCGGTTGTACGGAATCTGCTATTAAAACAAGCTATCCATGGATTGATGAATTAATATTTGAAGTTTTATCCATCGAATACCATGAAACAATTATGGCGGCTGCAGGACATCAGGCAGAAAAGAATCTATTCGATGCGGTTGAAAAATATGAAGGCAAATTTATATGTATAGCCGAAGGCGCAATTGCCGTAGAACATAACGGAGTTTATGGCAAAACCGCAGGGAAAACCCATCTTGAGATTGCAAAAAGCGTTATTCCGAATGCTTTGGCAACTATCTGTTTGGGAACATGCGCGGCTTACGGAGGAATTCAGGCGGCAAAACCGAATCCGGGAGGATTTAAAAGCGTAAGCGAGGCTTTGGGCATAAAAACCTTAAATATTCCCGGATGCCCGCCGGATCCGGTTAATTTGGTAGGAACAATAATAAACTATATTTTCTTCGGCAGATTGCCGGACTTAGACGATATAGGCAGACCCTTATTTGCTTACGGCGAAACCGTACACGATAAATGTCCGAGACGCTCCCATTACGAAGATGGCGAGTTTGTGGAAGAATTCGGCTCCGAAGAGGCAAAACTGGGATATTGTCTTTATAAACTCGGATGCAAAGGACCCGATACATATTCCAATTGTCCGCTGCGAGGATTTAACGACACGACAAACTGGTGTATAGGCGCGGGAACGCCGTGTAAAGGATGCGTGGAACCGAATTTCTGGGATACCATGACTCCGTTTTACAAAGAGTCATAAATAAGGAGGAGATATTATGCACGATATATTAAGAATTGACCCTGTTACGAGAATCGAAGGGCATTTGGGAATAGAAGTAAAAGTAAAAAACGGCAAAGTGGTTGACGCTTGGAGTTCCGGCACCTTGTTTAGAGGCATAGAAACAATACTTATAGGCAGAGACCCTGCGGATGCTCCGGTGTTTACGCAGCGTTCCTGCGGAGTATGCACATACTCTCATCTTATATGTTCGCTAAGAGCGGTTGAAAATGCAATTGGCGTTACAATTCCTCCGAATGCCAGAATTCTCAGAAACCTTTTGCATGGAGCGCAGCTTGTAGCTGATCATATAGTTCATTTTTATCATCTGCATGCATTAGATTGGGTTGACGTTATAAGCGCTATTAGCGCGAACGTTAAAAAAACAGCGGAACTTGCGGACAGCGTAAGCAATTGGGAAAGAGGCGGAGTAAAATTTTATACTCAAGTTCAGCAGCGTCTTAAAACATTTGTTGACAGCGGACAATTAGGCATCTTTAACAATGCTTACTGGGGACATCCGGCTTATAAGCTGCCGCCGGAAGCAAACCTTATGGCTGCGGCTCATTACATCGAAGCTTTAAGAGTTCAAACAAGAGCGGCAAAAATGCTTTCCATATTCGGAGGCAAAGCGCCTCATCCGGATGCGCCGGTTGTTGGCGGGCTTACCTGTATAAGAGATTTAACCCCCGATAGAATAGCCGAATTTAAATACATGTGGCAATACACTCAAGAATTCATAGAAAATGTTTATATGCCGGATCTTCTTGCGGTGGCAGGCTTTTATAAAGACTGGGGCGCAATAGGCGGCACCACAAACTTTCTTACATGGGGAGATTTTCCGCAAACCGATAAAGAGCCGGAAAGCTTCTTTATGCCAAGAGGAGTTATAATGGATCGGGATCTTAAAAATATAAAAACATCCGATCCGTCCAAAGTATTAGAGCATATAAAGCATTCTTGGTATAAAAAAGGAAAACCGAAACATCCCGCAGTCGAAGAAACATTGCCGGAAGCCGGAGAATACGACAGAGATAAAAAATATTCATGGATTAAAGCGCCCAGATACGACGGTAAGCCCTGCGAAGTAGGTCCTCTTGCAAGAGTTTTGGTAGCTTATGCAAAAGGGCATAAAGAGATCAAAGAAGCGGTTGACAATACTTTAAAGACTCTTGACGTTCCTGTTGAGGCTCTTTTCTCAACTTTGGGCAGAACAGCGGCGCGGGCTATAGAAACCGTTGTTATAGGCAGGCAAATGGACGGCTGGATAAATGAACTTCTTACAAACATTAAAAACGGCGACGATAAAATATATCAAAGTTGGACAATGCCGGAAGGAACGGTTCGAGGCGCAGGATTAAACGACGTGGCAAGAGGAGCATTAGGACACTGGATAGAGATAGAAAAAGGAAAAATCAAAAACTATCAGTATGTAGTTCCATCTACTTGGAACTTAGGACCAAGATGCGACAAAGGCAAACTGGGTCCCGTAGAGCAATCTCTTATAGGAACGCCTGTTCAAGACGTTGAAAAGCCGATTGAAGTTTTAAGAACGGTTCATTCTTTTGATCCTTGTCTTTCATGCGCTGTTCATGTTGTAGATTACGATACAAACAAAAGCTGCAAAGCGCGCATATGTTAATTTTATAAAAAAACAAATCCTCATTTTTTTTAACAGGGCGGGTATAAAACCCCGCCCTGTTTTTTTAATCTTGTAAAGTTAGCCATCTATTTAAATTTTTCTTTAAGCTTTTCTATGGAAGCGGTTAACGGCGGTCTTAACCAAGATTCATGCAGCTCCGAAATATCTTCTTCATGATATTCAAACAAACAATCAATAATTTGCTTCATTATTTTTTCGGAAAGATTGCCTATTTTTCTCCAGTTGTTTTCAGGCGTTACGGAAGATAGTTTAATTTCATAAGGTCTAAACAATTTAATTCAAGTATCTTCCTTTAAAAATGTGGTTTTTTTAGGTAAAAAAAATATTCCTGTTTTATAATATAAAAAACATCCGTAAGTTGAAGGCTTATTCTTTTTTTGTGAAGTTGTTTTAACAAGTAAGCAGGATTCTTTTTTGGTAGGAGTATTTAGAAGAACTAAAATTTTATTGCCAATAGCGCCGTCATGAAATTTAAAATTGGAGTTATGAAAGGTAGCTCCGCGTAAATACTTCATAATTTTCCGAAATTAATATACATCTCTTTGGTTTCATTAACTCTGTTTAAAGCTTCTTGATGCGATATGCTTTGAGGTTCGGAGTCAATTGCCAAAAAATAGTCAATCCGCTTATACTTTCCTTTTTCTTTTAACGTGTTATGCCATGGCATATTCGACATATGGGTAGCTTCGACTATATCTTCGGTTTTAACGGTTTTAAATATTTCAATCGCTTTATTGAGCAATTTTTTTTCTCGTTTACTGAAATATTTTAAATCGAAATTTTTATTAGGAACAATATGGCTTAATTGATTTTTTGTTACGATTTTTACAGCTTCCGCCAAATCCGGCTGCATTTGATTAGATAACTCATTATGTAGCGTTTTTGGCGCCGGCCCATAATCCCAAGCATAATAATCTAATCCGGTAACCGATTCCCCTGTTTCTTTGAAATGCCAAAAATCCAGATAATATAAGAGTTTTAAAAGCTTGGTTATACCGCAAAATTTTATCTTCTTTGTAAAAAAAATAATAGCATTAATAAGCTTTTCTCTTTGATGGGTAATAATCATGAAAAAAATTTTATATTAACTTTATTTCATAATCAATAAGATAATATGGTTATTTTAAAATAATTTTAAAAAGGCGTATCAAGATTACTCTTAACAATTTTTATTAAAATAAATGCTGACAACCCTTTTTACATCAACTATTCAGATAATATTTTACAGGTAAAAATTAATAAGATAATGCTTGAGGAGAGAATACCAATGTAAGACAATCGCTTCTAAAAAAGGTTGATTTATATATTATTATCATATACATTTAAACCGTATGAAAACAGTATTCGAACAGCTAACCGGCTTTCAATGGGACGTAGGTAATATAAATAAAAACCTTATAAAGCATAATGTAGAAAACAGAGAATGCGAGCAGATTTTTTTCAACAGTCCTCTTGTTATTCTTGATGATCTAAAACATTCTATAGCCGAAAAACGACAGGCGGCTTTTGGTAAAACAGATAAAGGACGCTTACTTGTAATTATATTTACCGAAAGAGACAGTTTGATCAGGGTGATTTCTGCGAGAGATATGAATAGAAAAGAAAGGAGTTTTTATAATGAAAAAAGACAAAATCATTCCGAATTTTAAAAATGAAGATAAAGAAAGGGAGTTTTGGGCAGACAATTCGCCGCTTGATTATTTTAATGCAAATAATGCTAAAAAGGCTTATTTTCCGAAACTAAAACCGTCCGTAAAATCAATTTCGATTCGGCTGCCGGAAGATATGCTTGCGGAGCTAAAGATTCTTGCGAATAAAAAGGATATACCTTATCAAAGTTTGACAAAAATTTTTCTTGCAAAACAAATATCTTTAGAACGCGCATCTCAGAATGCTTTGTAGTCTGTTTTTTTATACCGAATCAAATCTTTTATCTCCGTCCCTTTTCAAAATACCCTTGCATATAAACCTTGATTCTTATATACCGAATTTTAGATTGACAACCTCAATAAACCATATAAGTTGCCATAAAAGCGGCTGAAAGGAGAATATGCCAAAAACCGACTATGAAAAAAGCGTAAGAGACTTTGCAAAAGGCTTCGGAGGGTTTTATAATGCTCATGCGCATGGAGACAGAGCATTTACTTACAATGGCATATATTATAAGCATGTAGGACTATCCGTTGCAGATATAGAAAAATTATCTTTAAAAGAGAAACAAGGGCTTGTATGGGCGCTTCATACAGGCACGGCTTTTACAAAAGAAAGCATCAGAGCGCGTATGATTCGTCTTTTGGAAGATTCGATAAAATATGGCATAAGAGTAATAAACAGCGCGATAGACGTAACATACAATTCGAAATTTTCTTCTCTTGAAGTGGCGGAAAGCCTAAAAAAAGAATATGCCGGCAGAATAGAACTTATGATAGGCGCGTATAATGTAGCGGGTTTTAAAGATAAAGAATCGAAGCGCTTCGAGATATTTGAAGAGGCGGTAAAACGTTCCGATTTTATAGTGGCGCTTGCGGAAAAAGATAGAAAAAAGGAGCATATAGGCGAAGAGCAGCATAATGTTTATATGCTAAAACTCGGTTTAAAATATAACAAGCCTGTTCATTTTCATATAGGTCAGGCAAATACCCCGGACGAAATAGGAACCGAGCTTCTTTTTCAGGATATGGATTTTGTTTATAATAAAGATTACAGGTTAAGAGAATATCCCCAAAACCTGCTTGTTCACGATATTTCGGCATCCTGTTACGACGAAGAAAAATTTCAAAAACATTGCGATAACCTTATTAAATATAATCTCGGAGTTATATGCTGCCCATCTGCGGCTCTTTCTATGAAACAGCACAGCGCATATAAAACCAGAATACATAACAGTATTGCCAGAATTTGGGATTATGCCATAAGAGATATTCCGGTTTTTTTCGGCACAGATAACATTAACGATGTTTTTGTTCCATCTTCCACTCCGGATTTATACGACGAAATATTTTTATTATCAAATGCGTTAAGAGGCTATAATACCAGAGTTCTTACCAAAATTGCCTGTGGCAGACTTCTTGACAACTTTGATAAAGGCAGAATAATGAAAATACTTGATATGCCTTCGCAGGTTCAGGAGAAGAAACATCATCCTTTTGAAAAATTGGAGCAGTTAGAAAACGAAGTATGCGCGCTATGCGGAAATATCAAAGAGACTCCGCAGATTGAAGAGGATGATGATAAGCAGAAAAAAAACGACGATATTTGCCTCGAACATGATGCGGACAAAGACTCTTCTCAAGAAGATAATCTGTAAGAAATTGTTATGAATCCTATAGATATAATAGAAAGACATTTTGAAAAGGATAGTTTCGGATATAAGATTATAGTTACGCATAGCAGCCTCGTGGTGGATAAAGCGGTTAAGATTGCCAAAAAGCTTTTTTATCTTAATTGCGATATTAATTTTATTAAAGAGGCTGCAATGCTTCACGATATAGGAACATACCTTGTGAATGCCCCTAAAATAGGATGTTTCGGAAAAGAGCTTTATATAACTCATGGTTATTTGGGAAGAAAAATTTTAGATAATCAAAATTTGCCAAAGCATGCCCTTGTATGCGAAAGGCATGTAGGAGTCGGGCTTTGCGCTGAATATATAAAAGAGAAAAAACTGCCGCTTCCTATCCGGGATATGCTGCCAGTATCTCTTGAAGAGCAGATAATATCATACTCGGATAAATTTTTTTCCAAAAGCAAAAATCTGTTTTTAGAAGCTTCTTTAGAAGAGGTAAGAGCCGAGATTGCAAGATTCGGCAGCAACGATCTTAAAAGATTCGATAAATGGCATGAAATATTCGGCGGCGCATAAGCGAAATAGAAATTATGTTTATTGATTTTTTTTATATCCTAAAAGATTCGGGTATTCCCGTAAGCCCCGCTTCTTTTTTAACCCTTCATAAAGCCCTCGCGCTTAATTTAATTAATAATTTGGATGATTTTTATACTGCTTCGCGCGGTGTTCTTATAAAAAGCGAAAGATATTTCGATATATTCGATCAGGTTTTTGCTCATTATTTTGAAGGAGCAAATCTACCGGATTTTAAAGGCTTTGAAATAAATGAAGCAATGCGGATACTGCTTGAAGACTGGCTTAATAAAAACCCGAAAGAGCTTGCGGCGGCTTTGGGCATAAAGGAATCCGAATTGAAAAAATTTACTCCGGAACAGCTTATCGAATATTTTAAAAAAAGACTTGAAGAGCAAGAAGGTGAACATCATGGGGGAAGCAAGTGGATCGGTACAGGCGGAACATCTCCTGTAGGCAATGCCGGTTATCATCCGGGCGGTATGAGAGTAGGAGGGGTTTCTCGAAATAAATCCGCCATAAAAGTAGCGATGGAAAGACGCTATAAAGATTATTCAAAGCAGGGTCCGCTTACCAATGCTATGATAGGAGAAGCTTTAAAATATCTTAGAAATATGATTCCCACAGGCCCAAAAGATACGGTAGATATAGATAAAACCGTATATACTACAATGAAAAATGCAGGAGAGATAGAAATAATTTTTAAACAAAGCTTAAAAGACAGACTCAAAGTAATACTTGCCATAGATAACGGCGGATGGTCTATGGATACTTATATACCGGTTGTCCAAACCCTTTTTAATTATGCAAAATCCCAGTTTGCAGACATTAAAACCTTTTTTTTCCATAATACAATTTACGATCAGGTATGGGAAGATCCTGCAAGATATGCAAAACCGTTTAAAACGGATAATTTTATAAAATTAGATCCGGAAACAAGGCTTATAATAGTAGGAGACGCGAGTATGGCGAATTACGAACTTATGGCGACAGATGGCTCAATATATATTGATATGCGTTCTCGCAAGCCGAGTATAGAAAGGCTTAAATTTTTATCCGAAACTTTTGCTCACAGCGTTTGGTTAAATCCTCTACCTAAAAAAAGCTGGGGATATACTCATACTATTTCGGCTATAGGAGGGATTTTTAAAATGTTTGAGCTTTCGCTTGAGGGGTTGGAAAAGGCGGTTGCATATTTAATGGGAAAATAAGCCCGCTTGCCATATTTATAATAATTATTTTTTGTGTTTAAATAGTTTTTTATTTTTAATCGTATAAATCAGATTAATCACAGTTCAGACAATATCTTTTAATCATTTTAATCTGCTGTCGGATTTTTTTTGATAATAAGATTCCATAGCTTTTGCAGACAATTTTTCAATAGATAAATCTTCCCATAAATTTTTTCGCCACTCGGTATAATCAAAATTATCGCGGCGGATAAGAGCAATAAATCTTTCGGCTTCAACAATATCCAAATTTTCAAAAACAGCTTTAAAACCGTCATGTTTTATTAAAGTATCAGTTCTCATATATCTCATCCTCCATAGTAATAAATTCAATGGGATTTATTATTATTATATCATTTACAACATTTCTTTTTTTTAAAATGTTTTTATCTACCGTAAGAAAATATTTTGCTTTTATCTCTATTCCACAGGCTATATGAAGCGAATCTTTTTTACCAAAACCGTTTTTATGTAGCTTTTCAGCATACGCTATTATTTCACCAGAAACAAAAATGATCTGCGAAGCAATACTTTCCCATTTTTGAATTGATTGTTTTGCATTAATATTAGGATTTGCCGCGTTTTCATAATCTAACATATAACTCCAAGCAATATCAAAAACTCCGTCTTTTATTTTGCGTTGAATGAAAAGTTTTGCTTCTGTTTCAAGATATATTTTTTGTTGTGATTGGTTATCGAATGGTCTGTTAAAACAGCACATATCCATATACAATAACATTATTAATGCTCCTTTAATTTATACTCTCCGATGGATGA
>JAFDMF010000021.1 GCA_019306065.1 Deltaproteobacteria bacterium
TTTGCCCATACTCAGGGCTATCAAGAATGAAAAATTCAGCGAGCTTGCTCAAAAACAACAAAACAAAATAGAAGAGTGTCAACTATCTTTGCATGTAATAAAAACCCCTACAAAAGACAGAGTTACTTTTGATCTTTTTGACAGAGTAAACCGAGGCGGAACTCGTTTAAATAATCAGGAGATGCGCAATGCCATATATCAGGGTAATGCTACCAAACTTCTTAAAAAATTATCCGCTTCCGAAAGTTTTAAAAAAGCTACCGAAAATTCCATAGATACAAAAAGAATGAAAGACAGATATTTGATATTACGTTTTCTTGCTTTTTATCTTTGGAGAGAAGGAAAGTTGCTTGACGCTGAAACGCAAAAAAAAGTCGAATATAAAAGCGACATGGAAGATTTTTTAAGTAAAACAATGACGTTTTTAAATAATAACATAAGTAACAATATAACTGAAAAAATACCGGAAATTTTTGAAGGCGCAATGGAGAATTCTTTTAACCTGTTTGGAGAAGAATGTTTCAGACTTCCTAAAAAAAAAGACAAAGGGTATAAACGCCCTATAAACATGGCATTATTTGAAACTATAAGCTATTTTGCAGCCGAATTAAAAAATAACCAGCTTATAGATATTAATAAAAATAATTTAATAAAAGAAAAATATAAAGAGCTTATCAGAGATGAAGAATATGTATTTGCTCTTACCCACTCCGTAGATAGCAACATCAGAATAGAAGAACGTTTTAAAAAAATTGAGGATAAGATAGAGGAAATATCAAATGCTTGATAAATTATATATAAAAAATTTTAAATGCTTTGATGAGATAGACATTAATCTTAATAATATAACCCTTTTATGCGGAACAAACTCCTCTGGCAAATCCAGCGCAATACAGGCGTTATTGCTTGCCGCCAATAATGCGGGACAAAAAACAAGCTCGCCTTTAAACGGACAGTGGCTTAATCTCGGCTCTTTTAATGAATCAAGAAACTTTTTAAAAAATGCAGATCAGTTTGAAATAACCGTAACCGCAAAGCTAGAAAAACTCGGCTTTAAATTCAAACGCTCCGATAATGACACTCCAGATGTTAAAACCGAAACAACATATAAATCCGCTTATATAGAAAAGCTTTTGGATTATCATAACAAACATATCTTTTATCTGCCTGCCGCAAGAAAGGGACCGGAAGATTTCTATCCTAAAAGTTTTGACGAATTTAACTTTTTGGGAAGCGGCGGAGAATTCATTATAGATTATTTTTTTAAAAATAGAACCAAAACGCTTAAAAAAAATATGATAAAAGATAAAGCGGGCAATACTTTAGAGACTCAAGTAAATTATTGGCTTAACAAAATATTAAAAGTTCGTTTAAAAGTGGAAGATTTGGGAATAACCAACATTCTTTCCGCAAAATTTTCTTACGGAGACAATAATAAAGATGTCCGAGCTTATCATATAGGCGCAGGGGTAAGCTATATAACCGGAATTATAATCTCGTCCTTATCTGCCGAACCGAACAATATTCTTATAATAGAAAACCCGGAAATACATTTACACCCCAAAGCGCAGGCGGATTTAACCGAATTCCTATGTTTTATCGCCAACGCCGGAATTCAAATTATAATAGAAAGTCATAGCGACCATATATTTAACGGCATAAGAAAAGCAGTGGCAAAAAAATATATAGATAAAAATAAAACCCGCATACATTTTTTTGAATTGGATAAAAATTTTTTATCAAGAAATACGGAAATAGAGCTAAGCGATACCGGAGGCATTATCACATATAAAAAAGGATTATTCGATCAATTCGACGACGATCTGGATCAATTATTAGGGCTTTAATAATGGATATACTGCTCAACGAACTCTCTTTAAACGGGCAATTTGCAAACTTAGAAGAATTCGAAGCAAGTTTGATAAAAAATACGCTGCCCCTATTAGAAGGTATAAGGCAAGCATCTCTTTGCCTTATGAAAAAACAGACCTTTTATAAATCCAAAGTAACGCCGGATGACGACTTACATACTATCCTTATTAAAAGACAAATTGATTTAAGCATAAAGATTAAAAGCCTTCTTTCTAAAATGCTTTTAAACGAACCACACTGGGACACAAATCCAAAACATTCGAATCAAGATACTTATTTTTGTAATAATAAAAACGTAAACAATACCTCTTTAGCGGAAGCATGCGAAAGAGATAAATTAACGCTTTCTTTTGAGCATAAAGATTTCTATGATCAATTTATAAAAATAAAAAAAAATAGCGAAGAGATAACCCTTAATAATATTGTCGATAAAAACTCTTTATACTCTTTTTTATTTGAAAACAAATTAATAGAGATAGATAATTTTATAAACAATAAATTCAGCAAAACAAAAATTGATTTTTCAAAGCTTAAAAAGAATTTTGGATTTAATATATTAGAACCTTCAGAACTACCTATATTTATAAATTCTTTTGAAAAATTTTCAAGAATGGAATGGGAGGATATCCATAAAAATAGAGGATTCTGTTATAAAAAGTTTAAAGACGAGAAAAAATTCAGAGAGATACCGTATAGAATTGATAAATTCAGAGTTACACAAAAATATCGCTGCTTTGGTTATATAAAAGATAACGTCTTTTATGCTATCTGTTTTGAAACAGATCATAAATTAAGCGACAAAGGATAAAATTTAACAAAATGACCATACCGAATAAAAAAAAAATTCCCTTACATAACAAAAAATTTTGTTCATTTTCAAGGCATGCGAAAATTTCAACCGCAGGAATACCCGAAGTATTTCGAGGATTGGAATTTTCGCATAACGCCGAAAATGAGCAAAACAAGAAGCTATGCAAGGGAATTATAGGATTTATAGGCGCTGGAAACATGGGCGAAGCTATGATAAAAGCGGTTATTAATTCGGATATTGCGGAGCCTTCGTCAATATATATATATGATCCTGATCCTTTACGCTTAAATAACTTTGAACAGAATAATATCAATATAGCATCCGGCAACAAAGATCTGTTTGATAAATCTAATATTATTATAATAGCGGTAAAACCGGCTTCCGTTCAAAAGGTTTTAAATCAAATAACCGAATCGAATTATTTTACAAACCCAAAATCGGAAAAAAAGCTTATAATCTCAATAGCCGCGGGAATTACCATAAAAACAATAGAAAATACGCTTTATAAAAATCTTTCGGAACAAAACGCCGCGAATCTTCCGATAATAAGAGTTATGCCGAATACTCCGGCGATAATTTCTGCCGGAATATCAGGTATATCTCCGAATCTTCATACAACATACGAGGACATTAAAATTGCAAAAACAATCTTTACGGCTATGGGAGAGGTTTTGGAATTTGAAGAAAAGTATATAAACCCGATAACCGCTCTTTCCGGATCAGGCCCCGCATATCTTTTCTATCTTGCCGAATCTATGATAGAAGCAGGAATTGCTATCGGATTTGACCCGTCAGATGCGGTTAAGCTTACAACCGCGACTTTAAAAGGCGCGGTAAAACTTATAGAGTCTTCGGATCTGCCTGTTGAAAAATTAAGAGAAAAGGTTACCTCTCCGAAAGGCACAACCGAAGCCGCAGTTAATATCCTTGATAAAAACAGAGTAAAAGAAAATATTATAGCCGCTATTATTGCGGCAAACAAAAGAGCAAAAGAATTGAGCGGTATTTGAAAAGCTGATTCTGTAAATATTTCTTGGATAGACGATAAGAAATGAAACGAATTTCAAAATACAAATATGAAAAAGCAAAAAAATATTTTCTAAAAAAGGAAAGCTATTGTTCTTTTGATTTGCCTCAGTATTTTTCGTTTCAGGATGTCTTAGATAAGGTAGATGAAAAAATTGGCGATAGCCGAATTGAAGACTTTTTCTCAAAAAAACCCTACGACTTTGATGATATAAATTACAAACTATTAAATAATAAGGACGGAAAGTTTGATTGGCGACAATTACAATTGATTAATCCCGCTTTATATGTTTCGTTAGTCAATATAATTACCAAAAAAAATAATTGGAAGACCATAAAAGATAGATTCAAAAAATTCGGTAAAAATCGAAAAATCATATGCGAGAGCATTCCTCTTGAATCGGAAGACGATTTATCGGATAAAGCAACTTCAATACGTCAATGGTGGAATAAGATTGAACAACAATCAATTGAATTGGCAATGGAGTATGATTATATTTTACATACAGATATTACCGATTGCTATGGTTCAATCTATACTCATTCAATTCCTTGGGCATTACACACAAAAGAGACGGCAAAAAAGAAAAAAGGAGATAAAAAGTTAGTCGGCAACATTATAGACAAACATTTACAATATATGACATATGGTCAGACAAACGGAATACCTGAAGGAAGCGTTTTAATGGATTTTATTGCCGAAATTGTATTAGGTGATATAGATTTAAATCTTTCAGATAAAATAAAAGATAGTATAAAAGATTATCGGATAATTAGATACCGTGATGATTATAGGATTTTTACAAATAACCCGCAAGACGGAACGCTAATTGTTAAACTTCTTACTGAAACTCTTATTGAATTCGGGATGAGATTAAATGCTCAAAAAACAATTGTATCAAATAATGTTATTCGGGATTCAATAAAGCCGGATAAACTATATTGGATGACATCGAAGAATAGCGCAAAAAACTTGCAAGCTCACTTACTCATTATTCACGACCTATCAGAACGTTTTAGAAATTCAGGCAGACTTATTATTGCCTTAGACAAATTTTACAAAAAAATAAAAGGTCTTACTAAAACGCATGAGAATGTTAAAGTTTTAATCAGTATAATTCTTGACATAGCCTACAAAAACCCTAGAACTTATCCTTATGCTACAGCTATTTTAAGTAAGCTGCTGTCATTGATTGAAACCAAAGAAAAAACAACCATATTGAAGTTAATAAAAAACAAATTTAAAAAATTGCCAAACACAGGACACTTACAAATTTGGCTTCAAAGAATAGCAATAAAAATTAATCCGGATATGAAATATGACGAAAAACTTTGTCTGAAACTAAATGACAACTCTATTGAAATTTGGAATACTGAATGGCTTAATAATGAGGAACTCAAAAAAATAATTGTTTCGGAAAAAATAATTGACGAACAAATCATTGAAAATATGGATGAAGTGATTAATCCAAAAGAAATAGAATTGTTTAATACAATATATTATGAATAATCCAAAATAAAGATTATAAAAAATTATAAAATGTCCGATTTAAGTAAAATATATCTTTTTAGGATGGTACATATTGAAAACGTACCGCATATCTTGACGCATGGAATTACTCATGCTAACTCTCGGACAACTCAAATAAAAACTATATTTCAATAGGCGACGACAGCTCGAAATAGTATTACAATACCAACCGTTAAGCGTCTTGGAGATTATATACCGTTTTATTTCGGAGTAAGAATGCCAATATTATACGTAATACAAAACGGGTTTAACGGCGTTACGGCAATAAAACCTTCCGAAATTGCGTATTGTATAACTAACGTAAGCCAAATATTAAGTCATAATTTACCGTTTATATTTACGAACGGACATTCTGTTGACGTATTTACAGATTTCTTTACTAAAGAAGATGTTGCAAATATTAATTCAATAATAGATACGAATGCAATTTGCGTTAGATATTGGAATAATGAAAATGATCTTGATTTAAAAAGGCGTAAAGAAGCCGAATTTCTAATTGAATCCGATGTTCCGGCTTCCGCTATTATAGGTTGAGCGGTTTATAATACAAAAGCCAAAAACCGTATGGAAGAACATGGAGTAAACACAGATAAAATAATTATAAAACCGGGATATTATTTCTAACCATGATAGAATATATAGAAGGTAATTTATTAGAATCAAAAGCCGAAGCGCTTGTAAATACTGTCAATACCGTTGGAGTAATGGGCAAAGGCATAGCTTTACAATTTAAAAACAAATTTCCGGATAATTTTAAAGTATATGCAAAAGCTTGTAAAAAGAAAAACTTTGACATCGGCGATTTGATAATAAAAGAAGAACAAACTTTATTATCAGACAAAAAAATCATTATAAACTTTCCTACGAAAAAACATTGGAGAAATCCGTCCGAATACGATTATATTGAAAAAGGACTTAAGGCATTAGTAAAAGAAATAAAAAACAGAAAAATAAATTCTATCGCAATCCATCCTTTAGGTTCCGGCAACGGCGGTCTGACTTGGAATAAAGTAAAAATAATTATCGAAAAATATTTATCCGATATTGATTGCAAGGTATTTGTTTATCAACCTAACTATATTGTAAAAGAGGCTCTGAAAAAAGAAAGGATTCCTTTAACTCCCGCAAGAGCAATGTTGCTTGCGGCGTTATATGAATTAGTAAGAAACGGAGAATTTGTTTCCGAATTTGCAGCGGAAAAGATAACATATTTTTTACAAAGATTTGGAGCTGCCGATATATTTAAATTAAAGTATCAACCTAATTTCTACGGACCTTATTCCTGAAAAATTAAGCATGTCTTATACTATTTAAATGGAAGTTATCTTACCGGATATATTACGAAAGATAAAAAACCGTTTGAAGAGCTACAACTTATTATAGATACGGAAAGCGATGTGTTAGAATACTTATATAAAAACAAAGAGTGTTTATTGATTGTAGAAAAGACTAAAAATTTTCTTCGGGGATTTTATTCTTCCTTTGGTCTGGAATTATTATCAACTGTCGATTACATTACGCAAAAAAACAATACCAATGATATAATTAAAATAACCGAAGGATTAAAAAATTGGAGTAATAGAAAAAAAACTCTTTTTACAAATTCAAAATTTATAACAATAGCGCTTAAACGAATTGAACAAATAAATAAGGAATATTAAAAAAATGTTTGCCGAAAACATACCATATCCCACAGCCTTTATAGCAGGGCTTTTATCATTTTTTTCCCCCTGCGTTCTTCCCTTGATACCGGCATATTTTACTTTTATAACCGGCTATTCCATAGAAGAACTTACAAACTCCGAAAGTAAAAAAAAAATCTTTCTTCCTGTTCTCGCTTACATAGCCGGTTTTTCAACCGTTTTTATAATACTCGGAGCCTCCGCCTCTTACTTGGGACAAATAACATATAATTATAAAGAGATAATAAGATATTTAGGCGGAATAATAATAATAATTCTCGGAACACATCTTACGGGGATATTTCGTATAAAATGGCTTGAATACGATAAACGCTTCAATACTAATAAAAAACCGCTGCATTTTTTTTCGATATTTATAATAGGAGCGGCATTCGGAGCGGGGTGGAGCCCGTGTATAGGACCTATGCTCGGCTCAATACTTATAATCGCGGGAAGTCAAGAGACATTATGGCAAGGAGTATGGCTGCTTGCTATATATTCGGCAGGACTCGCTATACCGTTTATAATAATTGCGGTATTTATAAACAAGATTTTAATATTTTTTAAAAAAGCCGTAACATTACTTAAATATATTAACATAGTAGCAGGAATAGTATTAATTGCAGCAGGAATATTACTTTTATTTAATAAACTCGGATAACATAGAAAGTCCGAGACTAATTTAAGGGGCAAAATGACGCAAGAGAGGTTGCATTGTATCTTAATTATAAACAGAAGGGAAAAAAATGAAATCTAAAAAAAACATAGCAATAGCGATTATAGTCATTTTTATATCATTAATAATAATAAATCGTTTTTTACCTTCAAACGTATCTTCGAATGAAGAAGCCAATATTACGTGGCATAAGTATGGCGAGGGTATAAAACTCGCCAAAGAACAGAAAAAAAAAGTATTTATAGATTTTTATGCCGACTGGTGCGTATTTTGCAAAAAAATGGAAAAAAAGACATTTGCAAATGCCGATATTGCAAATTATATGAATCAAAATTTTATCGCTATAAAGGTATTTACAGATGTAGAACAAAAATTAACAAATGAATACGAAGTTACGGGGCTGCCCTCTTTTTGGTTTCTTGACGAAAAAAACAAAAGAATAAGCAAACTGCCGGGCTTTGTGTCCGCTTCTAAACTTATGCCGATATTAAAATTTATAAACACAGACAGTTATAAAAGCATGAGCTTTGAAAAATTTATGGAAAATTATGACAAAAAAAAATGACGCTGCAAGAATTAGGAAACCAATTAAAAAAAATGCATGGCGAAGCGAAAAAAACAAAAGAACAAGCATGTATGGTCCATCTGTTTGGAGTTAAGTATGAGGCGGAAATTAAAGAAAATAAAAAAAAATCGTCAAAGTCTATTACCATCCTATTAAAGTCTATTGTAGAAAAAGCGGGACTTATGAATAAGAAAGGCGAAATAGCTTATAGTTGGTATAATGAGATCAATAAAGGCATAAAGTTATCAAAATATGTCAAAATAAAGGATGAATACAAAGATCGTTTTTAAAATACCATAATCAGTCGATTAAATTTAATAATTCTATGCTTTTATCCTCCATTACTACGGCATCTTCTTCGCTTGTTTCGTGATCATAACCTACAAGATGTAAAATACCGTGAACAAGCAGCTGAAATAATTTGGTCTCGAATCCGATATTTTCAATTTCACTCTCTTTTTTTGCGGTATCCGCAGATATTACTACGTCCCCTATCTGGATGCCGGTTATTTCGTCCGCTTTTAAAATGTCTTTGTGCATAGGGAAAGCTATAACATTAGTAGTTCCTTCTTTTTTAAGATACTTTTTATTTAAAAATGCCATTTCTAAGTCTTCTGTTATCAAAATCGAAAGTTCAGTGTTTGGAAAGCCCAAGGCGTTTAAGAGATCCTGCGCTTTTTGACTGATTCTCTTTATGTTTATCTTCCGGCTGTTTTGGTTGTTTTTTATCAGAACCGGCATTTTTATCCTTTCCGTTTGTATGTTGATTCTTTTCCGGATACTCTATCCTATGATGATATATCCCGTTTAAAAACTTATAAAAGCTTTTTGCGATACTATGAAAATCTCTTAAGGTAAGATCGCAGTTATCAAGCTGACCGTCCGTAAATATGTCGTTTATAATTCTCTGAATCAAACCCTGTATTCTTGAAGTAGTGGGATTTTCCAATGTTTTTGACGCCGCCTCTACAGCGTCTGCAAGCATTACCAAAGCCGCCTCTTTTGTCTGAGGTTTTGGTCCAGGGTATCTGTAATCGTTGATATTTACTTCCGCTTTACTCTTTAGATGCTTTGCTCTTTCATAAAAATAACTTATAACTCTTGTTCCGTGATGCTGCCTAATCGTATTTATAATATCTTCGCCCAGTTTATATCTCTTTGCAAGTTCAACCCCCTCTTTTACATGAGCTGTCAATATCAGGCTTGACATAGAAGGCGCAAGTTTATCATGATAATTCTTGCCGTTTAACTGATTCTCTATAAAATACAAAGGTTTTTTGCTCTTTCCTATATCATGATAATAACCGCATACTTTTGCCAATAAAGGATTTGCCCCTATTTCAAATGCTGCGGCTTCAGCCATAGAGCCTACTATAACGGAATGATGATAAGTTCCCGGAGCCTCCATCATAAGCTTTTTTAAAATGGGCTGTTCCAAATTTCCAAGTTCTAAAAGGGTTATATCCGTAACATATCCGAAAATAAACTCTATAAGCGGAACAAACCCGGATGTTACAACTCCGGCAGATATTCCTCCGAGAAATGCAAATATCCAGTTCCATAAAGATGTTACGCTTAAAATCTCGCCAATATAAAAATCTATAAAGACAATTAGAAAAAAATTAAGAGCGGCAAGCTTTGCTCCCGCCTTTATAAAAACCCTTCTCTCTTTAAATTCCCGCGCCCAATAAACTCCGAAAAAACCGTTGACCAAAAAATATATAAAAATTTCTAATTTTCCTTCGAGTATTACGGCAGCCGAGCATGCAAGAAGAACTGAAAACATCATCCCTGTATTTCTTCCGATAAAAATAGATACCAGCATAGAGCCAGCGGCTACAGGTATGCCGAAATATAAGGATTGAGGACTATATAAAATACTGGAATCCGCTCCAAGTATATCAACTATGGCAACGGAACCTTTTATTATAAGAAAAAAAAGAAGAAATACGCTTGATACAAAAATAAAATTTTTATTTTTATTAAAATTTTTTTCGTCTTTATAATGCGATACTGTAAAATATATTGTGAGCAAAATAATTAAAAGAATAAAGGTATTTGCTATTCCTTTCATAAAATTGATCTTATGCCTTGCCTTCAAAGCCAAAGCTTCTAACCTATCTATATGAACATCCGTAACTTTATCCCCTTCTCTTAAAATCATTTCGCCGGATTTTATTTTTTCATAAACAGGCTCTATTTCCAAAGCGGCTTTTTTTCTTCGCTCTTCGGTTTCATTTACGTTTAAAGTAATATTAGATCTTATCAGACTTCGAGCGATTGCTACGGTAATATCTATTATCTCCTTTTTTTCATTCTTTAATATAGGCTGTCCGACAATTCTGACCATTTCTTGCGCCTGATTTATGTCATAAAACCGTTTTAAAACCTTTTCGGACTTAATAATATCTTCCTTTTTCGTTTCGACCGATCTTAAAATTATACCTTTATCAATATCTTGCAGAAGCATATCTTTATCCGAAACAACGCCGTTATCATAAATAACGGATAAAACTTTTCCTATATACCCCGGTATTTTATCGGAAAATTTATATTCTATAAGAAAATCATAAATATTATTGTCAAGATTTATGCCAAGTATCTTATAAAAATCCGGTTTTTTTGCCAAAAACCGTTCGATTGCATAATCCTGTTTTCTTTTTTTATCCTCGTCCGAAAAAGCTTCCGCATCTTTTATAACAGCTTCCATTTCAAAAAAAGCTTTTTCAGCCCTTTTTATTAAGGTATCTGCAAGGTTATCATAACAATCATAAACCGTAAGATGAGCCTCTTTTGCATACCTTTTTTTATCTTCGGTTGCTTCCCGATCTATTACCGAAAACTCTTCGGTAGCTTTTATATCTTTTTTTGCTATATCTCCTAATTTATAATGATACTTTTTTATCATTCCTTTCGGATAAAGAGATATTAAGATAACCGCCGCAATTATAACAAAGGTTATCAATTTTAATATGTTGCCCGAAATATAAGTATTGTCGGACAAATGTTTCATTCTTTTAAATTTCATTTTTTATGCCGTTTTATAAATTTATAATTATAAGGAGAAAGCTACAAAAACGTTTTATCAGACTATTATGAAATTTCTCCTCGCTGCGCTCGTCAGAATGACGCGGTAAAAACCGTTTATTAGCATTAAACGTCTGTCAAAATAAGAAGTTCGTCATTTCCCGAGCGAAGCGAGAAATCCCCTTATTATTTCCTGTCCTCAGTGTTAGAATTAGTCATCGGACATTTTATTATTTATTCTATCTGCCTGCTGATATGCTCCGATTATTTTTTGCACAAGCTTATGCCGAACTACATCTTTATCCGAAAAAAAAATAAAACTTATCCCCTCTATATCTTTTAAAATATCTTTTGCCTCCGCAAGTCCGGATTTGCGATGAGGAGGTAGATCCGTCTGGGTAATATCGCCGGTAACCACTGCTTTTGAATTTAATCCGATCCTTGTTAAAAACATTTTCATCTGTTCGGATGTAGTATTTTGAGCTTCATCTAATATAATAAAAGCATCGTTTAGAGTTCTGCCTCTCATAAACGCCAAAGGAGCCACTTCAATTACGTTTTGTTCCATTAGTTCAACAGCTTTTTCAAAACTCATCATATCATAAAGAGCGTCATAAAGAGGGCGTAAATAAGGATCAATTTTTTCTGCAAGATCTCCGGGTAAAAAGCCTAACGCTTCCCCCGCTTCAACCGCCGGTCTGGTAAGAATAATACGATTAACCCGTTTTTTTATAAGAGCGGAAACAGCCATAGCCATAGCAAGATAAGTTTTTCCGGTTCCGGCAGGTCCTATTCCGAAAACTATATCAAATACGCGTATAGCATCAATATACTTTTTTTGAGAAAGGCTTTTAGGGGTTATAACCTGTTTTTTTGCAGTAATATAAAGAGTGTCCGAAAATATATCTTGAAGTTTAACATTATCATTGGCGCATATTATTTTTATGGCGTATTCTACGTCTGATAAATATACAGGATAACCGCTTTTAATAATATCATAAAGCTGTTCCAATATTTTTTTAGCCAAAGATAAGGAGATACTGTCTCCGCCGCCCATAACCTTATTGCCTCTGGCGTTTAAATTGATATTTAATTCTTTGCTTATCTTTTTAAGGTTTTGATTGTTTTCGCCGAAAAGTATTTGGGCAAATTTATTGTTTGAAAAAATTATCTCCATAAAACCTTTTACAATATTAACCTTTGCGGATCGCATTTATTTCTTAATACAAAAAGATCCTCTTTACTCGGAGGCTTTATTTGCGCCGCTTTTGACGCATCTATTTCAAAACCGATATTATCGACAATAAGCTTTTGTTTAATATCAGAATAATATCCTTTCAAATACATCCGTTTGCTTTTTTTATCAAAGCCCAAAACCCCCATATCCGTTATTACGACATAAGCTCCGCCTCTTGCAAGACCTGCTTTCTTTCTTGAATCATAGCCGTCAAGCCAGCCCGGACTTGTCAGATAATCAAGCTTTTCTACAAATCTTCTTTTTTCATGCTTCATAAATATTATTACTCTGTTTGCAAAAGAGGCTACGTCCGAGCCCCCGCCGCTGCCCGAAAATCTGACCGTAGGATTAAAATAATCTCCTATTACCGTAGAATTTAAGTTGCCATATTTATCTATCTGAGCCGCTCCGAGTATGCCGGTAATCTTTTTACCGGTAAACCTATTCTGCATAAAAGCAAAGGAATCGGCAAGAGTTCCGAAAATATCGGCGTTATACATTACTCTCGGATCTCCAACCGCCATAGGCAGATCCGCAAGAGAGGCTCCTATCGCGCCGGTTTCAAAAATAATAACGCTGTTTTTAGCGTTTATATGCTTTGCCGCCATCGCCGCGAGCATAGAGATTCCGGTTCCGCAAAAAACAATATCGGAATCCTTGATACATCTTGCGGCGGCTATAGCCATCATCTCTTTTGAAGTATATTTTTCCATAATTTATCTATTTATAATGTTAATAAAGGGCTTCCTTATTATCAAACTTTTTACGAAGCTCTCATTTTCGAGCAGTCTTTTATTGTTGGATTCTGGTGATAACGTTTAATACGAATAGATTTATTAAAATATTTAATAGTAACCTGTTCAAGCAACATATCAAACTCAGTTACTTTATTATAATGCTCTCTTTGCGGATACTCTCTTATATTATGCGGATCAGCAACAAGCCATAACTTAATATTTCTTATCTTTATTTTGTCGGAATAAAAATATTCTTTAAATTCTTTTTTTATAAAAAGCTCATAACAATTAGTAAACTTTTCTCTAACATCTTTTTTGTTAATTTTTCTCGGTCTTTTTACATCTTTTAATTCTACTACATAAATATCAAATTCGTTTTCCGCGCATCTTTGTATAATCAAACAATCCGGGGCTTTGGGGTTGGGATGAATTTTTTTTTGCAAAAAGTAGTCAACCTTAATAATAAGGATATTTTCGAGATTAATTGATTTATCCGTTATAACCTCAAAATTACCTTTGGAATCTTCGGTATCATCACATTTATCAAGTATAAAATCGGATAATTCCTTAACGTAACGAAGATTATTTATCAGCATATTCGTCTAATCTTTCATAAATATCTATTCGTTCGTTGTATAATTTTTCTGCGGTATCAACAAAGTTTTCATCTGTAATACCGTCAGGGTCCGCAATCATAGTATTACTTACAATACTTCCTTTATCCGTCATACTCATCAGATAAGAGCCTGTTTTTTTATAATCAATCTTTTTTTCCAAAATAAAATTATTCAATTTGCCGAATATATAATTGCTGTGCGTTGAGATAATTATCTTTATTCCGTAATCAGCAAGCGCGGCAAACAGTTCGGTTATTTTAACTTGAACTTCAGGGTGAAGATGAGCTTCCGGCTCTTCTATAAAAATCAAAGCTTTTTCATTCTCATCTATTATATACTTTAAAAAAGCGGTAAGCGGGGCAAGTTCCGAAACCATAGAGGATGTAAAAGACAAATCAAGCGCTTTGCTCATATTATTCGGTTTAAAATAAAGCTTTTTGTTTTGCTCGTTAAATACAACCTTTCCGTCTAAAATATTTTCTTCCAAAGTTAAAAGTATATCTTTATATTTATTATCTTTAACCTCTGGTTTTATATTGGCAAGATGTAAAAAATAATCCAAAACAGGCTCCGAAAGTGTAGGGAGCTGCAAGCCTTGAGTAAGAAGGTCTCTGCTTTTGGATAATTCTGCAATTGAAAAGGCATAAGAATTAAAAGCATTATAAAGCCCGGAACGGGAAGCCGGAAGGAAATAAATATTTTTTATTTTATCTTTATCGTAACGCCATATATCAATTATACTATCCATTATATTTTCAAAAAACCATCTTTCAAAGTTTTTTTCAACATTCTGTTTTTTATTATAATATATGGTAACGCCCTCATTATTTTCTACTTTTTTTCTATTTGTTTTGCTTTGTTTTATAATTATTTTTTTATTTAATTTAACATTATCAATATCAAACTTTGAGTTGTTAATTACAATAGAAAAACCAAAACCCTCAATCTCAATCCGAATTGAGAATTTTTCATCATTCATTTCATTTTTTAAAGCTTCAATCGATAAAAAAGAATTTTTAAAAGATCTTTCCAAGTTTCTTATTATCCGATGCTCAATGAATTTTTCCAAAACTTTACTAATATCTTTTGTAATATCAAACTGCTCCTCTTTTTTATTCAGATTAGCAATTATACTTTTTTTAAATTTATCAATCTCTTCATCCAACGCAGGAATATCTTCATAAAATATAAAATGTTCGTGCATGGTTGCATTACCAAAATATGCCGATAAAATATGAAGGTCCAAATCTTTATTTATCATATTTTTAACAATAAGATAAATCGCAGACATTGCATAAGACTTGCCTATATTGTTTTTACCGAATATCAGGTTTAAATCTTTGTTAAGATCAAACTCAAAGCGGTTAATAGGACCCAGATTATTTATTGTAATTTTCATTATGTTAATCCTAAATTATTTTCGGAAATCCCGTATAGTTTTGCTTTTTAATATTATTATATACGTCATAGCCCTTATTTCAAGTATATTTATGAATATTACGGCTTGCCTTATCAAGCAAAGCAAAAAACCCTTTATTACTTTCATAATCATTAGACTTCTTTTGCAAGTAATTATGAATTGTTTTTGAAAGAAGTTTAATAGTTAAAAAAGGCTATGGCAGAAGTTTTTTTGCGTAACGGCTCTTGTCGTCGAGGAAACAATTTTCGGCAAGTTTTACGTTAAAACAAAGCAAAACGCAGCCGAAAATCCGAGACGACAAGCAAGAAGTGAAGCAAACAAACTCGGACATAGCCGAATTGAATTTAAACAGAGAAACTACTTTTGAAAGAAGTCTATTCTTTTTTATATCTTCCGATAAAGAAATTAAAAACCGAATCTTTTATTTCTCAAGCCCTTTATATCTTTGTATCTCTCTTCTTTTTGTTGGGTTTCGCGCAGCAACACCCAACCTGCTTAACTTATCTTATAGCTTTTGTAGAATACCCCTTATCAGGATCAGCCTTTAAAGTCTCAAGCCTTTTTGCTCCGATATTTTTTTCAAGCATATCCGCATGACTTTCCATTTTATAAATATATTTATCAAGATATTTATTATAAAGGGAATCATCTTTAGCGTATTTTTCATACATTTTTAAAAATGCGGGGTCATAATCATAACGCTTATAGCAAGCCGTAGGATATGCGCCGTAAGGAACCTCTACAACAGCGTCAACGCAAAAATGAGGCAGCGTATTTAAACCGGAATTATTTTTCAGTTTATCAGGTTCTACAATCTCTTCGCAAGTTACAATCAAATGTTTTGCCGCTTTTGCCTGCTCTATATCGCTAAAAGTCAAGCCTTCTATTCTTACGGTTCCTTCGCTGTCCGCCGTTTGGGAATGAATGATTGCCACATCAGGATTAATAGCCGGAACCAATACTACTTTTGAAGCCTTTTTTCCTCTTTCAAAAGGATTATCAATTACTATCAGTTTGTCTGCGGGAAGTCTTTTATCCTTTTTTCTGACATCCTTTGAAAAGCCCCATTTATCTATTATATCCGAGCCTAACGAGGTTGTAGTAGGTAAAAAAGGAACCCCCATAGCTCCCGCCATAAATCTTAGCGTCATCTGATAATTGGTATAATCTTCTATTAAAATATTTCCCGCGCAGGCGGCTTTTGCAAATCTGATACAAGTAGGCGCAAATCTTCCGGTCCCCGCATAAGCAAGATCTATCTTTACAACTACCCCAGCGCCTATTAATTCGTCCGCTCCCTGCCCGTTGGAATGAACATAAAGATGAAGCCCGCCTATATTCTGCCTTATTATCTCATACACGGCAGCCATAGGATTTCTGTTTAAAGTAAATCCGCCTATGCAGATATGAGAATTATTATGCACAAATTTTGAAATAGCTTCGGATAAGCTCATTATTTTATTATTACGTTTCAAATGCCCCCTTTTAAAAGTTGTTGTAAGCTTTAGGCCGAAAATTTTTTATATGGGATGATTATATTGCTCCTCCCAATATTTCCAATGCCCCCTATAATAAAAAAATTGCAATGGCAAATCAAATAATATATACTATATTTTTTAACCGAATCAAATAAACAGATATTAAGGGGCGGGCTGAAAAAACTTGCCCCGAAAAAATAATAATTATCTTTGTTGTATAAAACCTTTAATGCGGATTCATTAATGAATATTACCGAATTATCCTATTTTGCTTTTTTCATACTTTTTGTAATTTTTGTTTTGGCGTTCGATCTGCTGTTTGTAGGGCGTAAATCTCATATAGTATCATTTAAAGAATCGACTATTTGGACTTTAATTTGGATTTCATTTGCTATTTTATTTTATATCTTTTTAAAATTTTACGGAGAGCATCTGCACGGAATAGAATGCAACGAAGATCTGTTACAAGTAGTAAAACGTTACTCGGATTATCTGTCTATATCGTCAAACGCAGAAGATTTCCAACAAAACCTTACTTTATATAGAAACGATATCTCTCTTAGTTTTATTACCGGATACATAATAGAATATACCCTTTCAATTGATAATCTATTTGTTATTTTCATAATACTAACATCTTTTTCCGTAAGACCTCAAAACTATAAGCCGGTTCTTTTTTACGGAATACTCGGAGCGGTTGTACTGCGCTGCATATTTATTTTTGTAGGAGCCGCTTTAATACACAGATTTGAATGGATATTGACCCTTTTCGGCATCTTTTTGGCATATTCCGGTATAAAAATCTTTATAGACAGAAACAAAGAGGAAAAGATTGAGCCTCAAAAGCATTGGTTGGTAAAATTTTCATCAAAACACTTTCCGGTTTTTAAGCGTTATGTAGGGAAAAACTTCTTTATTAAGCGCAATAAAAAAATTTTTATAACTCCGTTATTTATAGTGGTAATGCTGATAGAATTTACCGATCTTGTATTTGCTTTGGATTCTATTCCTGCAATCTTTGCAGTAACAACCGATCCTTATATTGTCTTTTTTTCCAATATATTTGCCATAATCGGTTTGCGGTCTTTATTTTTTATGCTTGCCAATATAGTAGATAAATTCAGATTCTTAAAAATAGGAATATCTTTGCTTTTGACTTTTGTAGGAATAAAATTGGTTTTCCACGGCAGACTTGCCGCCATAGGATTTAAAACCGAACATTCTCTTTATATTATCTTAACCATAATCATATTAAGTATTCTGCTTTCGGTTATATTTCCTAAAAAAAAATAAAAATCGAATTAATTAACGCCATATTTTGCTTTAATTTACGGCAGATAAAAATTTTAACTATAGGAAGCCTTCATGACTATATTATAGACGCAAAAAAGAATGATTATGAAAAGATATGTCCAAACCAAATATAAACAGAGGAATACTAAAAATATTTTGAGGATTAAAATTTCATATCCGCCGAAATTGAGCGCAAAAAGGCTTTTTTCTATGGAAACCATTTTGACTTGATTTGTATCATATATCATATATGTTGTTTCGGTTTTAAAGGATTAAAAAAAATAAAATGCCCATAAAAAAATAATTATAAAAAGTTAAGATGAATCAACAAGCTAATTTTACAGATACAGATATTATAAAAATAATCGAAAGAGCGATTAACGCCAAATGGCTCGGTCTTCGTCCGGAACTTATTTTACATCCGGGAACAAAAGACGACACAAGCAAGACAACATGGGTATTAGAAGATCCGGTTCAGGGAAGCTATTATGAAATAGGAAACGAAGAGGCGCAGTTTATATTATGCTTAATCTCCGAACCGGATATTATATCCGCTATCAATAAACTTAAAAAAACCTTTTCCATAAATCCGTCTTTAGGAGATATTATAAAATTTCTTAAAATGCTCACAGACGAAAAACTTACCTACGCCGAGCATGACGAAAATTTTGCAGACAAAAAACCGAAAACCCAAAATAAACATAGCCTGTTTAAAAAAATAATCACAGGGTATCTTTTTATTAAAATCCCGATAATAAAGCCGGATAACCTTCTTACCTTTTTACTGCCGTATGTAAGCTTTTTATGGTCAAAACCTTTTCTTTATTTATATGCTTTATTAAGCGGTATCGGCATATTGTCTTTATTTCAACAATGGGAGCTATATTGGCATACCATAAATAATTTGTTTACCCCAAAAGGCTTTCTTCATTTTTTTATAGCCCTATGTTGCGTTAAAACTCTGCACGAATTCGGGCATACCTTTGCTGCAAAGGCAAACGGAATGTTTGTCCGGCGTATGGGGATAGCCTTAATGGTATTTATGCCTATTTTATACTGCGATATTTCGGATGCATGGAGAAACAACTCAAAAAAAGAACGCTTAATTATAGCTTCCGCAGGAATTGTAACCGAGATAGTTATTGCAGGAATAGCCCTTTTTATATGGTCGGTATCGGCAGACGGCATAATAAAAAGCATAATGTTTTATATTTCCAGCGCATCCGTAATATCTTCGATATTTACCAACATGAACCCTCTTATGCGGTTTGACGCTTATTATCTTTTAATGGATTATCTTAAAATTAACAACTTAAGAACCCGTTCTCTTAAACTTTATAAATATTTTATAAGAAAAACTTTAGTCGATTGGCAGGCTCCTATTCCGGAAGTTCATCCAAAACATAATATGCTAGTAGGATTCGGGTTTTTAAGCTGGCTTTACAGAATATTTATATTTGCAAGCATTACATTTATAATATATCATTTTGTATTCAAGGCGCTCGGCGTTCTACTTGTATTAGTTCAAGTTCTGCTTTTAATACTTTTGCCTTTTATAATGGAAATCCGTTTTTTAATTGCAAATAAAAAATACTGGGGCAAGCAAAAAAGACTTATAACAACAGCCGCCATATCCGCTTTTATATTATATATGATAATATTTCCAACTCCCCGCGCCGAAAAACTACCCGCTTTTTTTATGTTTGAAAAAGTAATAAAAGTAACCTCGCCGGAATCAGGAGAAGTAATCGGCAATATGCCGAAAATAAAGAGTAACGTATCAAAAAGCAACATACTATTAAAAATTACAAACCGCGACATCGAACAAGAAAAAAAAATGGCGGAATACAATCTTAAACAGCTTGAAAAATCAATAGAGAGTTTAAGCGGAGGCGGTATTGAAGGCGGACACAGAAATACCCTGTTATCCGAAAAAAAATATTTTAAAGCTTCCTTAAAAACAGCGGAAAAAGCAGCCGCAAAATTAGATATTGCATCTCCGCTTTCCGGTTTTTTGGCGGATATAAACGATACTCTGCAAAAAGGATCATACATAGCAAAAGATACATATTTATTTACTATAGCCGATACGTCCTCTTATGAAATCGTGGCTTACGCAGATGAAAAAATCCATACAAATTTAAAAAACCAATCGGATTTAAAAGGAAAAGCAATATTTAAAAATATAGAAACAGATTCTTTTACAGTCAGCCTCAAGAGCATAAGAAATTTTCCGGCGGAATCGTTTCCGCCGAGCGCGCAATTCTACATCCCCAAAGGACGCATAGGAAGCATGATGGCAAGCGCAGGGGAACTTGAAAAACAGAAAATATATTATCCGATAATATTTAAGTCGGATAAAAAAACCGATATAACATCCCTAAAACACGGAACAGAGTGCGAACTTATAATCAAAAGCCGAAAAAGCGCGGCTTTTGATCTTTTGCGATGGGCATTTAAAGGATTGGTAAAAGAAGGACTTCTGTTTTTCTAACGTCATTGCGTCTAATACTAGTTATCAGCGTTCCTCTTATTGATAAAATAAAACCGAATTAATATATAATAAGCCGAATCTTGATTAATTGCTTGTTTCAAAAAGCTTTTTAATTTAATAATACCAATTATAGACACAAAAAAGGATGATTATCAAAATTAATACTAAAGTATTTCGAGGATTAAAATTTGAGCATAATGTAGAAAACGGACAAAGAACAAAGTTAGACAGAGAACTTTAAGCAGAGGAAAGGATACTTAACTATGAAACGCATTATATTATTTATCGTTTTTTTAACAATTTTAAGCGCGGGAGTATGTTTTGCGCAAGATGCAAACAAAAGCGCAAAAAAAGCTACGCCGTCGAAAACAATTACAACCGAGCAAAAAAAACTTCCAGCGCCTTTTAAAACCCCGCCAGCAAAAGCGGAAAAATTTCCGGCGGTAGTAGAAGCAAAAAATCATGCAATATTATCGGCTCAGCGCAGCGGACTTTTGGTTAAAATAACAGTCGATGCCGGCGCCAAAGTAAAAAAAGGACAGCTTCTTGCCCAAATCTACTACGAAGATGTAATTATAGAAAAAGAAGGCTACAAATCTCAAAAAAAATACTGGGACGGACAAGCCGCAAATCTAACCAATTTAAACAAATCTGGGCTCGCTCCCGATATGGAAGCAAAAAAAGCAGTAATGGAAAAAAACGTTATTACAAGCAAAGTAAAAATGACCGATAATCTGGTAAACAGATCCAAAATATATGCTCCGTATTCCGGAATGATAGTAAGGCGTCATGTAAGACCGCACGAGTGGGTGCAGCCCGGAGACCCTGTAGTAGAAATCTATAATGCCGAAACAATCTATGTTACGGCAAACATACCCGTTAAAACCACAAATAAATTTAAAAAAGGACAAAAAAATAGCTTCTTTATCCAAGCAATTAATAAAAATATAGAAGGAATCCTTGAATCTTTTGAACCGATGGTAAACGTTCACAGCAATACCATAAAAATAAACTGGAAAATATCAAAACCGGAACAAAAAGATCAGGAAAGCTTTTTATACATTATGCCAGGAATGAAAGGGACTATGACAATTGAATAATCTTTTTTGCAAACTGGCTCAAAACGCAAGCGAATTATCAGGCGAAGATTCCTTTCAAAAAGCCGCGACAACCCTTGTGAATAAAATAAATTCGGAGTTTGCAGCCTCCAAGACCATACTTATTGCAATAAAAGGACGAAAAAAAATATTATCCGTATCAGGAGGATTAAAAGCCTCCGAAGATAATCAGTTTGCAAACACGATAAATAGCCTACGAAAAAAATTTTCGGAAAAAAAAGAGCCGGTTACTATAAAAAAAGACATCCATTTAAAAACAAAAAAAGATAACTCTACAGCTCCTTCTATCTTATGGATGCCTCTGGGGAAAAAAAAAAAAAAACCCGAATATGCTCTGCTTATAGAGCGCAAACCGGATACTCCTTGGAATAAAGAAGAAATAGATGCCATGTTTGCGGCGGCGCCTCTTATATTTGCCTCTCTTTTTGCATGCCAAAAAAAAAAATTTTTTGTAAAAAAACGGATATTATGGCTTGCCGCCGCGTTTATACTCTTTTTAATGCTGCCGATTCCTTCAAACGTTACCGCGCCGATTCAGGTTATACCTAAAAATCCGTATTATATTTTTGCCCCCTTTGACGGCATAATTAAAAACATAAAAGTAACCGCGGGACAAACCGTTAAAAAAGGAGACAAGCTGTTTTCTTACGACACCGATATATTAGAAAAAAAAAAAGACGAAGCAATATTAGCAGTAGCATCCGCAAGAGCGGAACTTATAAGATTAGAAGGCGCGTCTTATACAGACGACCAAGCAGGAGCAAAAATTCCGGAACAAAAAATAATAGTGGAGCGTAAAGAAAGCGAAGTAAAATTTATAGAAAGCCTCCTTCAAATATCCCATTTTAAATCCCCTGCAGACGGAACCGTAATATTAGACGATCCGGACGCTTTAATCGGCGCTTATATGCGCACGGGAGAATTAATTCTAAGAATAGCAAACCCTGTATCAACCGAGATTCGTATTATGACCCCCGTAAGCGATATAGGGCTTATAAACGAAGGCTCAAAAGCGGTTATTCGGTTAGACAGCGCTCCGTTTAGCGCCATACCGGCTAAAGTAACCAAAATAGGCTTTGACGTAACTCTTTCCGAGCAACAAATACCCTCTGTCGCAGTTAAAGCCGAATGGCTTGAAAAAACCGATAAAATAATGCCGGGGCAAAGAGGAACCGCATCAATAAAAGGAATAAAAACATACCTTTGGATGCAGCTATTCCGTAAACCTCTTATAACCTTAAAAACATTTTTGGGAATATGAAAAATTTTTAACGCTTATCTATTATTTAGATTGACGTAACTTAATAATTATAGTAGGTTGTAAAAATAAATTGAAATATAATTTCAATAGTTCCTATAGAAACAAGTTTTATTCTACTTTAGCTTGAGTTGTAACCGCAAAAACATATAAAGTATTTTGAGGGTTAAAATTTTATCCGACGCTTCAAATCAAGTAAAAGAAGACTTTTTATTACGGGAACTAAATAAAGCAAAAGTTATAATAAATTATATAATAATTTTTTTTAACTTTGCAAAACATCTCGCCTCCTTGCTGTTTTGCTTATCTATTACACTCATAAGTTTTGCAAAGAAATTATTTGAAAAGGAGTTGAAATGGAAACCGCCAAAATCAAAACTTATGGAAAAATTTTGTTTATTTTATCCTTTTTTCTTATTTCGGCATGCTCTACGCATTACAAGTTAAATCTTGTAAAAGACCGCTCATATGCCATAAAAGAAGATAAAACCATCCTTGCCAAAAGATCCAAAATAAAAATCGAATCTCCTCTAACCTTAAAAGAGGCGGTAAATATAGGTTTAAACAACAATCTGGAGCTTTGGGTAAACAAAATTCTTGCCGAAGTACAGCAGGGAAAAGTTCTTGCCGAACAATTAAAAATGTTACCTACGCTTAACGCCCAAACCAATATAACAAGACGAAGCGAATACGATATATCCTATTACAAATATGTTGACTTTAATACAATGGAGCCGAAGGGGTATATGGATACGCGTGAAGACGGCTCGGCAAAAAAACTTACCGTCTCCGACGATAAACAGATACTTTCCGCCAATCTTAAACTCTCTTGGAACCTTTTAGATTGCGGACTTACTTATATACGCTCCAAACAAAAAGCCATAGACTCCTCAATAAAAGAGATGGAAACAAAACGTATGGCTCAAAGGCTTACTGCAAAAATAGTATCAGCTTACTGGAAAGCCGCTATATCCGAAAAAAATCTCAATCAAATTATGGCGTTGGAAATTATGCTGAATCAATATAAAAAAGTTGTTGAAATAGCCGTAAATCAAAAACGAGCATCTTTAATAGCTTTAAAAGAGGCTGAAAACAAACTTATAGAACTTGCCATAAAATCCATTAAAATACAGGCATTATTTGAAGCCGCAAAAATAGAGCTTACAAATTTAATAGGGCTGCCTCTTTCCGTAAATTTCAAGCTGGCAGACGAAAAGGTTGATAATTTTCTTACAAACATTCCGAAGCTGACAGAATTAAGCATAGATAAAATGGAAGATACAGCTTTAAAAAACCGCCCAGAGCTCTTTATTTCCGATATGGAGCTTAATATAAATAAACAAGAGGCAAAAGCCCTCCTTATAAAAATGCTTCCGGGTATTAGATTCGACGCCATGCAGATATACAATTCAAACGATTATCTATATTACAACTCTTGGAATACCGTAGGGGCAAATATTGTATGGGACTTATTCGGGCTTCCTTCAAAATATTATGCTCATAAAGCCCGGAAAAAAAACATAGCCGCGGTTAAAATAAAAAGAATTAAAACAACAGCCGCAATTATGACGCAAATGAGGCTTGCTTTACACGACTTTGCAATAAGAAAAAAAATCCTTCAAGATTACGACAGCTTCTTTAAAAACCATTCGGATATAACAAAAATAGGAGCAGAATATCATAAAGTAGGCTTATTAAGCGATGCGGATATGGCGGAAAGAACAATGGAAAAATTGACTGCAAAACTGAAAAAAGACAAAGCCTTATCTCAATTGATAGATTCTTATACGTCCCTAATGATAACCATGGGGCTTAATTATGACCAATGGTTCAACAATTTTAAAGTATCTCTTATTATAATTCCGAACAAAAAAACAGATAAAACCGCCGAACCGGCTCCGGAAAACATTAAAAAAACCACAATCAATTTCGATACTTCAAGCGCATATATAGATAAAAAATATCAGACACAGTTAAATAACATAATAAAAGAATTAAAGAATAATCCCTCTTATCTTCTTGAAATTAATGTAAACAATGTGGATATTACAAATAACAAATTTCAGATTCAAGCCAATAGCAATAAAATTTTAAAAGAAAAAATAACAGCCGTAAAAAAATATTTTATCAATAAAAAAATTTCGTCAAAAAGACTAATTTTGCCATATAAAGACTTGAAAAAAATAATATCTTTTAATAAACAGTATGCAAGCCGAAAACTCAAATAACAGATTCTTTGCATAACAAAGGAAACAAGCAATGTTAGAGCATATTTTTAAATTAGAATCTCGTATTATGTTAAACGCGGCAAGCCCCGCAATGGATGTAATGGTAATATCCGATCTTATAGGCGACCATGCCGACCTTGCCGATGCCGTCAATGAAAACGTTGTAACGGTTCATTATAACCCGGATACCGACAGCCTTGATACCCTGCTTCATAAAATAGAAATTGCATTAGGCGGCAATACCGCCGGAAAAATAGGCTTTGCCATACATGGAGAGGACGGCTCTTTTCAACTTACCCCAGAAGAAACCGTAACCTCCGATTCTATAAATACCGATCCGGAACAACAAGCCTTTTTTACCCAATTAAGCCAAATGGTTAAGGAAAACGGCAGAATCGATATTCTTGCATGCAACGTATGGAATAACGACGCGGGAAACGCTCTGGCAGATTCCCTTGAACTTATTACAGGCATAAACTTTGCCTTTTCTTCCGATATAACCGGCAACGACACGGATAACCCCGGCAACTGGATACTTGAATCCGATAACATTGATTTAACCGATCCTACCGCAGGATACTTTGACGAAATT
>JAFDMF010000037.1 GCA_019306065.1 Deltaproteobacteria bacterium
AGACATTTTCGTAACCATTTTAAGCCATGTTATTCCGAATATATATATTACCGCGCTTCCTATTATCATAGCAATTATATCAAAAAAGGTATTTTTTTTTATCGAAGATATTATTCCCGTAATATAGGCGGCAAAAAAAAATCCTATCAAATACCCGCCCGTAGGACCTGCAAATCTGCCTATTCCGCCGGTTCCAATGGCAAATACGGGAAGCCCTACCGCGCCGGCTATAAGATATATTCCTATGCTTACGGCCCCCCATTTTCCTCCGAGAGCCAAGCCTGCCAATAAAACAAAAAGATTTTGCAATACTATCGGAACAGGTCCGATCGGTATTGCTATGTATGCCCCTGCCGCCGTAAGCGCGGCAAATAAGGATGCGTATATCATCATTTTAAAATTGCTTGTCATTTTTCATCTCCCGCTTTCGCTTTAACAAAAACCGTTTTATAACAAAGTATTTTGTTCATTTTCAAGGCTTGCGAAAATTTTAACCGCAGGCTTATTAAAAATAAGTCGAGGATTAAAATTTGAGCAAAACGCCGAAAATGAGCAAAAGAAGAAGTTATACAACGGTCTTTAGTCGTGGAAACAATCTCCGCATATAACTTTCTTAACCGTAAAATTATCGGTAACTATCACCAGAGCGCCTGATCGGTCAATATCTATTGCCGCGCCCTCAATTGTTTTATTTACCGTTTTTACCTTTACAAAACCGCCTATGGTTATGTTGTTTTGTTTCCATTCGGATATTATTTTATCAAACCTTTTCGGATCCGTTTTTTTTTCAAAATTTATAAGAAAGGTTTTAAGTATTTTTATTGCGGATTCCCGTTTTTCGGTAAGCTGTTTTACAGATACGGAGTTTATTTCCGAAGAAAAATTTTGATTATTTACATTTAATCCTATTCCTATATTGAAATAATCAATTTTATCTTTATCAATTTTTATTTCGGAAAGTATTCCGCATATTTTTTTGCCGGATATATGAACATCGTTAGGCCATTTTAATTTTGCATCTATTTTAAAAAGCTGTTTTAGCGTTGCAGCAATTGCCAAAGATGCGGCAAAATTATAAACAAAGGCTTTATCCATAGCAATTTTCGGCTTTAAAACCACTGTAAAATATAGCCCGCCTTGTTCGGAAAACCACTTTCTTTCAAGCCTGCCCCTGCCGTTTTTTTGTATCTTGGCAGTTACTACGGTAAAATTTTCGCATCCGTTTTCTGCAAGCTGTTTTGCATAATTCATAGTTGAATCTATTTCGTCGAAATTATGTATTGTATAGTTCGTCATTCTTTTTTGTATCTAATTCTATTTATCAGCGTTTCCTTTGATTATGTTTTAATTAAGGGATTTCAATAGTTATCCTATATCATATCGGCTTTAAAATACCTAAAATATTTTGCGCTTAAATCTAATAATAGGCGTTTAATATAAAACGCCTCAATTTATTCTTGCAAAAAAAAAATATTTTATATTTATTCGGCAAAAGGAATTTTTAATAATATATTGAAAAACAAAAGCCGTATTTTGGGAGTTGAAAAGATAAATGAGTAACATAGAAAAAGTATGTATTATATATACCGGAGGCACAATAGGCATGCTGCCCCCCAAAAAAAATAACCCTTTAAGCCCTTTGGTTCCGGCAACATCGGAGAATCTGAAAAAATTTGCTCATTTTTTAGAAAAGCTTCCGGTAGAAACCGTTTTTTATGAGATGGATCCTATAGATTCTTCGGATATGAATCCGGATTACTGGATTGATATGGCAAGAGTTATAAGAAATAATTATAATCAATATTCCGGTTTCGTGATTTTACACGGCACAGACACAATGACATATACTGCAACGGCTTTATCTTTTCTTTTAGAAAATATAGATAAGCCGGTAGTTATAACCGGCTCGCAGATTCCAATAACCAAAGCCGGCAATGACGCGGCGCAAAATTTCGCATCTGCCGTTATGTTTGCGGCTCCCGATACTTTTAATATTCCCGTTATACCGGAAGTATCTATTTTTTTTAATAACAAATTGTTAAGAGGAAACAGAGCAAAGAAGATAAGTTCTTTTGGTTATGCAGGATTCGATTCTTACAATTATCCAATTTTGGCTGATATGGGCGAAGATATTTTTGTAAATAAAACGGTTATACGCAAGCCTTCCGAAAAAAAAATTTTTATATATCAAAATCTTGAAAAAAATGTTTTTTCATTTGATATTTTTCCCGGCATTGCGCACCAAACAATAAGACATATTTTTAATATTCCGAATTTAAAAGGAGTAGTATTAAAAACTTACGGAGCCGGAAACGCCCCTACGGATCATAAATTTTTAAAAGAGATAGAAACTGCCGTAAATAAAAAAAATCTTGTAATTGTTAATGTTACTCAATGTATTAAAGGAACGGTAAAACCGAAACGCTACGATGCGGGAGCTAAACTTTTAAGCCGCGGCGTTATAAGCGGAGCGGATATGACGCAGGAAGCGGCTCTTGTTAAGATGATGTTTTTGTTAGGCTGCGGATATGATATTGACACAACAAAAAAGCTTATGCAAAAAGACTTGCGCGGCGAGATAAGCGCAGATGCGCCTAAAAAGTAAAACTGGCGTTTATCTTACGCTTAAAACCAAGCAAAATGAGACATTTTTATGGCAAATTTTTAAAGGCTTGCGATGAGCCGGTTATGTATATTATCAAAATCCCCGTTTGACATTATAAGGACTATGCTGCTTTGCCTAGCGGTTTTTACTATAAAATCTATTATCTGTTCGGTATCTGAAAAAAGGTAAGCCTTTTTATTTTTCTGTTTTAGGTCTTCAATAAGTTTTTCTGGCGAAAGCCTTTTGTTTTTCGGAAGATTTTTAAAAGAAACAGGCTTTTTTATACAGATTATATCCGCTTTATCAAAAGAATTTGCATACTCTTTTTGAAAAATATTTCTTATGCTGGAATTAGTTTTGGGTTCAAATACGGCTATTAATTTTTTTGGCGCGTAAAAATCTATAACCGCTTTTATTGTTTTTTTTACCGCCGTAGGATGATGGGCAAAATCATCTATTATAGTTATCCCGTTTTTTGTTCCTATTATTTCCTGTCTTCTTTTTACGCCGGCAAATCCGCTTATTCCCAAAGCTATTTTTTCCGGCGATATCTTTAACGCTGCAGCGGCGCCTATTGCCGCGGCGGCGTTTATTATGTTGTGTTCTCCTATTAAAGAAGAGCTGAATTGATAAAACTCTTTGTTTTGGATAAATAGCTTAAATTCGCTTCTGTTTTTTGTAAATTTAAGGTTTCGGATTTGTATATCTGCATTTTTGTTTAAGCCGTATCTTTTTATATTATATTTTTTTGTTTGGCTTTTTATAACGGAATCTATCTGTTTATCGGAGTCGTAAGCAAATAATATTCCATTTTCGGAAATGTTTGCCAGCAAAGCTTTAAACGATTTTTTTACATGCTCTATATTGTGATATATATCTGCATGATCGAATTCTATTGAGGTTAATACGGTGAGATGTGGCTTATAATGTAAAAATTTAGCTCCTTTATCAAAAAATGCGGTATCATACTCGTCTCCTTCTAATATTATGTATTCCCCTTTTCCTATTTTGTAGCCTGTATCAAACTCCTTTAATATTCCGCCTATTATAAAGGACGGGTCTAATCCTGCGCTGTAAAGTATGGAAGCAAGGATGGCGGATATGGTGGTTTTGCCATGAGCGCCTGTTATAAGAATAATTTTTTTATTTGCGCATGCAAACCGATTGACAGCCTGAGGCATTGAGCAATAGTTTAAATTTGCCTCTTTTACCTGAAGGGCTTCCGGGTTATCCGCGCTTATTGCATTGCCGATTATAACAAGATCCGGCTTGTAAAAAATATTCTCCGGTTTGTAACCCTGTTTCATTTCGATTTTTTTTGAGCTTAAAAAATCGCTTATAGGCGGATATGCGTTTATATCGGAACCTGTAACTTTATATCCGAAATCTTTTAACATTGCAGCCAACGCGCTCATTGCCGTTCCGCATACCGCGGTCAGATGGATTGTTTTGACTTTATCCGGTATTATATTTTTATTCGGGTCAAGCATTCTTGAACAGCCTTAATTGTAGTATCTATATCCTCTTTTTGATGAGCCGAGGATAAAAACAGAACCTCGAACTGAGACGGAGCAATGTATATGCCTTTATCCCGCATTTTTTTATAAAATTGCGCAAAAGCTTTAAGATCGGCGGTTTTTGCATCCGCAAAGTTTTGAACCTCTTTTTTAGTAAAAAACATTCCGAGCATTGAGCCGACTCTACTTACAAATATAGGAAAATCGGCTTTTTGCGCGGCGGTTTTGATTCCGTTTTCAAAATGTGCTGATTTTTCTTCCAATTTTTGATAAAAATCCGGCTCTTGCAACAGGGAAAGGGTTTTTATGCCCGCAGCCATAGCAAGCGGATTGCCGGAAAGGGTGCCAGCCTGATATACGGGTCCGCTTGGCGCTATTAGGTTCATTATCTCCTCTTTTCCTCCGTAAGCGCCTACCGGAAGCCCTCCGCCTATTATTTTGCCAAAACAGGTAAGATCAGGAGTTATGCCGTATAAGCTTTGAGCGCCTCCGAATGCAAGCCTAAAACCTGTCATTACTTCGTCAAATATTAAAACCGAACCTGTTTTTAAGCTATATTCTCTTAATGTTTCCAAAAAATCGGGAACAGGTTTTACAAGCCCCATATTTCCGGCTACTGGCTCTACTATTACGGCGGCTATTTTATCCCCTTTTTTTATCATTGTATCGCGGAAAGCTTCAATATCGTTATACGGAAGCGAAATTGTATGCGAGGCAAAGGCTTGAGGAACGCCGGGGCTGCCGGGTATGCTTAATGTGGCGACTCCGGATCCTGCCTCTACGAGAAGGGAATCTGCATGCCCGTGATAACATCCGTCGAATTTTATTATAAGGTCTCTTTTTGTATAGCCTCGCGCAAGCCTTATTGCGCTCATAGTAGCCTCTGTGCCGGAATTTACCATTCGTATCTTGGCTACCGAAGCGACTCCGTTTGTTATTATTTCGGCAAGCATAACTTCAAGATCGCAGGGCGCGCCAAAGCTTGTTCCTCTTTGTAAAACTTTTGTTATCTCTTCTATTACTTGGGGATGGTTGTAGCCGAGTATCATAGGTCCCCACGAGCCTACATAATCTATATATTGAGCGCCGTCCGCATCGAATAATCTGCATCCTTTACCTTTTTCTATAAAAAGGGGGTCTGCTTCTACGGATTTACATGCCCGAACAGGGCTGTTTACTCCGCCGGGGATTAGTTTTTTTGCTTTATTAAATAGATTTATTGAATTTTCCATTTTTCCTCGCCGTTATATTTTGTAATCAGTTTTATTTTTTTGTTAAGCTATATTCTTTTTGAAATAATTCCGGTCAAAATTTAAAATTTTCGGATAGATAACATATTTGAGTTATTATTCCAACTCCTCTTTTAACCCGGAGGCTCTTTCCGCTTTTCTTTGAACGCAGTAAAGAAAGATCTCTTCGGTTCCTAATATTGTAACCTTTTTTTTGGCGCGGGTAACAGCCGTATATATTAACTCTTTTGTCAAAACAGGATATTTGGCGTCTGGCAAAACCAGTATAACATTATCGAATTCAGAGCCTTGACTTTTATGAACCGTGATTGCATAAGCTGTTTGATAATGGGCAAGCATAGAGCACGCTATTTGTCTTATTTTGCCGTTGCTATCGGAAAGAACGGCATAAGGAATATTTTGATCCGTATTAAATACTATTGCCGTATCTCCGTTAAAAAGGTTTGTTTGATAATCATTTTTTGTGATAAGCAGCGGCTTTTTATGATACCATTTGGTTTTAAGGCTTATCAGCTTTTTTGCTTCAAGCATTTTTTCTATTGCCATATTTAAAGTGTTTATCCCGTAATACCCCTTTTTTACCGCGCATAATATTTTAAATTGATTAAATAGCCTTATACAATCTTCGAGATTTTCGGATGTAAGATAATCTTTGTAGTAGGTTAAAACCGCTTTTTGCAGCTCGTAATGCAAGTCTGCCGGTTTTTTTACGGTAATAAATTTTATATCTTTTTTGCTCCCTTTTTTCAGATAATCAAAAGCCTCTTTTGCTTTTTGGTCGTTTATAAGATCGCTTAATTTTTTTATTCCGCTTTCTTTATCAAAACGGAAATCGGTTTTAAATTCTATGATGTTATCAAAAGAATTATCTTTTATTTGTAGATTTTTTAAACTGTTTTGATTGATGCCCGTAATTTGTTGAACAAGAGATATAAAGTTTTTTGAAAAGCTTTCTGCTTTGTTATCTCCGCAAATATCGGCAAGAACCGCTCCCGGCTCTACGGAGGCAAGCTGGTTTTTATCGCCGAGTATTATTACTTTTGTATCTTTGTCAATAGCCTCTATTAAGGCGGTCATAAGTTTTATATCTATCATAGAGGCTTCGTCTATAACTATTATATCAAAATCTAACGGATTTGTTTTGTTATGCCGATATGCCGAAAAGTCGAAGGTCGGTTTTAAAAGCCTGTGTATGGTGTAAGAGGTTTCCGGTATTAGGCTTAAAATTTTTTTATCGTAATTTATATCTGTTTTTACCTTTGCCATCGCCTCTTTTAATCTTGCGGCGGCTTTGCCCGTTGGAGCGGCAAAGGCAATTTTCATGTTTTTATCCGAATTTTTTGCGGTTTCAATATTTATAAGCATTGCCAATATGTTAGCCGCAGCCGTAGTTTTGCCCGTTCCGGGTCCGCCTATTATTACGGTAAGTTTTTTTAATAATGCAGATACTCCTGCAAGTATTATCGGATATGTTTTTGGGTTGTCTATATCAAATATACGGTTAAATATTTGTTTTGCGGCATTTATATCGCATTGCTCAAAAGGCTCGCCGCTTTTGCTTTTTATATATTTTGCTATCTTTTTTTCCCAAACCCAAAATTTATACATATAGACTCTGTTTTTATTAAGTATAAGAGGTTTGTATTCTTCCGGCTCTCCTACGCAGGGGCTTGTATTAAGTATTTGAAGCCATTTTTTTATTTCCGGAAAAACAAAGGATGATGCGCAGGCATCATCTTCTTTATATAAAATATCTGTTTTGCCCGTATAAGCGTTAAGATTAAGGCAGATATCTCCTTGTCTTGAAAGTCTGCTTATAAAAGCCGCCGTTATTAAAATAACAGTTTCTTCTCTTGCGTCCAACTCGGTTATTTTTTGCCCGAACCAAAGGTCTATCGGTTCGTAATGGGGATATTTTTCGGTAAGCTTTTTAAAGGAAATCATCGGGTTTTATTCTTATGACATTTAAACAGACTTGATTCGTAAAAATATTCGGAAGGCTTTTGTTTTAGTATTAGATTCGGAGACTTTCCGAATACTATTGTATTATTCGGGATATCCTGATCTTTAACAAACGCGCCAGCTGAAATAAATACATTATCGCCTATGTT
>JAFDMF010000022.1 GCA_019306065.1 Deltaproteobacteria bacterium
GTTATCCGCCAAAATTTTATACTTTTTCGCTCCAGCCTTCGGGTCCTTCCGCCTTGCCGTATTGAATATCGGTTAATCTTTTATAGAATTTGGCGGTGATTTCTCCTACTTTGCCGTTGTTTATATTCAAAACTTTATCGCCGTAGCCTATTTCGCCTACCGGAGATATTACTGCGGCTGTGCCGGAGCCGAAAGCTTCTTTTAGTTTTCCTGCTTCATAAGCGTTTATAAGTTCATCTACGCTTATTTGTTTTTCCGAAACTTTCATACCCCATTCTTTTGCAAGCCGCATAATCGAATTTCTTGTTATGCCGGGCAAGATGCTTCCGGATAATGCGGGAGTTGCAAGCTCGTCGTCTATAACAAAGAATATGTTCATAGAGCCTACTTCTTCAATGTATTTAAGCTTTTTGCCGTCTAACCATAAAACCTGATCATATCCTTTTTCAGTCGCTTCTTTGCTGGCATACAGGCTTGCAGCATAATTTGCGGCGGCTTTATGGCAGCCTATTCCGCCTTTTATTGCCCTAACATGATTTTTTGTTATCCATATTTTTACGGGATTAAATCCTGCCGCATAATAAGCGCCTACAGGCGAAAGTATTATAAAATAACGGTATGTATCAGACGGTTTTACTCCCAAATAAGCGTCTGTGGCTATGATTGTAGGTCTTATATAAAGAGCGGTTCCTTCGGCTTTCGGAACTTTATTTTTTTCTATTTGTATAAGCTGTTTTAAAGCTTTTAAAGCAAACTTTTCGTCTATTTCGGGTATGCAGAGAGCTCGGCAAGAGGCGTTTAATCTTGTGAAATTATCTTTGGGTCTGAAAAGCAGTATGTCTCCGTTTTTTGAGTAAAAAGCTTTTAAGCCTTCGAAAACCGCCTGCGCATAATGAAAAACCATCATAGCCGGATCCGCAATGATGGGAGCGTAAGGCTCGATGCGCGGATTATGCCATCCTTTTTTGGGGTTGTAATCCATATTAAACATATGATCCGTAAAATGTTGTCCGAAACCGAGCTTGTCGGTTTCTATTATCGGTTTTAATGTTTCGGCTTTTTTTATTGTAATTTCCATAATCTTACCCCGTATTTTTATCTTACCTCGTTAAACTTAAACTCCCCTTTACCCAAAATATCATGAATATGAAGCAGTCCGTAAACTTTTTTATTATTATCGGCTATGGGAACCGCCATTATTTGACGCTCTTCCATAATGTTTAAGGCGTTGTAAGCGGGAGTATCCGGCGCTGCCGTATAAGGATTTTTTGTCATAACCTCGTCAACTTTAAGTTCCAATATGTTTATGCGCCTTGAAATAAGGCGTCTTATATCTCCGTCTGTTATTATTCCCGAAAGTTTGTTGTTTTCGGTTATTATAACAATTCCAAGCCCGAATTTGTTTATCTCTTCTATTGCCTGTTTCATATTAACATTTGCCGAAATTACCGGCGATTTGCTTATAGGAAGCATTATGTCCGTAACGTTTGCGCTAAGTCTTTGCCCCAGATTGCCTCCGGGATGGTTTTTTTTAAAATCGCTTGAATTGAATTTTTTTTTGTTGATTAAAGCAACCGCCAAAGCGTCTCCCGCCGCAAGAAGCGCCGTTGTGCTTGCCGTGGGGGTTAATCCCATCGGGCAGGCTTCTTTTGTTACGCTTACGTCTATTATGATATTGCTGTTTTTTGCCAAAGTCGAAGCGGTATTGCCTGTAAACGCTACTATTTTACAGCCTATTGCTTTTATTGTGCCTAACAGATTGTTTAACTCCCATGTTTCGCCGCTGTTTGAAAGGGCGATGACGGTATCTTCGGCAGACACTATGCCCAAGTCGCCGTGAACCGCTTCTACCGGATGTAAAAAGAATGCTCTTGTTCCCGTGCTGTTTAATGTCGCGGCAATTTTTTGTCCGATAAGCCCTGATTTTCCTATGCCGCTTATTATAACTCTGCCGGAAGAAGCATAGATTACGTCAACCGCATCTACAAAGTTGGAATCTATTTTTTTGCTTAGATTAATAATCTCTTCGGCTTCTATTTCCAAAACTTTTTTTATTTGGGTAATGACGCTCATTTTTTATTTCCGTAATTTAATATTATTTTTGAACAGAATAGCATAATATTATTAAAAGGTTAATTTTTTATTTTTTAAAATATGTTTAAACCGACACTTTGTTATGCAAAAGTATTATAGCTTTGCGTCCGGTATCCCCATAAAATAACGAAGCCCGGAGATGTTTTTTTTTGTAATCATTCCATGGCTGTATTCTTTTAAGATTGCTTTGGGGCAGAATGCTATCCCGAGTCCTACGTTTTTAAGCATAAATCTGTCGTTTGCGCCGTCTCCTACGGCTACTATTTGATCCGTAGAGATGTTTTCCGTTTTTGCTATTTCTTTTACTATTTCCCCTTTTCGTTCGGCATCTATTATTTCTCCTTTGATTTTTCCGGTTGTAACTCCGTTTTTAATTTCAAGTTCGTTTGCAAATACATAATCTAATTTTAACGCCTTTTTAAGATAATCGGTAAAAAAGGAGAATCCGCCGGATATTACGCCTACTTTGTATCCCATTGAATGTAAAGATGTTATAAGCTCGTCTGCTCCTGGGGTAAGATGAACGGACTTTGTAAGGGTCATAAGCTGGTCTTCGCTTAATCCTTTTAAAAGTTTTACCCGTTCCAAAAGAGCCGCTTTAAAATCTAATTCTCCTCTCATAGCCCGGTCCGTAATCTCTTTAACATATTTGTCCGCTCCGGCGGCTTTTGCAAGCTCGTCTATTATTTCTTCTTTGATTATGGTGCTGTCGCAGTCGAATATTACTACTTTTTTCTCTTTTTTAAAGCTGCTGTTATCGCTTAAAGAAACGTCCAAACCAGTATTTTCGGAAAATTGATATAAGGTTTTTCTTAATGTCGGTATTTCGGAGGTATCGGATATATCGGTTAATATTTCGATAGCTATATAGTTTCCTCTTGCTATCATTTTTATTTTTTCCACATTAACGGAGTGTTGCGTAAATATTTTTGTAAGGCTTGCAACTATTCCGGGTCTGTCCGCTCCCATAACCGTAAGTCTCATAAGGGTTTTATTCGTTTTTCTGCGTCCTGCTTCGTAAGGGCTTATATGGATTCCCAAATCGAAATGTTCGTCTAAAGGTTTAAGGGCTTTTGTCATTTCTTCGTATCCGCAAGTAGATGTCGCAAGATCAACTACAAGAAACGTTAAAAAGTAGCCTCTTACCGCTTTTGCTTCTATATCTACTATGTTGATTTTAAGCTTTGCTATGCTGTTTGCTATTGAAAAAACCAGCCCGGGTTTGTCTTTTCCAGTAGCGGATATAACATAAAGAGAATTACCCATTAATTTTTTCCTTTCGGCTTATATTCGAGATATAATAGGACAAAGTATAAGCGGAATTTTTAAAATCTCCGCCATACAATTATTTTTTGCTAACTCCTATAAGATTTCTCCCCGTCTGCGCTTGTTGAAATCACGAGGCAAGAGGTTTTATTTATAGGCATATTAAAAAGAATTTGGCTACGTCCTTTTATTTTATTTGTCAAGGCTATATTGCTATGGCTTTGATGTTTGAGCGCAGTATTGTAAAAAGTGTTGATTTGTAAAATATTCGGTGTTAAAAGCGTCTTACTATTTCAAACGGGGCGTAGCGCAGTCTGGCAGCGCATCTGCTTTGGGAGCAGAGGGTCGCAGGTTCAAATCCTGCCGCCCCGACCAATTTTTTTTTCTTGATACCTCCGCCGATTTTTTTAAAAACAATTGAAGGTTGTTTTATCCGTTCAAAAAAGTCATTTTTTATCTCATGGAATTATAGATAAAAAGAAAGAATATTTATTATGCCTTTATTACAACATAAAAAACGTAATTCTTTATGCGTTAAACAAAATTTTTCCTTTAATCTTTTTGAAAATAAACAGTTAGCTTATATTCCGATCATTAAAAAATCGGATAAAATATATTTTGACTCCGATAAAGGAAATAAAGGCGCTCGTTTTCAATTACAAAATAGACGATATTTAGGAAATAAATATAAATTGCTCGGCTTTATTGAAAAAATTGTAAATGAAAAATGTAGCGATTTTAATATATTTTGCGATATATTTGCAGGCTCTGGCGTAGTAGGCGAACGATTTAACAAAAAAAATATCAAAATAATTGCAAATGATTTTCTTGCAAGTAATTATATTCCTCTTAAAGCTTTTTTGGAAACTTCAAAAATAGATTTTGAAAAAATCAAAAAAAAAATAATGCTGCTTAACAATTTAAAAGCAAATAAAGAGAATTATTTTTCAAAACATTTTAAGCGAACATATTTTACTTTGGAAAATACCATAAAAATAGGCGCCATTAGGGAAAAAATTGATGAAATAGCTATTGATGATAATGAAAAAGCGGTTTTTATTTCTTCGCTTATTTATGCGGTTGATAAAGTTGCAAATACGGTAGGACATTATGATGCTTATAGAAAAAAAATGGATACAACTAATCCGTTACGCCTTTTGATGCCGGATTTCAATCCCGGAAACAATGCAAACAATAAAATATACAAAGAAGATGCAAACAGGCTTATAAGAAAAATAAGCTGTGATGTCTTGTATATTGATCCGCCGTATAACTCCCGCCAGTATTCCGATATTTACCATCTTTTGGAAAACTTGACCGCTTGGAAAAAGCCTCCGGTATATGGAAAAGCAAAAAAAATGGATCGTTCGCATATTAAAAGCGAATATTGTTTAAAAACCGCATCAAAAGCATTTAACGATTTAATATTGAATGCGCGATGTAAACATATTTTAGTTTCTTATAACAACACAGGCGAATCTAAAAATAAAAGATCAAATGCCAGAATAAGCGACGAGCAAATAATTAATATATTGAAATCAAGAGGCAAAGTAGAAATTTTTGAACGCGCCTATAAAGCATTTACTACAGGCAAAAGCAAAGCCGGCGGACATACCGAGCGGATTTTTTATTGTAATGTTTCAGGATAATTATGAAAAAGCCTTGGTCAATTTCAACTACAGTTAGAAATCCCTACAGATTAAGAAATTTTTTGCGTATATTAAGAAAACTGGAGGGGCAGCCATTCAATTGTGAGAATCAGATTAACTATCAGATTCTTTTAATTCAAAATAAACTATATAAGCCGACCGAATTATCGAAAGAGCAGAAAAATATTTTTACAATATAGAGAAAAAAATGCCGTTTTCTTTGGCGCAGGACATCTTTAACGCCCAAAACTATGAGGATCCTGCAATGCGTGGCAGAAATTCCGTTGCCCCTCTTAATAAAATGGGACTTTGCATTGCAAAGAATTCAGCCAAAGCAGTTAAAATTACCCCGTTTGGCGAACTATTAGATCTTTATAAGCGGATTATTGAGTTGACGGCTTATGCCGCACATTCGGAAGAATGGATTGAACAAATACCAAAAACAATTACCAAATGGCAAAAATTTATTTTAGTTAGGCAATAATTATGAAGATCAACACTATTTATACCGGCGACTGCATAAAAATATTAAATGAAGAAATCGAAGCAAATTCAATCGAATTGATTTTTGCGGATCCTCCTTACAACCTTTCCGGCAATGGGTTGAAATGGGAAGGGAATAAAACAGGCGGAGACTGGTATATGGCGAATGAAGAATGGGATAAAATGACGGCGCCGGAATATATCTTATTTACCCGAAAATGGATTGGGGGGAGTTATAAGGTTTTAAAAGACAACGGCTCAATTTATATTTCCTGCACTTATCATAATCTCGCGGAAGTAATGATTGTTCTTAAACAATTTAATTTCAAAATTAATAATATAATTGTTTGGCAAAAAACAAATGCTATGCCGAATATGACTAAAAGAGTCTTTACTCATTCAACCGAATTTATCGTTTGGGCGGTTAAAGGCAAAAATTGGATATTTAATTATGAAGAATTGAAAAATATCAATCCCGAAAAACAAAAAAACGGTTCTTCCAAACAAATGCGGGATGTCTGGGCAATGTCTTTGGTTCAAGGAAAGGAAAGGTTAAAAGATAAAAACGGCAGAGCATTACATCCTACGCAAAAACCGGAAGAGATTCTCAAACGAATTATTACCGCCTCGTCAAACAAAGGGGATACGGTTTTAGACCCGTTTTTAGGGAGCGGAACAACGGCGGTAACCGCAAAAAAGCTGGGTAGAAACTGGATAGGTATTGAAAAGAATAAAAAATATGTTGAAATAGCCAAAGTGCGAATTGAGAATATCAACAATCCATCATTTTTACAAACTGTTTAAAAAGATATTTTGAATCGTTGGGTCCCGGAGAGGCTTCGGGATGATATTGAACGGACATAGCGGATATTTTTTTATGCTTAAACCCTTCCACTGTATTATCATTTAAATTTATATGAGTAATATCTATATCCGAGTCAAAAGAATTGTGGGCTACGGCAAATCCATGATTTTGAGAGGTGATTTCCACTTTGCCGGTTGTAAGATTTTTTACGGGATGGTTCGCGCCTCTGTGTCCGAATTTTAATTTGTAGGTTTTTGCTCCCAAAGAAAGCGCAAGCAGTTGATGTCCCAAACAGATGCCGAATATGGGGCGATAATCCAAAAGATCTTTAATGGTTTGGACGGCATAGGTTACGGGCGCGGGATCTCCGGGTCCGTTTGATAAAAGAATACCGTCCGGATTAATTTTTTTTATGATAGCAGCGTCTGTTGAAGCGGGAACTATTATTAGATTGCAACCGGATTTTTCAATTTCGCGTATTATATTATACTTGATTCCGAAATCGTAAGCCGCAACAAACGGTTTGTTATTTTGATTTTTTCTAAAACTTTTAACTTCGTTTATATTCAAAAAGATTTTTTTGTTTTTTTTAAGAATGTAAAAATCGGATGTTCCAACCTCTTTTACAAGATCTGTTCCCGCCATTTTATCTATTTTTTTTGCTTTTTTTATCAAAGAGTCCGGATTCGTATCAAGGGTAGAAGCTACGGCTCTCATAGCTCCAGCCTTTCTTATATGTAAAGTTACGGCTCTGGTATCAATATCTTCTATTCCCAAAATATTATTTTTACGCAAATAATTTTTAAGAGAATCGGTCGCATTACAATTGCTGTAATTATCCTGATATTCTTTTACTATTAAACCTGCCGCGTAGATTTTATCGGATTCGGCATCGTTATTGTTTACTCCATAAGCGCCTATTAACGGATATGTCATAATCACAAGCTGGTTTTTATAGGACGGATCCGTAATGATTTCTTGATATCCGGTTATAGAGGTATTAAATACCAGCTCTCCGTAAGTTTCGCCCGCGCCTGTAAAAGAACGGCATTTAAAAACTTTTCCGTCTTCTAATGCTAATAAAGCTTTCATCTCACACCTTAAAATATTTCGCTTTGTCTGTCTAAGTTTCTATACTGAATAGCCTCTGCTATATGATTTGCCAAAATATTTTCGGCTTCTTCCAAATCGGCTATTGTTCTTGCCACTTTAAGAATGCGATTATAAGCCCTTGCCGAAAAACCCAGCTTATCTATTGCGGCTTCAAGCAGACTGCGGGAATTATGGTCCAACTCGCAGTATTTTTTTATATGACGGCTCTGCATCTGAGCGTTGTTATAAATTTTTGCTCGCGAAAATCTTTTACTTTGAATGTTTCTTGCTTTTATTACCCTTTGCATAATTTGCGCCGAAGATTCCGCCGCCGTTCTTTTTAACAGATCGTTATACGGAACCGCCGGAACCTCTATATGTATATCTATTCTGTCTAATAATGGTCCGGATATTTTGGCTCTGTATCTGCTTATCTGTATTGGCGCGCATTTACATTCGTGTTTGGGGTCGTTAAAAAAACCGCATGGGCACGGATTCATTGCCGCTACAAGCATAAAGGAGGAAGGATAAGTAATTGTGGAATATGCTCTCGATATGGTTACATAACCGTCTTCCAACGGCTGCCTCATAACTTCTAAAACATGTTTTTTATATTCGCAAAATTCATCCAAAAATAATATTCCGTTTTGCGCTAGACTAACTTCGCCTGGTCTTGGAATTTTGCCTCCTCCTATTAAACCCGCATCGGATATGGTATGATGCGGAGCTCTAAAAGGTCTTTGGGTAACTAATGGCTCGTTTTCGGAAAGAAGTCCTAATATAGAAAAAATTTTTGTGGTTTCAATAGCCTCTTCAAAGGTCAAGGGAGGAAGGATTGTTCTTATTCTTTTTGCAATCATAGTTTTGCCGGAGCCGGGGGGACCTATCATTAAAAGATTATGCCCTCCCGAAGCGGCTACTTCTACCGCTCTTTTTGCATGCTCTTGTCCTGCAACTTCTGCAAAATCAATTTGATATTTTTCATTATTTGTAAATAAAAGTTTTATGTCTGTTTTTTTGTGATCTATTTCAAAGGAACCTCGCAAAAAATCTACGGTTTCTCTTAAAGTTTTTACGGGATATACCTTTATGCCGTCTATTACTCCGGCTTCTTTACAATTTTTTTCCGATACTATAATGCCTTTATAACCTGCATTTTTAGCGGCAATAGCCATTAACAAGGAGCCGTTTACAGGCTTTACTCTGCCGTCTAATGACAGCTCGCCTAATATAAGATATTGTAAAGCTATGTCTTGAGAAATAACTCCGGTAGCCGTTAATATCCCTATTGCTATAGGCAGGTCAAATCCAGTGCCTGTTTTTTTTATTCCGGCAGGCGCCAAATTAACGGTAATTCTGTCGTCCGGAAAAGCATAGCCGGAATTGGAAACGGCAGCCTTTACTCTTTCTCTGCTTTCTTTTACGGCGGTTTCCGGCAGCCCTACCAAAGTATATGTAGGAAGTCCGTTTGAAATGTCGGTTTCCACCTCTATAATATGGGCTTGGATACCGATAGTCGCGCAGCTTAAAATTTTTGATAACATATTTTTAAAAAACGCCTAAAGTTTTAAGAAATACTCCCAAAACTCCTAATACGGATATTGATATTGCAACGGAAAACATTCGCATTGTAAAACTGCGCTGTCTTTCATCTTTTGCATCTATTTTATCGCCGAGTTTATCTATTGAGGCTATAATCTGATCGAACTTTTTATCAATCCTGTCAAATCTTTTGTCAACCTGCTCAAACCTTTTGTCAACCTGCTCAAAATTTTTATCGACCACCTCGAATTTTTTATCGACCATCTCGAATCTTCTATCAATATCCTGTTTAAAATAGTCAAGCCTGCCATTAATATCTTGTTGTCCTTTCTGCAATCCGTCTATTTGCAGCTGTAGAACCTCTTTCATATCGTCCTGACTTTGTAGGACGCTGTCTATTCTATTCTCCAGCCCCTCTTTGATATTATCCTGATTTTTTTGAAGTCCGTCAATTCTATTTTCCAGACTCTCCTTAATACTATTCTGACTGTTTTGAAGTCCGTCGATTTGAACCTGAAGCAGATCAAAGCGGCTGTCAAAATATTTTGTATTGGGCATAATACCGGCGATAAGCATCTGCATATCGCTATTAGGCGTAAGTTTTATTTCTTGTTCCATAAGAATCCTCATACTTTTTTTTATTGATAACCGAAATCGGTCACGCAAAAAATAATTATAATATATTTAAAAACCTAACAAACCCTTTATAAAATTTCAATACAAATATCAATTATCAGCCTGTTTCGGATAATAAATTAACTCTTTTTGATAATATTATTACAGCGGTAACGGATGATTATAAAAAGGTAAAGGAAATAAGAAAAGGATTTCTCCCTTCGGTCGAAATGACATATTTAATTGCTATTGTAGAGAAGAATCTATAACTCGGAACAAGAGCAAAATAAAAAGTTGTGCAAGGGTCTTTATAATCTGTTTATACAAGAAGCAACATATCCGGCGCCGAAACCGTTATTAATATTGACAACCGATATATTAGAGCTGCAACTGTTTAACATACCGAAAAGAGCGGTAAGTCCTCCGAAAGATGTTCCGTAGCCGATGCTTGTAGGAAGTCCTATTACGGGAGATTTTACCATGCCTGCCACTACAGAGGGCAGCGCTCCTTCCATTCCGGCAGCCACAATAATAACGGAAGCTTTTAAAATAATATCTTTATGCGCAAAAAGTCTATGGATGCCGGCTACTCCTACGTCAAATACGAAATTTACTTTGTTTCCCATAGTCTCGGCAGTAATAACCGCCTCTTTTGCAATCGGTATATCCGAAGTTCCGGCGGATAAAACAAGAATTGTTCCTTTTCCTTTAATTTTCGGAGGCTGTTTGCAGATTACAATTATACCCGCATCCTTGTCAAAAACCGCTTTATTAAATTTTGAGCATAAAAATTCCGCTTTATCTTTATTAACTTTTGTTACAAGAATCGGTTCTTCGTTAAAAATCATTTTTTCTATTATGCCGGCTATCTGCTCCGCTGTTTTGCCCGCTCCGAATATCACTTCCGGAAAACCTTTTCTTATGCTTCTGTGATGGTCTATATTTGCAAATCCAATATCTTCAAAAGTAAAATTTTCAAACAAATTAACGGCATCTTTTATCGAAATTTTATTTGCCGCAACCTTTGTTAATATATTCGTAAGCTTTTCGATATTCATAAGTTGTCCTCTTATAAAAATATTTTAGTCAGATTTTATCGCGCTGCCCATGTATATAGCGCCTATTGCTATACATATTCCCGCAATATCCAAGCCGGTGGTAACTCTGTTAAAAAAGATTATATCCCATACAAAGGATAAAGAGGGTTGTAAAAGAAGGATAAGCCCTGCAGTAGATACTTTTAAGCGGGGAAGACTTCCGGCAATCAAAACCCATCCTAATGCCTGCGGCAATACTCCGTAAGCAAAAAGAAATAAAAAATTTTTATTGTCTTTTATAATAAAACTCTCGTTAAATATAAATATTTCGGCGCTCATAATAAAAGCGGTAAATAAAGATACCGCTATCATATTCCATATAATATCTAAAAAATCCGCCGAAGCTTGAAGACGCCTTAATGATAGAATATAACAGGAATATGCCGCCGCAGTTAAAAATCCGTAAAAAACGCCGAGTTTCCAAGAATTCGGAAGCCCGCTCCAGTTTGGGTATACTAATAAGATTATTCCGAAAAATGCCAAAATAATAGATAGAATCGTTTTTAAATTGATTTTTTCTTTTAATACGATTATTCCGAAACCCGCCAAAAAAAACACCTGAAGATTTCCAAGCAGCGTGGCAAGACCGGGACCTACTCCGAGTATGCTTTTATGCCAGCAGGTAAGATCCGCCGCAAAAAACAGAGCGCATATAAACGCAGGATAAAGGGTGTTTTTTTTAATTGCTTTAAAATTGATTTTTTTTTCTTTTATTAAGACAAAGATCATCAAAGATATGCCGCCGAACAACATTCGATAAAAACCTGCGGTTATAGGACCTACTTCGTCCGCAAGTTTTACCAATACTCCTGAAAAGCTTATTAATACCGCGCCAGCCATAAGCTTTAGAATAAAAATTTTAGGTTTTACGCTGTTAATTTTTAAATCGGGTTTTATCAAAGTCTTTGCGCTCCTATTATTGCGGCTTCGATTGTTCCTGTAAATTGAGATTTGTCAGATACTATTATTTTATGTTTAATCGTATCTTCTATTGCGCCAACTATACCGGAGGAGTTGTTTTTAAACGATAGGTCGTAGAAGCTATTTTTAAACTTGTAGACTTATGTATGTCGGCTATAATAAATTAAAGATATAACTTCGGATTCGGCAACTACAGCGTAAACGCCGCTTATTTTTTCGGCTTCTTCGGTAAAATCGGATAGCTTGCCGAAATCCTCCGGAGCAACTTCCGGCGCTCTCGCCATAACTTCCAAAAATCTGCCTATATCTACTATGAAGCGTATAATTCGGTTCTAAAAAATAGGCTCATGCTACATGGCAGCTTATTTTGCTTATATTATTGTCGGCAAATAAAACGTTTTTTCTTCTATGGACCGTAGCCGCGATTTTATCTATAAAAGAAGGCGTAATATTATTTTTTGCCGGTATATTTTTCAATGCAAAACTTGCCGCAAATTGTTTCCTCGCAGATAAGAGCCGCTACGCCAAAAATGAGTAAAATACGAAGTTATGTAATGGGTTTTTCGGGGTATAAAAATGCGCGGATGTTCGGAACAATTTTTAAAATGTTATCAGGGGCGAGCCATACTATTTCTTTGTCTGCCTTAAACCATGTCATCTGCCTTTTTGCATATCTTCTGGTATTCCGCTTTATAGTATCAAGCGCTTTATCCAAAGAAATTTCCCCTTCCAAAAAATCAATTATATGCTTATAACCTATTGACTGCATTGATTTTAAATCTTTGGAATACCCTTTTCGAATCAAGTCTTTTATCTCTTGTATAAAGCCTTGTTCTATCATTTTATCAACTCGACGGTTGATTCTTTCGTATAGAGTCTGCCTGTTAATCTCTAATCCTATTTTATAAGACGTAAACTTTTTGTCTGCAAATCCGTGTGTTTTATGATAGGAGGATATTTTTTTTCCCGTAGCTTCAAAAACCGTAATGGCTCTTATTATTCTGTAGCTGTCGTTGGGATCTATCTTTGCCGCGGCTTCAGGGTCTTTTTTTTTAAATTTTTCGTATAAAAAGATTAATCCTTTTTCCGCAGCCTCTTTTTTTATTTTCTCTTTTACCGCATTAGACGACTTTTCATCTTTAAATATTCCGTAAATAAGGGTTTTTATATAAAGCCCTGTGCCGCCGGTTACAAAAGCGGGTATTTTTTTTTGCCAAAGCCTGTATATTATTTTTCCGGCTTTTTCGGAAAAAAGAGCCGCGTTGAAGTTTTGATTCGGTTCCGCTATATCTATTAAGTGATGTTTTACCGCTTTTTGTTCTTCTATGGTAGGTTTTGCAGTGCCGATATTCATATATTTATATATCTGCATTGAATCCGCGCTTACTATTTCGCCGGAAAAAGCAGCGGCAAGTTTTATTGCGGAAGTTGTCTTTCCTATGCCGGTAGGTCCGCATATTACTATTATTTTGGGTAGTTCCGGCGTGCCGCTTTTCATTTTTCTCTGTTTATATTTTATTATGAGATTTTTTCTCGCTTCGTTCGTCGAAATGACATAGCAAAAAAATTTTCTTCCTGTCTTGTCGAGCGAAGTGAAAAATTCCTTTATTATTTAATTTAACTTTTTTTTTGTATATATAACATAGGCATGAAAGTTTCCTATGCAATAAGCAAAAACAACCAATCGAAATACAAACAAGCGAAAAAAATATAAAAAAAACGGCAGAGACGCCGCATTATGCAGCGTCTCTACAAAATCAAGCATAAAAGATTAAGTTAAAGCAACGGTTTATAATAGGCATTTTTCATTAATATATAACGAAGCGCCAAATCGCCGATAAATACCGCAAGCAGTCTTATAACCAAAAGCCCTGAACTTACGGGAGAATAAACCGTAATAAGCAGCGGAAGCAGAATGCCTATGCAAACAACAAAGGTATAAAAAAACTTCGAAGAAGAGCCGCAAACCATATCCTTTATAGAAATAGACGCAATCTCCGAAGAATGAGAAGCGCTCCATAAATACATAACCAAACAGATAATATAAGTAAGAAGCATAACCAAAGATAACTTTGCAATACCAAAACTTGACAACACTCCGTTTTTTAACAGAAGAATTTCTACAATCTGATACCCTACCCATAACCCTGAAATAATCGACAAAGGAAGAACAATAGAAGAGTTCCAAGCGGGAATCGCTTTCATAGTATTCATTGTGGCAAACCCGTGCATAATAAGAAGAATGCAAATAATGCCCATTATACTTTTCATATATACGGTATTAAGCGCAACGGATCCTATAATTTGGAAAAAACCGCAAACGGCAAAAATCAGTATTATCCAGACTCCTCTGGAAAGCTCCGAAGTTTTAGGTTTCAAAAAAATCCTCCAAAATCTTAAAGGATTTCCAAGATAATACATATGAACTCCTCCGCCTAAAACCAGCGTCAGCAGCCATCCGAAAACCATCCCGCCTTTAAGACCGAATATCATAGACAAAAAATATATTCCGGCTCCTATTTCGGCAAGAAAAAAGGCAAGCATTAAAAAAATACCGTTTTTTTCAATCCACTCGCTCTGAGGAGTCGGCTTGATCATCCATTCGTAATCCATACGTTTTATATTTTCCATAACTTAAAAAACCTCCGGTTTAAAACTATCTGATAACACAAAGTTTCCCATAGAAAAACGTTTTATTTAAGCCTTATAGACCTTAACCGCCACAGACGTCTCAATATTGCCGGTTATAGGATCATAATGTCTTAAATAAGTAGGCATCAGTTTACAAAAATTGCTCCCTTTGCCCATAGCTATGGGTCTTCCTTTTGCCCATAATCCGCCTTGTCCGGCTATTCCTACTACTTGCGGATGCTGCCCCTCCATAGTTTTTATTATTCCGTCCTCTTTGGTTCCGTATCTGTTTTCTATAATAACCTTATCTCCGTCTTTTAATCCCCTTTTTTCAGCCAAACCTTTATTCATTGTAATCGTAAAAGTATAAGGGCAGAGTTTGCTTACTTCGTCAATCATAGGGTTTTGAAAAGTCGAATTGTTAGTATGAAGAATATCTCTGTAAGAAAAAGCAAGCAGGTTAAATTCGTTGTTTAACTCTTTGTAAGAGGTAGGAGTAAACCAGCCCGGAAGCGGAACATATTGCTCCGTATCAAGATCAAAATCAACCTCTTTACATATTCTTTCCGCCTCTTTTCTATCGTGAACAAGAAATTCCATGTAAGCCGGGACGCGGGCCTTTGTATGCCAGCGCCAATAAACATCTTCTATAGGTTTATGCCATTTCGCATATCCTTGCTTTTGAATTTTTTCTTTATCATCTCCGTAAACCCAAGTAAGAACGCGCTCTCCTATTTCTTTCCATGTCATAAGCCCGTCTTCCGGTTTAAGCTTTAAATTTTCATCCGTAATACTGTAATATTCGTTTAACAGTTCGTAATATTTATCTAAAACCCCTGCTCTGTTTGCTATGTCCAAATAAACGTCCATAAAAAATCTGCATTCGCCCAAAGGCTCCGCCACTTTTTGTTGCATATGAACATACCAATCTTCATAAGAAGGGCTTCCGCTAAAGAAAAATGCGTCTATTTCGCTGCTCCAGCAATCTTTTTCAAGATACGAAACATCTGGCAAGATAATATCTCCTATTGCCTCGTCTGTTTCGTTAGACCAGATATCAATCTGAACAACGAACATATCTTTAAAAAAGTCAACCGCTGCCTGCCAGTCTGCCTGACTTATTATAAAATTGGCAGAAATACCGAAAACCATCTCCGGCTTTGCTTTCATTCCGAATTTTTCGTATATTTCGTCCCGCTCCTTTACATACGGAATATGGGAAAGGGTGGAATGATGCCAAAAATCTACGCAGCCCGCATTGCTGCATGGAATAGTCGGCTTTTTCGGCGGCCACGGCATATGAGAATAAAATACCGCCGGTATTAAAACTCCTTCCGGCCCAATCTTAGGCAGTCTTTCATAATTTCCGCCCGGATATTTTCTTCTTATAGATGGCCAGCCCAAAGTCCCGCCCGGAACATCCTCTGCTCCTACGAGCTCGCAAAGCAGATCAATCGCCGCCACCTGATGAATTCCGTTATAATGCCCCTGCGAGCCTCTAAAGGTAACCGCCGCTACGGGTCTATAAGGAAAGGTTTTGCCTTCTATGGTTATTGTGCTTCCAATCTGGGCGTTTTCGACCCATTCTTCTGCTATTCTTATAATTGTAGCCGCAGGAACCGTGCTTATTTCCGAAGCCCATTCCGGAGTATATTGTTTTAAATGCTTTTTTAACAGCTCAAACGCGGGTCTTACTTTTTCGCCGTAAATTTCATATTCTCCTTCAAGCGTAGGCGAGTCGTCTTCAATATCTTCGGCGTCAAATTCCTTTATTTCGCCGGCTTTTAAATCGTATAAAAGAGGTTTTCCGGATTCTTCATGCCTTACATAACTTCCGTCTTCTTTTATCAAATAAGGGAAGTTGGTTTTTGCTTTTAAATAAAGTTCGTCATATTTGCCCAAAACATTTAATATATGATTTGCCATTGCCAACGCTACCGCCGAATCTGTTCCGGGAAGAAGCGGAACCCATTCGGTAGCTTTGCCTCCTGCAAAATTACACATAGGATCAAATACAACCTCTTTAATTCCTCTGCGGACTGCATCCGCTCTTAATCTTGCATTAGTCATTGCGGAATGTCCGGAGCCCGTGCCTTTGCTGGATCCCCACTTTAAAACATATTTGGTATAACGCCAGTCCGGCGCTATAGACCATGCCCCGTGTATAAGACCTCCCATCATATGAGCGGCGTTTCCGCAATGAAGGCTGCCTCCTCCTATTATAAAACAGCCGTTATTTTCAACGCCAAAAGCTTTTGCATAAAAATAAAGATGATTATGAGGACCGTCGCTTGCGCGCATAGTTTGGTTGGTAAATAAAATCTTATTAGGATCATCTTCCATAATTTTTTTCATTCTTGTGGCTATTTCGTCAAGAGCCTCTTCCCAAGAAATCTCTTTCCATTTCGGATCAACCCCTATTCCTTTTTCCGGGTTAGTTCGTTTAAGAGGCTTTGTAATACGGTTAGGATCATAATAATACATAAGCCCCGCAACCCCTTTACCGCAAAGCCCTCTGCCGGTTCCTCCCATTGTAGAATCCGATATGCCCTCTATTTTAACAGGAAGCCCGTTTATCCTTCTAACTTTTATGCCGCATCCGCAATAGCAGACACCGCAAGTGGTATTAATCCACTCATCCTTTTTTATTTTCTCTTTTTTATACCCCATCGCCCCTCCTTTTTAATACAATTAAAACGGTATTGAAGCCTTAATAAAAAATTATAATCAAGATACAAAGTAAAGACGCGCTGCATACCGCATCTTTACGGGTTAATTTTTATTTAATCAAATTTCGGATAATTATAAGATTTTTCCTTTATTATTTCCTTTCAATTCCACTTTTTAAAAGGAATACAGGGAGTTTTATAAATCACCCCCCCTTATTATTAGGTATAGAAATTCAATTATTACCAAAAAATTAAGATTTTTCAACTAATAATGCTTGGATTTTATTTGAGAAATGAAGTTTTATAGAATGCAGACCGAAATTCCGAAACCAAAACAATCTAATCAGTTCCTGCATACGCCGAAATCAAGTACAATAGGGCTTTTCTCTACAGGAACTATAGTGATAATTTATAATAAATAATATTAATTCAGTCAACTTTTATAATAAAAAACTTTATCAGGGCAAAGCTCCAAGCTGCCTAATCAGCCCCAAAGTATCCATCTGTTCCCATTCCTTTTTTATCCTATTATCTTCGAGTTGATAAATATTAATTCCGGATATAACAATCTGTTTTCCGGTAGGCTCTATGCCGTAAAAAGAACCGTTATGAGTGGCATTGCCTTTCCAGCGGACTACAATAACATTATTATCCATAATAGTATCTATCATTCTTACATACCAGTCCGGAAAAGCGGAGCGAATCATCTTTACAAATTGAGCCATAACCGCCCTGTTGCGTTCTGGCTCGCTTCCTATCTGAAAAGTAAAATCCGGAGTAGTTAATTCTTCCAGAGCCGATATATTCCCTTTGTTCCATATTTTTTCCACATAATTCCATATAATATCTATATTAGTATTAGGCGTCATAGCTTTTGTTCTCCTTTTTAAAATAGCGTATCTGTTTTAACTGTTTTCCATATTTTATTAAATATATTTTAGTTTGAGACCCGCTTTAATTTTGTGTAAAAATTAAAGCGGGTCTCAACAATCGCGCTTCGTGGACGTTTATTTTCATATTTTTTAAATTTTTATTCAAGGTTAAAGCAAGCAACAATTATAATCCAATCCAATTTAACAATTCATATTAGATTTAAGTATTATAAACAAGGATTTTTCGATAATCGGGCTGTTTTTATATCATCAAAATTTTTGCAGATAAATCCTTTATAAAAAAAGAATTGACAAAATTTTTACATAACTATACCGAAGCAATATAAAAGGAGAAGAATAAGTGTCCATATTTAAGCATCTTTTTATGCCGATAAAAATAGGCGAAATGAAAATAAAAAACAGACATGCAGCTTTGAGCGGTTTATGATATACTATTAAAAAATGTTATTTGCGGATATAAAGAGGGGATAGAGCGGGGCTTGTTACTGCGGATTATCTTGCGGAAAAAGGGAAAAAAGTTGTAGTATTACATAAATCAAAGCATTTTGCCCAAGATATGTCCGCCAACGACAGATACTATTTAAGAGAACGCTTAAAAAAAAGAAACATTACCCTTTATAAACAGACGGTTATTAAAGAGGTTTTAAAAGACGGAGTAATATTTGAATATAAAGAAAAAAATAAACGGCTTATCGGTTTTGATACCCTTGTTTTGTCTGATACAATGCAGTCTATACGCAAGCCGGCAGAAATATTTAAAAAAAACGGAATAGAAGTTGAAATAATAGGGGACGCTAAAACGCCCCGGGATATAATGCTGTCTATAGACGAGGGAGAGGAAAGCCTTCATTATTAAAAAATATTTAATCACAAAAAGAAATAATTACGAAAGGAGATGCTCAAAGTTTTTTTGCGTAGCGGCTCTTGTTGATGAGGAAATAATTTTTGACAAGTTTTGCGTCAAACAATGCGAACTGTTTGAAAGCGAAGCAAACGAACTTGAACATACCCGAAATAAATACAAACAGAGGAGAACTTGTGAAAAAAAAAGTTAAAAACAAAATACTGGCGTTAATTATACTGGCTTTTTTGTTCGTTTACGGCTGTGCGGGAGTTATAATAGGAAGCGCGGCAGGAACCGGAGTTTATACATATTTAAAAGGAGAGGTTAAAAGAAGCTATTATAAAAAATCCGATCAATGCGTCAAAGTATCCAATCAGGTTTTAAAAGAGTTAAACGTAACAATGCTTGAACCGTCTTATAAAACCGCGAAAACCATATTAAAAGCGCAAAGAACAAACGAATCCGTAATAACAATTATCATAACAAAACTAAAACCGAATCTAACCGAAATATCCATACGTTCCGGAGTAGTAGGGATGTGGGATAAAGAACTTTCGGAGCTAATACATGAAAGCATTGCAGAAAAGCTACAATAACAGCCTTGCAGCTGCAAAACAGACAATAGCCGAATACGACATGATACAACCGGCAGACAAAGTATTAGTAGCGGTTTCCGGCGGAGCGGACTCCATAGCGTTGCTTCATTATTTGATGACTGCGGCTTCCGAATACAAAATTACGGTAGCCGCGGCGCATTTAAACCATCTTATAAGAGGCAAAGAGGCTTTTGAGGATGAAAAATTTGTAAAAAAAATGGCTTTACGTTTAAAAATTCCATTCTTTTCCGCTCAAGAAAATGTACTTGCGTATAAAAAAAGAAAAAAAATTTCTTTGGAAGAGGCTGCAAGAGATATAAGATACAAATTTTTACAAAAAATCGCTGTGGAAAACAGATATAATAAAATAGCTCTTGCTCATAATGCCGATGATAATGCGGAACTATTGCTAATGCGCATAATAAGAGGCGCCGGTATATCCGGGCTTTGCGGGATACCTGCGGTTCGGGACGACAAATACATAAGACCCTTTATAACAATAGAAAAAAAAGCTATATACGACTACATAAAAAAAAAAAAACTTGATTATGTTGAAGACAAATCAAATTACGACACAAAATTTTTAAGAAATAAAATAGGGCAAAACCTGCTTCCTTTATTAAAAGAAAAATACAATCCCAACATAATAAAAACCTTAAATAATATAACTTCAATCGCAAAAAAAGAGGAAGAATGGATTTTACAAATTATAACTTCGGTTTTTGAAAAAACAGTATATAAAAAAGATAAAAATCAAATAACCCTTTTATTAAACCGGCTTAATAAAATAGCCGAAGGAGGAAAAAGGCGCATAATAAGAGAGGCTTTAAATTACATTAAAACAAACCTTAAAAATATATCTTTTGCGCATATAGATTCCATAATAAAACTTACTAAAAATCATTCCAATTATGCTTCCGCAGATATAAGCGGAAATATAATAGTTGTAAAAAATAAAAACCATCTTATATTTGCAAAAAAAGATACTTATAAAAAACCGCAAAGCATCAATTACGAATATAGATTAAAAAAAGCGGAAACCCTTTTGATAAAAGAGGCAAAACAAAGCATAAAATTTGACCAAATAAAAAATAGTCTACTTCCTAAAATTTTTTTTAAAGAAAAAATAGAAACAGCGCAATATTTTGACGCGGATAAAATACAGTTTCCTCTTACAATAAGAAATTTTAGAAACGGAGATAAATTTATACCCCTTGGAATGACCGGAAGCCAGAAGTTGAAAAAATTTTTTATTAACAATAAAATTCCGGCAAACAAAAGAAAAAAATGCTCTATAGTATTAAGTAAAGATAAAATAATATGGATAGCTGGCTTTCGAGCCGCCAATACCTGTAGAATAACCGAAAAAACAAAAAACATTATAAAAGGGGAGGTTTTCTCCGCTTAAATTCAATTTTAATATTTATCCAATTAAAAAAAAATAAGTAAGAATAAGAAATTGAGGAGATTGTGGTGAATCAATTTAGTAAAAATCTGGCGTTATGGATTGTTATCGTACTGATGACCCTTATATTTTATAACCTGTTACATCAGCCCAAGCCTGTAGAATCTGATATAAACTATACCCAGTTTCTTAACATGGTAGAAAAAGAGACGATACAAGAGGTTGTTATAGAAGAAAATAAGCTTACGGTTACAGACATAAACGGAGGGCATTATAAATTATTTTACCCTAATGACCCAGAATTAATAAAAACAATGAGAAAAAAAGGGGTTTCTATAAATGTTAAGCCGCCCGAAACATCTCCATGGTATCTTTCCTTATTAGCTTCATGGTTTCCTATGATATTTTTAATAGGAATCTGGATATTTTTTATGCGTCAAATGCAGGGAGGCGGCGGAAAAGCCCTTTCTTTCGGAAAAAGCAGAGCAAGACTTTTATCCGATAAAAAAGCCAAAATTACTTTTGAAGACGTAGCGGGAGTTGACGAAGCAAAAGAGGAGCTTGCCGAAGTTGTGGATTTTTTAAAAGATCCCAAAAAATTTACAAAACTCGGAGGCAGAATACCAAAAGGAGTTCTTCTTATAGGACCTCCTGGAACAGGTAAAACTCTGCTTTCAAGAGCAATAGCAGGGGAAGCCGAAGTTCCGTTTTTTACAATAAGCGGTTCCGATTTTGTAGAAATGTTTGTAGGCGTAGGCGCATCAAGAGTAAGAGATTTATTTGTTCAGGGCAAAAAAAATGCGCCTTGCATAATATTCATAGATGAAATAGATGCGGTAGGGCGACACAGAGGAGCCGGCCTCGGCGGCGGACACGACGAAAGAGAACAAACTCTAAACCAACTGCTTGTAGAAATGGACGGCTTTGAATCGAACGAAGGAGTAATACTAATATCTGCAACAAACAGACCTGACGTATTAGACCCGGCGCTTCTGCGCCCCGGCAGATTCGACAGGCAAATCGTAGTTTTTTTGCCCGACATTGCGGGAAGAGAACAAATATTAAAAGTTCACATGAAAAAAAGCCCGATAGACGATGATGTAGAACCTTCCATTATAGCAAGAGGCACTCCCGGCTTTTCCGGCGCGGACCTTGAAAACCTTGTAAATGAAGCAGCCTTATTTGCCGCAAAACATGGAAAAGAAAAAGTTGAAATGGTAGATTTTGAAAACGCTAAAGATAAAGTTTATATGGGGCTCGAAAGAAAATCCAAAGTAATAAGAGAGGAAGACAAAAAAATAACCGCATATCATGAAGGCGGGCATGCTCTTGTGGCAAAATTTTTGCCCGAAACAGATCAACTTAATAAAATAACCATCATCCCGAGAGGAAGAGCCGCCGGAGTTACATGGTTTTTGCCGGAAGAAAGAGATTTTAAATTTAAAGATCAATTGGAAAACGAACTTTGCGTAATATTCGGCGGAAGAGTAGCCGAAGAAATAATATTTAACAGAATAAGCACCGGAGCGGCAAACGACATAAAACAGGCTACCGAATTAGCGCAGCAAATGGTTCGGGTATGGGGAATGAGCGATTTGGGACCACTTTCTTACGCAAAGCAAAACGAACAAGTATTTTTGGGCAGAGAAATAGCGCATCAGAGAGATTATTCCGATAATACCGCAGACAGAATAGACGAAGAAATAAACAAATTTATAAAAAACAATTACAAAAGAGCAGAAGCAATCATACAAGAAAACATTGATATATTACACAAAGTAGCCGCAATGCTTCTTGAAAAAGAAACCGTATTAGGCAAAGAATTTGACGATCTAATAATAGAAATGAGACCCGATATAAAAGTTCCCGGCGTAAACTATGATTAAAAGATACAGAGATACAAAGTTTTGTCCCGTCTTTTGACATAATGTTTATCAGATTAACAAATTACTGCAATTAAAAATCAGTCCGTTATGTAGAGACGTTGCATGCAACGTCTCTTGCGTCCCTTCCGATTAAAAACCGATTCCTCTGCTCCCCTTGTATCTTGATATCTTAATTATAAACACAAAAAATAATGATTATTAGGATATTTCACGCCTAACGGAGCTAAAATTTTTTTCCAACGCCAAAATTGGACAAACTACGAAGTTATCCGCCGAAATTTAAACAGAGGAGACCTGCAATGAAACTATACAAAATAGCAATCATCATAATAACATTAATCTTAACAAGCCCGTTTTAAATATTTGCCGAGGATAATACCGAGCAAAGAATCGAGCAGTCCGGCGCATCTTCGGATACGGCTATCAAACCGCAAAACAGAATCATCCGCGTTCGCAGCATGGTTAAAAGCGCCCGTAAAGTTAATGCGGAGGCTTTACAATTAACCGTGTAGCAAAGCCCTGCTGTAATTGATTCCTATGCGGAGGTATGCGCCGGCGAGGACTGCCCCGCCAAACAAGCCGCATTATAAACAAACCAATTTTAAATCAAATCTTATCTTGACTATTATCTCCGTTTTTGATTACCTGCCTTATTATTTTTATACGGATAAAAGGCGTAACCAACAACGAATATATGTTTTATAACAAAAAATAAATGCAAACAAAAACAGTCCATAAAATAATCAACGGAGACAGCAGGCAAGTGACCGAGCTCTCTGATAAATCGGTTGATTTGATAATTACTTCTCCGCCATATTGGCAGTTAAAAGATTACGGCATTAAAGATCAGATCGGATATAATGATAGTTATGAAGAATATATCAATAATTTAAACCTTGTTTGGAACCAATGCCATAGAGTTTTAAGCAATGGTAGCCGTTTGTGCGTTAATATAGGAGATCAGTTTGCAAGAGCGGTTTATTACGGACGATACAAAGTGATTCCGATTAGAACCGAAATAATAAAATTTTGCGAAGCGCTCGGATTTGATTATATGGGCGCAATTATTTGGCAAAAAAAAACCACCTCAAATACTACCGGCGGAGCTTCGGTAATGGGCAGTTATCCTTTTCCGAAAAACGGGATACTTGCGATTGATTATGAGTTTATTTTAATCTTTAAAAAACTCGGAACGCCCCGAAAACCGATAAAAGAGGTTAAAGAACTCTCTAAAATTACAAAAGAGGAATGGAAAGAGTATTTTCAAGGGCATTGGAATTTCGGCGGAGTTAGACAGAACCAACATATTGCAATGTTTCCGGAAGAATTGCCCAAAAGATTAATCAAAATGTTTTCTTTTGTCAGCGATACAATACTTGATCCGTTTCTTGGAAGCGGAACAACCTCGCTTGCGGCAAGAAATTTAAATAGAAACTCCGTAGGATATGAAATAAATCCCGATTTTATACCCTTAATTGAAGAAAAATTAAACATCAAACAAGGCGATATGTTCGGTTCGACTTGCGAATTTATTCGGCAAAAAGAAAAAAAAATAAACTACAAAAGCGAAATAAATAAACTTCCGTATATCTTCAAAGACTTTCATAAATTCGATAAAAAAACAGACCCGAAAAAATTACGGTTTGGCTCCAAAATCGACAATAACGGCGCAAATAAAAGAGAAGAATATTACTTGGTAAAAGAGATTATCAGCCCCGAATTAATAAGGTTAAATAACAATATTGTTGTCAGGCTAATCGGAGTAAAAGAAGCAAAAAAAGCAAACGGCAAAGCAATAGAGTTTTTAAAGATAAAAACAAAAGGGCAAAAAGTTTTTTTGAAATATGACGAAACCAAACATGACAAAAACAATAATTTGTTGGTTTATTTATACTTAAAAAATAAAACTTTTTTAAATGCGCATTTAATTAAAAACGGTTTTGCAGAGGTTGATCTATCCTATAACTTTAAAAATAAAAACCGATTTATAGACTATTTTAAAAAGGCTCGGTTAT
>JAFDMF010000023.1 GCA_019306065.1 Deltaproteobacteria bacterium
TAATTTTATAATTTTCTATAATTGAAAGGTTTGCATAAAGTTCTTCCAAAAAAAATTTCACCCGATTTTTTTGAGGCTCCGCCACTTTTTCAATATCTTTTAAAAATATTTTTTTAAGAGTAATATTCATAATTCTTTAATTAACTCTCTCACTTGTTCATAACTTACCTCTTCTTTTTGTTCGACTTCCCGCATAGCTTTTAGCAAGCCTTGATCAAGAAAAATTTCTTCGATTTTTTGATATAACTTGTAATCGAGTATAACGCTTTTTATTTTGCCGGCTTCGTCTGTTATATATGATTTTGCAAAATTCATTTTGTATCCTTTTTTTCAAAGTAGTATTTGCAATCTGTTTTTCGCATAATTTTATCAACATTGCAAATTTTAAAGCTTTAAGCGGGCAGACCCATATAATCCGACAGATCTTTTATATTATGAACCTCGATTGTAGTTGTTCGTTTGCTTTCTTTGGAATGTCTGCCCGTAGTAAATAAAATATCTCCTTTTTTTTCTAATATTTTATCTTTTAAAAGCTGCTTTATAATTTCGAGCATAGAATAATCCCAAGAGTCATTATAATATACAAACGGCGTTATCGAATAGCATAGCATTAATTGTTTTTGTATTTGTTTGTTAGGAACTATTGCAATAACAGGTTTATTAACTCTATGTTTTACGATATTTTTTGCGGTGTAGCCGGAACGGGTCATGCAGATGATTTTTTTTACGGACAGTTTTTTTGCAAGGTTTGCGGCGGCAAGGGATATGTTTTCGGAGATGTTGTTTTTATTTATTTTTATATGTTTTAATCTTACATATTTTTCGGTTTCATTTGCTATTTCGGACATTTGTTTAACGCATTCTACCGGAAAATCGCCGACTGCGGTTTCTTGGGAAAGCATTAAACAATCCGCGCCGTCTAAGATGGCGTTTGTAATATCCGATACTTCGGCTCTCGTAGGAGTTGGATTGCTTACCATTGATTCTAATATTTGGGTTGCCACTATGCTGATTTTTCCGACGTTGTTACATTTTGTAATTATTTCTTTTTGAATGCGAGGAATTTTTTTTACGGATAATTCAACGCCGAGGTCTCCTCTTGCTATCATAACGCCCGCGCAATTTTCAAGTATTTCGTCTATGTTTTCAACGCCCTGTCTGTTTTCGATTTTTGCGATTATTTTAATTTCCGCTCCCGCTAATTTTTCCCGTAGGTTTATTAAATCGTTTTTATCTCTTACAAATGATAAAGCAATGTATTCGATATTGTTTTTTTGGGCAAAACGGATCGCTTCAATATCTTTTTCGCTAAGAGACGGCAAAGATAACGCCCTTTCTGGTATGTTTATACTTTTATTTGGGATTAGCTCGATATTTCGTTTAGACCGAACTATAACGAAGTCTTTTGCTTTTTTTATTATTTTACAAATATATTTGCCGTCGTCTATTAATATTTTATCTTTTTCCGATATGTCTTTTATAATATTAAAGCTGAAATACGGCTCTGTTTTATGTGAAGAGGCGTATATTTTAAATTGCGTATTTTTATTGATAAATAGCTTGTAAGGCAGCCGTATTCTAACTTCGGGACCTTTTATATCTAGAACAATCGGAACGTCGATTACGCTTCGAACCGTATCGATAATTTTTTGATACCCTTCAAAATCTCCATGCGCGGTATTGATGCGGACTCCGTTCATACCGTTTTGATACATTTTTTTAATGATTTTTCTATTGTCTGAAGCGGGTCCTATGGTGCATAAAATTTTTGTAAATTTATTATTTTTTTTCATTATGTTTATATCCGAGCAAAGCGAGAAATTCCTTTATTATTTTGTATTACCTTTAATTTTGACGCAGGACATAACCTGTTTTAAACAAATATACAAAGCAAATTTGTTTTTTATAAAAAACAGCTCTGTCTTAAATTGCATAATCGTTGACATCGGAAATGAACAAAATTATACTCAACCGAAGTGAATATAATATGGGACGAAAATAAAAATGAATGGCTTGTTATAAACAGAGGAATCTCTTTTGAAGAGATTTCCGCAAAACTAACAAATAACGATTATTTGGATATTTTAGAAAATCCTACGCGCAAAGATCAGTTTTATTTTGTATTGAACATTAACAATTATATTTGGATTGTACCGTTTTTGTTAAATGAAAAGGAAAAAATAGTATTAAAAACGGCTTTTCCGAGTCGTAAATTTCAAAAAAAATATAAAAAGTTTCTGCATAACTAAGTTGTGCAAAGGTTATAAAGAGGTGATAATGAAAATAAATAACTTAACTCGGGAAGAGATTGCCATAGAAAATGAGGCTGATAAGCTGCGTCCTTTAACCGGCGGTAAAAGAAAAAAGATAAAAAATATTTTGGCAAAAGCAAAAAAGAATCGCTCTGTAAATTTAAAAATTTCGGCGCAAAATATATCACAATAACCCGCAATGTCGCTTTGCGCTTTTATCAAGCATAGAGGCAAGCCCCCCTTTTTGTTCCGGCGTAAAGCCGAAACTTTTTTGCCAAACTTGCTCGTCTTCCATACAAAAGTAGATAAGAACTTCCGGCGCAATTTGTTTGATGTAGCTTATTATTTTTTTGTATATTTCAATTCTTATCGGCTTGAAATACCGCATTTTATTATCAAGCCCTTTTATAAATTCTCCGTATATTATTTTGGAATTTTTAAATCTGGTTTCGATTATCTTTTTTAAAGTCGGAATAAAACGAAATGTTCCTATGCTTATCCATACGATATTATCTTTTGATACGATTGAAAAAAGCTTTTTTATTACTTTTTTGTAATCCTCTTCGGCTCCTTTGTATATTATTATAGGATCAAAATGAAAAGCGAGAGGATAACCCCATTTTTCGCATTGAGCGGCGGCTTTTAATCTTGCGTCAAGCGAAGCCGTGTCTCTTTCTTCTTCGGCTATAACTTTTTGGGTATTTAAGGACCAAGAGATTATTGTTTTGCGGTTATGATTAAGCCCTTGCAGTTTTTTTATATTTACGGTTTTTGTTTTTAATTCTAATATGCAATGCTTTTGTCCGCCGAATTTTTCGGTAAGATTAGCGGATATGTTTGTATTGTTTTCAAAGATTAAGCTGTCGCTAAACTCGCCTGTTCCTACTCTATATATTGTTTTTTCGGCAAAAAGCGCATCCAGTTCCTTTTCCATATCTTCCGTATTAACAAAGTATCTAAGTATTGGCGGATGGAAATATGCCTGTAATATGCAGTACGAACAATCCATTGTGCAAAAGCTTGCAATGTGAAGTATTTTATATCCGCAGCATATATAATTTTTTGTTCCCGGACATTTTTTTAAAAAGGGACCTTTGTTTTGAGAAAGAAGCAGTATTTTTTTTCCCTCTCCTATAGGATCGGCGGCTTTGGATATTTTTTTAAAGAGTTTTTCGGCATCTTTAATTATTTGGATTTCCGCATTGCTTTGAGATGTTATTTTTAATGTTTCAGGATGTTTTTCTATCTCTTTTTCTATGTATATTTTGGAGTATTTCATTTAATATAATTGTTCCGGAGATGTCCGAGATGCCTCGCAACGTATTTCTCCGGTTTTACTCTTAATATTTGCGGTAATTGTTCCATCCGCCGTAAAGAAAAATTGTATTTTATCGAATCTTTTTTGCGCTCTTTTGAATTCTTCGGAAGGATGACCGTATTGATTATTTTTACCGAAAGAAACTATTATATATTTTGGCGCCACGTTTGAAATAATATCTTCGGCAGCCCAATAGTTTTTCCCTTTTTTAAGTTTGCCTCCGTGATGCGGATATTTAAATAGATTTGCTTTAAGAAGTTTTGTATCAATCTGTTTCCATACGCCTCCTTTTGCGTCTCCTCCGAAAAGGATTTTAACGGATTCTTTTTGAAATCGTAGTATCAAAGAGGTAGAGTTTCTTTTATTATTCAATATTAGCTCTGCATGTGGCGGCCATAAGATATAAAACTCTCCGCCGATCTGCTTTATCTTTTTTATGGAGTCTTTTTCATTAAAGGCAGACTCTATTTCAATTACTCCTTCATTATAACCGGCTTTTAGCGCCCTTTTAAATTTTTTTGCAATCTTTGTATCATCGTTTTGAATGTTGATAAAAACCTTTATTTTTTCTTCTCTATCACTTCTTAACCATCCGATAATTTCCGGAAGTCCTTCAATATGATCTTTATCCAAATGTGTTACGAATATAGCCTTAAGCTTTGGATGCCGTTTTAAAAAATCGCAAACTTTTTGTCCGTTTTTTGCATCTATCAAAACCGATTGATCCGTTTCAATTTGACGTATTAAAGAGACGTCTCCCTGCCCTACATCAAAAAATATAGCTTCATAATCATACGGCTTACTATTCATCGGCTTGTATATTTTTCCTTTTTCCATGCATTATAGAATCAAAAAAATCATCTATTTCTTCGTCGGTTTCATAAGCGTTTTTCTGAAGGCTAAAATCAATTATATATTTTTCCGGAAAATTTATTAAATCTTCAACGGAACGCGTCATAATCTCTATCCATCCTGTTGTTCCTTTTTTAAGCATCCAACCCGGCATTGCGGGAATTATTTTAAAGGTTAAACCGTCGTCGGAATCCGAGCAATCGGATACACTACTATTTAATCCGTCTATTACGATTCTTATTTTTTGCTCTTCAAAAAAAATATCGGATACTTCAAAAGTAGTTCTCCAATCCGAAGCGCCAGACTCTTGATGATTATTCGACGATTTTATTTCTTCGGTCTTCTTTTTTACCTGTGGAATAAATTTTTTAGTCAAAGGACGCCTGCTCATATCAAGGTAATCTTCAATTTCTTTCCGTTCCGCTTCGTTAATTCCATATATTTCATATATTATATCGTCTATCTGTTTAATTAAACTTTCAATTAGCGAAAAATCATCATGACGAATATACTCTTTTTCCTTATTTATAAGTATCATAGCTTTGTCGGATAGTTCTTTAACGCATTGCCGCCAATCATTCGGCAGAGGAAAGCTTTTTAATTTTTCAATTTTAATCCATATTCCCCTCAAATGTCCATCCAACCATAAGCTTGCTATGGGGTGATTTAAAAGAGTCCATAACGCATAGAGATATGACATTTGATTATCGGATTTTGAAAAAACCGCATGAAAACTTCTACTCGGCGCAATAGAATCCGTAGGTTTTAAAGCTATTGAACGCCAACTTGTCCTGTTATTCACTTTAAACATTAGAATAGAATTATTTTTAAGTAATAAGTTTCTCAACCTCTTTCTACCATCTTTTGGGGGAAAATTATTATCGTCTCTTAAATCTATCCAGCCTCTTCCGGCATCTTGAAAATCTAAAAACGGCATTGCCTGCCTTGCATCGCCGCTATATAGATGAGAATGAACGACATCTTTTTTGATAACCGTTTCTCGCGGCTTTTTTAGTCCGTTCATTACGCTATAATAGTTATCTAATCTGTGCGATTGATTTTCTATCTTATTTAATATGCTTATAAAAAACGTAGGAACAAGATCATCAGGCGGTTTATCCAAATTTATGCTCATTGAATTATACAGCTTTGCTTTTTTCTCCGGCGCGGGAACATCGGACAATGGAATATAATAAATATGTTTAGATAACGGGGGGTTTTTTCTTATTATAAAAGCGACAGCGGGATATTTTACATCATTAAACCAACCGGCCGGAATATCCCATTGTTCCAGTAATTGACACTCTTTTAATATCCTGCGCTTTATATTTCTTTCCAACTGCTGATCAAGCGCCGTTGCAGTAACTATGATTCCGAGCAATCCTCCTTTTTCCAAAATATTAAGAGACCGGTTAAGAATAAAAGCGCTTCGATCTCGCTGATTTCTGGTTCTTTTTACATTTTCATATTTATTTCCGCCTACTCCGCCGAAAGGCGGATTTGCAACAATAATTGTAGGTTTTTTTTTAATGCGCCGAATCCATTCTTGCCCGAAGTTTTCTTCTTCAACATTCAGATTAGAGATTTCCCAATTGTTTTGATGAGGCGGATAAAAAAGCATTAAGGTCATACGAGCAATTTCGGACGCAAAACCGTCTATATCATTGCCGAATATGGAATCTACCAATTTACGATGTCTTTCGTCCGCAAGGATATTTCTATAAGTAGCTTCCGTAAGTCTTTCGTATCCTGCGGCAAGAAGGCTGCCGGAACCGCAGGTAGGATCGCATAAAATCCGTTTATCAAGAGGTAATTCTTCTACCGGCATTCGTTTTAAAAGGGTTTTTGCCAGATTAAACGGAGTGTAATGTATTCCGAATTGATTACGGCTTTCTTGATTAACAAATGCAGCCTCATAAAATCTTCCGAGGGTTTCCATGCTTATCTGAGACAGATTATAATTGGAATTAAATTTGGTAAGAAGCGGCTCAATTATTTGAACGGTTTTATTCGGAATATCAAAATATCCGGGTAAAAAATTATTTGCCTGTTCAAAAAGTTCGGCGGCGGAATTAAGACTCCAGTGATTGCATATTTTTTCTCTATCTCTAAGAATTCTTGCCCCAAGCAGCTTAATTGAGGCTTTTATAATATTTTGTTGCTGTAACAAATCATTATCGGAGCATATATTTTTAACGCCGTTTTGAAATTTATTAATCAGCTCTTTTTGGGTAATCTCCTCTGACCAACCTTTTAAGTTGGGAAATACCTCAAATAAAGAAAAAGGAGCGGGATTGATTTTTGCCCTTTCAAGCCGGCGGGGGCTGAACTGATCTTGTTGTTTTTTTATATATTTTTCAAATTCGGAAAGAAAAACCGTATGAGCAGGACTGTTTTTTAACTTGTTAAAATAATCTTGATTTTTATTAAGTCCGAAAATTTTTAATTTTGGACTTATACCTTCGTATTCCGGAAAAATTACAATAGGAGATGCCAAAAAGGCGAAATTTAAAAGATCGGGATATTCGATACTATCAACATTGTTAACCGCCTTAATACCTATTACCGCAGTATCCGAATCTTTGCGCAAAGCGCTTGAATATGCCACTATATCCGCTTTTGCAAACCGTTGGTTTTCTCCTATTAAACCTACATTGTAAGAAAACATATTTTCGGAATAACCGATTGACTTAAAAGCGGAAATTATCGAATTTTTTATATTATCAGGTAATTTTATACTAAGTTCTTGCATAATAACTATTTTATATTAATTATTTTTTTTTCAATCATAATATTTATAACTAATACGCTTTAGCTTTGCAACTGTTAATAATTTCACCGCATTTTTATAAAAACCGAGTTAAAAGGAATAATTGATTATTTTATTTAATATTTTTTTTTATAATCTCCGCAATTTTTTTGCAGATTGTCTCCGCCCTATTTGTATCTTCGGCTTCAACCATTACTCTGCATTTCGGCTGAGTGCCGGAATATCTTACCAAAACTCTTCCGGTATCTTTTAATTTTTCTTGGGCGTCTTTTATGGCATTGGCAACCGCCGGTATTTTGTTTATATCCGGCTTGCTTTCAATATCTACGTTTATAACTTTTTGGGGCATAATTGTTACAATTTTTGCAAGCGCGGAAAGCGGTTTTTGGGTTTGATCTATTATTTTTAAAAGCTTTAACGCTGCAAGAAGTCCGTCTCCCGTAGTATGATTGTCTCCGAATATTATATGCCCCGAATATTCGCCTCCAAGTATGGAATCTGTTTTTATCATTTTTTCCATAACATATTTGTCGCCTACTCCGGATTTATAATGCGTAATATTCATTTTTTTAAATGCAGCGCTAAGCCCTGCATTGCTCATTATTGTAGTAACTACGGAATTGTTTTTAAGCTTATTTTTATCTTGGTAATCTTTTGCATATATTGCCGCAAGGGCATCTCCGGGTATTATGTTTCCTTTTTCGTCAACCGCAACAAGCCTGTCTCCGTCTCCGTCCAAAGCAATTCCAAGATCGGCTTTTGTTTGAATAACTTTTGCGGATAAAATTTCCGGATGTTCGGAGCCGCAATTGTCGTTTATGTTTATACCGTTCGGTTGATTAAATAATATTTCGATGTCCGTCGGCAAATCGGCAAAAAGTTGACAAAGGGCAAAAGAAGCCGCTCCGTTGGCGCAGTCTGCAATAATTTTTATCTTTTTTTTCAACTGATCGGTTCGCGCGCTTTTTTTAAGAAATTCTATATATTCTTTTAAGGGATTTTCCAAAACATGCGCCTGCCCTGTTTTACTTATGCCGGAGGATAAAAACCGATTGTTCGGATCTAATATTATTTTTTCGATCTCCTCTTCCAGAGCGTCGGATAGCTTATATCCGTTTTTTCCTATAAGTTTTATTCCGTTGTCGTAAAAGGGATTATGAGACGCGGTTATCATAACTCCTAATCCGGGATTTAAGGTTTTGGTTAAAAACGCCAATGCGGGAGTAGGAATTACTCCCGCAAATATAACGTCTAATCCCATTGAGGTTATGCCGGAAGCTAACGCATACATTATTGTATCGCCGGATATTCTGGTATCTTTTCCTATTATTATTTTTGGACTTTTCTGCCTTTTTATACAGTAAGAAGCAATCGCTTTTCCTGTTTTTAAAGCGGTTTCGGAGGTCGTCGGCTCTTTATTTACAAATCCTCTGATTCCGTCCGTGCCGAATAGTTTTTTCATAAGTTATTCCGTCTTTTTTTATAATCGGTTAAAATTAATTTTATCGCAAAATATATTAAAAATAATATAGCGCAGCTTAAACTTATAAAACTGATTTTATTTGCAATTTTTTGTATTATAGGAAGCTTGAATTTAAAAGGTTTGTAGCTCGCAAAATTTTCAAGTTCTTTTTTTTGATTCAAACGAAAATTATCTCCCTGTTTGCATAAATTCTCTTTTGGAAATGTATAACAGGCGGGATTTGTCATGTTAAAATAACCATTTTTTAATTTGTAAATACTTCCGGAATAAAGTTCGTCTTTTTGAGGAAAAAATTCGTGTCTGTATCCGAATAAAGCTTCATAGCACTCTATATTTGATACTCCAAATCCGATCAAAGCGTCCTCTCCCCTTAATACATTATCTTTTGTTGTTATATGTGTAGCCGAATGTTTTATAGGCGGAATATAATTATTTTGTAAAGCGTTATCATAAGTTTTTAATATTCTTGCAGGCATAAAATTCTGATTCTGATAATAAGATTTGTCGGAAACAATATTTGAAACAATAATAAAGGATATAAAAATAATTGCCGAACAGAATTTAAGTTTGTCGGAAATTTTTAATCTATCGTAGCTTATAGACGCCAATAGTATTGCGGGCAATATATAGACCGAATACCAGCGTATTAAGGTTATGCCGTTTTTTATTACCGGTATTTTTTTAAATAGATCGTATAATCCGGGTATATAAGAATTAAAACATAAAGGTATTAAAAGAATGAAAGCCAAAATAATGGCATATAATTTACGGCTGTTTTTTGCTTTTAAATTATTGCTTTTTTTATATTGAAAAAAAAAATTAACAGCGCCTATGCAAATTAAAACAAAAGCAAGCGGAGTAACTCCGAACTCAAATTCATGTCGGTCTAAAATTACGGCAGGCTCCATTATTATGGTTTCTATCTGTTCCCATCCGACGGCTTTTAAAAATAATGATTTAAAAAGTAAAATTAAAGCGTCCGGAAATTCAAAAACCGATATTGGATAACCTGTTCTGGGCAGATTTTTTATAGTGTATAATCCCGCCGATATTTTTGAAAAGGAGAATAAAAAAATAAAAAGAAAAAAGAAAAAGGCTCTTGATATAAACGGTTTTAAATTTTTTCCGGCGCCGCAAATTCCGTAAATTAAACCAACTGCAATAATTGTTAAAATTCCGGGGATAATTATATGAACTCCGCCGGAATAAAATATGTATGAGAATAAAAGCGCCGCCGATAAAGATAATGCTATGTTTGCAATAGAAAAATTTTTTGTCTCTTTTTTATTCCATAACAAAACAAAGGATATAAGAGGAATGAGCATAAAGCCGTGATAAGTCAAATGCCCTACTATCATTCTGTAGGCATAAAAACCGTTGAATAAAAAGAATGCAGAGGCAAGCAAAGAGGCATGAATGCCGCATAAAAAAATTTTACGCATTAACAGATATGTTCCGATTAATCCTGCAGCCGCAAAAATAAAGAATGTAATCTTAACCGCCGCAAGCGGATTCATTAAAAAAGTTAAAAATTGGGGAAATGAAAAATAAAGATTTTGAGGATCCGTATAAAATACGTTTCCCGCGCATAATGCGGGAGTAAAGTATGGGATTGATGCAAGTCCGTTTATTTTAAACCAATAAAAACCGGCAATAAGGCGGGGAAAAAAATAATAGTAATCATGCCCTAGCATGCCTTTATGATTGGGAAAAAATTGTTTAAATATGATAAAATAAGCAAAAAGCAAAATTATAAAAGCAAAACTTATAATTTCGGCATCTTTAATGCTTTTATGCTGTTTATTTTCAATCATTTTTATTTATCTTTGAATTAACAACGCCATATTTTTTAATCGCTTAATAACCAAACAGCTATAATTGAACGATACTAGGCGTAATAAATATTATCATCTCCTCTTTTCTATCTACTTTAGATTCGGATCCGAAAAGCCAGCCTATAATCGGAAGCTTTCCGAGCCACGGTACTTTGCTGGCGGACAAATTGTTTAAATTTTTCTTTATTCCGCCTATCACTACCGTATCGTTATTATTAACAAGAAGCTTTGTCTTAGCCTGTTTGGTTATAAAGGAAAGCTGCCCTTCTATTTTGCCGCCTATATCGCTTTTTAATATTTCAATTTCCATAAATATTCGTTTATCCGGAGTTATATGAGGAATAACCTCTAATACAAGATCAATATCTTTAAATACCACTGTCGCAAAACCCGAAGTATCTCTTTCAAGATAAGGATACTCTATTCCCTGACTTATTCTCGCCTTTTCGTTATCTAATGTTAATATTCTGGGAGCAGATATTATTTTTCCTTCCCCTTTGGATTCCATAACCTTTAAGGTTGCATCTAATATAAAAGGCGCGCCTGTTATTCTTGTAAAATTTATTCCTATTTTACCATACTCGGAAGCGTTTGTAGGAAAATTCATTGCCATGTTATATCCGTAAGTTTCTCCGAGATCATCGCCGGATGTCTGCAGGTTTTGGTTGCCGAATCCCAAACCCCATTCAACTCCAATTTCATTAGCAAAGCTTGAGCTTGTTTCGATTATTCTTGCTTCTATCATTACCTGCGGAGTCGCCCGATCTAACTGTTTTATTATCTCTTTTGCTTTTGTAATAATAGCCGCAGTATCTGTAATGATTATGGAATTTGTTCTTTCATCTATTGATACTTTTCCTTGCTGTCCCTCGCTAAATCCGGAATCTTTTGTAATTATTTTTTCTATATGAGGCATTATATTAGAAGCAACCGCATAATTTAAGCTAATAAATTCCGTTTTATGGTTTTTTGATTTTTCTAAAATTCTTTTTTCTGTAATTATTTTTTGTTTTAAGCCCTCTTCTCCCAACAGCGTTTTTATTAAAGCTATTCTTATTATATCCCCATCTACCTCTTTTTCAAGACGATTCATTTTAAGTATCAAATCAAGCGCCTGATCCCATGGGACCGGCTTTTTAAAACATAAGGTAATCTTGCCTGTTACGTCGCTATCAATGGCAAAATTTTTACCGCTAACCTGATTTAACATTTTAAAAACATTTTTTATATCCGCTTGATAAAAATCAAAAGTGATTTTCTCGCCGGTATATTTTGCATCAGCCGCATAAATGCCGGATACAAATGTAAAACATATTAATACCGCAAGTATAATTCCGTTTTTTATTTTTTTATATCTTTTCATATTTTTATATTAGTAAAACTATTCTATTTTATAAGGTTTCTCCTCGCTTCGCTCGTTGACATTACAAGTAAAATAATTATTTATCTGATTCTTTATCTAATACTATCTCCCGTTTTACTCCGAATATGTTTTTAATAACAACCTTATCTTCTAATATATCTATAACCGAATAAAGCTCCGACCCTATCCTGCCGCCTTTTACAATAATATAACCCCGTCCTATATTATCTTCGAATAATGCAAACCTCTTATTTTCATTTTGTAAAATAGCGGCAAGCCGTAATTGGCTAATATCGTAATTTAACAAAGAATTAATATCCTCTTTATTCCTCTTGATATCTTCCGCCTGCGCGGAATTATTTTTAAAAAGCGGCGTAAAAGGATTTATCCGCTCTGCCGCCTCTGCATTAAAACCCGTATAAAACGGTATAACAAATAATAATATATATTTTTTTCTAACCATTATTTATAAATCTATAAGTGGAAGCTTTACAATTTATTAAAAGAGCGTCATCTTCTATCATCTCTATAGTTATATTATCAATATTTACCAAACGCGGAAGCGAAGCTATTTTATTTAAAAAATCCAATAGATTAAAATAAGCGCCTTTAATCCGAATCGTTATCGGCAGGCAAATTACAATATCTTTTTTTATTTCATCTTCAGGCTGAAAAAGTATAAATTCAAGCCCCGAATCTCTGCCCGCCTCCGAAATATCCGCAAGCAAAGAGGATATTTCGTTGTTATCAGGCAAAGCTTTCAACAAGCTATCTAACTTTTTTAAAGCCTGCTCCTTCTCTTTTCTAAAATGATAAATTCTGTTTGCCATCATAAGATTATCATTTAAGCGTAGCTTGGCGGCTACTATATTTTTATTAATATCTTGAATTCTAAAAAGAGCAGCTGATAAAAAAAAATGATAATAGAGTGAAAAAACAAGAGTAAAGAAACTTATATATATATAAACCTTTCTTTTCTTATCAAGTTTGTTAAATTTTTCGCTATAATATAAAAAATTATGAATTGTCTTTTTTTTCATTTTTTTTAATAGAACAATATATTTCAAAAATTTTAAGGTTCAAATCGGCGTAAGCTTCCTCTCGTTTAAGTTTTTTAAGATGAACGGACAAAAAATAACCGGCAGCTTCAAGTCGTTTCATAAAATCCGCCGCAGTTTTATTATCAATTACAACTCCTTGTATATTAACCGCATTGTTATCTATTCTAATGTTTGTAAGCCACATTCTTCGGACGATAACATTTTCGGAAACAGAGTTTAAAAAATTAAGAACGGTCAACCTATCCATAGTCAAATCTTTTATAATATCTGTTCTTATTATTATATCTTTCTGTTTTTTTTTAATATTCTTTATTTCTGCAATAACCTTATTATAAGAGACAATATCTGCTTTTATCTTGGCAAGAGTATCTGCAAGTTTGTTTGTTTTTCTTTGGCATATTAAAGTTGAAGCTGTAAAAAGTATGATAAGAAGAAAAAAAAAAGAAAAAAAAATTTTAATATCTAGACTAAACAGACGTTTTTCGGAAGGAAGTAAATTTATAGCAATCATATATTAATAAAAGCCCCGCGAGGCAACCCCTATACAGATGCCCGCATAAGGAGCAGCCTTTTTTATGGACGAATAACCGAATAAATTCCGATTAATATCTATTCGTTTAAAAGGATCAAACAAACAAATATTGTTTGCTATGTTTTCCGCAAACTCTTTTATCGACTCAAGCTTTGCGCATTCTCCGTTTAAAACTGCTTTATCTATTTTTTCTCGGGGATATTCGGAATAAAAAAGTTCAACCGCGTTTTCTATTTTCAAATGCCAACGCTTTATTTTATCTTCAAATTCATCATCTGCGTTATTCGGATACTCCGCCGGTATTTCAAGCAGACATAAAGGAACTTTTCTTTTTATAACAATAAAAAGAGTTCTTTTATAATTAATATCCATAAGCAGAATTGTATCATTCGATATTCCATAATTTAATATATAAGCATTATATAAAGCAAAAATATCAACATCTATAACTGTAGGTTTAACCGATAGTTTTTTAAAAAGCAGCAAATAAGAATCTACAATATCCTTTTTTGCCGCCACAATTAGCGCTTCTTTTGCTTTGCGTTTATTATTGCTTGTTTCTAAAAGCTGAAAATCAAGATAAATCTCTTCTAAATCAAAAGGAATATGCTTTTGCGCTTCCGAAAATATCCGCTTTTTTAAATCTGCATTCGAAGCATTTTCGATTAATACTTTTTTAAAACTTACAAAAAAACCTCCCAAGGTTAACGCCGCTTTTTTAGGATTGAAATTATTATCGGAAAACTGTTTATTTATAATATAAGATAACCGATCATGCTCTCTTATAATTCTTCTTCTATCAATAATTTCCTGCTCAATTTCAAAAAAAAGAATTTTTTGAAGACTAAAGCCTTTCCTGCTTTTTGCAAGCTGACAAGCGACTATTTGTTTGTCTCCTATATAAAGACCGGTACATAACTTTCTGTTTAAAATATTAAAAATCATTTTTTGCAAGCCGTTATAAACGAATTCGGAAACAAAGATGAGCAATGAAAATCCGAACCGTTGAGAGCGTAGGAGGAGTTTAAAAAAAATAAAAAGAGAAGCAAAACACTTGGAGATCGAAAAAAAATTATTATAAACAATATAGGATATAACCGATTATATCCTATATAAAAAATTTATTTTAATGATGACCGTCATTATGATTATCTGACGATTCTCTCGCCGCTTTTATGATACAGTATGTTAATCCTGCTCCGACTATTCCCAAAGCATACCACAAACCGCCCATAAAAACTATATGAGACATATCCCAAACCCATTCAAAACAAAATGGAAACATATTTTTTCATCCCTTCTAAAAAAGATTAATCTATCGGATTCAATTCCCTTTCCTGTGGGAATATAGGTAAATATCTGTATGCAAAAGATATAAAAATAGCCCCGTAAGCAACAGGTAAAATTGTAGTCGCTACTTCCTGCCAGCTCGGATAATACATAAACCATCCTTCAAATGTCATTACCGGAGCCGCCATAGTTTGTAGCACCATAACCCATCTGTTTATACAAACTCCGATAACCGCAAGAATTATTGCCGTCATAAATAATCTCTTATTTTTGCGTCCTCCGGAACTTATAAGTATTGCGGCAGGGATAATGCCGCATATAACTATTTCGGCAACTAATATCCAGATTCCATAAAAAGGATTATTGGAATAAAAATCAATTAAAGAAAATCCTTGTTTCGGAAGGGTATATGCCGCCCAATACCATGTATCGAATATTTTTGCTATTATATACGTTCCTAACATCCATCCGGATATTTTAGCAAGAAGATCAACAACATTATCTTTTACTAATTTCTTATTAGTTACTTTTTCGGTTAAACGAGTAATTAAAATGGTAAAACAAGGACCGCATGCAGCCGCAGACCAAGTAAATAAGAAAAATGTCCAGGGCCAAATAAATACCCCTTCTCTAAAAGCAAAGGGGCGTCCGAAAAGAACGCCAGCCACTCCGCCCAAAGAGCCTTGATGGAAAAAGGATAAAAAGGCTCCGGTAGCGGCAAATACAGCCATTATCTCGTGCATGTTATGACTTAAATGGCGTAAAAAAGGTTTTTTATCCAATTTGGGATTCTCAAACAGAAGCGGTAAAAATTCAATAATAAGAACCACAAGATAGCAAGAAAGACAAAAAGCAACTTCCGTAAGCATAGAATGAACATTTGCATGCCAAAAAATAAACCAGCTTCTTAAAGGCTGCCCTACGTCTATAGCCAGTAGCAACAAGGCAGAAGTATAGCAGATAACCCCTATTATAACCGCATAATTAATAATATTTTTAAGTTCGTCTTTACCTACTATATATTTTAAAAAACCTGTAAAGAATGCTCCGCCGCCCAAAGCAATAACCGCCAAATCAGCCCATATCCATAATGCAAAACCGTAAGCATCATTCATATTAGTCTGATTAAGCCCTTTAAACCAGCATAAAAGCATGGCAATAACACCCCACAAAAGTATAGCGGTAAGCGCTAGTATCCATACTGAAAACCGTCCTAACGAACAACGTTTAACTCCTTCGGGTATTAATGCTGAATCCATAGACCTTACGCTCCTAATATTTACAATATATTATAAAATTATATTTCCGATTAATTTATAAAACTTTTAAAAGCTTTACCTTATTTAATTTATAAAATGCCGTAGTTATTTATGCTTTGGCAGCTTCATGCTTCAAATAATTATCCCCGGCTCGGCGCACCCATTCTCTGCTTGAATGATAATATACTTTGGGATTGGTTCCGAGTCTTTCAAGAAGCCTAAAAGTATTAGGATTCTTTTTTAAGCGATAAACGGAATGCTTTTTATTATTCAAATCTCCGAAAGTTATTGCATTTGCAGGGCAAGCATGAGCGCATGCGGTCTGATATTCATCCTCTTCTATCTTATCTCTGCCTTCGGCATAAGCTTTATCAAGCGCAAGCTGATACCTGTGATGACAAAAACTGCATTTTTCAACAACTCCGCGCATACGAGGAGAAACATTCGGATTTAAAAATTTTTCCATACCTTCCGGCCATACCGGATCCCGCCAATTAAAATAGCGGGCATGATAAGGACAAGCCGCCATACAATATCGGCAGCCGAAACATCTTGTATATATCTGGCTTACAATTCCTGTGTTATGATCATAATCGGTAGCAATGGCAGGGCAAACCGAAACGCATGGGGCATGCCCGCGATCCCCTTCGCAATGCATACATGGTCTCGGTAAAAAGCAAATATCCGCCTCGGGAAAAGATTTACCATTTTCCAATTTATAAACCCTCATCCAAGTTATAGAATCTAATTTCTTGGATTCATTCTCTTTAAAGGGCACGTTATTTTCGGACATACAGGCGACCATGCAGGCGCCGCAACCGGTGCATTTGTCAAGATCAATGACCATTCCGAATTTTTTAACTTTATGTTTAGATCCTTTACTCATTACTACCTCGATAGATTAAATAATATTTCAGACTCGAGCCAATACCGCTCTGATTCCCCATGCAGCGTCAAAACCGGATGCGGGATCTTCGATTTGGCCGATAAGTTCATTAATATTTATACCTTTGCCCGTTAGATAGCTATCATAGCCCGTATGTCCAAGTCCGCTCGGCATTGATATAATACCCGGCATTATACCTTCATAAAGATGAACTCTAACTTGAGCCTTTCCTTTGGGAGTAGTCAAAAGAGCCTTGCTTCTCTCTGCCAGATTATATTCCGCCGCTGTTTTAGGATTGATTTCTATAAAAATATCATTTTCTTTAATTACGGTATCAGCTACGGTTTTTGTCATAAAAGGCGAATTAGCCGTATAGCCGGATGCAATCCGCATTGAATCGAATCTGATAAGCGTAAGCGGATATTTCTTCTTTTCCCCTTGAGCATCGACAAAGATATAAGGCTTTGTTTGTCTGGTTTTATCGTTTATAAATTCAAACTTTCCGGAACTATCGGCAAAAGCGTTAGAAACTCCGCTTTCATCTATCCAGAAAAGCTCTTTATCCATAACGTCTTTTTTTGCCTCTAAAGTTTCCTGAAGACAAGTCTCGTAATTATCCCACGGAAAAGACTCCGCTATGGTTCCGCCCAAAGCCTTTGCAATAGATATTATGGCGTCTCCCGAATGAATTGTATTAAAAATAGGATTAACAACAGGCTTAGAAAGTCCTACCGCAGGTTTAAGCCCGCATGTAGTAACTATGTCTTGGTAACGTTCCAGAAAAAAATGATTTGGCAGAATAATATCCGCCATAGACGCGGTTTCATCCATATAAGAGGAAAAAGATACTATAAACGGTATCTTTTTAAATGCTTCTTCAACAAGTTTTGTATCCGCCATAGTATAAAACGGATTCGAATCGGTTACAAACAGAAAATTTATAGGAGAAGTTTTAGAAGAATTTACAACTTCCGGCAGGCGATTTAAAAGATGTTTTGCCAAAAAGTATTTTCCCTCTCCAGCGCCGTCTAATCTTTTTGCGTTTATATTATAGTAAGCCGCATCATCTAAAACCGGATGAGTCCAATTAATATAATCAGGCTCCGAAAGAAGATAAACGCCTCCTGTTTTATTAAAATTGCCTGCAAGCGCGTTTAAAAAATTTACCGCCATCATTTCATGCAGACTTCCGGGGGTAGACCCCTCGCCTCTGCCGAACAATGCGACAGGGCTTTGAGCCTTCATAAAATCTTCCGCCAAAGCGGTTATATCTTCCTGTTTTATACCTGTTATATTTGAAACCGCTTCAAGCGAATAATCTTTTTCTACAAGAGCTTTAAATTCTTCAAAACCTTCCGTAACGCTATCGAATAAAACATTTTTATTAAAATAAAGCTGCTTTCCGATTATTACGTTAGCCATACCGAGCGCCAAAACTCCCTCGGTCCCCGGAATTATAGGCAGCCATTTATCAGCTTTTGCGGCAGTATTGGAAAGACGAGGCTCTATCTGAATTAACTGTTTCTTATTATCCTTTAAAATACTGTGAGCTTTAAAAGCCGCCGCCGGATTTCCCCATCCGTCTAAAAGCCCTGTTCCAAAACTTACCACAAAATCGGAGTTTGCAATATCAAATGCTGGAATACAAGAAGCGCCGCAAGTCAAAGAAAAAACAAGCTTATAAATATCTTTAACCGAAGGAACGGTTATAAAATTAGGCGATCCGTAAGCGGTAAGAAACCTTTCAAAAAGAGCCGGAACAGTTCCTGCGGAAGAGCCTGAAATACAAGCCAAAGTATGAGACAATTTATCTTTTCTTAAACCTTTAAGCTTTTCCGCAATTTCGGCAACTGCCTGTTTTACGCTTATTTTAACCCATTTATCTTCGACTTTTTTCAAAGGGGTTTTTATACGAGAAGGACTGTAAAGAAGCTGAGGAGATGAAAGCCCCAAAATACAAATACCGGAGTTAGCATTATCGCTATCTTTCTTTTCCGCCTTAACTACTCTATCGCCTATCTTTCTTATGGTAATTCCGCAGCCTCCCGAACAAAGAGAGCATACCGTGTCTACATAACTCGCCTCGCCATCCGTAGGAACAGGCGCCCAAGGCCAATTCTGCGTCCATATTGACGAATCATCCATTAATTTCCAAGGAAGCGGCGAAAAGGCAAGCCCTGCGGTTGCGCCCGCTCCGAGCGACAAAAAATTTCGTCTGTCTATCTTCATAAAAATCTTCCTCGCATATAACTTTCAAGTCAAATACTATAAACTATTTATGACACTGAAAACAGGAGCCTTTATCGCCGGTCTCTTCTTCATGACACTCGCCGCAGTCATCCATTTTCATACGATCCCATGTATGCTTTTTAATTCCGGCTATATTTTTGCCCCATATATTACGACTGTAACCTGTAATTCTATTTTCTTCGTAAATCGGCAAAGTTTCGGATGTTCCGATTTCGCCATGGCAGCTTTCACAAGACATTTCGGCTTTTTTAACATGAGCGGCATGAGAAAAAAAAACGCAGTCCGGCTGTTTAGAATAGATAAGCCATGGAACCTCTTTGTTTTGAGCAATATACTCTTCTACAAATATCTGTTCGGCTTCGGTATCCCCCTGAACATCTTCATGACAATCTATACATTGAGCAAGTGTAGGAGAACCCGAAAATGTTCCGTCTTCTCGAAAAAAATGGCAACTATCGCAGTCTCCGACAGCTTCATTATGCACGGCATGACTAAAATCTATCGGCTGACTTTTTTTTAAATAAAGAAGTTTCGGAAATATGACCCATCCGACGGCAAGACTTATCGCAACGCCTATCAAAAAAAACAAAATTGTAGTACCGCCCGTATTTTTTCTTTTATTATCAGAGGCGGAAACTTTTTGAGTTTCGCTCATAAAGACTCCGTATTGTGATATAAAACTTTATAAAAATTACCAGTTAAATCTGACTTTCGACAAAATAATTTTGTTTGTCTATATGGATATTAGATTTTTGTCAAGAAAAAATCAGTTTATGCCAAGCCCTCCACTGTCGTCAACCTCTTGTAAAATATCTATTGCTTCACTATCCTATCTTTTTATTTTCGGCTTTACGCAAGCGCGGGGAAATTGACAAATAATTTTACGAAATTAGCTTTAATTCGGTTTGGCTGATTTGATAAAGAAGAGATGGTGCCCAGGACGAGAATTGAACTCGTACAGCCACTATGAGCTGAGGGATTTTAAGTCCCTTGCGTCTACCAGTTCCGCCACCCGGGCGCCATTGCAAGCATAAATACTCAACAATTTTAATAATTGCAAGGAAAAAATAAAATCTTTTTCTTTGATTTTTTATCTTTTTTTGATAGACTTTCTTTTCTTAATAAATTCATACAAGGAGATAAAATTATTATGAACTTAACCCAATTAATAGAAACAAGAAGAAGTATCCGTAAATATGAAAAAAAAAAGGTATCCGAAGAGGATATCCAAAAACTTTTGGAAGCGGTCAGATGGTCTCCGTCTTGGGCAAATACTCAATGCTGGGAAATAATAGCGGTTTCGGATAATAAGATAAGAGAAGAGCTTAAAGCTGTGATAAGCCCCAAAAATCCTGCAACCGAAGCGATTGTAAGCGCTCCGGTTCTTTTTGCATTATGCGGAAAGCTTGGAATCGCCGGCTATTATAAAGATAAAGTTACCACTAAACTCGGAGACTGGTTTATGTATGACTTGGGAATCGCTACTCAAAGTCTTGTTCTTACAGCCCGCGAGATCGGTCTCGGAACCGTAATTATAGGCTCTTTTGACCATAATAAAGCAAAAAAGATTTTATCTGTTCCGGAAGGCTACGAAGTGGCATCTTTGATTTGCGCGGGGTATCCGTCTCAGTCTCCAAAACCGCCTAAACGAAAAGAAGTTTCGGAGTTTATTCATTATAATCGCTTCTAACCGATATATCGGATATAAGGGTTTTTAACGCAAAAAAATATCCTGCCTCTCCGAAGCCTGTTATCTGCCCTACGGCAATATCTGATATTACCGATTTATGGCGAAAGGTTTCTCTTTTGTATATGTTTGAAAGATGAATCTCTATTATGGGCGCGTCAATAAGCAAAAGAGCGTCTCTTATGGCTATGCTTGTATGGGTAAATGCTCCCGGATTAATTATTAATCCGGCGCATTGATCCGATATTGCCTGTATTTTATCTATTATTGCGCCTTCATGATTCGATTGAAAGATTTCAACGCAAACTTTTTTTTGTCTTCCTATTTCACAGAGTTCGGCATTAATCTGCTCAAGAGTTGTATCTCCATATAGCTCCGGCTCTCTTTTGCCGAGCATATTAAGGTTTGGTCCGTTTATTATTACTATTTTTTTCATAAGAGGCAAGCTTCTTTTCCTTTTCAGATGTGTTAAATTTCAGCCAAACCCCTTTTTCGCCGCATATACACAAAGTTGAATCTTTTGAAACAAAACGCATTTCGCCGGCATTTTCGGTAGAACAACTTGAATCGTCAGGGGTTTCAGAAACGATTTTTATTCTGGAATCAAATTCGGAAGCCCATCTGCCCTTATCGGCAATGTATATATCTCTTGCCGAAATATAACCCTCCGCTTTTTTATCCGCTCTTTTTTCCGTTGAAATAGTAATTAAGGATGCGAGAGTGTCCGAGCGAAGTATCGAAAATGTGTCGGATGTTTGGATACTGCCTTTTACTTTAAGGTTGTTTACGGCAATATTTCCCTCTTTATCTATAAGAGTGGCATCGTCTATTTTTACGATTCCTTTAAGATTTATATTTCCATCCGGATCTATAAAGATGGAATTTTCTCTGCGATTAAGCTGTGTATCCAGTTCTTTTATGCCTTCCAAAAGCACCGGGACAAATTTTGAATATGTAACGGATTTAAAACCGTCGGTTTCCGTTTGAACAAGTTCCGGAAATTCTTTTTCTAACTTCTGAGCTATAAATCCTATCTGACGTTTTTGCTTTTTACTTATTTTATTTTTATCATAATATAAAGAATTCCAATCGTAATAGATGCCTTCTATATTTCTTATTTTATCCATTACAGGCGCGTAAGAAGATATGCTTGCTATATTTTCTTTTAAACGTTTGTCGCTGAATTCATAATAATCCTGAGCCATTATATGACCGTAAGCATATATGCTGCCTCCAAACGGATTTTTTCTTCCCACATAAAGCTGATAATCTAAAGTAGTATCGATATTGTTTTCTTCGGAAATATTAAAACCCTGATTATCTCTTACCGGATATGGGGTTTCATCTTCGTTTATCAGGTTAAAACTAAATCCTATACCTACGCTCTTATTACCCGCTTCATTATCATCATAATATGACAATTCACTATGCCGCTCGTCCGTTCCTACTGCCCAGACACCGCCTATATCCGTGGCTTTTCTCCATTCCGCGGTTCCGTTTTCATCTTTTGAGGTCATAACCCATCTTACCGTTTCATGCTCGTCAAAGGTTTTGTCGCCGTATTTGTTGCTCTCGAAATCTAATGAAAGTTTATCGAAACTACCGTTGCTGTCTTTTATTATTTTATTAAGAAAGATTTCGTTTCCTTCAAGCGTAGCCAAAACGCCTTCTGCGGGAAGAGTAAGATTTGCTTCCGCCTCGGAAAGATTAAAAGTTACCTTGCCGTAGGTAGTAAAATCGCCGCCTAAGGCAACGGGATATCCGCCTATGCTTTTTACGGTAGTATTTCCGGAAGCGTTTAAATCTATATCTCCCGTTAAGTCTCTATTTGTCCATTTATCGGAAGTGTCGTCCCAAACCAAAATTTGTCCGCCATCCAATGTATCGGCATTTATATCAACATCATTTAAATCGGTTAAATTAGAAGCTTTTATCATATCGGTTATATTATCCAGAGTAGCCAAAGTTCCGCTCGAGGGCAAAATTAAATCCGCAGAGCCGCCGGTTACGCGTAATGTTATATCTCCGCCGGTTGTAATAAATTTCCCGGAGGTGCTAAGCTCGCCTCCTAAATTTATAGGCTGCCCGCCTATATGGGTTATACTAAGATTTCCCGTAGAATCGATAAAGCCGTCTCCCATCAACGTCCGGGTTACCCATTCTCCTTTAGTGCCCTCTAAATTATCCGGCCGCCATAATAACATTGAGCCGTCTTCTCTGCTATAATATATTACATCGGTTAGATTTTCCATTATCATATCCGGCATAAACCCTAGCAAATACTCTCGGGTCGCTAACGTTCCGTTTGCGGGCAATATTAAATCTGAAGATTTGCCGTCCAATACGCTTAATAGTATATCTCCGCCGGATGTACTGAATTCCCCGGATGTGATAAGTTCTCCGCCTAAAGCAACAGATTCGCCGCCTATTTTGTTTACCGTTACCCCGCCGCTCGCATCCAAATCAATATCTCCGCTTACCTCGCGGTTAAACCATTGTCTATTAGTATCGTCCCATACCAGTATATCGCCCTCTTCCAAAGCTATTGTATTGTTAATGTCGGTATCGGCAAGTTTGTTTAACTCCGCCGCGTCAATTGCATCTGTTATGTTGTCTGTCGTCGCTAACGTAACAGGTTCGCCATATTCCCAAAATTCACCATATTTTTCACCTGGGTATTCTAAACTAACGGCGGTCCTAGGCAATTTTACAGCGCTTCTATAGCTGCCGTTGTGAAAATAATTATCTTCGCCTTCTATAATAAATTGCACGTCGCTGTACGACCAAGATAACCTTTTGCCGAAGCCAAAGTCATCACTCCCGTAATCATTCTCTGTTCGAGGCAATATTATAAAGCTTTTAAATTCGTTAGTGCTTTCTTCATCTTCGCCTTCTACCATCATTGCAATGTCGCCGAATGTTAAGAACTGGCCTCCGGTTTTCAACCCCTCCTTGGCGTTTATGTCAATCTCGCCCATTACTCTTACAGGGTGCCCGTTTATTTTCCTTATTAATGTTTCCCCTGTTGTGAGTCTATTGCCCATGGGATATCTGTAGGACGTAACGACATCGCCTCTTAGCGAACTATTAACCCATGCGTTCTCCACCTCGTCCCACATCAACATATTACCATACTCCAAATAGTCGTACGTCTCTAAATTAGTATTAATTAGGTCGCCAAGCTCCAAATTGCTCATTTTTGTATCTATATAATCATTGGTAGCCAATCTTCCTGTTTTGGGCAATGTTAAAACCGTCGCCCCTTCGGCATTAAAAGTAATATCTCCGCCGGTTGTAATGAATTTCCCGGAGGTGATAAGTTCTCCGCCTAAAGCAATAGATTTGCCGCCTATGCTTTTTACGGTTATCCTGCCGTCTTTTGCAAGACTCGCGTCATATCCGATCTCTCTCTTATTTGTTCGGCAACATACTCTTGGGTCGCTAACGTTCCGCTTGCGGGCAACATTAAAGTCGCCGCCTCTATGTCGCCTATCGTTGCTAACTTAACAGGTTCGCCATAATCAACGCTATCACCATAGCCATGGCCAGTCTTAGGTAATATTATATTACTCCTATCTTTATAATCGCCGCCCTCTACCACAAAGTTTATGCCGCCGGTCGTATTAAACTCGCCGTACGTATGAAAATCGCCGGCGGTAT
>JAFDMF010000024.1 GCA_019306065.1 Deltaproteobacteria bacterium
TCGTCTCTTGCGGTTACTACTCCCAAAGAAAACAGTTTAAATATTGCATTGCTTCCCGGTTTTCCGAGTTTTGTATTTTTATTTGCCAATGGCTCAAGAGTTTCCCAATCGTTATCTTCGGCAAGGTCTATCCAGTTATTGTTTTTATCGGGAGTAATTCTTTCAAGGGTAATGTTTTCAAATTTATTGTTATGAAACCAGTCTAATTTTTTTCTTTTATGCCAATTATCCTCTAATGCAATATATTCTATTTTACATTTTGTTTGTTGTTTGTTTTTTTTTACTAAAAACATTATTGCAACGCCTGTTTGTATTCCGAATACGTTATGGGTTGTTCCTGCTATTTTGGGATTAGCCCGAACGTCGCTTTTTGTATCTATAACGTAAGCATAATCAAACTCCCGTTGAATACATTTTCTAAAACCGTCAAAGGTTTTGCTGTTAATAAAGCTTCTGTTTGTTATAAAAGCAATAATTCCGTTTTTATCTAATCTGTCGGAAGCCCATCTGTAGAATCTGGAATACATATCGTAAACTTTTGTTTTTTGAGCGGAGCTTGCTTTAACGTAGGTATTTTTTATATGTTTATCTATGTCTTTGTATGTTCGGTTTTTGTTGTTGTCGTTTTCGTTTGCTTGGTTTGCATTGTAAGGCGGGTTTCCTATTATAACCGAGATTTTTTTGCTGTTTTGCCGTTTGACGCGTTTTGCGTTTTCCGATGTTATCCCGAATAAAGAGCCTTCTTTACCGCTGTAAGAAAGAGGAGCGGTATTATCTAATGTATCTACAAAGCATAGGTTTTGAAACTCTTCGTAATAGCCTGTTTTTTGCTTAAAAGTATATTCGATGTTAAGGTTTGCTATATAATACGGCAAAATGGAGACTTCGTTTGCGTAGATTTCGTTTTGATATTTATAAGGAAGGTATTGTTTGGGTATATGCTCGATAACAGAGGCTATAAATGTTCCGGTTCCCGTGGCGGGATCTAGGATTTCTACGTTTTTATCGGATAAGGTTTTATTGAAGTGTTTATCAAGAAGATGATCCGCGCTTTCTATCATAAATTTTACAATTTCGTTTGGAGTATATACTACGCCCAGACGGTCTGCCGCTTTAGGATTATAAACTTTATAGAAATTTTCGTATAATACTTTTAAAAACTTTTGCTTTTCCCGATGATCCGCAATTCCGGCGGCGGCGCTGTTAATAGCGTCGTAATAATGCTCTATGTTTCCCATTAGGTTTTTTCGTTGAGCATAGGTAAATAGAATTTCAATAAGATTTTCAATTTCTCTTGCAATATTATTATGCCGATGAAACTCGGGGTCGTCGAATATTTTATTAAATATGTCGCTTGTAAGTATGTGTTGGATTATTATTTCCCGAATATCTGCGTCTGTAATATCCGGGTTTATTTCTGCTTTGCATAGTTCCAAAAAGGTTTGGCTTGCATCAAGAAACTTTTTATTTTGTTGTCTTGCCGTATTGATTTTATTTCTAAGGGTTTCAACTATAACAGGTATATCCTCTTTGAATTTTTCAAGAGCCTCTTCGAACTTATAAATGTTGTTGTTTTTAAAAGATATGAATTCGGTAATTATACGATTAAGCTTTTTCGGGTCTCTAACCGGAACCCGCATTACCTCGGAGCCGCGTTGAAATAAAACTGCGGTTTGGGAATCTTCGAATAGTATATTGTAATTAGGATAACCTTTGTTAAATTTGGCGGCAATTTCGTCGTCTAACGTATCTTTTTCGTCTTTGCTCTCCCATAATCCTATATCCAAACCAAAAGAGTTTTTAACGGCGCCGTCGGGTATAACTTTTTTGCCTTTTGTTCCCATACATCCGGCTTCTAAAATTACTTCGTAGTTTTGTTTATGAGCATATTGATTAAGCAGCTGCCAAAAATAACTTCGGATGCTCTGCTCGTTGGTTGACTTGCCGAATTGAACGGCTCGGTCAAAATCATTATAGTATTGGTTAATTAAAACTTTAGACATTTTTTTTGCCGTAAATTATTCATAAATAAAACCTTGTTATAATATTAAGTCCATCCGCTTTGACTTGATTTGTCCGTTTAATATATAAAAATATTTTTATGTAAATGAGCCTGTTATGTCAAATGGTTTTATAGAAAAAGAGAGGATGAAAGGGGGGGAAAGGAAGAAAAGAATTATTTAAATAACTATTGCATAATATCTTACGTTACAATATATAATCTTGTTTTTTATGATAATTATTATTAACTCACGTTTTCGGACTTAAATCGCGGTGCTTTTATTATTCGATCGCGGCGCTTTTATTAAAATAACGGTTCGATTTAAGAATGAAGAAAGCGGAGGAACCAACCGAGAAGAAAAGGAAATTGATTATGGTAAATATTACTATGAAAGAACTTCTTGAAGCCGGAGTTCATTTCGGGCATCAGACAAAACGCTGGAATCCTAAGATGGCGCCTTATATATTCGGCGCAAGAAACGGGATCTATATTATAGACCTTCAACAAACTCTGCATAGATGCCAAAAAGCATTTCAGCTTATTACAAAAACAGTAGCGGCAGGCAACAAGATTCTTTTTGTGGGAACAAAAAAGCAGGCAAGCAAAGCGGTTTATGAAGAGGCTAACAGATGTGAGATGTTTTACGTTCATAACAGGTGGCTTGGCGGTATGCTTACAAATTTTCAGACTATAAAAAAAGGTATTGAACGTCTTAAATACTTAAATAAGATTCAGATAGACGGCACAATAGAGCTTTTCCCTAAAAAAGAACGTTTGAAACTTGAAAAGGAGCGTTTGAAATTAGATGCTAACCTCGGCGGAATAAGAGAGATGACAAACCTTCCCGGCGCTCTTTTTATTATAGATCCCAAACGTGAAGATATAGCGGTTAAAGAGGCGAGTAAACTTGGCATTCCGATTGTAGCGCTTGTAGATACAAACTGCGACCCTGATCTGATTGATTATATAATACCGGGCAACGACGACGCCATCAGAGGAACTAGACTGATATTATCTAAAATATCGGATGCTTGTATAGAAGGCGCGGAAAAATTCGTCGAAAAACAGCAGGCGCATAAAGATAAAGAAGGATTTGAAACGGATAAAAAGACAACTCGAAAATCGGAATTAAAGCCGGGAGAAAGAAAGATTATATCCGACGGAACAGAAGGACCCATTGTAGAAATAATAAGAAAAACGGAAGAAATCGAAGATAATACGGGAGAATAAAAATGATAAATGTCAGCGCAGGTATGGTAAAGGATCTCCGCGCTAAAACCGGAGCAGGAATGATGGACTGCAAAAAGGCTCTTGTCGAGTCCGGCGGAGATTTTGAAAAAGCGGTGGATTTTTTAAGAAAAAAAGGGCTTGCAACCGCTTCTAAAAGAGCCGGCAGACAAACTTCTCAGGGAACAATTCAATCTTATATTCACTTGGGCGGAAAGATAGGAACGTTAGTAGAGGTAAACTGCGAGACCGACTTTGTTGCAAAAAACGAGGACTTTACAGCCTTTACAAAAAATATTGCTATGCAGGTAGCGGCAAGCGCGCCTATAAGCGTAACCAAAGAGGATGTTACTCAAGATGTTGTTGACAGAGAAATGTCTATTTATAAAGCTCAGGCAAAGGAGATGGGAAAACCGGAAAAGATGATCGAAAAGATAGCCGAAGGAAAACTTAGAAAGTTTTTTGAAGATAACTGTCTTATGAATCAGATTTTTATAAAAGATACATCTAAAACCGTAGGGAATCTTTTAAACGAGCTTATAGCAAAAACAGGCGAAAAAATAGAGATTAAACAATTTGTTCGTTTTGAAATAAAAGGATAATAATTCATTTGGAAGCTGTTTCTAAATATAAAAATGTCCTGCTGAAATTAAGTGGAGAATCTCTTGCAAAAGAGGGCGGTTTCGGGATTGATCCTGATATGATTGATTATGTAAGCGCAGAGATACTATCTATTCATAATTTCGGAATAAAGATGTCCGTAGTAGTAGGAGGCGGTAATATATTCAGAGGAATCTGTGCAGGCTCTTTTGGCATGGATAGAGTTTATGCGGATAATATTGGTATGCTTGCCACAGTAATAAATGCTTTGGCTTTAAAAGGGGCTTTGGAAAAACTTGGCATTCAGGCAAGGATTCTGTCGGCTGTTCCTGTAGATAGAATAGCCGAGCCTTATATAAGAGAAAAAGCTTTATTTCATCTGGAAAAAAGAAGAATATTGATTTTTGCAGGCGGAACCGGCAATCCTTACTTTACCACAGATACTGCAGCGGCGCTTAGGGCGATAGAAACGAAAGCCGAAATTGTTTTAAAAGCTACAAAGGTAAACGGACTTTATGATTCGGACCCTGTAATTAATAATAACGCAAAGTTGATAAAAAAAGCCTGTTATCAAGATGTGATAAAGAAGCGTTTAAAGGTAATGGATTTAACCGCGATTTCTCTTGCTATGGAAAACGGACTGCCTCTTGCAATTTTTAGTATAAAACCAAAAGGGAATATAAAAAAAGTAATATGCGGCGAAGATATAGGCAGTATTATCGGAGGAGATAAAAATGACTGAGAAGGTATATAAAGATATAAAAGATAAGATGAATAAAAGCGTAGAGGCTTTAAAAACAGATCTTAAAAAGATAAGAACAGGAAGAGCCTCTTTATCTATTTTTGACAGTATAAAAGCCGATTATTACGGAGCTGCAACCGCTATTAATCAGATAGCCTCAATAGCGGTTCCGGAAAGCAGGCTTGTAACAATTCAGCCGTGGGATACTTCGGCAATTAAAGAGATAGAAAGGGCGATTTTAAAATCGGATTTAGGGTTTACTCCTTCTAATGACGGAAAAATAATAAGGCTTGCAATTCCGCCTCTTACGGAACAAAGAAGAAAAGAGATTGTAAAAACGGTTAATAAGATATGTGAAAATTATAAGGTAGCTATAAGAAATATCCGCAGAGATTCCAACGATCTGTTAAAAAGCTTGAAAAAAGACGGAGAAATAGCAGAAGATCAAGCTTTTAAATCTCAAGATGAAGTTCAAAAAATCACAGATGATTATATAAAAAAAATAGAGACAGTTTATAAAGAAAAAGAGGCGGAAATTCTTGAAATCTGATAATGATTTCGAACCTATTGATTTGAGCAAACTACCGCTCCATGTTGCAATTATAATGGATGGAAACGGCAGATGGGCTAAAAAAAAACTGAAGAATCGAATAGAAGGGCATAAAAAAGGGGCAGATACGGTAAGAGATATTGTAACTGCGGCAGGAGAGATAGGGATAGGCATTTTAACCTTATATGCTTTTTCTATCGAAAACTGGCAAAGACCGAAAACCGAAGTAAACGCCTTGATGAAGCTTTTGGAGAATTTTTTTATATCCGAAAAGGATAATATCGTCAAAAATAACGTTAAATTACAGGTAATCGGACAGGTTTGGCGACTGCCGAAAAATGTTCAAACCCTTGTTAAAGAATTAACGGCTCACACAAAAGAAAATACAGGATTAATTTTAAATCTTGCCCTTAGTTACGGAGGCAGAGAGGATATTCTTTCGGCGTTTAAAAAGATCATAAAAAAAATTGACCGAAATAAGCTTAAGGCAGATGAAATTAACGAAGGGACAATATCTTCTCATCTATATACCGCAGGACTTTCCGATCCGGATCTGTTGATAAGAACAGGCGGCGAGATGAGGGTAAGCAATTTTTTGTTATGGCAGATAGCATACTCGGAACTTTATATATCAAAAATCCTTTGGCCCGATTTTAACAAAGAAGAGTTTTTGGAAATAATCGGAGAGTTTCAATTAAGAGAGCGACGTTTCGGCAGGATTGCCGAATAAGAAATTTTACGATTAACACAAAAAAAGATAAAGCCGATAAAGTCTTCAATAGAGGCTTTATCGGCTTTTTTTATGTTTATATGTTGTATAGTAGAGACGTTGCATGAAACGTCTCTACTATTGTTTTTGCGTCTTAAATATTATGCGTTGTCCTTTTTATATGGTAATAGTCATACCCATCATAGGCCAAATAACGGCTACCGCAATTCCTACTACTATCATAAGTATTATGCTTGCAGGTATTCCGTAAGTAAAAAATTCTCCCGTAGTAAACTGTTTGGAAGCGTAAGCTATGGCGTTAGGCGCGGCGCCTACCAGCAATAGGAAGGGCATGCCCGCTACAACTAACGCTGCAAAAAGAATAACCTCCGCGGCAACCCCAAGATAAGGGGCTATAACAAAGGCAACCGGAAGCGAGATTGCAATTGCCGCAACGTTCATAATGAAATTTGTCATTATCATAACAAAGAATGCAATGCTCATTATAAATACAAACCAACTTGCTTGCTGAAACATAACAAGCCAGTTTACGGCAAGCCATCTAGCGGCTCCGGTATCCCATAAACAAAAACCTATGCTCATAGCTCCGGAAAAAAGAAGTATTATATTCCACGGAATCATTTCAAGGTCTTGAACGTCTAATATGCCGGTTATAAAAAACAGAAGGGTTGACATAAGGATTATAGCGGTTTTATCAATGTTTCCGAGAGCTGGAATAAAAGATCTTAAAGACATTACCGCTATGCAGGATAAAACTATTCCTCCGGCTATTACTTCCTCTTTTCTTAAAGGACCTAATTCGGTATATAATTTTTTTGCTTTTGCTTTAAGCCCCGGGATAACCTTTTTTTCCGGTTTGCATACGACCATAAAAAATCCCCAAAGCAGAAATACCATAATCCAGCCTATAGGAAACATATAATAGGTAAGTTTGAAAAACGATACGCTTTTGCCTACGATGTCGTTATAAAAACCTAATGCAACGGCTCCGCGGGCGGCTCCGAGAAGGGTAACGATACTTCCGGCTCCGGCAATATAAGCCATGCCCATAAAAAGCCCTTTGCCAAATTTTGTTTTTTTCTCTCCTTCGCCGTAAAGAGCATATATAGACATTAAAAGCGGATATACGGTAGCGGCGACCGCAGTATGAGCCATAATATGAGTTAAAGCGGCGGTTAAAACAAAACTGCCAAGATATATCATACTTGTTTTTTCGCCTACTATAGAAAGCATTTTATAAGAGAGCCTTTGAGTAAGGCGGGTTTTGGTAAATACCATTCCTATTACCAAAGAGGCGAAAATAAACATTACCGAAGGATCCATGAAGTCTCTAAAAGCAACCTTTGCCGGACGTATAAGATATAATGCCTGCATAACTCCTATAGCCAAACTGGTTACGCCTATAGGCACAACTTCAAAAACCCACCATGTTCCCGCGAGAAGGAAGATGGCAAGAGCGCCTTTTCCTTCTCGGCTTAAAACAAAAGCTTTTCCCATAGGGTCTGTGGCGTCCGGCCATGGTGGAGAGTAGTAAACAATAATAAAAAGAAAAATTCCTAAAGATAGAAATAAATATTTCTTCCAGTCAAATTTTTTAACATCATCCATAAGTTTAACACCTTAATTATAAATTAATCAAATAAATATCCCTTAACCTATATGTATAGCGATTAACTTCGCATAAAAAACTTATAAAAAAGCCCTGTTTTACTTCTTTTTGGCATCGTATAAAATTTTATTCGATGCCAAAAAGAAACAAAATAGGACGTTTTTTACGGAAACTATTTAGATGTTAAACTTCAAACGGCTCGGTTTGAAATTAAAGTTGTCTTTTTTCTCATATCCTTATTGAAAAAACAATCAAAAAATCGAGTTTTGTATAAATCAATCTTGTTTTTTTTTAAATTCGCGCCATTTATCCAATCTATCTTTTATTATTTTTTCATAACCTCTTGTAGTGGGAAAATAAAATATATTATTTTTTAATTGATCCGGCAGATAGTTTTCCGCCACATGAGCATTTTTAAAATTATAAGGGTATTTGTAATTTTTTCCATAACCCAGATTTTTCATAAGCATTGTAGGGGCGTTTCTGATGTGCATAGGAACAGGCAGGGAACCGCTTTTGTTTACGGTATCCGTCGCGTTGTTGAAGGCGGCGTATATGCCGGCGCTTTTAGGAGCGGAGCCAAGATAAATTGCTGCTTGCGCCAAAGCCAATTCCCCTTCCGGCGAGCCGAGAAATCTGTAAGCTTCAACCGCGGCAAGGGATATGTTTAAAGCGTTAGGATCTGCGTTTCCTATATCTTCGGAAGCAAAGCGAACCATTCGTCTGCCTATATATAAAGGATCTTCGCCGGATTTAAGCATTCGGACAAGCCAGTAAAGCGCAGCGTCCGGATCGCTTCCGCGCAGGCTTTTATGAAATGCGGATATAAGATTGTAATGTTGTTCGCCGGACTTATCGTAAAGAAAAGATTTTTTTGTAAGTATTTTTTCAAGCTCTTTTAAGGTTATTTCTTTTTTTTCTTCGGCATAATTTAAGACGGCGGCTTCAAGGGTATTAAGAGCAAATCTTGCGTCTCCTTCCGAGATGTTTGCAATATACCTGAGCGCTTTTTTTTCAAATTCGATATTTTTTTCTCCGAATCCGGTTGTAGAATCGTAAAGCGCTTTTTTGAGTATATTTTTTAAGCTGTCTGCAGATAAGGGGTTTAGGGTTATAACCCTGCATCTTGAAAGAAGAGGGGGTATGATTTCAAAAGAGGGATTTTGAGTGGTTGCGCCTATTAGGGTAATAAGTCCGCTTTCTACATGAGGAAGAAAAGCGTCCTGCTGGGCTTTATTAAATCTGTGTATTTCATCTACAAATAAAACGGAGCGTTTGTTGCCGGCATTAATATTTTTTTCCGCTTTTTCTATTACTTCTCTTATCTGTTTTACGCCGGATAAAACCGCCGAAAATTCAAAGAAAGCAGAGGATGTTTTAGAAGCGATAATTTTTGCCAAACTGGTTTTACCGCATCCCGGAGGTCCCCATAATATCATTGAAAACAGAGTATCTTTTTCAAGCGCTCTTCTTATAAGGCTGTTTTTATCGGATATATGCTCTTGCCCGATAAAATTTTCTAAGCTTTTCGGTCTCATTTTTTCGGCAAGGGGCGCGTTTGAAGTTTTCATTATAACCTTTTTACGCGCTTAACAATTTTGCCGTTTCTCTTTTTTTTTGTTCCGAACTCAATTCGCCCTCCTCTTTGCTTAAAGGAGATTTTTAAGGGGGTTTTATCAAGTTTTGCCCCGCTTCTTATTTTGTTTTCAAGATAGCGTTTATAAGAGAAATGAACCGCATGCGGATAATTTACAAAAAAAATAAATTCCGGTGGATTATTCGAAATCTGAGTAGCATAATAGAATTTGAGTCTTTTGCCTTTGTGTAAAGAGGGTTCGTTGTGTTGTATTGCCTTTTCTATAATTCTGTTTAAAACGCCGGTGCCTATTCTTGTAGTATATTGGGTAAAAACCTCTTTTACCTCTTTAAAAATTTTTTTAACCCGCAATCCTGTTAATGCCGATACAGTCATAATCGGAGCATATTTTAAAAATTTTGCCGCATCTTGAACGGCGTCGTAAAAATTTTTTTCAATTTGCGGGGTTTTTTCTATAAGATCCCATTTGTTCAGCAAAAATATGCATCCGCAGCCTCTTTGATGAGCGTATCCGGCTATTCTTATGTCTTGATCCGAAATTCCTTCGCCGGCATCTATAACTATCAATGCAATATCGCAGCGTTCCAGACTTTTTAACGCTTTTATAATCGAAAACTTTTCTAATTTTGCAGATACGCTTCTTTTGCGTCTTATTCCTGCCGTATCTATTAATACATATTTATCTCTGTTGATTGAAAATTCTATATCAACCGAGTCTCTTGTAGTTCCGGGAATATCGCTTACCATGAATCTGTCTTCTTGTAATATTCTGTTTATCAAAGAAGATTTTCCGACGTTAGGTTTTCCTATAAATGCTGTTTTTATAGGTTTTACTTTATTATCTTCGCCTGCATTATCCTGATTCCGTTCGGGAAAAGCTGCCGTAACATTATCTAATAGATCGGATAGTCCATAACCATGTTCTGCCGAAAGAGGATATAATTTATCGACTCCGAGACTGTAAAAATCATAAATACGATCTTCGTGTATTGCGAAATCAATTTTATTTACGGCATAAAAGACAGGCTTTTTTTCTGACCTTAAAAAATTTAAAAGATCAACGTCATAGGGGGTTGGTCCCGTTTTTGCATCTAATATAAGTATTATAATATCCGCATCTTTTAAGGCTATAAATATTTGCTCGGATATTTTTTCAGAAAACGGTTTTTTATCCGTATCTTCAAATCCGCCTGTGTCAACAAGTATAAAATCAAAGCCGTCATACGATGCGTCTTTAAAGTTTCTGTCTCTGGTGACTCCGGGCAGATTATCTACTATGGCGTCTTTTGTTTTGGTAATTCTGTTAAAAAGGGTGGATTTGCCTACGTTTGGTCTGCCTGTTATTACTATTATTGGTTTCATTTTTTTAAAATTTTGGCGGCTAACAAAACAGTTTGCCCGTTTGCGGCGTTGGATAATAATTTTAATCCTCGAAATACATTAGTATTCCTCCGGTTAAAATTATTATCCGCCTTGCAAACGAACAAACTGTTTTGTTAGCCGCCGAAATTTCATTATCCTTTTTTGCGATTATTTTTTTTAATAACGGATATTTTTCCGGTTAAAATTATTATCCGCCTTGCAAACGAACAAACTGTTTTGTTAGCCGCCGAAATTTCATTATTTTTTTTAGATTTACGGGCTTTTGTTTAATTCAAGCATCATTGCGGTTTCGTCGCAGTCCGGAAATTTAAGACAATTGATGCAGTCCGACCATATTTTAAGGGGAAGTTTTGTTTTTTCTATAACTTGAAAGCCGAGCTTATCAAAAAAATCCAGTTTGTAGGTTAATGTAAAAACTTTGTTTATGCCGTATTGTTTAGCCTCGTTAAGCGCGGCTTTTGCCAGCGTAGTTCCGATTTTTTGCCGCGTAAATTCGGGCAAAACAGCCAAAGAGCGTATTTCCGCGAGGTCTTCCCAAGAAAATTGCAGCGAGCAGCATCCTATAACTTTTTTTGTTTTTTTATCTTCATAGATATAAAAGTTTCTTATATTTTCATATAATACGCTTAAAGGTCTGGAAAGAAGCATTCCTTTTTCTCCGTACATATTTAAAATATTATAGATAGCTTTTACGTCTTTAATCGCGGCTTTTTTAAGCATTTGAGGCAGTTACCTTTTTCGACTTTTATGTTTTATAAGATTTATAAGCGGTTTAATTAAGTTATAATTCGTATATTTGCAACTTAAAAAATTTCTCCTCGCTTCCTTCGTTGAAATATAAGATACGGCAAAAATAAGAAGTCTGTCATTTCGAGCAAAGCGAGAAATCCCTTTATTATTTTTATAATAGTTATTTTGTGCAGTTAAGTATGTTTAATAACGGGACTTTGCTATGTTTATATTAGTTTGGAGACGTTCAAGTTGTTTGCTCCGCTTTTTGCTTGTCTCTTCGGATTTTTACCTGCATTTTTCTAACAACGCAAAAACTCAACTCGCGCTTTGCTCGAGTTTCAAACAGTTTGCGTTGTTTTACGAAAAACTTGCCAAAAATTGTTTCCTCGTCGACAAGAGCCGCTACGCAAAAAACTTTGCACGTCTCCTTTCGCAATTATTTTTTTTGCGTCTATAATGTAGTTAGGAAAGTTTCCTATATTCATATTGATGATATATAATTCGGGATTTGGTCGGAATTTATCCGTATTTGTGATTTTGAATTTGTAAAATAAAAAAAAATATGATTTATTTTGTATAAATAGAGTTTGGGAAAAAAGCGGGATATAGCCTATATTTCCGTTTTTTTATTATAATATAAAGATAGACGTTTAAAACTACTATCTATTAACGCTGTTATTTGAACAAAAAAAATCATAGGAGGTAATAAGATGAATAGCAAACAAAAAATTCATGGTCTTATTAAAGAAATATCCAATGAATTACTGAAATTCATAAAAGATAAAGAGCTTGTATGTGAAGACAGATGGGTCCCTGCAGCTGACATACAGAAAGAGCTTGATCTTAGTTTTTTTGCGGTGCCTCTGGCAAATAAACAGTATGGGAAAAAAGGTTGGCTCTTCGATATTATTGCCAGAATTCTTGAAGATGAAGGTCTGGTTAAATATAAAAAAGTCAACGGTCGATCATTTTATAGAACAAAATAAAACAGATAACAAATCGTTAAAGCGGACGCTGTGATTCGCACCAATTATTAACGCGTTAGATTTATGAAGGAAATAATGGAATACCAGAACGTTCGTAAAGGGATAACGAATGCAAAATTTAATGAGGAAAACTCAAAGATATTATTTGGCGAGATTGCAATAATTTCTATTCTTGTAGGAGTTGGCGCTCAATCATGGTGGTGGGGAGGAGGTATATTTCTGGGGCTAATAGTCACATTATCCATAAAACCGCTTGCGTTTGTTTTGATGCTTCTTTTCAGCATTAGCTGGGGAGTAGTTGGCTATGGTATAGGCAATCTATTTGGCTCAATCGGAGCTATGGTGGTTTTAGCGATATTAGGCTTTTTAATTGGAGCTGGCGTTCATTTTTCAGCATTGGAATGGAGCGAAGATATTGGCGCTAAATAAATCTAACAAACTAATCCACTCGACCGCTAACGACGCCGGTGAAATGGGCGTTATTTATTACTTTATTTCTCTTTGAGCATATTTTATTTCTACCGTCGTAGTTAAGCAGGTTGGGTTAAGCGAAGCGCAACTCAACATATTAAGATTTGAGCATAACGCTTTAAAACTATTTTCTCTTTCTTTTCGTCCGTCGGATAGAAAAAAGAGAGAGGAAAAGTTATATTTTCTCAAACAAGGGAATACTCATATTCGAGGCGGCTTTTATCAAAGCCTTATCAAGAGTCGCTAACGCCAGTCCTTTTCTCATTGCAAGATGAAGATAAGATGCGTCATAAGTAGATAATTGCGCTTCTGTCGCCAGTATATAAATTTCCCGCATTAATCTTTCCGGATTTTCCTGTTCTATAGTTATTGGCAATTCGGAAAGCAAATTTAAAAATCTAAAAGAATCGGCTCGTTTTAATCTTCCTTTTCTTTCGGCTACCGATAGAACATTTCCTACTTCAAGAGACCAAATAAAAGGAACCAAAGAGCCTATGTATTCCAATGAAGCCAAAACCTGATCTGCATATTGATTTGCTTCGTCTTCAAAACACCAAGACATTACAATCGAATTATCTATTACTACTTTTGGCTCCAATTAATCTCTTCCTTCCTGAATCATAGATTTTAAATTCAGCCCGTTTAACCTTTTATTTTTTCTAAATTCTTTTAATTTCATAATAGTAGTATCAGAAGCATATTTTTTTTTATCGGCAAAAGGGCTCAATATAGCTACGGGATTGCCATGTTTTGTAATTATCATCTGCTTGCCGTTTAATACATTAGCAAGTAGTTTGGGCAAATGGGTTTTTGCTTCATAAGCGCCTATATGTTCCATAGTAAGCCTCCTAAACTGGTTTTAGACTAGTCTAAAATAACATGGATTATATGTCAATTTATTTTTTTAGATTGTCAATAGCCGACTTATAATCTGTTGCGCCGAAGATGGCGGAACCGGCGACAAATATTTCGACTCCGGCGGAGGCTATATCGGATACGGTATTTTTGTTTACTCCGCCGTCAATCTGGATTTTTACGGAAAGGTTTTTATTTTTTATTATTTTTTTTAATTTTTTTATTTTTTCCAAGCTGTTGGCAATAAAAGACTGCCCTCCGAAGCCCGGATTTACGCTCATTATAAGAACAAAGTCCAGATATTCCAAAACCCATTCTATGGTTTCTATAGGGGTGGAAGGATTAAGAGCTACTCCGGCTTTTGCTCCGCATTCTTTAATAAGATTTATTGTTCTGTTTAGATGTATTGAAGCTTCGATATGAACGCTTATGTAATCTGCCCCGGCTTTTGCAAAATCTTTGATGTAAAGATCCGGGTTTTCAATCATAAGATGAACGTCTATGGGGAGTTTTGTAATGTTTTTTACGGCTTGGACAGCAATTGGTCCCATTGTTATATTGGGCGCAAAATGACCGTCCATTACGTCTATATGTATCCAATCCGCTCCGGCTTTTTCAATAGATTTTATTTCTTCTCCGAGTTTTGCAAAGTTTGCGGATAAAATTGACGGGGCTATTACTCTCATTTTTACTTTTCCTTTCCAAACAGGCTGCATAACTTCGTAGTTTGTCCGATTTCGGCGTTGGATAGAAATTTTAATCCTCGAAATACTTTGTGTATTCCTGCGGTTAAAATTTTTATCCGCCTTGAACTCAAACAAACTGCTTTGTTATACAACCGGCTTTTTTTATTATTTTATTTTTTTTAAGCATCCGTAAAAAAAACAGTCTGTATTATGAACGGAGGTAAAGGTTTTATAAAGTTTATCCGAATAACTTATTTTTAAAAGAAGATTGTTATCCGCGCAAGGCTCTTTTAAAACGAATTCTGGCCGGTTGTTTAAGAAAGCTTTTAATACTTGTTCGTTTTCTTCCGGTTCCGCGCTACATACGGTATAAAGTATTATTCCGTTTTTTTTTACATAGCCGGATAGGTTTTCAAGAAGTTTTATCTGACGTAGTCCGTGTTTTTGCAAATTTTTTTCGGAAACCGTCCACTTTGTATCCGGATTTCTTCTTATAACTCCAAATCCGGAACAAGGAGCGTCTATTAATATTTTATCGAATTTTTCCTTTTCCGGAATGATTTGTTTTTTTAAAAAATTGATCTCTTTTGTTTCTATGTTGGTTATGCCAAGCCGTTTTACAGCGTTATCAAGAAGCGTAAGTTTATTTTTATCGTAGTCTGCCGCCGTAATTTTACCTTTATTATTCATTAAAGCGGCTATGTGTCCAGTTTTTCCGCCAAGTCCGGCAAAAGCGTCTAATATTTTATCTCCGGGCGCGGGGGCAAGCAGCAAAGAGGCAATTTGAGCCGCTTCGTCTTGAACCTGAAAGTGTCCTTTTTTATATGCGGACAGTTTGTCTATGCGGGTTGACGGTTTTGTAAAGTTTATGCCGTCCGGAGATATTTTGCAGGCGGATATCTTTTCAACAAACGGCGTAAGCTCTTTAATGAGATTATCCCGGTCTATTTTTAATGTGTTTGCCCTTATGGTTATGTTTGGGGTTTTATTTAAAGATTTGCATAATAGTTTTGTTTTTTCTGCTCCTATGGATTTAATCCATTTTTTTATAAGCCATTGAGGAAAGGATTCGGCTACTGATATGTATTTTAATATATCGCTTTCATTTGGAAGTTTTGGAAGGAGCGGATTCCTTACCGTGTTTCTTAAAACCGCGTTTACAAAATTTGCGCTCCATTGGTTTTTATATTTTTTTGCAAGATCTACGCCAGTATTAACTGCGGCGGAAGCGGGTATTTTATTTAAAAATTTAAGCTGAAATATTCCTATTCTTAATATGTTTAAGATTTGATTGTCTATTTTATTTAAAGGTATATTTGAAAAATGTTTTATTATGTAATCGAGTCTTTTTTTTTGACGCAAAACCCCATAGATTATTATATTAAATAATGCTCTATCTTGCTTTGACAAAAGGTTTTTTTTATCTACGCTGTTTTCTATAAGCCTGTCTAAAGTAGTACATTTTTCTTTATCGAGCCTGTTTAATATGTATAGCGCCGTATTACGAGGCATTGTTGGATACGCCGGAAAAAATCGCGTCCTCGGAGATGGCAAAACCTGATAAAAAATTTTTAATTTTTAATTTTTTGCCGGAGTCCGCCTGAATTTCGAGTATTGATAAGGCAAGGCTTTGGGTTGAAACAAGAAGTTCTTCCGCTGTTTTATAGATTACCGTCCCTGGCGCCGCCGCGTTTGAATACTGATGGTTTACAACTTTTGCCTTAAAGATTTTAAATCGTTTGTCGTTTAAATATGTAAAGGCGCTAGGCCAAGGATTCATTCCTCTTATAAAAGCTTCTATAAGTTTAGCGGGTTTGTTCCAGTTTATGTTTCCGTCTTTTTTTTTAAATATACGGGTATATGTCGCGTTGTTGTTGTTTTGAGGATAAGAGGTTATGTTGTTTTCGGCTATTTGTTTTAATGTTTTTATCAAAAGATCAGCTCCGAGCAAACCGAGTTTGTCGTGCAGGGTTGCAGCGGTATCATCCGCTTTTATAGCGATTTTTACGCTATTGATGATATTTCCCGTATCTACTCCTTCATCCATAAATATTGTGGTAACTCCCGTTTCTTTTTCGCGGTTTATTATTGCCGAATGTATGGGAGACGCTCCTCTGTATTTGGGAAGTAGGGAGGCGTGTATATTAATTGCTCCTATTGAAGGAATATCAAGAAGCGGTTTTTTTAAGATATGTCCGAATGATGTTACTATTAAAAGATCCGGGGCAAGCCCTTTTATTGTTTCTTCAAATTTTTTGTCTGCAATTGTTTCGGGCTGTATTATATTAAGATTTGCTTTTAAAGCGGCGGTTTTTACCGGAGGCGGAAGCAGTTTTTTGCCCCTTCCTTTTTTTCTGTCCGGCTGTGTTGCCACAAGACTTATATTGCAGCTTTCTTTTATAAGCTTTTTTAATGAGAACACCGCAAAATCGGAGGTTCCCATAAATATTATTTTTAATTGTTTCATTGTTATATTTGTTATTATGAGATTTTTTTTCGCTGTGCTTGTCGAAATGATATAGTGAAAAACAGTGTTTGCTCTGCTTTTTGTTTATCGCTTCGGCGCTTGATTTATTCTTTTTTTAAATTTTTTAAGGCTTTGCGCTTATAAATATTTCGCTTTAAAGCGCTTATTTTATCTGTCAAAAGTATTCCGTTTAAATGCTCGATTTCATGCTGAAGTATTACCGCAAGAAGTCCTTCCGCATCTATGGTTACGGGTTTTCCTTCCGAATTTAAGCCTTTTACGCTTATGGTTTTAAAACGTTTTATGTCTGCCAGTAGCTCCGGCAAGCTTAGGCAGCCTTCTTTTTCGGATATTTGAACGCCATGACATTCTACTATTTCGGGATTTATAAGCGCTTGGAAATTTTTTTTGTTATCTTGAGCGAGACGGTCGTATATTATTATATTTTTCGGTATTCCTACTTGAATTGCCGCAAGTCCTACGCCGGAAAAAGAATACATTGTATCCGCCATATCTTGTATAAGTTTATGGGTGTCGGCGTCTATATTTAAAAGCGGTTCGGATTTGTTTGATAGAAGCCGATTCGGATATGTAACTATATCTAATTTCGCCATTTTAATAAAATTTTTTCTCCTTTTTGTATATCTTTTTTTATTTGTTCGGATAATTCGGAGGTATCTGTAAATTTTTTTTCTTCCCTTATTTTTTTTATAAAGGTTATTCCGAGTTTTTCGCCGTATATATTTTCATTAAAATTTATAATATGAATTTCTATTGTAAACAGATTGTCTCCGAAACTTGGGCTTATTCCTACATTTGCTACGCCGTTGTAAGTATTTTTTTGATAATCTACAAAAACGGCATAAACTCCGAAGGCTGGAGGAAGTTGTTCGTTCGGTTTTATGTTTGCGGTTGGAAATCCCAAAGTTTTGCCTCCGCGGCTGCGTCCGGCAATAACTTTTCCCGCTATTTTATAGAATCTACCCAAAAGCTGTTTTACTTCAAAAATTTTTCCGGCGGCTATTGTTTTTCGGACTTTTGTGCTGCTGATTCTTTCGTTTAAGGTTCCTGTTATATCGGATATTCCTTTAACTTCGTAATTGAATTTTTGGCGATGTTGTTTTAAAAACGCCAGATTGCCTCCTCTGTTTTTTCCGAAGGCGTAATCGTTTCCTACTATTATAACTTTTGCGCCTATTTTGTTTATTAATATTTTTTTTAAAAAGTCTTCTGCGGTAAGTTGAGCGAATTCTGTTGTAAAAGGTATTATTATAAGAATATCTATGCCGATTTTTTTTATAAGTTCCACTTTGCGAGCGAGCGGAGTTATCAGATAAAAGGGTTTTTTCTTTTTTATAACTTTCATAGGATGAGGATTAAACGTTATTACAACGGATTTGCCCCCGATATTTTTTGCCTCGTTAATAATCTGCTGAAATAATTCTTTATGTCCGATATGGACGCCGTCAAAATTTCCTATTGTAACTACCGCGTTATTATACGGCTGTTTTATTTGGTTTAAATTGTGTATTAATTCCATTTTATACAAACCTGCTCATAGCCTCTTCTATAAATTGATCTACATTATGTTCCGTTATTCCTAATCTTTCGCATTCTTTTTTTACATCCGCCAGTTTCAAAGGCAGGTTTGTATCTATTACGCTGCCTAACATTCCGATACGTTTTCCTATTTGCAATAGCATTTGTTCTTTTGGCTCCATTGATAAAAAGTTTTTTAATATGTCTGTCATTTTTTCTTTATCTTCCGGCATGTATCCTTCAAGTTCCTGAAATAGGTTTAGTATATGATCGCTTTTAATGCTGCTTGTTATGCCGGAAAGGTTTTGAATTAACAGAAGTATTTCTTTTACCGCGGCAACGTCGTTGCATTTTTCAAAATCTCCGGCAGTATAAAGTTCATTTTTATTTCTTACCGCAAAGGTGCGAAGTCTTATAAAATGGGGATTTATTTTATTTAAAGCATCTGCGGTTTCAAGCGCATGTATTTTTGAAAGTTTTACTCCGCCAAGTCCGGGCATTATATATTCGGATAATTCGGCTCCTGCTTTTATAACTCTTTTTCCTGCCTTTATATGTGTATTTTTATCGGCTCCTTTTTTAATCATAGATAGAACTTCGTCTGCGCCTGATTCAAGCCCTATATGGATTCTGTTTAAACCCGCTTTTACTATTGCTTTCATATCTTCGTCGCTTATGCGGGCTATGGTATGAGATCTGGCGTAAGATGTTATTCTTTTTGCAAAAGGAAAGCTTTTTTTTATGTAGCTTAAAATTGTTATAAGATCCGAAGCCTTTATTATAAGGCTGTTTGCATCTTGTATAAATATTGATTTTGTTCCGCTTATAAACCAATGCCATGCCGCGTTTAAAGCGGGCATTTGATCGTTGGAAAGGCTTTGGACATAGTTTTGTAAATCGATGCGGTTTATGTTTTTATCTTCTCCTGCAATATGAAATATTTCGTCCGAATGTTTTTTAACCGAATTTATATCTTTTATTATGTGTTCTACGGGGCGAACTGAGAATTTTTTTTTTTTATATACGGGGCAAAATATGCATTTGTTCCACGGGCAGTTTCTTGTTACGCGAATTAAAAGGCTGGAAGCCTCGCTTGGAGGTCTTATAGGTCCTTGCTCGAATCCTTTGTATTTTTCTATGGTTTTCATTGTTTTCCTTCCTTTTAAACTGGCATTTATTTGTAATTAAATCTCTTTGTAATCGGTAAAAGTATTTATCACAATAAAGAAAAAAATCAAAAGAAAACTCTTTTTTTGACCGGAAAAATTTGTTTCGAGTTGTAAACGGTTAGGGAAATACAAAGATTGTTACGAAAAATGTAAAGAGGTTGCAAAAAGGATAAAATTTACGCGTAAATTTGTAAAACGGGCAGGGTAATCTAAAAACAGGAAAGATTAAATGTTTTATTCATTATCCGCTTTTTCTATATACAAATCAATCTCTTCAATTAAAAGCGGTTCTTCTTCGGATATAAATTCAAGTCTTTTTTTTACTCTGTCTTTGCCGTATTTTCTTGCTAATCCGCCGAATGCTTCTTCTGTAAAAGAGGTCGGATACCCGTAAGCTCCGTCTAATATTATTCTTATTTTTCTATTGTCATCTTTATCAACAAACAGCGGCTCAAGTTTGTCTTTTCTAAACTTTTCGCCTATAAATTGTCCCAAAGAAATGTATCTGTCTTCGGGGGTTTTCATAAATTCTTTTGCCGTATTTATTACAATATTTTTCATTTTTATATGTCTGCTGTTTTTATTATAATTAAATATAATTTTCAAGATAGAAATATAACCTTTATAATATGTTGACGGGAGTTTTATAGAAAAAATTTAACTTAAAAAATACTCCAAAACAATATCCGCCTGTTTTGCCGCCGCGATGTTTACTTTCGGAGAAAGAGGAGGGTTTGTTTGATTTGCTTCGGTTTTTAAATCTCCTATTATATAGAGGTTATTTTTTATTTTATGGGTTTTTATTTCGTCGCTTTTTCCAAAGCCTGCTATGCCGGATGCGGCTATTATTAGTTTGTTAGAATTTATGTAGGTTTCTATTATTAGTTTTTTATATTTAGGTTTGTCAAAAGCCTCGATTATAGCGTCTGTATTTTTAAAAATTTTTCGGATGTTATTCTGGTTTATTTTTTGATCATAGGTTTTTATGTTAAGATTAGGATTTATGGATAGAAGGTTTTTGCAAAGAGCGGAAACTTTTTTTTCTCCGACCTGATTATAAAAGAAAAACTGTCTGTTTAGGTTGGAATAGCTTACGATATCGAAATCGGCTATAATAAAGTTGCAAAAACCGGATCGAACCAGATTAAAAGCAACGTTAGAACCAAGTCCGCCTGCTCCTGCTATGCCTATTGTTATTTTTTCTATTTTTTTAAGCTGATTTTTATCTATGTAAAAAGTTAATGCTTTTTCGAATTCGTTTTTCATAAGTATTCTTTTTTGCGATTAAAAATTGTTATTCGCCCGAACTACTTTGTTATTTAAAGGAAAGCCTGTTGCATAACAAAGTAGTTTGTTTATTTTCAAGGCTTGCGAAAATTTTAACCGCAGGTTTATTAATAATAAGTCGAGGATTCAAATTTGAGTATAACGCCGAAAATAAGCAAAATAGGAAGTTAGGCAATAGGCTATAATGTTTGCCAATCTTTAAATACGGGCTGATAATTCAGTTTTGTTATGGCTTCTTCCATTTTTTTAACGCTTCTTGTATCGGATATATCAAATTGTTTTGTATCGTTATTATGCAAAGCATATCCTCCTACTGAGGCGCTTGAGCCTGCAGACATTTTTGTAACTCCGAGTTTTATTATGTTGTTTCTAAATTCCGGCGCTTCTCTTGTAGATACTGTAATTCCTGCTCTTGGCATAAATATTCTTATAGCGGTCATTATTTGAACGAATGTTTTATCGGTAATTTGATGTGATATTTTAAAATCTCCGGCATGGGGTCTTATTCTGGGCAGCGATATGCTAACTTCGGCATCCATGTATTTATTTTGTAAGTAATCGGCATGAAGCCCCGTAAAAAAGGCGTCTTTTTGCCATTCGTCCAGCCCCAAAAGCGCGCCTATGTTAACGGAACGTATTTTTGCCATGCAAGCGCTTTCCGGCGCATTTAACCGAAAATGATAATCTTTTTTGTGTCCTGCGGGATGGAGTTTTGCGTATAGTTTTTCGTTGTAGGTTTCCTGATATATGGATAAGGAATCTACTCCTTCTTGTATTAAGATATTATATTCGTTTTGGGTTAACGCGTATATTTCTATGCCTATGCCGGAAAAATATTTTTTAAGTATTTTTACGGAGTTTTTTATGTAATCTACGGTAGCTATTTTAGGAGCGTCTCCGGTTAAAAGGAGTATATGTTTTATTCCTGTTTCGGCTATTTTTTTTGCTTCCGTCTCGATTTGGTCATAATTTAAATGTCTTCTTTGTATTTTGTTTTTTGCGCTAAATCCGCAGTAAAGGCAGGAGTTTGAGCAGTAATCGGATATATAAATCGGTATAAATAACAGTATTACTTTTCCGAAGTTGCTTATTGTGAGTTTATGAGATTTTAACGCCATGTCTTCGAGAAAGCCGGAGGCTTTTTCGGAAAGCAAAGATAAAAAGTCAAGCCGGTTTATTCTTTCTTTTGAAAGTATATATTTTATTTTATTTTCGGTTACGGAGTTAAAAAAGTTTTTAAAATCGAAATTTTTATATTTTAAATATGTGTCGTAGAAGCTCACGTCTATTTTTCCTCATATAAAAATCCGGTAAGCGGAGAGGATGCTTTCGCCGCTTTTTGTTTGGTTGCAAACCCTGCAAGGTATGCTTTTCTGCCGGCAATTACGGCTTTGCCGAAACTTTCCGCCATTAATACGGGATTGTTTGAAGCGGCTATTGCGGTATTAACAAGGCAGCCCGCCGCTCCTAATTCCATAGCTTCGCAAGCGTCGGACGGTTTTCCTATGCCTGCATCCACTATTATGGGCAGCGGTATTTCTTCTATTAAAATTTTTATCATTTCTTTTGTTTTAAGCCCTAAATTTGTTCCTATGGGAGCGCCCAGCGGCATAACGGACGCGGCTCCTGCAGATACGAGCTGTTTTGCAATTATAAGATCGGGGTTTATATAGGGCATAACTACGAAACCTTCTTTTGCAAGTATTTCCGTAGCCTTTACGGTTTGGTGTCCGTCCGGCAGCAGGCGTTTGTTATCGGGTATTACCTCTATTTTTATCCAGTTTCCGCATCCCGCAGCTTTTGCAAGTCTTGCTATCCTAACCGCTTCTTCAAAATTTCGGGCGCCGGAGGTATTGGGAAGCAGCCGGATATTTTTTGGGATAAACTGCATTACGTTTTGAGTAATTGCGCTAAAATCTACTCTTCTTAACGCTACGGTTATTACTTGCGCGCCGGATGCCGTAATTATTTTGGGTATTAATTTATCCGAAGGATATTTTCCGGTTCCTATAAAAAGCCGGCAGTTTAATTTTTCGCCGCCTATTTCCAATATATCTTCCATTGTTTTTATCCGCCTCCGACAAATGTTAAAATTTCGAGCTTGTCTTTATCTTTTAAAATTATTTTGTCAAACTCTTCTTTCGGTATGATTTTTTTATTATACTCTACTACTATTATGTATGAATCTATTTTTTTATCTTTTATCAGTTCCGAAAGGGTTGTTTGTTTTGTAAGGTTTTCTTGTTTGCCGTTTATTTTTATTATCATTTTTTTATCTTTTATTAATATTTTTATATCCTTATTTAATAGGAAGCAATTTTTTCGTTATCCTGAATGATTCTTGCCAGAAAAGGCATTGAAACCGTTTCGCGTCCGTATTTTTTTAATTTGTTTTCGATTTTTTGAGATAATAAATTTTTTATTTTATCTTTTTGGTTATTCGATAATCCCATTATCATTTTTCCTTTATATGAAATATTATTTCCGAATATGCCGCTCTGTCTTTTTCAATTCTGTTTAAAACGGGTCTTTTATATTGATT